>QHYZ01000106.1 GCA_003225295.1 Acidobacteriota bacterium | reverse complement strand
ACGCCGCTGATTTGACGCCAGTTGTGGCAGCCAAGGAAGCTAGGGCGAGTTGGAATGCTCGCGGGATGGCAGAAACCGCTTGATTTTTCGAGTCGGAAGGAATGCGGCGGCATGGCGTCAGGGCGGACACCCGGAAAGATTGCTAGACACGTCTAAGGCAAGGCACCGCGGAGATCAACTAGTATTCGGAGAAAGAGCGACGAACCAGTAGGCTAAGCTCTTGGCGAACTCATGAAAGGTCTCGCATTTTCGGCGGGCATGGCTGCGGACTTGGCGGTGGTAGAAGACCAATGACAAGGTATAGGCCAGAAACCGAATCATCGTCAGCACCACCAGGGCCGTAGTTTGGTGGACCGCAGGGTGTTTGAGGTGACAGTCGGTGGTGATGGTCTGAAAGACTTCCGTATCGATTCGCCAACGGCTGCGACTGCACTGATGAATGAACAGCGGGGAGATCGAGCCGAGTTCGAAATTGGTGGCGTAGAAGTTGGTACTTTCTTGCGTCACCGCCGCCTTGCCCTTGATGCGATGACCGTCTTGTTCGCTGACGGTGACGCGATGCTGGTGTTCGATGCGAACCGTTTTGACGATCCGCACCTGGCGATCGGCGACCGGCCAATCGACCTCCGGCAAGTGCCAGTAGCGAATCTCCTGGCCAGGCTCGGCGTGAACGCCGGCGGGAGATTGCTGGGTGAGACGCTCCGCCTCGCGCAATAATTCGGGCTGGTTCTCTTTCAAGGTGAAGGCCCAAACCAGACCCAGACGTTCCACCTCTTTGACGAAGGGGGCTTGCAGATACAAAGCATCCCCCACCAACACGTCCAGGAAGCGGCGGCCCAACTGCCCGACCAGATCTTGGAGCAGCGCCAGGGCGCAGGACACCTCTCCTTCGCCGTTCTTCTGAAAGCGGACACCTAAAGGAATGGGGAAATCGGTGCTGACCAAGACCACCGCGACGATGCGGTGATAATACTGAATATCGGTTTGCATCTCGCCGTTCACCTTGTGCTGAACCTCCCGCTCCATGCAGGCATCGCAACACCGGGCAAACGAACTGCAGATTTCAATTCCATCGACCGCCCCAACCACCAATCCTCGGGACCAATCGGAGCGTAGAACTCCGTTGCGTTTCAGGCGGCGAGCAATTTCACAACTGAGGGCGAACACGGCTTCGGGAGATTGTCTTTCTAGCGAGTAGCCGATGGTGTCGTCACTGAGCGGTCCGATGCGTTTAGCCAGCGCCCCATGGTGACATTCTGCCTCCATCTGCAGCAGGCTGGGAATCTGCATAGCCGCACCCAAGAAGACGGCGTCAAACACCTTTTTCCAAGAGTGCTGTGGAAACTGCCGTCCCTCGGGCAGAGCGCTCACCAAATCGGAGAAGCCAAACACCTTGTCGAGATAAGCCTCGAACCGGTGCCGGATCAAACTTGGCGATCTTTCTTTTCTTTGAGAAACCGCTTCAGGTTGACCTTGCAGATGGTAGTGGCGGCAGCATCAAAGCGTCGGCGCATGTCGATCTTTTGGCGCACCAAGTCAACCAGTTCCGCCGGAATGTTGAGAGCTTTCGGCTTGCCGTCAATCAGCACGGAGATCTGATATTGCGAATGCAGGCGTTTGCCGTCGGCACAATGACAGTTGGGCCGGCCGCAGGCGCGAGTGCGTTCGACAAACGAGCCGGGCAGCATTTCGCGGAGAGCACCGAGGCTGCGGATGAGTTTGCCGCGCAGTTCCAGGTCGGGTTCGCGTGGTGATTTCATATGACACTAATAATAGTGTCAGAAAAGCATCAAGTCAAGTACCCCAAAAGATTTGCAAGAATGCCGTCAAACTGAGACCGGAGTGGAAACCCCTGCAAACAAACGGGCTGGCGCTGACGCGACCCCTACCTTAAGGAATCACTGCCGATGAATCCTCGACCAACCGAGGTAGCCGGTTGGCCATCGAAATTCGGGAGTATGAATGGACTAAGAAATGGACTCTGCCGCAACGAATTTACTTTTCAAGTGATGTTCGAGACCACGCTTCCAATTTATGTCGAAAATAACCTGCCAAACTGTTTGATCATAAGGCGCTTACGCGCGAATCAAGGTCCAAACAGATTTGGCCGGTTATTTTTGTAGCATCCGGGACTTATCGCGTGATGGCTCGAAACAAAATGTCCGGTGCGGCTACGCCTTTGGAAAATCCTTCACGTCCGCGCGCGGAACTGGTCTTCTTGAGGTGATTCGATCATTCCGCGTAACATACATCCATGGTCACCATCCTCGGAGCGAACGGCGCGATCAGTAGCGAGCTTGTCAAAGAGCTCACCACTCGTAACGAGTCTATCCGGCTGGTCAGCCGGAATCCCAAACTGGTTCCTGGCGCAGCGGAGGCAGTCGCAGCCGATCTGTCCAACCTTGACGACACTGTTAAGGCAGTTACTGGTTCCAGGATTGCGTTTCTGCTTGTCGGTCTGAAGTATGACATCACGGAATGGCGGGCACTGTGGCCCCGCATGATGCGCAACGCCATCGAAGCCGCCAAGCGCGCGAACACAAGATTGGTCTTCTTCGACAACGTGTATATGTACGGGAAAGTGGAAGGCGTGATGACGGAGCAAACGCCCTTCCACCCTTACAGCAAAAAGGGCGAGATCCGCGCGCAGATCGCCACTATGCTTCTAACCGAGCTAAAGGCGGGCAACCTCACGGCACTCATCGCGCGCTCCGCCGACTTCTATGGCCCCCGAGCCCGGCCCGGCATCCCCAATGTTCTGGTGTTCGACAAGTTGGCCAAGGGCGCGAAAGCGAGTTGGCTTGCCAACGATTCTGTGAAGCATTCGTTCACCTTCACGCCGGACGCCGTGCGGAGTCTGGTGCTACTGGCGGAGAGCGAAAGCGCCTGGAATCAAACATGGCACGTTCCTACTGCTCCCGATCCGCCGACCGGGAAACAGTTCATTGAGCTCGTCGCCAAGGAGTTCGGAGCGCAACCGAAGTACCGCGTGCTCACGCGGCCGATGCTCAGGGTGGCAGGGTGGTTCGATACGACGGTCCGAGAATTGTACGAGATGCTTTACCAGTACGAATTCGACTACATCTTCGATTCAACAAAATTCACGACGGCGTTCCGCTTTCAGCCGACTTCTTACGCCGAAGGCGTCCGCCGAACAACCCAAGCCTACCAACAATAGGAGGTCGCTCAATGACCACCAAGTAATGCTTCGCCAAAAGGTAAAATGAATTGCCATGGAGCTAGCGGGAAGGCACCGCACTTCGCCGTGTCATCAGACGAGAGCAGAGAGAATCAGAGTACTAAATCCGACCAGAAAGAGAACGGCGCGTACTGCGTGCGACCGCTCCCACCGATTGCGCCACAGCGTCCAATTCGCTGGCACGGACGTGGTCGTCCACTCGTTGATTTCGGCATTGGTGGGTGACACGCGTACGAACCAGATGGCGAATGCCACCAAGTAACACGACGCCGTAATTGCTGTCAGATAGAATGCTGATCCGCCCTTCCGATTGAGTGTCGCGAGCGCGATGGTAAAAATCACTGCGGCCGTCTCGATTGCCGCACCGAGAGGAACTCCAAAGTTGCGGTAGACCGTCTGCTGCACGGTTGTGTACAGTGCCGCGTCATCCTTCATCTTCGGCGCCATTTCCAGTAGGTGACAGAAGGCCATTGCCAACGTGAGCGCTGCCAGGAGGAATGCGATGAACCGCCAAGTCAGCAGAAACATAAGCGACATTTTACTAGCGCTCGAGCGCATGAGTTAACAGTTTGACCTGATGGCAACGGTCACCAGAACAAGTAATTTTCTCTGTGCATTCTTCTTCGTTGGAGAGGCCGAGATGATGCCATTCGAAGTTCCTGCGTCACGTGTCAGCTACCGGTCTTGGCCGCCCTTTCTCCCCTGAATGAACATGTTTCGCGCGCATCTGTTCCGCGCTCGTCCGCAACCGTGGCCTTTTCTTTCTCCGCGATGCACGTCAAATGAAGGACCGTGGCGGCGCGTACCAGCTCCCGTCGATACCCGGCGCCAAGGCGTCCCGCGATCCGAAACCGGAGTTTCAGCTCTAACTTCCTGAGCCCCAGTGGTTTTCTTAGACCACTTCCGTCCAGCAATCGCCCCGCTGCCTATGCAGGAGCAAGGTTGCAAGGACCAGAGTACGTGTTGCCGTTGCTGCGAAGACAGTTACAAGCCCCGAATCTGGTATCATCCCCCAAAACGCTCAGCGGCGCTTTCAGGTCAGTTTTCACGCCCGCTGAGTTCCGCAGTTCGCCAATGCCCGGAGGATATTTATGTCTTGGATTCCCGCTGTTTCCAAAGACCAAGCCAGTCCTGAAGTAAAGCGCATCTATGAATTCCTCGGTGAAAACTGGGGCTTTGTACCCAACTACTTTCTGGCCCTCGGACGCGATCCCCAATTGCTTCAGGACCAGGTGAACCTTTTCACGCACGTTATGTTTGAGCAGCGAGTTCTCCCCAAGCAAATCAAAGAGCAGGTGGCGCTGGTCGTCAGTGGCATCAATTTATCCAACTATTGCCTTGCCGCGCACTTAGAGATTCTCGGTCGGATGGGCATCGACAAGTCGTTATCGCGGAAGCTGGCACTCGACTACACGAGTGCGTCCGTCGAACCTAAGGTCATGGAGCTCTTCCGGTTTGCCGATAAGCTCACGCGCCACCCCGCGGACATCGAGAAGCCAGACGTTGATCGTCTCCGCGCAGCGGGTTGGGACGATGCCGCAATCCTGGAGACCGTTCTTGTCGTTTCGCTCTACGCTTGCGCCAACCGCTTCTCAGCAGGAGTCGGCCTCATCGCAGACTTCTAGCTTGCACACGATAACCGAGCACGTCTGCCAAACCCCAAGTACCGATCGTGATACATGGCGCCTCGCTTCGAATGAGAAGTGAACAGAAAACGTTCCGAGTTATAGTCATCGGGCGCGGGGTTGTTCTCCACGTGAGTTGGAAATGTTCGTCCAGAGGAATCACACACCGGAATCACAGCTATGGGCATCTTCCTTTTTTTCGGAGCAACCATGGCCTCACTCGCCGGAGCCACCCTGATCTGGCGGGGCACGATTCTTGACCGCATGTGGGCTCTTAATGCGCCTGCGCACAGACAGCTTGCACCGTTCGGGAAAACAGTCGGAATTCCCTACTCTTGCTCGGTGCAACCATGGCAGTTGCTGGCACGGCCTGGTTCAAGCGTCGCCTTTGGGGGTGGCGACTGGCAGTTGCCATCATCGCAACCCAAGTCTTGGGAGATCTGGTGAACGCCTTCATGGGTGATCTCCTTAGAGGCAGCGTCGGCTTCGTAATTGCTGGGGCTCTGCTCGTGTATCTTCTTCGTCCACAGGTCAGAGGTGCTTTTGCGAGTGGCAATGCGCCAAGCGTTCGTTAACGAATCCGAGCAGTTGCAATGTCGAACGTTTCTGAGATGACGCCAACCTCGGGCATAGAATTCTTGGTTTGGCTGCTCATCGTTGCCGCGATCATCGCGATGCTGGCGTAACGCCTGAGGATTCCCTATACGGTGTCCCTCGTCTTGGGCGGCTTGCTCCTCGGAGTCATTCAGCATCCTATCTTGTCGCCGCTTCAACCCGGTCACCGTCCCGATTGGCTGACGCCCGATGTGATTTTGATATTGTTTCTTCCGGCGCTGGTCTTCGAAGGCAGCGTGAAGCTGGACGTGCGGGATCTGCTTCGCAATTCCGTGCCTCTGTTGTCGCTCGCCAACGCAGGTGTGCTGCTCGCTGCCCTTGTGACCCGATACCTTGTGCATTGGTTGATCGGTTTGCCTGTGCTCATTGCACTTCTTTTCGGGGCATCATTTCTGCCACGGACCCCATTTCTGCGCTGGCCATCTTCAAGGATCTGAGGGTACGCAAGCGGTTGTCCCTGATCATGGAAGGAGAGAGCCTTCTCAACGATGGAACTGCGGTCGTTCTCTTTGGCATCCTGTTCGGAGCTATCGTTGCGGAAAAGCTGACCGTGCCAAAAAGGTATCGAGCAGTCTGGGGTCAACTCTAGGGTACCTGGCGAGCCGCATTACCGGGACGGTGGATGATCCGCAGATTGAGATTACTCTGACAACCATCCTTGCATACGGCAGCTATCTGCTCGCGCTTCACCTGCACCTGTCAGGCGTGATAGCGACAGCATCTGCGGGGCTGATGCTGGGGAACTTTGGTGCGAAAAGAGGCATGAGTGCTGGCACACGTACTGCGATGGAGTCAATTCTGGGCGTACATTTCGTTCGTCATGAATTCTCTCGTGTTTCTTTTGATTGGCCTGGAAATCCATGTGCGTGAACTCCTACAGAATTGGGCGTCCGTACTGTTGGCCATCGGTGCCGTGTTTCTAGGGCGCGCGTTTTCGATCTATCTGCTCGTGCCTTTGAGCAATCGTTTCGCGGAGAAGATGCCGCTTCGTTGGCAGCATGTAGCCGTATGGGGCGGACTTCGCGGAGCACTGGCGCTCGCTCTTGCGCTGAGCTTGACCGCCGCGTTTCCTTGTCGCGAGCAAATCTTAAACTTGACGTTCGGCGTGGTCATCTTTTCCATTTCTAGTGCAGGGACTTACAATCAAGCCCCTCGTAAGAATCCTCAAACTTGACAATGGTGACGATGCAAAAGCGGCGTGAATGTGAAAGTCGCATCACGGCCGCCTGATAGTTGTTTCGTCACTGAGATATGCTAATGCACGGAGAATTGCCAGCGATGAAGGAAGCCGAAGAACAGCCCAGTGCGGCCTGGTGGAAAGCACCAGCGCGACAGTGGACCCTTCTTTTGCAAGAACGCGACGAACAAGTCTTCCTGGTCCTGACGTTGTTGATAGGGGCATTGGTGGGCGCAATCGTTGTTGCTTTCATTCTGCTCACCGAGCGATTTGGCGCACGACTGTACCCCGGGGGCGGCGCAGCTTGGCGGCGGCTGTTGGTTCCGCTGACCGGCTCCCTCGGGATGGGTTATCTGTTGTTCCGCTACTTTCCGGAAGCTCGTGGCAGCGGTGTTCCTCAAACAAAAGCTGCCCTGTTTGCCCGGGAAGGTCGCATAACGTTGGGCACCGTTGTGGGGAAATTCTTCTGTACGTCAGCGACATTGGCAAGTGGAATCCCACTGGGGCGCGAGGGCCCCGCGGTTCAAGTGGGCGCGGGGCTAGCGTCCGTGTTAGCTCGTAAGCTGGGGTTGCGCCCCGAGAAAGTGAAGGCGCTCCTGCCAGTGGGAGCAGCAGCAGCGATCGCTGCGGCGTTCAATACACCTCTAGCGGCGGTCCTGTTCGCCCTCGAGGAAGTCGTAGGAGATCTTCATGCGCCGGTGCTGGGGTCGGTGGTTCTGGCCTCCGCCACTTCCTGGGCGATGCTGCGCCTGCTGCTTGGAAATGACCCGCTTTTTCAGGTGCCGCAATATCAACTGGTGAGTCCGCTGGAGTTTGTGGTGTACGCCGTTCTAGGAGTAGCTGGAGGCCTGGTGTCGGTGGTTTTCACGAAACTTCTTCTCGGTATGCGCGAGCGCTTTCTGCGATTCCCCCGAAAAACCGTATGGCTCCAGCCTCTGGCAGGCGGCTTGGTGGTTGGATTGATGGGCTGGTTTGTGCCTCAAGTATTAGGTGTGGGCTACAAGCATGTTGGTGACGCGTTGAACGGTGGGATGGCGGTCAGACTGATGGTTCTGCTCCTAATTCTCAAGTTTCTGGCCGTGACCATAAGCTATGCCTCGGGCAACGCCGGCGGGATTTTCGGACCGAGCTTGTTTATTGGGGCGATGCTTGGTGGAATCGTGGGCAACGTGGCCCACGGCTTATTGCCGACCTATGTCGCGACTCCAGGTGTGTATGCCCTCGTGGGAATGGGAACCGCATTTGCTGGTATTGTGCGGGCGCCGATGACCTCCGTCGTCATGATTTTTGAAATCACGCGCGATTATGCGGTCATCGTTCCGCTTATGATTTCGAATCTGGTGAGCTTCTTTATCTCCTCACGGCTGCAACGGCAGCCCATCTACGATGTTTTGGCGCGTCAGGATGGCATTCATTTGCCAAACGCCGAGACACGTCAGCAACAAGGGCAACTCCGGGTGATCCAAGCAATGCGCACTGCCACAGAGATTCTGGCCACTCAGATGACGGTCGGAGAGGCTCTCGAAAAAACACAATCTAGTCAATTCCGCAGTTGGCCAGTTGTTGATGAGCGAGGGGTAATGGGTATTGTCGGCCGGAGTAGTCTCCAGAAGGCTCTTGCCGAAGGTGCCACCACAATACCGCTGAGTGGCCTTGTTGATTCACGTGATTTTCCGCACGTCCACGTGGACCAGTCGCTTCATCTTGCGTTGGAGCGCATGGGCGCGGCCCAGTTGGACACCCTGCCAGTTGTCAGCCGCGCTGACGTGCACAAGCTGGAAGGCATCGTAACCTTGCAGGATGTTTTGGGTTCTTATGGTGTCGACCTGCAAGGACCTAAATAATGGACTCGGCGGAACAGACCCCGGCACGTACCAGTCGTATCGTCGCGCTCGGAAGAAATTCACGTGGACGGTAAACGCATCGAAGCACTTGGTCCGCTGACATCAAGGATGTGTTACGCCGGGCGGGCGCGGACCTTTTTCGAGCCTGGAGCAGAATTGCTCAAACCGCTTTGCAGACGGTCGCAGCTTTGATTCTATAGCGCACGAAACTCGCCAACAAGCAATCCTTCAGAGAGGCCGAGGTATTATCCGTGTTGCGCAACGACCGGATCACGAGTTCCTGCGTTTCTTATTGTTGCTGCAGTTCACCTCATGCGGCGGAGGTCTGGGCTCGTCTTGTGTCGACAACTTTGTGCGCTGACGCCGCGGATGAGAACAGAGGTATGAGGCCTTCGACCAGCGTTGGGTGAGTCAGGACCGCGTCGCGCAGCGCGGTATAGGGCAGCCCTGCGACCATCGCAATCTGGACGGTGGCCAGGATCTCCCCCGCACCGACACCGAAGGCCGTGAACCCGAGGATGCGATCGCTATCAGCCTCCACGAGCGTCTTCAGAAAGCCGCGCGTTTCGGAAAGTGTGCGGGCACGCAGGTTGGCTTCCATCGGGACCTTGAATAGTCGATATGGGATTCCCGTCACCTTTGCATCGGTTTCACTCAGACCGATACGAGCAAGCTCAGGATCCGTAAACAGACAATATGGAACTTGCCTGCCGGTTGTGACGCGGTTGCCGCCGGTCAGATTGGCATGGACCACGCGGAAATCGTCGATGCTAATGTGTGTGAACTGCGGGCTGCCCGCAACCTCGCCGATCGCCCACACTCCCGGTGCTGTCGTCTGCAGCCGCTCGTTGACCTTGATGTATCCACGGCCGGTCAGTTCAACACCGGCTAACTCCAATCCAAGTCCCTCGGTGTTTGGAGTGCGCCCTGTCGCGACAAGCAGGTGAGTGCCCGTCAGCGTCTTATCGGCTCCATTCTGTTCGAATGCAATGGTCACCGAATCTCCCGATTTTCCAGACACGCGTTTGATAGGAGTATTCAGATGAACATCGATGCCCTCGTCGTCAAGCAGGCGGTTAAGGCCCTCGCATACGTCTTCGTCTTCTTTGGACATCAATCGTCCATTGCGATCAATCACAGTCACTTTGCTGCCGAATCGCCGCATGGCCTGGGAAAGCTCTACTCCTATGTAGCCACCGCCGATAACGAGCAGATGTTCGGGGACTTGGCCTAATTCGAGCGCCTCGATGTGCGTGAGCGGCTGTGCTTCAGCAAGACCGGGAATAGCTTCCAATGTGGCCCGTGTGCCGGTGCTGACGATCACATTAGTACCGCGGAGTTCACGAGTGCTCCCGTCGGGGAGGGCGGCCTCCACAGTTGTCGGAGCAACGAACCGCCCGGTGCCCAAAATGAACTCGGCGCCCGTCTTCCGGTAATTCTCCATATACATCTCGTTCAGGCCGACGACCATCTTGCGCTTGCGGTCTTGGACGCCCGACATCTCAATCGTGAAGCCATCGTGAGCAATGCCAAACTCTTTGCTTCGGCGAAAGTAGTCCGCAACTTTCGCACTATGGATAATGTTCTTGCTCGGAAGGCACGCAATATTAGGGCAAGACCCGCCAATATACTTGCGATCGACGACTGCGACGCGGTTGCCTTCGCCAGCAAACGTCCACGCAGCGATGGTCGAGCCCGTGCCGCCACCGAGAATCACCAGATCAAATTCTTCCGCCTGCGACTTCTTAAGAACGTGGTCGGATGGAGAGGTCTCGGTGCTCTTCATGCGGATTTTCCTTTCCGAGCGACAGGTTCACTCTTGGCTTGCATTGATTTGACGAGATCGGCTGCTGACGCTCCTTCGAGCGCCAGTCCGTAGCCAACTTCTCGCACGATGCGTTCTTTCAAAGGCTGCATGAAGTGTACGCGTGTGTTGCGGCGCGTTACTTCCGGAGCCTTCAAGTACAGTTCTGCCAATTCCTGCGCTCGCCTGAGCGCTTTACCGTTCGGCACAACCTCGCTAACCACTCCCCATTCGTGTGCAGTGCGCGCCGTCAGCGGCTGTGGGTTCAGCAAGAAAGCCTCCGCTCGTCCTGCTCCAGCGCGATAACTCCAGATAGTAAAAATTCCATCGCCTGGCACAATGCCTCCGGCGAAGTGCGGAACATCGTGGAAGGTCGCACCCTCGGCTGCCACAATCACACTGGCAAGTAGGGCATACTCAGAGTGCACATGAGCGCGTCCCTCGATAGCCGCGATCACCGGCACGCGTATATTGGCCATGTTTTCCAGTAACTGAACGCCTTCGTCGTGAACCTGGCTCCAAACGCCGGGATCGGCGACGTTGCCGAAAGACGAAAAATCGATGTAGGGAATAAACTCGCCGCCCGCTCCCGTCAGAATTACGATCTTGTTCGCTCGATCTTGTGCAATCCGATAAAAGGCATCGACAAACTCCGTATGATCTTGTGCCGTGAAAGTGCATGGCCCGTCGTTGCTGTGAAATTCAGCAACCAGGACACCTTCGGAGTCCCGAGTCAGTTTCAGGCTGCGATATTCAGCTAAGTAGCCATCTTGAAGTCCTTGCATAGGATTCTCCTGTCTGTGTTGTCCTGACTGCGTTCACCCGAATGTATTATTGCGAGGTCAGCGCATTGCACTCAGGTGGCTACAACGAGACCGCCTGCGGCACGAATGACCTCCCCGGTGATCCAGGCTGATTCGTCTGACGCTAGGAAGACCGCCAGCGGGGCGATATCCGTGACGCGGCCGAGCCGGCCGAGCGGCGTCTTCCCAGCCAGAACGGCGCCGGCACCACCCTCAAAGGTCCCCGCGGCTACATTGCCTTCGGTTTCTGTATGACCGGGAGCGATGGCGTTGACGCGTATCTTGCGCGGCGCCAATTCGAGCGCCAATCCCCTGGTCAGCGTTTCGATGGCGCCTTTCGTGGAAGCGTACAGCAGGGCTCCCGGCACCGGATGCGAGCCGACGATAGAGCTGAGGTTGATGATGCTCCCGCCGTCGGCCCCGAACCGCTTGATCGCTTCCTGCACGGGGAGAATCGCCCCGAGAACGTTGATGTTGTAGTGGAGATGAAAGCTCTCTGCCGTGATCTCCGCGAATGCGCCGAAGCGGAATACTCCGGCGTTGTTGACCAGAACGTCTAGTCTTCCGAAGGCGGAATCCACCTTGTCGAATAGCCGTGCGACATCTGCAGTCTTGGACACGTCGGCCCCTACCGCGATCGCCTCGCCCCCGTTGTCGGTGATCGCCTGAGCGACGCGTTCGGCGCCTTCACGGTCGGAGGAATAGTTCACGGCCACGCGCGCGCCCGCAGCTCCCAAGGCCGTTGCAATCCCACCGCCTATGCCTTTGGACGCGCCCGTCACTATGGCAACTTTATTCGACAGTCTGCTCATTTTCACTATTGCTCTTGATCCGACTCCCCGCACCCCCGAACGTCCATCGCTGTGAATGGCGCCTCGCGCGCATGAAAATCACGATTTATGCTCCTTATGCTAGAGAGCGTTTTGAAACAGCGCGTTAACATTCAATTTTGCATCCTGGACAAATCGTCAGCAACCCTTCCCTTATCGGATTATGGAGGGGTTGCCCGTTGATCCGCCCGAAAACGGCGGTGACTGCTCGTATCGCCGATTACATTGTGAGGACGGCGCGGAACCGGGCCCGGCCCTCCGCAACGCGTTCGTAGGCCTTAGCGGCCTCCGCCAATGGGTAAGTCTCGACGAAGGTTTTGACTTTCCCTTGCGCCACGAAATCAAGAGCTTCGTAGAGATATTCGGGGCCGTTCTGCTGGCTGCCGATGATGCGGATGCGCTTCATGATGAGATCCATCAGCGAGACGGAAAGTGGCTCCGCGTCTGCGCCCATTGCGATCAGCCGGCCGTCTGGCCGTAATCCCTGAATGCTGTCCACCATGGACTTCGCCGAATTGGAGGTGCTGAGGATGATGTCCGCACCGCCTGCAGCGGCAAGGCTCTTGCCGTCGCGGACGATTTCATCCGCGCCGAGATCGCGGATCAACTTGTCTTTGTCAGGGGAGTGGGAAATGGCGATGGCCTCAAAGCCCGCTGCCTTCGCGTATTGCACTGCGAGGTGTCCAAGGCCGCCGATTCCAAGCACGGCCACGCGCTCGTGCGGCTGGGGATCGGCCCAGCGCAGCCCGCTGTAGACCGTGTAACCCGCGCAGAAGATCGGCGCTGCTTGCTCGTAGGAAACCTCGTCAGGAATCAGATAGGTTGCGTCGGCATTCATCAGCATGTACTCGGCGTGCCCGCCTTGTGCCTCAATTCCTGTGCCCTTCATGTAGGGACAGAACATTCTGCGACCACGCTGGCACCATTCGCAGCGCCCGCAAGTGGATTGAATCCAGGCGCTACCCACGCGATCGCCCACCTGCCGCGTCGTGACGTCGGGAGCCACGGCAGCGATCTCGCCCACTGGCTCGTGGCCTAAGATTCGCGGAAATGGTCCGGGAAAGTGCCCGAGCGTCAGATGTACGTCGGTGTAGCAAATGCCGCTGGCATGCATTTTCACCAGTACCTGATTAGGTCCGGGTTGAGGTTGCGGAACGTCTTTGATCTGCCACGAACTGCTGACAGCGGGAACGACTGCTGCTTTCATAACACTTCCTCCTAACGCACTTCGATGCGAGAGGATTTGCGGTCGGTGCATGATTTTGGGCGCCCGAATCGCCAATCGCACACCTCGGCTGACATTGACTGCGAATTGTGCGCTAACCAGAGGTATTCGGGCTCCGGGGTGCGGATTAATCCTGAGTCGGCTTCTCGCTACCGATTGGTCGGTCACTGCTGGGGCGTTTGTCGGTACCCGACGGGTCGCAGTGTCATATGGGTGTCCGTAGGGTCGTGAAGAACGTCGGGGATCCTCTATCCTAAATATACGGGCAAATATACCGCACTTCGCGCGGGGATTGCCGCGGGGAAGAGAATCAGAAGTGAAGTCGACTTGGTTGGAATGCGACCTACATGGTTTTCACGCAAACGCTTGAAGTTACCGGAGATATGGTTGAAACAGAATGGCAGGACAGCGTTCTAACCAACCGAACTACACCATGGGATCAACAACTTAGCGCAAAGCCTTAAGGAATAAGGCGGTTGCAGGTTGCGCATACAGCGCACCTTTCGCTGGCGGTGCATACGGCAGCTATCCCTGCCAATCCGCCAATAAACCACTAATAAAAACCTGTGCGCTCACGCGAGATTCATACTAATACAGATACCTGCAAGAGCGGAAACTGACCGACGAATCTCGGCACGCGCTCGACAAACCGAGGCGCGCCTATTCGTAATCGAAATAGCGGAGTACCGATGGACCAATAAATGGGTTCTGTTGAGCAAGAATGCCACGCGCGAAAAACAGTGCGCTTGGTTCGAAATCCTGGAGACCCACCGACGTAACGCAGGTCGGTCTGGCCGGGCCTCCGCCTGGTAGGTAGGTTTGCGGCTTGTTTTCATTAGCGGTGTTTGATGAACGTGCCGTCATTCAGCTCGGCCATTGCTTGGCGTAGCTGCGCTTGCGTGTTCATTACGATGGGGCCATACCAGGCCACCGGCTCTTCGATGGGCTTGCCGGAGACGAGAAGGAAGCGGATGCCTTCGTCGCCTGCTTGGACGGTGATCTCGTCGCCGCGATCGAAGAGCACCAGCGAGTGGTTGCTGACGTCGTATACCGGGGGCGCATCGGGTTTCGCGACTTGTTCGGTCAGAACCGCGCGAGGTTCCGAGGAATCGCGGAACGTGCCGGAACCCGCGAATACGTAAGCAAAGGCGTTGCGGGTGGTCTCGACTTTGAGCCGCTTGCGCTGATCAGGCAGAACTGAAATGTCGAGGTAATTCGGGTCAGCAGCCACGCCCTCGACTGGTCCTTTTTTGCCGCAGAACTCGCCACAGATGACGCGCACGCGCGTGCCGTCGTCGTCGGCGACCTCGGGTATGGCGTTCGACGGAATGTCCTGGTAACGCGGGGCGGTCATCTTCAGCGCGGAAGGGAGGTTGGCCCAGAGTTGGAAGCCGTGCATACGCCCCTTGGTATCACCCTTGGGCATCTCCTGGTGCAGGATGCCACTACCGGCGGTCATCCACTGCACGTCACCGGCAGTCATCTTGCCCTTGTTGCCCAGGCTATCGCCGTGCTCCACGGAGCCTGCGAGGACGTAGGTGATGGTCTCAATGCCACGGTGCGGATGCCACGGGAATCCGGCGAGGTAGTCTTTTGGATTGTCGTTGCGAAAATCGTCTAGCAGGAGAAAAGGATCGAACTCCTTTGTTTTGCCGAACCCAAAAGCGCGCTGCAACTTGACGCCAGCACCCTCGATGGTGGGCTGCGTTTGAATAATCTGTTTGACAGGTCGGAGTGACATAAATCTCCTTTCTATATAGCTGCTTGAGACGTTAGATGTATGACGCCCGCGAACGATTCAGGCCTTCACCAATTGGACGTCGAGGGTGATGGTCACCTCGTCACCGATGAGAGCACTGCCAGCCTCGAGCGCTACGTTCCACGGTTTCGTCCAGAGTCAGCACTCCCGTAACTGTTTCGAAGTGCCCCTTCACATGGGAGATCATCATGTGTTTGACCTTGAATTCGGCCCGGTATGGGTCGGATCAAGGTTCCAGGCGGTCCTGGCGGTTTGCGGCACAGCCAGGGTGGCCATCGTTATCTCCCCCTGCTTAGATGCGTTATAACGATAATCGTTGCAACATCTATTATGTCGTAAGCACGGATGCGACCTAGCGCGGGATGCAAGTCACTGCAAGGATTCTAAGTCTCATAGATACAGTCGGATACAGAAATTGACGATGGGAGCCGATCCTTGGCGCTGAAGCGATATCAAGACATGACCGACAAGAACTGGAGTCTCACAGACGGTGCCAGTTTCTTAATCATGGAAGAGAGGAGCGACTTGCGGCTGCGCTCACTCACGACCGGCATTTCGCCTAAGCAGGATTCCAGACGCTGCTGCGCCAACTCACAATAACGATTAGAGCTTATTCAGTCCGTCTAAGGCAGCAACTTTGTAAGCTTCGGCGAGCGTGGGGTGGTTGAAGACCATGTCGTGGAAATGAGTAAGGCAGGACCCGAATGCTGCGGGATTGGGTCGCGAATTTTGCAGGAGATTAAGGGAGCCGAAAGTGCCAGCTCGCGGCTGCGGATTGGCTCCGGGATGTCTCACTGAACTACTGCCTTTGCGCAGTTTGGATCTTTACTGACAAGTCCGCCGGCGGACCCACGTTCGGTGGCAATGTGCCGGTCAGTGACTCCAGGAATGCCCTGAGGTCAGCCCGCTCATCGAAGGTTAGAAAATCGAGAGCGTGGATCTCCTTATCGAGATGCGGATTGGATGTGCCACCGCCGACGTAATGGTCCACGACGTCTTTGAGGGTGGCTTGGCTGCCGTCGTGCATGTACGGCCTCGTCTCCGCGATGTTGCGGAGTGTGGGCGTTTTGAACGCGCCCAAATCCGATGCATTTTTCGTTTGCGTGTACCTGCCGGCGTCCGCAAGATTTCCTTGGGTATCGGCGCCGACACCGATGTTGTGGAATTTGTTGTCGGTGAAAAGCGCATACTTCTTTCCGATTACGTGGCACACGCTGCAGTTGCCCTTCTTCCGATTGAGGAATAATTTCAGGCCGCGCTGCGCCGACCGCGAGAGTGCTTTCTTGTCGCCTCCATAATAGAAGAGATCAAACGGGGAATTCCCGATCACTACCGTCCGTTCGAAAGACGCGATAGACTTAGTCACAAGATCGATCGTGATTTGCTCTGTGCCCCAGGCCTGTGCAAACAGTTTGCGGTACGTTGGATCAGATTGCACATGCTTCACAACTCCCTCCAGCGTGTGCCCCATCTCTACCGGATTCGTCATCGGCCCTTCTGCCTGCTTCTCCAGGCTGGGCGAGCGCCCATCCCAGAATTGCAGCGTGTTGTACGCCACATTGACCACCGTTGGGGCCTTGCGGGTACCGCGCTGACCACCCACGCCATTGGACAGAGCTTTGCCATCGCGGAAGCCAAGGTTCGGTGCGTGGCACGTCGCACAGGAGACCGTTCCATCAACGGAGAGCCCCGGGTCGTAGTACAGTCGTCGCCCAAGAGCGATCGTCTCTTCGGTGGGCGGATTGTGCAGGGGAATTGGGACCGGAGGCAGGCCAAGCGGCGCCTTGATTTTGACGAGCTTTCCGATCGGTATTGCGCCCCCGCCGCTCGCCTGAACCTCAGGACCAGACGCTGCATGAACGGAGGGGCTGTGCACGGCTGTGGCGAAAAGGATCGCCGCGGCAGCCACCACAGGGGAGCAACAAAAGAGACTCACTTTCACGGTTATTCTCCGAGATGCCGAGCAGCGAGGTCGCTGACAGAGAGAGAATCGCCGACCGGGCCGCCACTCGCAATAGTACAGAGAGGGCACCGGACTAGTAAGAAAGTACTTTTGTTTGAGACGTTTAGAAAAGCCCTTACTCTTCTGGATCGATCTCGACCGGTTCCCGATTGCTCGAATGAACATCCGCTCCGAGACCCAGGTGATATCGAGCAATTGCCGCCATAGTGGACGATTCTCGCTTTGTATTCCTCCTGAAATTCACGGGCAATGAACTCCATGAGGAGACTGTCAAGTCTCTGTCCAGGCGTCGGAAGAAGGTGCTTTGCCCCATCTACGTAGACTTTGAGAGAGTGCCGCGGCTCGCGGCTTCTTAAAATGGGTATAATGGCGAAAACTAAATCTTCGTTATCCGGACAGCTAAAGGAATCGTTTCCCCCATGTCCCCATTGCCGTGACCGGCCGATGTGTTCCTCGTGCACCATCTGGAGGAGGGCGCTATGAGCCAGATCGGGGTTAAAACCAACAAGAGCGATGCTGACGGAGCATCGAATGCCATCGAAGAGCGTATGCGGCTCATCATTGACACAATTCCCACGATGGCCTGGAGCGTTCGGCCTGACGGCGCCGTTGATTTCGTCAATAAGCGTTGGCTGGAATACACGGGCCTTTCTTTCGAGGAGGAACTTAAAGAGCCGACGCGCGCGATTCATCCCGAAGACCTTCCAAGCGTCATGGAAAAGTGGCTCGCGGACATGGCCGCTGAGGAACCGTCCGAGGATGAAATGCGCCTGCGGCGGGCTGACGGGCAATATCGCTGGTTCCTGGTTCGCACCGCGCCACTGCGCGACGAGCGAGGAAACCTCGTTAAGTGGTACGGAGTGTCCATCGATATTGAGGACCGAAAGCGCGTGGAAGTGCAGTCGCGCGCGCTGATCGACGCGATCCCGCAGCAAATCTGGAGTGGCCCGGCTGACGGCACGCTTGACTATTGCAACGAGCGTTGGCGTTCTTACATGGGGCTCGGTCTGGCAGAGTTGCGAGGCGATGGTTGGCAAAGGATGCTTCATCCCGACGACCGGAAGAGAGTGCTAAAAGCCTGGCACGAGTCAGTGACAAATGGGACCCCCTACGAGCAAGAAGAACGCCACCGCGGAGCCGACGGGACGTACCGCTGGTTCTTGGCACGTGGTGTACCGCTGCGCAATTCAGAAGGACACATTGTAAGGTGGTACGGGACAAACACCGATATTGAAGATCGAAAGCAGACCGAGGAGGAGCTGCGGCGCCTCTCCGGACAGCTCTTGCGCTTGCAGGACGAAGCACGAAGAAGGATCGCCAGGGACCTGCACGACTCTACGGGCCAAGACCTTGTCGCATTGGCAACGATGCTTGGTCAACTAAGCAATTTAATCCCTTCGGCCGAGCGAAAATCACGTCGTCTCGTTTCCGAGTGCAAGGCGTTGACACTCAAGTGCATCCGTGATATCCGCACGCTTTCTTACGTGTTGCACCCGCCGGTGTTAGATGAAGCTGGTTTAGGTGACGCGATTCGTGACTATGTGGACGGCTTCACCAAGCGGAGTGGAATCCACGTGGAATTGGAACTGTCACCAGGTGTTGGCCGGATGCTGCGCGATGTGGAGTTGGCATTATTTCGTGTAGTGCAAGAGGCCCTCACAAACATCCAGCGCCATTCGGGAAGTCAGCAAGCCAAAATACGGATTGATCGCAACTCGAATCTTACGCTGGAAATCAGCGACCGCGGCCACGGAGCCTCTGTCAGTGTGCCAAGAGCAAAGGAAGAGCCTCGGTTCAAAGTTGGTGTCGGCATTCCCAGCATGAAGGAACGCGTAAAGCTGATTGGCGGTCGGCTTGAGATCGATTCCACCAGTCACGGCACAACAGTACGCGTGACCATACCCCTCGAGGGGGATGCTGAAGAAACTCCGCATTCTGATCGTTGACGATCACGCGCTGGTACCAGGCGCAGGAAGAAACTATCATAGGAAACGAGACCCGTTGACTTCGTCCTTAAAGCGAAGCCGTATTAATGCTTCGCCGCATCGGTAAGCGGAGGTATCCTGACAGCATATGTTCAGCCAGAATTGTTGCATGCGGCTGATGCTTCTCGCTCACCCCACAATCGCAGGAGAATGGCATGCGAACTTGCCGGTATATTTTTGTTTTGATGGCGGTCCTAGCACCTTTTTGCCGTGGGGTATTGGCCAGACAGGGACCACAGGAGCGCCACGGCCAGATCATTCCGTGTTCTTCGGATGACGGGGAGAAGCACTACTGCACGGCCGACACCAGGTATGGAGCGCGACTGGTGCGGCAACGCAGCCAGGCGCCGTGCAAAGAGGGTGGGTCGTGGGGCTACGATGAAGAAGGAATCTGGGTGGATAAGGGATGCGGCGGCGAGTTTACTTTGGGGCGCGGCGATGACGGCGGTGATGCCCGCGCCGCGGATGGTGGAAGGACGATAACGTGTGCTTCGGACGATAGCCGACGAAAAGTTTGCCGGGCGGATACCAGCAATGGGGTGCAGCTCGTGAGACAACGGAGCGGCGCGAAGTGCAAGGAAGGCTCCTCGTGGGGACACGATACTCGAGGGATATGGGTAGATAAAGGATGCGAGGCGGATTTTGTAGTGGGCGTACCGGGGCATCCGGCCGGCTTCGTGAAAGCCGGAGGCAAGAGCCAGAGGATAAGCTGCGCTTCGTTCGACGGAAGAAAGAATTATTGCGATGTGGATACGCAGGGGGCCACCGTGCAACTGACGAGACAGATCAGCACGGCGCCATGTATGGAAGGTTCGACATGGGGGCACGATCGCCGGGGTGTCTGGGTGGATCGAGGCTGCAACGCGGAGTTCCAGGTGCAAGCGGGAAGCGAGCCAGGCGTGGGGGATTCCTCCGGGAAGAGTTGCGAGAAGACGGTGGGCAAGCCGGTGGCGAATGAGTTGGTGAGGCAGTGCGTGCAAGTATCGCCGGCAACGCATACGCCGTGCAACGTGCAAAATTCGTGCAAGCTGATCGAGGACGAGATTCAGCGAGGATGCGGATTGTTGGGCGTGAATGCACCGGCATTTTGTGGCGAGAACAAATGAGAGGTCGGCGAGCCCCTCCGCTCAAGTGGGACTTGAAGTTGGTAGCCGGCAAGAGGTTTGAGCGCTAGGGGCCGGCTGGAGTACGACGAGAGTGAAGCGGCATAAAAGTCGACGGGACAGCTGGCGATGGCTCACGATCAGCGCGTGTATTCAGGGTGCCGGGAACTCCCATTGCAAAAAAGACTGATTCATCATCGACGTGCGCAGAGCAATGAGTTCTGGCTCAGGGCAGTGACCAGGGCGAGTTTTTGACCCCGCGAGTGGTGCAAGCCCCGGACTTCAGGCCGGGGTAAGCCACGACTAATGCGGTGTCGCCTGCTGTTCAATGTAGCGCTTGATGAGGTGGAGTGGTGGGCCGCCACAGGATGCGGCGAAATAAGAAGGCGAGCACAAAACATTCTTCCAGTAGCATTTGGCCCAACGAATCGCCAACACCAGAAAGCATTTCCTACATAAGGTCTCGTCGGACATCAGCAAAAACCACGCCGTTGTCATCGTCGAAGACCTGCAAGTAAAGAATATGTCGGCATCGGCCGCAGGCACCAGGGAGCAGCAGGGAAGGAGGGTCAAGGCAAAGTCGGGCCTTAACCGCTCCATTCTGGATGCCAGCCCGTTCGAGCTACGTCGCCAGTTGGAATATAAGACCAGGTGGCAGGGCGGCATGCTCATGGCGGTGCCGGCGAAGAACACCAGCCGCAAGTGCCCCGGGTGCGGGCACACTTCGGGAGACAACCGCAAGAGGCAAGCGCAGTTCACCTGCCTCGAGTGCGGGTTCTCAGCCAACGCCGATGGGGTTGCCGCCATGAACATCAAAGAGGCAGGGCTTGCCTTGTTAGCTTGTGGAGATACTTCGCCTGAAGTAAGGGCGTCGGCCCAAGAACCCACCGAAGGCCTTCATGCTTAGGCATGGAGCTAGTAGGAATCCCCTTCCTTCAGGAAGGGAAGAGGTGAACATACGAGAAGATCCGCTGCGCTGCGGAGCCAGTCGGTTACTGGTGTTCCATACCGCGGGCAAACGCTTTCCCTCGCCGGACTTTCCAATACGCGAGAGAAATCAGCAGAAGAATTGGCGCGAAAGCTGGAACCGAGTACTGCAAGCCCTGGACATAAAACGTGCTCACAGCGATCCCGAGCAAAGCGGCGATGCCCAGCCATGTCGAATACGGAAAGAATCGCAAACGCATGGGAAGCCGGGCGATTCGTTCGGGGGCAAGCGCGCGCCGAAACGCGAGGTGCGTCAGTAAAATAATGATCCAAACAAAAAACATCCCCGCGACGGCGACGCCATAGAGCATGAGGAATGCCTTCGCTGGCGCATAAATTGCAAGCAATATCGCTGCCGCCATACCTCCCGTCGAAACAGCCAGGGCGTGCCGAGGAACGCCATTTTCGCTGAGGCGCCCGAGCCATTCCGGGGCGTATCGTCCCCTCGATAGGGAAAACAGCATGCGCGTGCTGAGGTACAGGTCGGTGTTGGAACTCGAGAGTGCCGCCGTGATCACCACCAGATTCATAATGCTTGCACCATAGGGAATGCCCACGGCGGAAAAGGCGCTCACGAACGGACTCCCAGTAATGCCGGTGCCCGCGTGATTCCAAGGGGTCATCGCCAGCATGACGGTAATGGCGAGAACGTAAAAGAGGATGAGCCGAAACACAATCGTACGCATGGCGCGGGGAATGGACTCCTCCGGACGCTCAGCTTCACCCGCGGTGACGGCGATTATTTCCACGCCCATGTAGCTTGTAAGCGCGAGAGTAAGGGCCAGCCACACACCCCTCCAACCATAGGGAAGAAAGCCGCCATGCGCGGTGAGGTTCGACAAACCAACGGCCGGCCTTGGTCCCAGACCAAGTATCAATCCCAAGCCGACGACGATAAAAACGAGGATGGTAAGAACTTTGATAAACGCAAACCAGTACTCGAACTCGCCGAAGCGGGATACCTGCAGTGCATTCAGCGCGACCAGTCCGATCGAAACCCCCACCACCCAGATCCACTGGGGAATCGAGGGAAACCAAAAAGCGAAATAGATAGCCACGGCCGTCACTTCCGCTCCAATCGCGATGATTTGAACCAGTCCATACGTAGCACGAACCGTGAATCCTGCCCATGGGCTGAGATACGTCTGAGCATAGACGCCAAAGGAGCCCGCAACGGGATGCACAACCGCCATTTCCACCAGCGCGTAAGCGATGATGAGGGCTATGACCGCACCGAGAAGGTAGGACACGATCACACCGGGCCCAGCCAGGCGAATTGTCACGCTGCTTCCCAAAAAGAGCCCGACACCAATCGCCCCGCCAATGGCCAGCATGCTGAGCTGGCGCTGCGTGAGCCTCCGCCTCAGTTCCCCGGTTTCCGCCGCGTTGCCCAACAAATCTCTTGCGCCAGGCGCGAGGCTCTTGGGGGGCTCGTGAAACTTACCCATGCTTACTCAAATCGAACAGAACGTCCGCAAAGCGATGTATTTCTTTCATGGAGTTGTAGTGAACCGCAGATAGTCGAACCACGCCGCTGTCCTGGCTCAGCCCGAACCGCTTCATCAGGCGCGGTGTGTACATGTGGCCATCGCGTATCCCAATCCCCGCGTCCGCCATGGACTCTGTGACTCTCGCTGGAGAGATCGTCTTTAGATTGAAGCACAATGTTGGCACGCGCTCGTGCACCCGATGATCTTCGCGCACGCCATAAATAGTGGCACCGCATTCACCCAAAACACGCAGCAGTTCGAGCGACAATGATTCTTCATACGATCGTATGCCCGTCATCGCGCGCACGAGATTGGCGCGCTTGGAGATTGCTTGACTGTCCCCTTCGCTCGTTACCAGAGTCTTTCCCAGATTCTCCAGGTAGGATACAGCGGCATCCATGCCCGCCACATTTTCATAAATAAATGTCCCAGCTTCGAGTTTTCCGGGCGGCTCGTCGGGAATAAAGTCCTCGCGGAAAGTTGGCAGCTTCTCAAGAAGGTTGCGGCGCCCCCAGAGAAATCCCATGTGGGGAGCAAAGATCTTATACCCGGAACATACCAGGTAATCACAATCGAAGGCTTGCACATCAATTACCGCGTGTGGCCCATAGTGCACACAATCGAGAAAAATCTCGGCGCCAGCTTCGTGCGCGAGCTTGGCCGCCATCGCAACGTTTACGATCGAGCCAAGCGCATTTGAGGCGACCGTGCATGCCACCAAACGTGTTCTCGAAGACAGCAGGGGTTTCAAGTCCTCGGGATGTAAATTGCCGTCGTCCCGCATCTTCCACCAGTGAAAGGTTGCTCCTTCTCTTTGCAACGCCAGCCACGTGGCGACGTTGGCTTCGTGATCCATGTCGGTGACAATGATTTCGTTCCGCTCCTGGAGTGTTTGCCCAATCGCCAGGCTCACTATTCGGATGAAGGAAGTAGCATTCATGCCAAATGCGATTTCGCTCGGATCGCGGGCATTGAGAAAGACACCCACGCTTTGGCGGGCCCGCGCGATGGTCGCGTCTACTTGCTGGCTGTGCCGATAGCGGCCACCGCGCTGCACGTTGCGCTCCACCAAGTGCTCGTTGATGGCGTCGAGCACGATCTGCGGCACCTGCGCGCCAGCGGCATTGTCGAAGAATATGAACGAGGGTTCCCGATGAAGAGCCGGAAACAACGCGCGGATTGACTCAATTGGGAACCTGGAGCGCCGATCCACAACGGGAGCACGGTTAGCGATGCCACTCATTTGATTTCCTTGTGTCCCACTTTCGAGCCGATTCGGGACTCTAACGTCTGCTTGGCGAAGCCGAAGCAGGCGAACCCTATAATGCGTGCCTGCGGGTGTCAAGTGACATGCTATCGGCTGCCGCTTGCATCTCTGTCGGATCATCCCTATCCTTTTGGTCGTTCTTGGACCCCGTCGGCAGCAGGGAATTATGGCCGGCGGACTGCCGGACATCTACAACGCTGGCGTTTCAAAGTTGCCGGTGCACTCGGGGTCCTGACTGCCGCCCCCCGTACGTATGAGCAAAGCAACTGAAGAAATCTATGTCTCCCTCAAAGGTCACCTGAAGGGGAGCTTACTGCGGCCTGACGACGCCGAGTACCCTGAGGCCAGTCGAATTTGGAACGGTTTGGTTGCTCGTCGCCCGGGTCTGATCGCTCGATGTCGAGATTCAAGTGATGTGCAGGCGGTGGTGCATGCCGCCGGCTCCGCGGGGGTGATCACCGCAGTCCGTTGTGGAGGCCATAGTCTTGCCGGCTTTGGCACTTGCGATGATGGGCTGGTAATTGACCTCTCGCCCATGCGCAAGGTCCAAGTCTTCCCGGAAGCCCGCTACGCACGATTCGAGGGTGGATGCCTGCTCGGTTCCATCGACCTCGTAACGCAAGCAGTGGGACTCGCATTTCCTTCAGGTGTGGTCTCCCACACAGGTGCTGGTGGCCTGGTGCTCGGAGGCGGGACCGGATGGCTCAATCGTTTGTACGGCTTATCCTGTGATAATGTGCGGGGCTTTACAGTGGTTGTTGCGGACGGATCGGTGGTCCGCGTCAGTGCCAGCGAGAACTCGGACCTGTTTTGGGCTTTACGAGGAGGAGGAGGCAACTTTGGCGTAGTGACCGAATTCGAGGTGACCCTCCATCCGGTCGGTTCGGTTCTGTTCGGCAGAGGGATATGTCTTGGCGATGAAGTGAGAGGTCTACTTCGGCATTGGCGCGACTTCATGCCGGAAGCCCCGGATAACTTGAGATGGGGCTTCTCATTGAGGATCGCTTCCCACGAGAAAGACATTCCCACGGAGGCCCGCGGGCGCCCAATCGCAAGTGCGTCAGCGCTCTGGGTTGGCGACCTCGAGGAAGGCCGCCGGTATGTAGATCGCGCATTCGCGGTTGGCAATCAGAAGGCGGTCACCAAAGAGGTAGTTTCATTTAACGCGTTGCAGACGATGGCGGATTCCGACTTCCCACACGACCGCCGCTACTACACCAAGTCCGGATATTTCAAGTCCTTGAACGACGAAAGCATCGACATCATGATTGAGGCGCTCGCTACGAACCCTTCCCCCACGAATGAAATTGAGCTGGCATATCTCGGCGGCGCCGCGGCGCGGGTGGCGGCCAGCGAAACTGCCTTTGGTGATCGTAGCTCGCCCTTTGTTCTTAATCTGCTTGGAAACTGGTCAGACCCGGCGAACGATGCTGCAAATATTTCGTGGATTCGCACCTTGTTTGTGCAATTGCGGCCAGCTATGGTTCCGGGAGTTTACGTCAATTTTATGAGTGGCGATGAAGGCGATCGCGTTCCCGAGGCCTATCGGGGTCGATGGGAGCGCCTCAGAGCGATCAAAACAGCCTACGATCCAGGCAACTTTTTCCATGTGAACCAAAATATCCCGCCAGTGACGGCGGCAGCAAGTGGTATTCCTCGGCCGAATTGAAAGTACCGAGGTATGCCATGAATCCACCGGATTCGCTGTCTTATTAACAGCCACCCTCTCAGCGTGGCGATGTAGAAACACTGGGAAAACCGGTTGAGCTTCCAATGTCAGGCAGCAGGCTTGCGCGCGAACCCCAGTGCGAACGTGCCGAGGGCGGCAATGATGAGCGCGGATCCCAGGATTGCGACGGCGCGCGGCCCATTCCCGCGGTTTAGAGTCTGTAGCAACACACCCAGCGGAAAAAGAAAAGAGCCGAGCAAGGCGGTCACAGAGAGAAGCATTTTGATTCGCTCGGAGAACGCCAAGCGATCGAGGCCAATCCCCGCGACAACCAATACCATTGCCAGACCGATCCAGTGGCCGTGGACATCCACTTGCCGGTCGTAAACGTATTTGGCTTGCTGGTATTGCCGAAGGGACGCTTCGGCGAGCGCTATATTCCTAGCCGCAGCTCCGCTGAACCCTCGTGCGAGCGATGATCCGATCTCTTCGAGTGCCTGGTGCTCGGCAAAAACCGCATACCACAGCCCGTAGCTCATGCCCCACAAGGCCAGAACAATCCCACCCGTAAGGAGTAGCCGGCGCGCTCCGCTCATGTTGCGCCTCCCGCATCGAGTTTACCGGTGTAACGCAGAATGCCAATCCACATTGCCAGCATCGCGACGATGACGAGCAAGCCTGCGATGTCCGCTAATCCGCCAGCGACCAAGCCATAGTTCAGCTCGAGCAGCACGCAAACAGGCAGAAGCACGGATCCGAGCAAGAGCACCACGGCCCAACGCTGCTTCCAGGCCGCGCGCAAATTTACATAGGGTTGAAAATACGCCAGTAGCATGGCCAGCAGGCCGAACTCGATTATGTGAGCGTGTGCGGCGATATTCACCGCCTTGTCACCTTGGAGTCGGCCATACGCCGCAAGTGCGCTCTCAACAGCTGTGGTGTTCTCGCCTGCAGCTCCAACGCTGATTTGCGAAAGAATCGCATAGTCGAGCGCTTCGTGGCGATAGAGGTCGACAGCGGCGTAATAGGTGCCGTGAAGGAACCCGAGCAGCACAAGGAATGAGCCTCCGGCAAGCAGCGACCGACCGGTGGCACTTGATCCGGCAAGCAGTTCGTCCTCGACGGGGGCCCGTTCCGCAGAGAGAAAGCGCTTCACCAGCCCATAGAGGAAACCAGCCAAGGCAACGATCACCAACAAGCCGCCGAGATCGGCAAAGATGCTTGCCCATCCAATGGCCTGAAGCGGGCTGTAAGCCAAACCCACGTAGTGGATGAGGAAAACGCATAGCGGCAGCAATCCGGCGCCGCAAAGAAGCAACCAGGCCAACCTCTTTTTTGTAGTTGCTGAAAGTGTCATCCAGGGAACGAGGAGCGCGAGCATTAGCGCCACATACCCGAAAGCGATAATGTGGACATGAGTGTCAACTTTGGTGCCGCGATTTTCGAGGAAACTGCCAACATTTTGAAAATTCTTGACCACGGCAGCGCTATCACCGCCGAGTGCTGCATGCGAGGCTGCAGCAAGGCTCGCACCGACTCGTGCGGCGTTTTGGTGCAAAACAAAGACCGCAAAGATGTCGCCGAAAATCATTCCCACAAGGATCAGGCCCATGCCGCCCAAGAGTAGGAGACGCCGCGCGCTAAGCGGTGCGAACGTTTGGCTCTGCACGAACACGGTGTCTGATTCGAGCGGCATTGCGCCTTGAGACGAGCTCATCGATTCCATTGAACCCGTTACGTTGCAAAGATTCCGGTTGTGTTCATGCGCCCACTTGAGAAACAGCAGCGTCTCCGCGGAATGCCGGCATCACACGCTCGGCAAAGAGCTGCTGAGTCTTGATGGATTTCCAGTGTTCGAGGCCACCAAAATTGGAGACAATGGCCAATTCTCCGATGCCGCCTTTGGCTTGCAGGTTTCGAATCTGACGAATCACTTTTTCCGGGGTGCCGATGAAACCAATCTCCTGGCCCACGAACTCTTCGTAGGTCAGCTTGGTCAGCGATTCTAGCGCGCCGCTGGCGTAGAAACCATAGCCCTTGGCACGAAGTTCCGCCTTCATCGCTTCGCCCTGCAAAGATTCTACCGGCGAAGCGTTAAACGCCAGGAAATTGTGCAGCGCGCCTTCCACCTCTTTTCGAATTTGTTTTTCGTCTTCGTCCAAATAAACAGGACGGATATAAACGATGTTGGGCTGGTGTCCGTGGTCGGCGCAGGCTTTTTTATAGATCTCGAGAGGCTTTTCCAACACGCCCCAGGGAAGCAAGGGCGGTACCAAGATTCCCCATCCCCGCTGTCCGGCCATCTGATAAGTGATATCGCTCGTGCCGCCCGTGAAAAGCGGCGGATGCGGTTTCTGCCTCGGTTTGGGCACGACGGTAAGGTCCTGCACTTTGTAAAACCGGCCCGCATAGGACATTTTGTCGGTGGTCCAGGCGCTAATCAGAATTTCGACGGCTTCGTCGTAGCGCGGGCGGCTTTCTTCGAGCGGGACATTCGAAGGGCCGAAGAGCCACGCATGGCCGCGCCCCAACCCGCATTCGAGCCTCCCGCGCGTGAGGATATCGGCTTCCGCGACTTGACCTGCCAGCCGCATGGGGTTCTCGAGGGGAAGAGTGATCAGGGCGACGCGAAAGCGAATGCGCTCGGTGCGCTGGGCCGCGGCGCAGAAGAGTGCCAGGGGATTGGCCGAGATGGAAAATTTCTGAAAGAAATGATGGTCAATGACGGAGTAGACATCGAAACCGACTTGATCGGCGTGCTCGATCTGGTGAAGGATTTCCCAAGTCATATCGCTGTGCGATTTTCCCGGCGCGGTCTGCATCTCCGCGTAAATGCCGAATCTCATAGCCCCTCCGGATCGACTGCGGCCCTCGACGAGGTGAGTCGTTGGTCCCGCACTGTCCGCGCTCTAAAGCCTCGGTGCCGAAATCCAACTCCGGAGACACTTAGAAGTTGAATCTTAACGCCAGCTGAATCTGTCGCGGATTGAAAACTGCGCGGGGAGACCCGTAAAGCGGATTCGGCGAGCCCTCTCGGAAAGTGGACGGGCTCGCCGGGCAGCCGAAGGCAGTCGGATCAGGCGGACAAAAATCGGCCGCGCCATAAACGGTGTTAAAGAAGCGAATGTTGGTCGTGTTGAAGAGATTGAAGGCCTCCGCGAGGACCTCCAGGCTGCGTCGCTCCTTGAACGGAAAGGTTCGTCCCAGGCGAAAATCAGCGGAGCGGAAATTGTCGCCAACGAAGGTGTTGCGGGGCTCGATGCCGACACGGTCGTTATTGCCGAAGATGTCTCCGTTCGCGTCAAAACCGGCAAATTTCGTGAAACGCATGGGGGACTGGATTGTGGCAATCATGCCAGCCTCGAAGTTGCGAGCGAAGACATTCCATTCCTTAGGCGTTGTCACCGTGCCATTAAACACGAGACGGTTGCGAACATCGTCCGAAGAAAGAGCACGCTCCGCGCGGAAGTTCTGGCTGTCTTGCGGGATCAATACGAAGCTGGGGTTCGGCCCATCGTCAATGGATTTCGACCAGGTGTAGCTGACGCCGTACGAGAAATGATGAGACAGGCGCTTGTTCACATTGATCAACAGCCCGTCATACTGGGAATCCCAACGAGAAGTTGCCTCGAAGTAAATTGCGATCGGAAAAGTGCGCACGCCGGGAGTAAAAGGGCATGCCTGAACGGAAGAGCAATAGACGTTTTTTTGTCCACTGCGGCCTTGCGAGTCAAAAGCGGTCACCTGGGCGGTTGGGTCAGGCTGATTTACGTTAAAGAAGCTACCGAGATGGACGCCGCGGATGTGGAGACCGCTGATGCTTACTGCTGTATCGGGGAGCGGATCGAATTCGATTGCAGCGCTGGCTTGAATGCCATAAGGGTTCTGATGGTTTTGATCGAAGCGAACCACTACGGACGGTCCAAAAAATGCACAGTTAGTGATCGGAGTACAACCCGGGAAAGGATTCGTAAATGGATCCGTTGTATTGTCCGGATAAGCTCCGTCTTTGACCAACCCCTCGAGCCCAAGAGCGGTGATCGCCGGAGAACTGGCGAAAGCGAAGAGTTCCGTCTTGGCGTCGAGGTTGTTCTCGAACGGGCGGCTGGGATATTTGCCGATGGTCCCACCGCAAGACGGAAGTTGGCAGGCCAGGAGCGGAGCGGGAATAATTCCGTGGAACAAGCCAAAGCCAGCGCGAATGACAAAGTTGTGCTTGGTCCCGAGATTATAAGCAACACCCAACCTGGGGTCGAAGTTCTTCCACTGAGTATTGAGGACGCCGCTGGGCCAGGTCTCCCACTCCCAGCGAATCCCGCCGTTCAATGTCAAACGGCTTGTCGCGCGCCATTTGTCTTGTATGAAGAGGCCATTATAGGTGTGGTTGAGAGTGCCTTCCGCTTGATTGCGGATGGTGGGAGAAATCCGCGTTCCGCTGTAAACCGAGGTATTCAGGCTACGCTCGTTGAAATTGGGCGCCTGAAAGCGCTCAAAAAAGATCACGTTGGGATGCTGGCAGCCAGCTGGACCAGCGCCTCCGGGGTCCCCCGCGGCCGAGACGCATTGGGCTCCGTTGACGCCATCATTCCCCAGAAAAGCGCCGAGATTGGGGAAGTCGGCTTCAAACGGATAGAACAGTGGAAACGATTCCGTGGTGCGAACGTAATTGGTATTTCCCCCGAAGCTGAAGGTATGGCGGTCATGGGAGATTGAAAAATTGTCGACCAATTCAAAGCGGGATTCGCGGTAGAAATCCGGATTACCGCGGTTCACCCCCGTAGTAAAGGTATTTGAGAGTTCCAGGTGCGGCTGGGTGGAGACGGTAGGGAAGTCAAAAGACCGCCGAGCAAACTGCATGCGCAGCTCGTTAACCGTCGACGGTTTGAGTACGGAAGCAAGCGTGCCAGCGACGGATTGATCGCGATAGAAGTTGTCCTTGAAAGCGGAGGGCAAGTCGAAGCCGTCGTTCAGCGGCGACTGGTCGAGCAACCTTCCATCGCTAATGAAATAGCGGACGAACATTGTTTCCTTCTGGTTGAAGCTGCGGTCCAACCTCAGGAAGCCGTTGTCATTGTCGTTTGTGCGCAGAACACTACCCAAGGCCGGTTCCTGCGCCAGACCATAGACGGCTTTCACCTCATTAATGAATTTGATGTTTTGGAGCACAGCGGAATTGTAGAAAGGCGATTCACCGCGGCGCTGGAGTTCAAGGTTGCCGAAAATAAAAGTCTGGTCTTTTTGAATCGGACCCCCAATTGCCGCGCCGAATTGATTCTGCCGCAAATCGTGCGCACCAGTAGCCTGCAGGAGATTGATAGCATCCAGTTTGTTGTTGCGAAAATACTCGTAAGCGACTCCGTGCCATTCATTGGTGCCGCCACGTGTGATAATGTTCACGATGCCAGCGCTCGCGCGGCCAAACTCTACAGAATAATCGGTGTTGATGACGCGGAATTCCAGCACCGATTCCTGTGGAGGTGTGCCGCGCTGGATGCCCGAGGCTGTCGATATGTCGTCGGCGCCGTCGACAGCGATGAAATTGTAATGGATGTTCTGGCCCGCAAAAGACAGCTTGGTTACCGGCTCGACAATCACGTCGGTGTTTCCGGCCGTGGTATCCCCGATGGTAACGGCGGGGGAGAGCAACGCAAAGTCGATAAATTCGCGCCCGTTCACCGGCAGATTGACAATCTGGTTTTCCGTGATCACCGTGCTGACCTGGGTGCGGGTCGGCTCAGCAAGTTCTGCAGTTGCTTCGACTTCCACTTTCTGAACCATTTCCCCCGGCGAGAGAGTGAATCCGAGCTCCGCGGCTTGCCCGACCTGGAGCGTGATGTTTTTAGTCTGTTTTCCAAATCCCGAGAATTCAACCATGACCTTATATTCACCAGCCGGGAGCGCGCGTATGGTGTATTCGCCGTTATCGGAACTTTGTGCGGAGCGCGAGAACCCCGTGGCCAGATTGGAAGCCGTCACCGTGGCTTTGGCCACACTTCCGCCGGAAGCATCGGTTATCTTTCCAGAGAGCGTGGCATTGACCGCCTGGCCGCGGACAGACGCCGGCAAAATTAGGAGGAAAGCAGCGCATAAAACGATCGGAAGAATCTGAAGCGGAAAACTCCACTTGCTGCGAATCACGGAACACCCCCGTAAGCCATCTCAAAACGAGCAGTCCCAACATCGGTCGAAATAATGTCTTTCAACGGCACTCTGATCATGGCAGCCTTGGCTCGCCTGGAAATGAGTGAGCAGCCTTTTCTAGCCCGCAGGAATAGGCAAGGCGAACAGAGCCGCGAAGCACGAAGGGTAGATCGGGTGCACCCGGAGTGAAGGTATGCCAAGGAACCCGCCGGGAAAGTCAACGTCGTTTAAGATGCCCTGGCAGCGCACTGGAGCGACCCATCCCAAGCCCCTACCTCGACAAAAGAACAGCGGAATGAACGATACACTAAGCGTGGGCATAGAGCATGTCAAGCGGAAAGAGGAGACCAATTGAATATGAGACTTGTTGAACACTTGACTCCGATCCGGTTTGGGGGCAAGATGTCGCCCTGCCCGGCACCGGTCGAGATCAAACATGGAACTTGCTGAAATACATCGGGTCTCTGTCGCAGATCAGGTTGCCTCGATTCTCAGGCAGCGGATCCTCGATGGAGTGTTGATCCCCGGAACGGCCCTACAAGAAGTGCCCATGGCCGCATCGCTCGGTGTATCCAGAAATACCATCCGGGAAGCGACACGTATTTTATCTCTGGAGGGCTTGCTCAAGCGGAGTGCGCATCGCGGTGTGACTGTCGCGCAGCTGTCTTTGGAAGACGTAGGTGAAATTTATCGGCTCCGCCACCTGTTGGAGATTCCGGCTGTGCGGGCAGCGCGGATGGAAGGCTCCGATGTGCTGGCGGAGATGCGAAACGCACTGGAAGGCTACGAGGAGGCGGTTGAGGGCCTGGATTGGGTGAGAGCTGTCCGGTTCGATCTCTACTTTCACACGCTGCTGATTCGCTTTCACCGGAACCGCCGCCTGGAGTCCTTTTACCAGAAACTTCTGGGTGAATTGCGGATGGGCATGGTTCTTGTCGATCTCAGACACGATAATCCAGGCGGACTCGTTCCAGTTCATCGGAGAATCTTCGAATTGTTGACCGGGGGAAAGACGGAGGAGTGCGCCTCGCTTCTCGCGCAGCATCTGCGAGATTCGGAAACAAGATTGACTGCCGTGATGGATCAGCGAATCGCCAGGGTTGCCAAGTAGTTTTAATCTGGCCGAGGTTGCGCGTCCGGGCCGGTTACTGTAAACAAGTTCACCCGAAGGCAAACTTGCTAGCCTTCTGTCGATTTGAAGTCGCGGTGGTCATTCGAGGACTTACGCAGGATGTATCCCCGGGCTTTTAGCTATCATCGAGCTAGCTCACTCAAGGACGCAGCCACGCTCCTCTCTCAACTGGGGGAAGGTGCGAAGCTGCTGGCTGGCGGCCAGAGTTTGATTCCATTAATGAAATTGCGTTTTGCCAATCCAGTTCATCTCGTGGATTTAAATTTTATCAGCGGAACATCATACATCCGGGAACAGGATGGCGCTTTTCGTTTCGGACCACTTACAAGGCACGCGGAAATTGAGAAGTCAGCCTCAGTTGCGCGTGTTCCCATTCTGCACGATTGCGCGGCGGGAATCGCCGATGTACAGGTGAGAAATCGCGGAACGATCGGCGGATCGCTTGCCGAGGCCGACCCTAGCGGCGATTGGGCCACCGTGTTACTGACTCTCTCCTGCGAAGTCCGTTGCGCTGTGCAATCAAGCGATCGCACCCTAAAGCTGACGGAATTCCTGAAAGATGCCTTTACCACGGCACTTGCCCCCGACGAACTTGTTTCAGAGGTGATCGTCAAAGTCCCGCCGGAGAACAGCGGGGGCGCCTACATTGCTTTCAAGCGGACGGCGCCTGTCTATCCGACGGCGAGTGCTGCCGTGCAGTTGACGGTGGAGGGTGATCGTTGCAAAGACATTACAATCGCTTTGGGGTGCGTCGGTTTGCTGCCGATTCGGGCGCGAGAAGGAGAGGCGGCACTCCGTGGCCAGCAAATCACTCCAAAGCTTATCGCATCTGCCGCAGATGCCGCGCGCGCTGCCGCCGATCCGCAATCAGATATGCGGGGCTCGGCGGATTACAAGCGGCAACTCGTAGGGGCACTTGTTAAACGCGCGACTGAAGCTGCGCTCCGGCGTGCTCGCGGACAGCAGGTGGAGGTCAGCCACATCTATGCCTGAAGCCGCTCCAGGGGTTTCCATTCAGGTCCGCGTCAACGGAAAGTTACACCCGCGTGAAGTCGAACCTCGGAAGTTGCTGGTTGAATTTATTCGCGAAGATCTTGAACTGACAGGGACGCACATCGGATGCGACACGACCTATTGTGGCGCGTGCACGGTGCTGATGAACGGCGCGGCGGTGAAGTCCTGCACGGTTTTCGCGGTGCAAGCCGACGGTGCGGAAATTACCACCGTCGAAGGTTTGGCGAAAAACGGCGACCTTCATCCCATTCAAAAAGCGTTTGGCGACTGCTACGGTCTCCAATGCGGTTATTGCACACCAGGGCTGATGATTTCTGCGCTGCAACTCCTGAAGGATAATCCGACGCCCAACCGGGAACAGATTCGCAAAGCGATTGCAGGAAATACCTGCCGATGCACTGGCTATCAGAATATTTTCAAAGCAATCGAGAACGCCGCGACGACAATGAGGAGTCCCAGCCATGCCGATTAAATTCGGGGGAGACTTCCAAGTCCCGCGCGCACCAGAAGAAGTGTACGACTTCCTAACGGATCCGAATAAGTTCGCGCCTTTGCTTCCGGACTTTCAAGAAATGGCTGTGCAGGACGAGCGCCATTTTGAGGTAAAGGTAAATGTGGGCATCTCGTATATCAAGGGGACCGCGGAGATGAAAATGGAGTTGGCCGAAGCTAGCCGCCCGCAGCGTGCCCGGTATAAGGGGCAGGGAAAGGTCGCCGGCGGAAATATATCGCTGACGGCAGGTTTCGATCTTGTTGCGGCTGGCGGCGGTACGAAAGTCGCCTGGCAAGGCGAGGCGCAAATTTTCGGACGCTTGATGTCCGTGGCGGGTGGTCTTCTAGAGCCGCTTGGAAGGAAAAATGTCCAGAAACTGATTGATGGATTGATAGTGGCGTTACGTTGAGGCGAAATCCGCTGCCTGGGAAAGAGAGGTGACTTGCGTGGGAAGCGATGGCGCGGGATGGGTCGGCAAAGGGCTGGCACGGAAGGAGGATAACCGACTCCTGCGCGGACGCGGCAAGTTCATCGACGACATCAGGCTGCACGATATGCTGTATTTGAAGTTCGTGCGCTCTCCGTATGCTCATGCCCGGGTGACCAGCCTCGATACCGCCGCGGCGGAGGCCCTGCCGGGGGTCATCTGCACGCTCACTGGTGCGGAGATCGCGCATCAGACGAATCCTTTCATCGAAATCGGACCGGATCCTTTCGCGCGAATCGCAGAACTCGTGCAAGTCGATTATGAGTCATTGGAGGTAGTAGTTGACGGCGAAGAAGCCTTGAAAGCCTCCGTCCTGCTTCACGAGGAGGCCGGAACAAATCGTGTTTGGCGAGGCACCTTCGAATACGGTGACATCGAGAAAGCGTTTCGCGAAGCGGCTCACATCGTGCGTATCGACAAGATGCATTTTCACCGCTTTTCCAGCACGCCGCTCGAAAATAACGCGGTGATTGGTCAGTGGGACGCCAAAGACGAGCATATCTATTACTGGTGCAACAATTCATTTCCGTCCTTTGCGATGCAGTTCATCGCAGCGCATCTAGGTACCCCCATCGACAGGATTCGTGTTCAGACTTTCGACATCGGCGGCAGCTTTGGGATCAAGATCACCAGTTACCCGCAAATGTCGGTTTGCGCGCTGGCGTCGAAAAAAGCGGGCGGCCGCCCGGTGAAGTGGATCGAGACGCGCTCCGAGCACAACGTCTCGAGCGCACACGGCAACGAGCGGACATTCCGCGACACGCGTGTCGCTTTGGACAAAGACGGAGTCATCATGGCAATCGACTCCCGCCACATTGATGATTGCGGTGCCTATCCGCGCTATGAGCCACTGGGCTGCGTGATCTGGGCGCAGGTTTTTCCCGGCGTCTACCGCTTCCGGAATGCGCGCATCGATTTCAGCCAGGCAGTAACGAACAAGTGTCCGGTTGGCCCGAATCGCGGCTATTCGCGGATGCAGCACCTGTGGTTCCTGGAACGAGTTGTGGATATTTGCGCGCACCAACTAGGCATTCCTCCCGACGAGATGAGGCTGCGCAATTACATTCGTCCGGAGGAATTTCCTTACACAACGCCAAACGGTTGCGTCTACGACTCCGGCAACTATCCCAAAATGCTGCAAGTGGCCAAAGAGCGGATTGACTGGGAGGATTGGAAAAAGAAACAGGCCATGGCGCGAGCAGAAGGACGCTGGCTGGGCATTGGGATTGGCACTACACTTGATTCCGGAACAAACAATTTTGGACAGTCGCAGATCGTTAATCCCCATGCGCCGTTTTCCGGGAATTCTCAAGGCGCGAACTGCAAGCTGGATATCTATGGCGAAGTTGTCGTTGCTGTCGGTTCCTGTCCCCAGGGCCAGGGCCACGAAACGACCGCCGCGCAAGTCGTCGCCGACGTCCTCAACATTCACCCGGACATGGTTACTGTGCGTACCGGTTTCGACACCGAACGCAACGTGCACACGGGGGCATCGGGCACGTACGCCAGTCAGTTTGCGGTTTCCGGCTTGTCCGCCGTGCACGGAGCGGCTCGAAAACTGAAGAGCGAGATGAAACAGCTGGCGGCCTTCTTGCTTAAAACCGGCGAGGAAAATCTTGAATTTGGAATGGGACAGCAGGGCCCGCAGATTCGCGCGAAAGATACGGGCAGTTCCGTGAATTACTGGCAGTTGGCAAACGTTGTCAATGTGAATTCGGCGGTCCTTCCCGAAGAACTCTACGAGCTGACGTTGAACTGCCGTTACGTCTGGCGCGCTCCCTTCAAAGTGCCCGACAAGGAAAAGAAATATGGCAGCCTGACTCTGACGTACGCGTCACAGCTTCACATTGCTGTGGTCGAGATCGACCGCGACACCTTCATCCCGCACATCCTGGAGTATGTGGCCGTCGATGATTGCGGAAAAGTCATCAACCCTCCGATTGTGGAAGGGCAAGTCTACGGCGCAACGGCGCACGGAATCGGGGCGGCATTAATGGAGCGCTGTGTCTACGACGCTGTCGGAAATATGCTAACGGCGACATTCAGCGATTACACTCCGATCACGGCCGTGAACATACCGAACGTGAGATACGCGCACATGGAGACGCCATCGCCACACAGTTACAACGGCGCGAAAGGCATGGGCGAAGGTGGTGCCGCCCCGATTCACACAATTTCAGCGGCCCTGCAAGACGCCCTGTTTTCCAGCGGGATTGTGGTCAGCGATTCTTTTAACAACGCGGACACGTTGTACCGCGCGATGGTGGCGAAGGACATTTACCAGGCAGGCGATCTGGTGAAGATGGAGAAACGAGCGTAAGGCTGCACGAACATGAAGCGAACTTGCATCGTCGGATGTGGCGCCATCGGCTCATTGTATGCGGCGCACCTCGCGCGCGTTGCGGAGGTTTGGGCTTTCGTGCGGAGAGAAGATCACGCGCTCGCGCTCAACCGCGATGGATTGCGTGTCAGCGGGAAACATGAGTTCCACGTTTCTCTTAAGGCCACGTGGCGTGCGGCAGAAGTTCCTGACTGCGACTTCGCCATCGTGGCCACGAAGGCAAGGCAAGTCGAGGAATCCTTTGCGCCGGTTGGACATCACTTCGATCAGGGGGTTGTGCTTTCTGCACAAAATGGTCTGGGCAGCGAAGAGATCATCGCCGAGCATACGCGCGGGCAGATTATTCGCGGCACAACTTTCATGAGCGGGACGCGACACAGCGACACGCACGTGCAATACGAGTTGGATACGGCTACTTGGATGGGCCCGTTTGAACCGCGGCACACGCCCTTTTCCTTTGTCAAGGAGGCTGCCGACTTAATCGTTGCCGGAGGGTTGAAGGCCGAAGCGCTTCACGACGCTCGGCCCGCACAGTGGTCGAAGCTAATCTTCAACGCTTCCGTCAACGCAGTGTCCGCGCTAACCGGACTGCCCCACTCGCCGCATTTTGCCGATGAAAGCCGGCCTTCAAGCTTGGGACACTTGCTCCACAAATTGATCGACGAGGGCAAACGAGTTGCCAAGGAAGCGGGGGTCGAGCTCCACGAAGATCCCTGGGAAATGAACAAGATTGGAGCGATGACCAACCATCCACCATCCATGCTCTATGATGTTCGTCATGAGCTTCCAACCGAGGTTGATTTTTTGAGCGGCGCAATCGCGTGCGAAGCGCGGCGTTCAGGCATCCCTGCTCCGCTGCACACGGCTGTCTACCAGTTGATTAAAGGCAAGGAAGCTTCGTGGAATTACCGGAACGAAAACAAGCACGCAGTGGTGGAAAATGGCGTGGCCCACTGATATCGTCAAACTCAGCCGCGTCCGCACGCTGATGAAGGAGCAGGATCTGGACGCCCTCGTCGTCCGCGCTCCCGATAACCTCGTTTATCTGTCGAATTATTGGTGCATGAAGGGCTATGACGCTCTGGTATTCCCGCGGGAAGGTGACGCTACATTGATAGCCCTCGAACCACAGCTTGCAGAGGCGCAACGCAATTCCTGGACGAAAGACATCCGCTTGTTCAAGGGCTACGACGAGAAAGATTCACGACCACCACAATTTCGATCGCTTGATTTGGCCATCCGTGTCCTGAACGAGCACCGCCTGACGAGAAGGATCGGCATTGAACTCAATATGGGTACGCAGTCGGCCGACCGCATGGTAGGCGAACCGACCACGGCAACGCAGATCTTCTTCGATTCGTTTCGCCAAATCGCCGGTGAAGTGGTCGATGCCACGCCTCTGCTGAACGAAGCGCGCGCCATCAAGACGGCTCAAGAAATTGAGCGCATGGGCCTGGCAAATGAGTTGGCCGCACTCGCCATGGAGCATGTGCGCGATCACATTCGGCCGGGGATGAAAGAAAGCGAAGTCGGCGCGATGTTCGAAGGCTTCGTGCATGGGGTGGGCGTCGGATACAAAGGAAAAGTGGAAATGGCTCGCGCGTTCACGCTTGTCTGGTCGGGAAAGGGAATCGCGACATTTACGGCCACGGGAGACCGCCCCGTCCAGGAACACGAGCCGACGTTGCTGGAAATTTGGGTTTGTGCGGACGGCTATTGGACCGATTTAACCAAGAATGTTTGTCCCGGAGAGCTTACCCGCGAATATCACCGCCTGCTCGATCTCTTGCTGCAAGTTTTCAATGAAGCCGTTTCGTATTCGAAAGATGGAGCGAGCTTTCCGGAACTGGATCGCTTGACACGCGCGCGGATTGCGGAGGGTGGCTATCCAGGTCAACCGTCGCATCCGATTTGCCACGGAGTTGGAGCACGCGCGCACGAAGCGCCGTATGCGCATCAAGCCGGGACGGGAACGATCCGAAAGGGGATGGTTTTGGCAATCGAGCCGGGAGTCTACTGGCAGGGTGGCGGTGGCCTGCGGCTGGAAGACAATTTTTGGATCACGGATGCGGGGAATCAGAAACTTTGCTCGTATCCGGATGATTTTAGGCTGGCGCGTGCCGCCGGCCAAACGAGATAAAGACTTGACGACTCCTGCGACGAACGTAAATCCGACATCCAGCCTCGATTCCAGGCTGATCGACAAAATTCTTGCGGCCGTCCGGGAAGTAGAGATCATCGCGATGGCTTGCGAAGTGATCAACATTCAAAGCCCTACTGGCGAAGAGTTGCAGATGGCGGAATACATGCGTGGCGCGTTTCAGCAGGTGGGTCTGAACGTGACCTGGCAGGAAGTGGAGGAAGGGCGCGCCAATGTTGTGGGGCGGTGGACCGGCACGGGCGACGGGAAAAACCTGATGTTTAACGGCCACATGGACACCTCGAACACAGGCCGAGAGGAATTTCTCACTGGCATCGGTTACAAACCGCACGCGGTCGTCAAGGATGGCGCGATTTACGGCCTTGGAATCTACAACATGAAGGGGGCACTGGTTTGCTACACGCAGGCCCTGAAAGCGTTGCAACGCGCGGGCGTGAAGCTAAAGGGCGACGTGATCATCGCGGCGGTCGCCGGAGAAATTGAGAAAACGCAGTGGGGCGAGTACCAAGGCAGGGAATATCGCGGCTACGGCTACGGCACCCACTACCTCGTCAATCACGGCGTGTTACCGGACATGTGCATTCTCGGCGAGCCAACGGACATGCACGTCGTGCTGGAGCACTTCGGTTCGATGTGGGTGCGCATTTCCTGCACCGGCATTTATGTACACACCGCATTCTGCGAGGGCCGCGAAGAGATGAACTCCATCCGCCGCATGCATAAGCTGATGGAGACGATCATGCAGTGGAGCGCCGCGTGGGAGACAAAAGCTGCTCACGGGGGGAAAAAAGCCGTTGTTAATCTGGGCGGGATTCGCGGCGGCCACGCCTGGCGAGCGAGCCGCACACCGGAAAAGACCGATGTGTTTCTCGACGTGCGCGTGCCTCCGACGATTCCCATGAGCGAGGCACGGCGAGACATTCAAGCGGTTTTCCTCGATCTCGAAAAAAAGCATCCGGACTGGGGTCTGGAATTCGAAACTTACGTGTCCGTCCCTGGCGCGCGCGTCAGTCAAGAACACCCCATGATTCGCGCTATTGACGCAAGCCACGAGCGAGTGATGGGCCAACGTCCCGAGCGCGAAGTCGTCACATGGTGTTCCGACGCCAGCGTTCTTAGCCGCTACGGAATTGAAACGGTGAACTATGGACCATCCAGCGGGCCGCGCGATGCGGAAGGCGAGAAGGTGCACATTAAGACGCTGGTGGATATAACCAAGATCTATGCATTGATCGCCGCGGAGCTTTGCGGCGCGCAGTGACCTGCTGCCAGGAGAGACGACGTTGCCAAGCGAAACTGAAATCGGGCGGCGATTCAAAAATATCCGCCACGCCATGTTGCGTGAAAGCCTTGACGCTCTCATCGTTTGCGGCAACCAGTATGCTGGCTTCGAAGGCGCTGTTTTCTATGTTTCCGGATTTGAAATCGTTCACCGGTACGTCTATGTGCTGATTCCCCTGGAAGGCGAGCCCACGCTGGTGTTTCCGCAAGAGGCGCGCTGGATCGGCGACAAAGCCAAACCATGGGTCAAAAACCAAGTGTGGCCGGATGTCCCCGGTCACTGGCTCGCCGAGCGGGGTGCCGAAAAGAGGTGGAAGCGCGTCGGAGTCTACGGCATGAATTTCGTGATGGCGGTTCGCGATTACCGCGAACTGACCAACGCTTCCTTCGAAATGGTTCCGTTCGACACGGCATTCGACATGGTGCGCGCGGTAAAGAGCGAAGAGGAACTGGTGGAAGTGCGCGATGCCATGGATATCATCCTCGACGGCTTCTGGGCGCTGGCTGCGGCCTACCAGCCGGGCAAGACGGAAGCGGAAATCATGGCCCCTGCTGTGGAGCGCTTTTTCGCGCGAGGTGCAGGTCCACGGATGATGAACATTCTCCTCTCCGGCACCCACGGTGAAGCTGAAGCCGCTTTCAAGATTCCAGGAAATCGCATCGTCGCAGCCAATGATTTACTTCTATATTCGCTGGAAGTCACCGGCGCGGGCTGCTACTGGGTGGAGTTTTCCCGGCCACTCATTCGTGGGAAGATCAGTCCCCGTACACAGGCCATGGCAGACGCTTACCCGGAAGCATTGGAAGCCGCACGGAAGCTAATGCGCGCGGGCGAACTCGCCAGCCATGTGCATCGAGTGGTTGCCCAGAGATTCACCAAACACGGTTTTGCGCTCGGACACTTATCCGGTCACAGCATCGGCACCACCATGCTTGAATACCCTGCCATTGGCGAGAATAGCGATGTCGTACTTCAGGAAAACATGATTTTTTCTTTGCATCCGCAAGTCGTGGACCAGAATGGAAAGGTGTGTCTCTACACACAAGACACCTATCGAATCGGAAAGTTAGAAGGCGAATGCCTTGCCAATGTGCCTTGGAAATTCTTTACGGGCGAGGAGGCCCGGCATCGCACCGCGTCGTAAGTGGTGTTGCTGGCACATTCGAACTACACGCCCGCCTAATCGACCAAGCGTGTCCAGATCAGGAGTTGAAGTCGAATGAGGATTTGCGTCATCGGGTGTGGTGCAGTTGGCAGCCTTTTCGCAGCGCATCTGGCGAAAGCGGGTGAGGCAGAGGTATGGGCCTATGACGTCTGGAAAGAACACGTCGCGGCCATTCAGAAGAACGGCCTGCGGATTTCCGGCGCGGCTGAATTGACGGCACGCTTCAACACGACCAGCGACCCAAGGCAGTTGCCGCATTGTGAGTACGGCATTGTTGCCACGAAAGCCATTCATACAAAGACGGCGATCGCCCAAGTGGCGCACGCTTTCGATGAAAAGAGCGCTGTGTGCTCGGTGCAAAACGGCGTTGGCAATGAGGAACTCATCGCTGAGCGTGTGAAATACGTTATTCGCGGCACGACCTTTCCCGCGGGCCACTCGATCGCTCCCGGCCATATCGGCTATGACATACAAGGCGATACGTGGATCGGACCATTCGAGCCCACAGGCACGCCGATGGCGCGCGTCGAAGAACTCGCCGGTCTTCTTACCCGCGGGGGAATGAATACCATTCCGCTGAAGGATGCGCGTGGGGCGCAATGGACCAAACTCATTTTCAATGCGTCCACGAATCCGGTTGGCGCCTTGACGCTGTTGCATCACGGTGCTGCCACGAGATTCGCTCCGACCGGTCAGCTTTTTAATGACTTGATTGCAGAAGGCGAAGCCGTCGCCCGTAAGCTCGGCATCGAATTGCACGGTGATCCGCGACAGCTTGTCCAGAAGGGAGCGCACGCGCCCGGGAAGCACCGTGCCAGCATGCTTCAAGACGTTCTCGCCAAGCGGCAGACGGAAGTGGATTTCATGAACGGGGCGATCTCCCACTGGGGAGACAAGATCGGAGTGCCCACTCCTCTCAACAAGACGCTATGGGCACTGATCAAGGGCCTCGAGCACTCTTGGCCGGACCCGGACTAGAGGAGCACATCAGCGCGGATGAGCGCCCCATTTAACATTGGCGTGTTGCAGTTGAGCATGGAACCAGTGCACGAGACCGCCTCGATGGCCATGGCTTGCGAAGTCGCCGGCTTCGACGCGTTCTGGATTGCAGAAGCCTATCCCTGGTGGCGCAAGCACGGCTTCGAAGCGCGCTCCTCGACGGCGATTCTCGCGGTCATTGCCTCGCAAACGCGGCGCATGCAACTTGGCTGGGGCATTATTTCGCCTTACACGCGGCATCCTGTTCAGGTGGCCATGGAAGCGCGCGTCATGCAAGACCTGGCAGGCGACCGCTTCCTCCTCGGCCTTGGCGCTTCGAAAATTTTCATGAAGGAAATCGGCCAAGGTGAGGGCGAGAAAGTCGGCCCAGCGACGGTGATGCGCGAGAGCATCCAGATCATCAAGGGTGTGCTGCAGGGCGAGGCGTTCGAATATCAGGGCAGAGTTTTTGCCGCCGCCGTGCCTGCTTTGAAGGTGGATGCACACACGCCTCGCGGGATTCCGCGTATTTATGTCGCAGGGACAGGGCCCGTGCTTCAGAAGCTCGCCGGATCCATAAGCGATGGTTTACTAACCGCCAGCATCACCACGCCGGCCTTTGTACGTTACTCGCGGAAAAATATGGAAGAGGGAGCGCGCCAGGCAGGCAGAGATGCTTCGCAGTTGGCGCTTGGTTCCGTGATTGTCGGCAGCATCGGTCGCGATGCGGTCAAGGGGAAAGAAGGCGCGCGCGAACAAGCCGCCATGTATCTCGCCAACAAAGTGCAGAACATCAAGGGCTCGGCGGATGTGCTACTCGAATGCGCCGGGCTGACGTTTGAGGAACTTCAGCCGGTTGCCGATGCCATGGAGAAGGGCGGACGAAAAGCCGCAGCCAAGGCTGTCACGGACGAGATTCTGCGAAAAGTTTGCGCGATAGCCGGTAGTCCTGACGAATGCATTCGGCAGATCGAAGAATATCGTGCGGCGGGCTGCACGCACATCATGCTGGAAATTTGGGGCGACGATCGTCTCAGCCAGGCCAAACTCTTCGGAGAAGCGGTGCTTCCGCATTTCAAGAAATAGCGCGGCTCCGTGTTTCCCTGCATAATCGTCGGGTCCTTCTTCTCTTTGGAGCTTTCATGCGACTCGTCACATTTGAAAATCTAGCCGGAGCGTCACGCATTGGCGCCTACGCCGGCAGTGGTCAAATCATCGATCTCAATTCTGCTTGCGCTCTTCGTCTGCGCGACCAGCAGCACGAAGAGGCCTTCGATCGCCTGGCCAACGCCCTAGTTCCGCCCAACATGCGGGCCCTTTTCGAAGGAGGTGACACCAGCCTCAACGGTGCAAGCAACGCTCTCGACTTCGCTTTGAAGAGCGGGGACAGGGCATCCGGGTGTCATGGTGAGCCACTATTTTACAATCTTTCCGCCGTTCGGCTCAGAGCGCCGATCATTCCCAAGAAGTTCTTTCATACGGCCGGAAATTTCCGCGAGCATCACGAGGAAGCCACCAAGGCTGGCTTTTCTCATCCAGTCATGCCCTGGATTGTTTTCTTCCAGAACGTGGACGCCATCATCGGACATGAAGACCCCGTCATCTTTCCGGAGCATCTGACGCAAGAGCTCGACTATGAGCTGGAACTGGCCGTGGTGCTGAAGAAAAGCGGCAAGCATTTCACCCCCGAAGAATCGACGAACTATATCGGCGGGTACGTGATTTTCAATGACATCACCGCGCGCGACATCCAGCGCCGCGAAATGAAGTCCGGGGTGTTCAGTTTCTGCAAAGCCATCGACACCTTTTGTCCGCTGGGTCCTTGGATCGTCACCGCTGACGAAATTCGTGACGCGCACAATCTTGCCATGCAACTGCGCGTCAATGGCGAACCGCGCCAGAATTCTCATTCCAGCAAAATGTCCGTCACAATTCCCGAGATCCTCTCGCACTATTCGCCAATGGGCTACAGCGCGGGTGATGTCGTTTCGACGGGCACGGTCTCGGGAGTTGCGGCGTTCTCCGGTGATCCGCAGGCGTGGTACCTGAAGCCTGGCGACGTCATGGAGTGCGAAATTGAAAAAATCGGGATCCTTCGCAATCCGGTGATTTCCTGGGAGCAGGCCTACGGAAAGAAACCCGCTGTGCTTCGAACACAGGAATCGAATCGATAGGTTCGCCGGATGACGAACTCTCTAAATTCGAGAGTGTGGGTCAGCGGCCGGATTTCCACGGGTTTCCGCTGATGATGCCCAAGCCATTCAGTTGATGCTCAAAGCTAATTGGAAAGCGGGGCCCCGGGCTGCTCTCGGGCTCTCACGGCCGACGTGGAAGAATTGGTGCGACCCGGCCTTCGTGCTTCTGTCACCCAAGCTCCCATGGAAGGTCGGGGCAGGAACAGGGGAAATTGTCGTTGTCGATGCGATGGGGCCTGCGCGTGCGCCGGGCCGAAGATTCCCGCGCACTTTCACGGACGACTTCGAATGGCACGCCGCACCGTTTGGGAAGCCACGGGCCGGCGGTGGCGCCGACGTTTTTTTATGTGCCAGAATGGGGGAGGAGGGACCTCGTGAATCGTGAACAGTTTTACGCCGCTATGAGCGGCGAAGGAACGTTGGACTACGAATTGTACCTAAACACCAAAACGCTGCTGAGCTGCCAGTCGAAGTTTGAGGACTTGTGCAACGGGGACGAGCTTCAGTTTCAACTAGTCCATCAGATCGAAGAGTTGTGGATGAAACTGATTGCCTACACGCTGCTGGACATTGATGAATTCTTGCAACGTGAAAACACCAATCGAGTAGTGACCCTTTTCCGGCGCGTGCACATGGCACAGCGGCTGATGATACAGCAGGTGGCGCTGCTTGAGACCATGTCACCCAAGGAGTACCAGGAAATCCGCAAGCGGCTGGGGAATGGAAGCGGGCAGGAGTCGCCTGGTTTTCGTGCGCTGCTGAGGTTGTACCAGCCGATTTGGAATTCATTCAAGGAAAATTATTTGGACAAACACGGGCTGAACGTAAAAAAGATCTATGACTCGGAATATAGCCATGATGACGCTTACGTCGTGGCGGAAGCACTGGCGGAATTCGATGAGTTGTTTCAGAAATTCCGGTATGAACACATGCAGTTGATTCATCGAACGATCGGGTTCGGTTCCAATTCCCTCAAAGGGCGGCCGGTGGAGATTTTGGAAGAGGGAATGCGGCACAAATTTTATCCCGAGCTGTGGGAGATTCGCAGTCACATGACGGATGCGTGGGGGGCGGTGTATGGGATGAAGAGGGACTCGCTGGGCGGCCTGCACTGAGAGGCAGGGGCATTTTTGACTCGGCGTACCCAATTCTCCTTCAAACCCGCTGAGACAAGACTCTCGATCGCCTTGTCCCCCGCAAATGCCTATTGAATGAATGGCCTGTGGGGACGTAATATTATTACACCAACGAAATTTATGGCCCTGGCTGTTTTGGCGAATAAAGTCACGGATCCAAGTATTTCAAGGGTTTTTGACGACCTTACCGACCGCGGCAACGTTTTAGCCAACTAAACTGAAGGGTATTGCGTCACAATGATGGGCACTGTCCGATTTGAACGGACGACCTTTCGGGTGTAAAGGAAATTTTGCGCCCAATGCCAAACAATCCCAGCCTGCAAGAGCCAAAAGAATCAGCGGAAAGGGCGGTCAGTCTTCGGCTGGCTTCGGCTGGTGTTGTACCCGGTTCACGGACATTTTCACGGACAATTTCAGGGCTCATTTTCCACCGCCCATCGTCACAACCTTGCGGGTCGGCGAATCCGCGATGTACTTCTGCGCCTTGGCTAGGGCTTCGCGTTTTTGCTCTTCGTTGACGATTGCATATCTGCGGAAGATTGAGTCTGTGCGATGCCCTGTAATCTTCATGGCTACGGCTTGAGGAACGCCTGCGGCCAAGAGATTGCGGGCACAAGTTCTCCTAAGATCGTGAAAGAGCCGATGATCCACATTCGCGGCCCTGCAGGCTGTGGCCCATGCCTTGCGAAAGTCTCCAATCGGCTCTCCCTTGCGATGAAAGACAAACTCCGCGAACCGCGGCTCTTTGCCCTCTTCCTTGATGACCGTGGCCGCGCGGCGCCGTTCGATGATCTCCTGCAGTTCACCCTCGAGCGGGATGGTTTCCGCTTTGCGCGTCTTGGAGTTTTCGGCCCTGAGATAGATCACATCATCACCGAGGTCAGCCCAACGCAGCGAATTGATGGAGCTTTTGCGCCAGCCGGTAAGGAAGCCGAAGCGGGCAAAGTCTTGGAGATATTCTGGCAGGTGCGATACCACGGCTTCAAAGTCCGTCGTTTCAAAAAAACCTTCGCGTTCATTACCAATCTCTGACAAGTGCGTGATGAATGGCGAAGTAGATAGCTTTTTCTCGCGCATGGCGACTTTGTACGCCTGCCCGAGAAGTTGCGTCCGGCGGTTTATCGTCGAATTGCGGTAGCCTTCCTCGCGCAGTCCTTCGATGTACTTTCCGATGGCGTCCGACGTGAGCTCAGCGGCACGCCAAGTGCCGAAGCGCTTCCGCACTGCCTTCGCGCTCGAGGCAACCGCTGCTCTCCATTTGTCGCGCAGCCTAAGGTCGCGCTCGAGTCCGTCCAGCAATTCATCAACCGTGATGCGCTCTTGCGATGGGCCGACAAACGGCCGGCCGCCGTGCTTCTCGGCCGCAATTTCTCCGAGCCGATGCTTGAGCCAACGTTCGGCTTCGTGGCGATTCTTTTCCGTTGTTGCTTCCAGCTTCTCGCCAGTGCGGACGTGGCGCGCAACCTCGCGCTCTTCGCGTCCGTGACTGTAATACGCCACCCATAAATAGGGACTGCCCTTGCGCTCGAACACTCGGCCTTGTCCGCGACTCATTTCGCACCGTCCTGCAGGAGTTTCTTTCTGACGTACTCCGACAGCGGCAGGCCCTCCCGCTTCGCAGCTGCCCGCACTTGGCGGTACTCCTCCACCGTAAGTCGGTGGTGCAACAGCTTGGACCGGCGCTTTGACGCCGATGTCCGCGGCCTGCCTCGTCTCATGTCTTGATTTGTTGTCACACATAAAATATCCGTTGTCAATACTTCTGTTTGATATGGCGATCGATGCCCAGCGCGGAGAAGAGCAACTTGCGCCCCTGGCGCCGCGTGAACGCGTATTGCGGGTGATGGCGGTATAAGTAGTCCCGGCTGACACCCAGGCGCTCTGCGGCTACCTCCACATCGAGGAGCTCGTCATGCTGGTCAGGCGCTGCCGCCGGCTCCATCAGACGCGCCCACGCGGTAGCTTTTAGGGATTCCAGGTCTCCAATCAGCTCCGGGAGTTCCTCTTTTGTCAGACCCCACAGGGACTGGAGCACGGGTTGGAGCAGGTTTCTCATGCCCTCAGCCTTGAGACCCCTTCCACGCCGCGAGATAGAGGGGCGCTGTGCGGATGCGGCTCGTTCGCTGCTCGCGCCTTGCTTTGTTCGACGGCGCACCTCATCCTTTACCCCTATGACTCCGTGCTGCGCGTACCGGCGCAAGAGCTCCAGCGGCATCCGCCTGGGAAAACGTGTGGGCTGGAGCGACCGCCACGGTTTCCGTGGCAACGAAGTGGGGTCGCTCCAGACCACTTCGGTGCATTACCCGCGTCCAAACTGCGCGTGGCGCCATGTGCAACCTCTATGCTCCCAACAATTTCGCCTCGCCCCTGGGTGACGTTAACGGTGACGGGGATGGTTACGTGTGTCTTTCACGCACCCGTCACCTTTCCGCGCGAGAAAAGGCCTTTGAATCTCATTAGGATCCTTCCCGCTCTAGACCGTCGACGATCTCGGAAACAAAAAATGTAAAAGGAAAATCGCGACCGACGCCGGAGCGTGCCCGGGCTCCCATCGTTTTTGATCGTCGTTTGTGGAACCACTCCTGGAATCTTGGACTCTCCTGCATCCATCGAAGCAACTTCCAAACGCTCCCCCCGAGACTGCGTATGAAACGGCTTCACCGGGCCTACGGGGAATATCAACGTGAACTCCCCCCATATACTCAGAGGGCCTCCAGTCAGGAAAACCTCATGGAGAATCTTTGTGATTTGCCATTTTTCTTTCGGGCACCGGCCACAGTTCCATGGCGTCCGACACATGTGCGCTGTTGACCTTCCCACACTGCAAACAGCGATCGAGGCTCTTTGAAGCAATCGAACCCCCTACTATTAAGAGGCCTCGAAAAGGGAAAACCTCAATCAGAAAGTTTGTTTTTTTCGGGAAATTGGCGAAGCCACCAGAAGGGAGCCACAGTCAGGAAAACCAGGATCATCACTGAATTAAGCATGCCGGTCCAAGACGCCTTCGATGGCCTGCTCGTCATGAACCTGGGAGGTTACCGTCTTGGGTTGTATTGAGGGGGCTCTGATCCTTGTCCTTACTTTCTCCCTTACGGCGTGTAATGGACGTTGTCTTACAACTCCGAAACTCCGGCTCTGGGACGCGGCTAAATGGGTCACGCGCTGCGCGTGACTGAGGCGGGAGCGACCCCACAGAAGCCGTGACGCACGGTGCGTCAAAGGGTGGGGTCGCTCCCGCCTCATCCGAATTCGGCCGCGTCCTTCCGAGCTTCCTCTTCACGAATTAATTCTCCTGCCTTTTACAAGTTCGCGTTACCGCCAAGGTGAAGCGAATCAAAGCTATGAGTGAAGCGCCGAGGTGAAGTCCACTGCGCCCTCCGACTTGAAGCGAGCCGTTGGTGCGCCTGAAGTCTGGTACTGAAGTGCGCTTCTGCTGGCCTTTCGTGGCTTGCAGCACAGATCGGCC
>QHYZ01000154.1 GCA_003225295.1 Acidobacteriota bacterium | reverse complement strand
CTTGTCGCGGGGAAACGTTTCACCATGGGGGCCGACCCAATAGATGTCCGTGCCCTTTTCCCATCCCTTGATCGTGCCCTGCTGATAGCTGGTCTTGTCGGCGACGTTTTCAATCGTGCCCTCTATGCCGCACTTGTACTCCTTGCCGTTCTCCCGGCGTATGTAGACCCTATCGCCTTTCAGCCGGTAATCCACCGGTTGCCCTGATTGGAAATTACCGCAATTGCTGATCAGCTTGCGTATACCGCTCCCCTCCAGTTCACAAGACGCATGGTCACTGGAGATGTTTAAGATTGTCCCCTTCTGATAGCTGGGCGGTGTCTTGTCGGCGCCGGCTGCCATTGTGGTCATCAGAAAAATGAAAAGCGCTGTCCGGGATATCGTCCAGGGGTTCATGCCGGAATCTCCTTCTTGATTTCAAAAAGAGCCTGTTTGATCGCTGCCTGGTCGGTCCTAATTTCATAGACGGTCGCAAATGAAGGGAGGTTTCACAGTTGTTTAGTTGCAGTTCCGCTGATCCACGGCATCTAACTCCTGGGAAACGCGTACATGTACATGTGTGTGGAATCGGCCCGAAACCACTTGTCCTCGAACCCCACTAACCAGATGGCACAAACATAGTCTAGCTATGCGACCGTTGCTGATGCCGAACTGTCGTGTCCGCGGAAGCCGGATTTCCAAAAGAACGGCAAGACTCCGAGCAGGAGCGCTCCGCCGGGAATCACTATCCAAGTTAACAACAGGTTGCTTAGAGTCGTCCAAAACGGGAAGAACACGTGTGCTGGTGGTAGCACGTCCATCGCTAGAAAGCTCAGCGACGCGCCCTGTTGTGCGACGGCGTGGGTTGACCCACGAAAATTGCATTATGACGTTCGCTTCCTTTCACCTCTACGTCGAAACCGCCTCGGACCGCTGCGAATATGATGTCGCCGACAAGCTCATCGTTCTGCACATAACCGATACAGGCAAAGTATTTCTCAATCAAGAGCAGGAAGATTGGAACAGTCTGGCAGATCGCTTGTCACAGATTTACAGCGTGCGAGAGTACCGCACTCTGTATCTCCTTGCTGACTCCGGCGTCCCTTTTCAAACTATAGCTCATGCGCTCGACACCGTGGAAAACGCGGAGGCTAGCATCCAGGTGCGGTTGATAACTCCAAAAGTGTTCAACGCTGCTTGCCCGCTTGGCTCGGGGCACCCCGTTTTGAGGTAGCTAGCGCAAACTCGTGATAGCATTCGCAGCCGCAGAGAAGGCTCACCACCAGGAGGATCGTCGGCGAATCGAAACTGGTGGCTTAAGTCCCGGGAACAGCGTACACGTCAATGTGAATCAGGCGAGACGGGCCTGACCTGGGAAGTTGCTCCAATGTCTGTGGTCGCCTCCAACCGATTCCCGGCGCATGACGCGTAAGAACCGGGGCAAAACCAGCAGTTAGCCGGTGGGTAGCTTATAGCATGAGTTATTCAAACAACGCGGCGAGTTTTGGAAAGGCAGCGGCAACAGTGTCTTCCTCGAAGGGCGCGCCTGTTGGCTCCCCGTCAGCTCGCCGATCACAGCGATCTCGGGGATCTTCCTCAACACCTCTTTGTCCCAGGATATTCACTGCAACATATTCCAATAGCTCGTTGTCCACTTCGTTGTTGTCAACAAGCGGCCCATGGCAGCGCTGAGTCCTTCCGCACACTAGTGGGCGATAACTCGCGTAACCGGACATCTGAATCGCCAGTAGGCACCTGCGTTAATCGGGAGTCGTGGCGCGGCGGCCGTTCTTCCGTGTTCCGGCTGCCCTGCTTTGCTTCATCTGGACCTTGGTGCCAGTGACTGGCTCCTTGCGGTTCAGCTCCGCCGCCTGTTCCAGGAGAGCCCGCACTTCCGATCGCCGTACATCCGCTGGGCTTCGCAGCTTTACGTGCCGCAAGTACTTTCCCGTTCCCTCCAGCAACTTCCCCGGATCGCGGAGCATCGCTCCTCGAATAAATCCAAAAATCACATGTTCCTTCGTCACCATGTAAAAGCACAGCGGCCCGTTTAGATCGAATGTGGGAATCTTCCACGGATTCACGTACTCCTCGCATCCGGCTACGGCCTTCTTTACAAGTGCCCTCACCATCTTGGCAACTCCAGACAACTTTCCGGCCTTGTTTACATATTCATCGATCCAGACGCGAGCTTCCCTACCTTCGACAGTTGGCATTTCACGCACCTCTCCGTACGGCTGCAGCGTATCACGGCAAACCCAGCCACATGATTCAGAATCCCCATACCTACTTTTCCGATTTCCGCGTTAATCACGACTTGCGGTCGGTTAAGGTTCACAACCACGAATTCTTTGGCGTGACGAGAATCAAAGCATCGCAAGGTGCTCTTTGGCAGCGGGTGAGGGATTCTTCTTTCTTGCAGAAAGTGAAGCGCACATACGAGGCATCGTCAGGCTTTAAGAAGAACCTCAGGAATTCGGCACCTGCCTGCTTGGTCAGGTTACTTGTACCTCGCTTGAGCGATTCTTTGCTGCAAAAAATGTGCACAAAATGCACGAGAAGCTAATCCTGATGCGGAAAAACAAAGGGCGGGCCGATTCGGCTGTTCTCACCCGGTAGGTGAAAGCTCAAGACTGGTGGGTAGTCGCCGATGGCGGGGCGGCCGAGCGCGCTTTTTGCATTTCGAGCTTGCAAAGCTCGAGGGCCAGGGTGACCCATTGCTGGGTGAGAGTTTTGAATTTCTTGTAGTTGGCGAGCTGCTTGCGCACCTCCGGAACAAACTGAGGACGAACAAACTGGGTGGTGCTCTTGCCGAGATGGGTGTAACTGAGCTGGTAGAAGGGGCCATGTTTTTGTGGGTGGGCGGGATCCACGCACTTGCAACCGGGCTTCTGGCAGGCGGAATACTGTTGAGATAGAGAGCCGGGGCGCATGGGGCCGAGCTTGAGGAGTTCGGCCTTTACCTTTTCAATTTGGGCTTGGAGCTGTTCTTGGCGCATAGGATTTTTATACGACAGCAATCAGATAGCTTTACATTGCTATCTGATTCTGCTAGGCTCTTCCGCGATGGCCTTTTATCCTTCGGGAGGTCCGTACATGCAGGAAACAGCGAACGGCAAGATCCACAAGCTGGAAGTGACCGACGACACGCTGACCAGCCGCGGAGGGCTAGCCTTTTTCGTGAAGTATCTGGAGGCCGTCGGAATCGTAGGATTGCTGCTGCACAAATTTGCGGGGATCAAGAAGAGCATCAAAGGGGTATCGGTGCGGAATCTGTTTTTGCAAGTGCTGTACTTCTTCTTCAAATGTTATGTGTAACATTTGAAGAAAAATGTGGAGTTGTCAGTAATGTGGAGTTGACTCGCCGAGGCCTCGCAAATGGCTGTTTCCTCGGCTGCCAACTCCACATTTATATGTAGCATCGGAACGGTCGCCAGCAGGCGGCCCAACTCACTTTTGCGAGGTTCCGATGTTACGTTCTCTCTTTCCCAGGTCTCACCGCAAATTTCTATCATTGCCTCTGTTAGGGCCCGTCGTCGAGGGCTTCGACCAGTGGCTGGTCACCAACGCCTACACCCGAGGGTCGCGCAGGTACTCGATCGGCATGCTCCAGCATGTGGATGCTGACCTGCGGCGTCGTCAGATTCGACAGGTTGCCGATCTAACCTGCAGGGTCGTCGACGAGTGCTGGAGGGCGCTCATCAAAACCCATCCCTCTGGCGCAGGAACCGTACACGCACTGAGGCGATACTTGGCCGCGAATGGCCTGATGATGGGCAGCCCGCCGACGGCGAGAGCGACTTCTCCTATTTCGGTTTTGGTTGAAGAATATGTAAACCACCTCTGCGAAGCGCGCGGATTGGCTGCTTCTACCGTTTCGCAGCACCGGTATACAGCCCAGTGCTTTCTGCAGCACTTAGGCCAAGAGCGCCGGGCGCTGAAGGACATCCAGGCCCGTCATCTCGAGTCCTACATCGCCAAGGCTGGAAAACGATTGAGCCGGGCCAGCCTGCAACACGATATCGGCGCTCTGCGAGGGTTCCTCCGATTCCTGACCATGGACGGCAGGGTTCCCGTCGGAATAGGCGATGAGATCGATACCCCGCGCGTTCACCGGCTTGAGCAATTACCCCGCGCCCTCCCCTGGGAGACGGTCCGCGCTCTTCTGCGATCCGTGGATAGAACCTCGGCGATGGGACTGCGGGACTACGCCATGTTTCTATTGATCGCTACCTACGGATTGCGGGTCAGCGAGATCGTGACTCTCACCCTCGATGACTTTCGCTGGAGACAGGGCATTTTACGAATCCATCAGGGCAAGACGGCCTCGCTCTTGGAATTACCGCTGACGAACGAAGTTTCCTCCGCGATCGTCAAGCATCTGAAGCGGACTCCACCGGCCAAGCCGTATCGAAGGATCTTTCTGAGAATGCGTGCGCCGATTGGGGCATTGAAACCGACGGCCGTCTCGCAAGCGTTTCGCTCTTTGGTGCAGAAGAGTGGTCTCCGCATTTCTCCTCACGGTGCGCATTGCCTTCGACATTCACTGGCCACTCATCTTCTCAAGAGTGGAACCCCTCTGAAGACCATCGGAGACATCCTCGGGCACCGTGCCGCGGAGAGCACGTCGACGTATCTTCGGCTGGCCACCGGAGACTTACGCGAAGTTCCGCTTCGCATTCCGGTGAAAACAGGCCCGGCCAAGGAGGGACAGCGATGAGCACAACACCCACAGCGGGGTTTTCCTCTGCCCTGGCTCCCGTCTTAGCGCGGTATGTGGAGCTAAAGCGATCCCTGGGCCGCACATTCCAAAACCCGACTGACACTCTGAAATCACTGGACCGATTCCTTTGCAAACAAAGCAAAAAATACCCGGACCTCAATGCCGCTGTGTTTGAAGCCTGGTGTCAGACCCAGGAGCATCTGACTTCCGGTGTGCGACGCAGGCGCATGCAGGAGGTTTATAAGTTCTGCCTCTATCGCCGCCGGACCGAGCCGCGCTGCTTCGTTCCCGATCCCGCCTTGTTTCCGAGGTCACATCAAAGGCTCCAGCCGTACATCTTCTCCCAGGAGGAAGCGGCGAAAGTCTTGCGAGCTGCTTCGAGATTGAAGCACGTACCGTCCTCGCCACTTCGCCCCGAAGTGATGCGGCTGGCAATCGTGCTCCTGTTCACAGCGGGGATCCGACGCGGTGAGTTGCTGCGTCTCACTTTGGGCGACTACGACCGTCGGGATGCAACCTTGCTGATTCGAGAGTCGAAGTTTCACAAGTCTCGCCTGCTTCCTCTCAACGACGATATTGTCGCTGAGATTGAGCGCTATCGGCGCGCCCGCGTCCTGAGGAAACTGCCTCTTTCCTCAGATACCGCCCTCATCTGGAACGCCGTTAATGGCGGACAGGCTTACAGCGCCACAGGCTTGACATACCGTCTCGGCTCTCTGCTCCAACAATGCTCCATCCTCACCCCGAAGGGGCGGCCGCCACGGGTCCATGATTGGCGTCAGCATGCCGAGTCCCGGATTATGCCGAATCTCTTTCAAATACGTCGGCTGGAGGGGCTCGGACCGTTTTCTCGTTCGGCATAATCAGAGCCCTTCCAGGAAGGCCAACAGTTTGTCATCCGGCCGGTAACGTGTTGGCTTCACGCCGATGGGCTCAGTGCGCGAGAGCGCTTTCTCTTTCAACCGCATGTCCGCATGGAGGTACATCTGCGTGGTCTCCGGGGACTCGTGCCCGAGCCAGAGTGCAATCACGGAGCGATCCACACCATGATGAAGAAGGTCCATGGCTGCGGCATGCCGGCAGACATGGGGGGTGACCTTCTTTTGTTTGAGAGACGGGCAACTCCGCGCAGCCAGATTGGCGTATTTGGCGAGGAGATACTCGACCGCATCGCGACTGAGTCTGCCGCCGCGGATACTCGGAAAGACTGGGTCCTCTGGCTGACCGTGGCACTCTCTTAGCCATGCACCTACCATCTTTGTCGTTTCTGGACGGAGTGGCGTGCAACGCAGTTTTCTGCCTTTCCCGAGACAGCGCACGTGGGCACCGGTTCCCAGCGCGACATCCTGGCAATTCAGCCCAATCAACTCGGAAACCCGCAGACCGGTTTGGACCGCGAGCAGGATGAGGGTTCGATTGCGACGACCGATCCAGGTGGAACGATTCGGGACCGCGAGCAGTGCATCGATCTCTTCCCGGTTGAGGAACTCGATCGGTTTTCGTACGTGGCGTTTATTAGGCACCGCCAGTATCCGCTGGCAATGGAGGGCATGCGCGGGCTCTTCTAACGCCACGTACCGGAAGAAAGAATGGATGGCTCCCAAACGAACGTTCCGCGTGCGAGCACTGTTTTTGCGGGCGCTCTCCAGGTGATCGAGAAAGAAACCAATGAAGGGGGCATCAAGATCTTCGATCCGCAGCTGGGAGGGACTTTTGTGCAGTCGCTTCTCAGCAAACTGCAGCAGCAGGCGGAAACAGTCGCGATATCCCGCGACGGTATGCGGGCTCGATTCCCGCTGGCGAAGCAAACGATCAGTGAAGAAGGATTGAAGGAGCGAAGGAAAGCTGGCGGAAGTCACAGTCGCACCTCCCGCTGAATCAACCGGTCGGTAGCCAACTGAAGGAGTTCGGGCACAGCTTCGAGGTACCAATAGGTGTCGTTCACATGGACGTGCCCCAGGTAGGTGGACAGCTTGGGGAGTTCCCGTTCGGCGTCGAGCCCGGAGCGATACCAGCGAATCAAGGTGCGGGCAGCGAATCGATGACGCATATCCTGCAGCCGAGGACCTCGGCCGTGACCCTTGGCTCCCGCGCGGAGGCCAATTCGTTGGGAAATTTTGGCGAACGTGTATCGCGCTATCCATTCTGTGACCCAGCGACCTTGCTCGGAGATAAAAAAGGCAGGAACGAGTCGTGCGGGGAAGAAGCGATCTCGGGCTTCAGCGTAGTTCTTGAGAGCCCTTACTGTAGAAGGATGGACTGGCACGTAACGCGATTTTCCGAACTTCGTCCGCCGGATGTGCAGGATGCCGAGTTTGAGGTCGACATCCGTCCGGTCCAGACCCAAGGCTTCGTTGACCCGCATTCCTGTCACCACCAGCAAGCCAAAAAGGGTCGTATATGTGCGGGCGCGGAGTCCCTTGGGGGAGGGGAGTTGTTGCGTGCGGCGAAGAAGCCTTTCAATCTCTTCGTCGCTGTAGATGTGCGGTGGCTTGCGGCGGTAACGATGCGGGAGAAGTCCTACCGGGGGAATCTCGGTGCGTGGGTCGATGGCGCTATGCCAGATGGCAAAGCGCCGGACCATGCCTAAACGCCCAGCCCAGGTAGCAGGTTGGTCCTTGGCAGGCTGTGTGGCCCAGCGAAGCGCCAGTTCCCTGGTGATATGCGAAGCACCTTCAGCTTGGAGAAACGCCACAAAATTCCGCAACAAACCTCCTGGTTCCCGGAGCCGGAACCCGAGGCTGCGGCGGATGCGGAGGTAGTCCTTCAACGCCTGTTCCAATGGCTTCACTGGGGACCTCCTATCGGCCAGGGGTGAGCCAATGAACGCAGGCTCTCGAAGTCAACCTTGGCGTAAATCTCCGTTGTGTTCGGGGCTCGATGCCGAAGAACTTCTCCGATTTCTCCCATCGTCGCTCCAGAACGAAGCATGGAAGTTGCCAGGCTGTGGCGAAGAAGGTGGGCTCCCTTGAACTCGGGGTGCAAGTTCGCGCGGTCGAGTGCTCGGCGAACGATCGTGGTCAGTGTCGAGGGACCAGCAAAGCCTCGGCGTGGCGCTTTCGTGCAAACGAATACTCGGCGTGTTCGGCAGTGAGGGCGATCTCGACGCAGGTAAGAGGCCAAGGCTTCGCCTACATCCGCAGGGAGGGGCATCCGGTCGTGCAGCAGCCCCTTGCCCCGAACGAGGATTTCGCCGGCTCTCCAATTGATGTCCTCTAGCTGAAGACCGACCACTTCCCCGGCGCGAAGACCCAGACGAGCAAGTAGACGAAGGATGGCATAGTCGCGGCGACCGGCCGTTGTGCGGCGGTCGCAGGCCTTAAGCACACGTTTGACTTCCTTCGGAGTCAGGTATTTGGGCACTGTGGACAGTTGCCAATTGGCTACTGTGGGCACCGAGGCGGCCAAGTCGGCTTGGAGTTCTCCTTTCTGAAACAGGAACCGAAAGAAAGAGCGGAAAGCCGTCGTCATCACTTGTGCTCTCTTAACGCGCATGCCGGGTGCGTGGCACAGAACAAAATCGGAAATATCGGAGGCTTTCACTGCTTTCAGAAGAAGCGGTCGGCGGCGGAAGCGCTTCAGGAGAAACTTACGAACGAAAGATTGGTATTCCAGGATCGTGTGGGCGACAAGCCCGCGCTCTATGCGTAAATGTGTTTCGTACCGGTTCAGAATCTGAGCCAGTGGCGATCGGTCGCAAACTAGCTCTCGTGCTGGAACAACCTTGTGCCTTCGCAGATGATCGAGAAACTGCTGGAGGGTTCTTAAATCGCCCCGGTGCACTCGGTGCTTGCGCTCGAGAAATGTCTCCACCAGCGGCTCAGCAAGATCTGTAACTGCGAGTCTGTTTCGTTTCAGCCACTGCCCAAAACTCGTAACCAGCTTCACTTTCACTCGAACTGTCACATCTGCGTAGCCTTGCTCGATCAGTGAGTCTGTGAATCTTTGAAGCTCGGCAACCAGTGGGTCAGGAAAAGGTTTGGTTCTTCGCGGTTCTTGAAAGGAACTTTCGATCATGCTTCTCCTCCTTACTGGCTTCACAGCCAGCAAGGTGAAGATAGCCGGATTATGCCGAATTCACTTTGTTAGAGGAGTGCGGAAAGAAGCATCAAATGGGGTTGGTAGAAAAGCTACTCCGCCAGATTCGGCATAATCCAGGACTCGGCATGCTGGCGGAAATCGTGAAGACGTGGGCCGCTGTTGATGGCTCCCTGGCGCAGGCCAGTCCAGCGGGAGAGTTCATAAAATGTGCGGCGCACAGCCGCCACTTCCAGCGGACGGCCCCGATCGGAGACGAGGAAGGAGTCGCTGCTTCGGGCAGCGAGCAAATCCCGCTGCTCAACGTATTGACGCAGGGCATTCACTGTCGAAGGGTGAAGAGGCACTAGGCGTGACTTCCGGAACTTGCTCTGGCGAATGGTGAGTATTCCTGCCTGGAGATCAACATCTTGCTCCTGAAGTGCCAAGGCCTCGCTGATTCGCAGGCCCGATACAGCCAGGAGGCCGAGCAAACAGTGGTAACTGTGGGGCCGTATTCCCCTCCTGGAACTTAGGCGCGCTGTGGCTTCGAGCAAGCGCCTAATCTCCTCGTGGGTGTAAAGGTAGGGCCGCAAACGAGGAGGTCGATAAGGCAGCAAGCCAAAGGGTGGGACTTCAGTCCGAGGGTCGATGGCATGTTGGAATCTAGCGAAGACCCGAACGGCCTTCATTCGTCCGGCCCAGGTAGCTGGTTGCTGATGAGGGGATTGGGTAGCCCATTCCAGGGCCAGGGAGATCGTCACGTATTCTGCTCCTCGGGACTCGGCGAAGGCAGCGAACTTGAAGAGCAAAGCCCCGGTGCAGCGGAGTTTGAATCCCAAACTGCGGCGCAGAGCCAGGTAATCCTGGACGGCTTGGTGTAGTGGAGTCATTGCGCACCTCCCAGCCACGGCAGTGCGATGCTTCGAAGCGCCTGAAAATCAACTTTGGCATAGAGGTTTGTCGTTTCGATCGATTGGTGCCGCAACAGTTCGGCAATCTCCGGAAATGAAGACCCCTCGTTGATCATGCGTGTCGCAAGACTGTGCCGGAACAGATGTGAACCCTTACGCTGGGAGTTGATGCCAGCTCGGATG
>QHYZ01000322.1:2877-5666 GCA_003225295.1 Acidobacteriota bacterium | reverse complement strand
CTATTCTCCCGTGCTATTTGGCGTGGCGCTTCGCAGGCTTCGAAACGTCGAGGACGCAGAAGACGCCGTGCAGGACGCGCTGCTATCGGCCTACAAGCACTTTGACCAGTTCGAGGGCCGCTCGCAACTCGCCACGTGGCTCACGAGAATCGTCATCAATGCCGCAGGCATGAAGTTGCGTGGCCGCTGCCGCGGGGAGGTTATTTCGCTCGACGAAACAGCAGAAGATGGCGCGGCAGCACTCGTGAATGAATTGGCGGATGCAGGGCCGACCCCGGAGCGCATTTGCGAGCAAACCGAACGGCAGGAAATGCTTCGCAAGGCCCTCGCCCAGATTTCTCCGAAACTGCGCGCTGCGTTTCAAATACGCGAAATCACCGGGCTTTCCACAAGGGAGTCCGCCGATGCCTTGGGAATCACGAAAAACACGCTGAAGTCCCGCATCTATCGCGCGCGCGTAGCAGTCGGTTTGCATTTCGAGAAAGTCGGTGGGACACAGACCTTACGGACGAATCGAAGCCAGCGGCCACGAATCGGAAAAATATCGCTCTGACCCCTACTAAAGTATCGACGATACCTTCGTCCAATTGTTTCGCCGCTACGTTGCTGGCCTAATCGCAAACGCGCGCCGAATCCGAACCAATCGGGAATGCACGTACGAACTATTTAATAAGGAGAACTCACCATGACCTTCGAGAAAGTGTTGTGCAGCGCCAAAGTCCGTACCACGGGTAGGTGCAAGGGCATTTTCATGAAGCATCGGCTGTTGCGTCTCGTATTCGTCGCTTTGCTGGCCGCGCAGGCAATTCCAAGTACAGTCTCAGCCCAGGTGCAAGTGGCCCCTCCAATATCCGGAGTTATTGGACAAGTCCAGTCATTTACAGGCGCCTCACTCGACGTTCAGACACCTTCAGGCGTGGTCCACGTCGATGTGAAGCAACCCCTCACAACCTATAAGCAAATACCGTCGGATTTGAGTCATGTCACGTCAGCGTCTTATGTCGGCGTTGCCTCGACTGAGCAGGCGGATGGAAAAGAAGTAGCGAAGCAGATCATCATATTCCCGGCGGAACTGAGTGGAGCTGCTGAAGGTAGTGTTCTGACAGACCCGCCGGGTGCAACTACGCACAGCAGAATGACCAATGGCTCCGTCTCTCGCCCTGCTGTATCGCACTCACGCATGACGAACGGCACGGTACAGAAAGGCAGCGGCACGACCCTGGTGGTCCAGTATCAGGACGGCTCTAAGACGATCTCTGTGCCTCTAAATGTCCCCGTGTCGGAAGTCGCACCTGAACGGGTCACATTCGCCAATGGCGATGTCGTCTATGCGGCGACTGAGAAGCTGCCAAACGGAACACTTGCGACGAACAAGATATTCCTCTTCGTTCCAGCCGCGTCTCCCAGTCCCAAGCAGTGAAGCGTATGCCGCGGAATAGCCCAGAGACTATTGGGCCGAGCGTGGATATTCCCGCTACGACGGAATCTAACGCCACCGCTCAGATACAAAGGGACAAGGAGAGATTCAGATGGCTAATATGATTAAACCCATTGCACCTAAGCAGCAGTCAGAAACACTCTCGGCCGTTGAACGGATCGGCGCCTTTGCAGCTGCCGCCCGGCCGGAGCACCTGACGCCCGATATTCGACAGCTTTTCAAACGCAACATTCTGGACAGCATAGGGTGCGCGATCGCCGCTGTGGCGGGTCCGTCGCTCCAAGCGCTACGCGACCAGATCGAAGAATATCGAGCCCCGGGTCGTTGCACGTTGATTGGCGGCGGCAAGACCTCTCCCGATCAGGCGGCACTCTTTAACTCCGCGCTTGTGCGCTATGTGGACCTTCTCGATAGCTACATGGCACAAGGTGGCCTTTGCCATCCGAGTGACAACTTCGGAACCATCCTTGCAGCCGCCGAATACGTTGCGGCATCTGGCGAGGAATTCATGCTGGCACTCGCAGCAGCCTATGAAATCCAATGCAGATTCACAGCCTGCGTTCCCGTAATGGCGAAGGGCTTCAACCATGCCATTCAACTCGCGATCTCCGCCGCTGCGGGCGCAGGTAGACTTTTCGGACTCTCCGTTAACGAACTCGCGAATGCGATCGCGATTGCGACCGTCGACAACATCTCGCTCAGTTGCGTGCACGCCGAACCGGTGTCGCAATGGAAGGGTTTCTCACCAGGGATCACAGGGATGCGCACTGTTTACGCCGCTTCCCTGGCTAAACGCGGTTTCACCGGTCCAAGGGGTCTCTTCGAAGGGCCATACGGTTTGGAGCAGATGTTCGCCCAGTCGATCCCTGTTAATTGGGAAGACCCCGCGCTGGATATCGTGAAACAGACGATCATGAAGAAATACTGCTCGCTCATCCACGGCCAGCCGGTGCTCGAAGCCGTCCTGGATCTGAAGCGTCGCAACAGTCTTACCACTGACGAAATTGAGCACGTTCGCTGCAACGTTTTCAAACCGGCGTTCGAATTCGCCGGAGGCGGGAGCTTCGGCCCGAAGGACCATCCAGAGGTCAAGGAGCAGGGCGACTATAATCTCAAATACCTCGTCGCTGTTGCATTGCTCGATGATCAAGTTGGGCCTGCACAATTGGAAGAGCTGCGAATCCAGGCACCTGATGCTCAGGCGCTGCTCGCACGCGTCGACGTTCATCCCGACGAACGTTTCAGCGCTCGCTATCCTCAAGAACTCGGTGCCGCGATTACGATTCGCACCAAAGACGAGCGTGTTTTTGAGGATAGCGAGCGCTGAAACGTTCGTCGGGATGAACGTCGA
>QHYZ01000322.1:0-2860 GCA_003225295.1 Acidobacteriota bacterium | reverse complement strand
ACAGGCTCATCCAGGTTGTGCAGCAACTCGATGCGCGACCGATCTCGGATCTTATGGGCTTACTCGCCCAGGTCCGGCGCACCGCTGCCTTTCCGAGAACTCACCCCGGTATTCAATGACCGTTTAGCGTCGATGAGCTAGCTTAGATCTCAGGAAAACAGATTCGATTTCAAAAGGAGAATGAAATGAAAACAAAAGGAAAAGTCTTGGTGCTAGTTTCGAGCGGTCACGGCTTGCCCTTGCAAGATGGCAAGGTCTATTCCGGCGCTGGCTACTACCTCAACGAACTGACGGTTCCGGTTCGCGCCCTGATGAAGAATGACTACGATATCACCTTCGCCAACCCGAAAGGCAACACACCGCAATTGGATGTCAATTCAGCTACGGCCATGTTCTTCGGTGGGGATGAGGCTAAGCTTCAGGACTATCTAGGCTTCCGCGACAGCCTGACTGGGCTCAAAAATCCAGCTCGTATCTCGGATGTTATTGCATCAGGCCTGGATCAATATGACGCTGTTTTCGTCCCCGGCGGCCATGGCCCGATGATCGATCTTCTCGATGATCCCGACGCCGGCATCGTGCTGAGACGCTTTCATAAAACGTCCAAGCCTACTGCACTGCTCTGCCATGGCCCGATTTCACTTCTCGCGGCTCTTCCGAATGCGTCGGAAGTGGTCGGCGCGCTGAAGGCGGGCGATGCCGCTGGAGCGCGGGCGAAGGCTCAAGGATGGATTTATTCTGGATATAAGATGACCATCTTTTCGACAGCGGAAGAGCAGCAGCGGGAACCGATTGAGATTGGTGGTAAGGTGTTCTTCTACCCGGACTTCGCCTTGCGTGCGGCGGGCGGTGACGTAAGTGTGGTCGCTCCATGGAAGAGCTACGTCCTTCAAGATCGCGAGGTGATCTCAGGTCAGAATCCGTTCTCTGATGAAGCGCTTCTGAAACTTCTTCTACCGGCACTCAACGGGAAGAAGAAGTGAGTCGGCAAAAGCGATCAAACCAAGAACAGGGAGTGCCAGATTCCAGCGCACCGACGCGAGCTAAACGTGCAATGCCTTCATTAGGAGGGATGATCGTGCTTGCTTCCTGGAACCAGAACCGGCTTACTGCAAAGCTCGGAATCGAGTATCCCATCATTCAAGGTCCGCTTGGCGGATTATCATCGCAAAGATTGACGGCCGCAGTGTCGAACTTTGGCGGACTCGGATCCTTTGGCGCACACAGCTTGGCGCCCGACGCCATCAAAGACGTGATCGGGGAGATTCGCTCTCTCACATCTAAACCGTTCGCGATGAACTTGTGGGTGTCAATGGAGGATGAAAGTGCGCGAACCGTGAGTGAAAACCAATTCAACAGGAGCCTCGCCCCGTTAGTCGCTGACCTTGATGCCCTGGGAGCACCCCGTCCAACATACAAACCATATTTGCCGAGGCGATTTGAAGATCAGGCGCGCGTCTTGCTGGACGCAAAGGTTCCGGTGTTCAGCTTCATCTTCGGAATTCCGGCAAGGGAAATCTTGGAGGAGTGCCGCGCGAAAGGCATCGTCACCATTGGCGTGGCGACAATGCCAGACGAGGCTGCAGCACTTCAGGAAGCCGGCGTGAATGCAATTGCCGCTTCTGGCTTCGAAGCAGGAGGGCATCGCGGATCATTTCTCCGGCCAGCGGAGGATTCCCTCACCGGCACACTGTCGCTAGTCCCACAGGTCGTCGACATCGTCGATGTGCCAGTGATTGCCGCGGGGGGAATAGGAGATGCACGAGGTGTAATCGCCTCCCTGGCTCTGGGCGCAGAGGCCGTCCAAATGGGAACGGCATTCCTGGCGTGCGAGGAATCCGGCGCCAGCCGGCTTCATCGCGAAACTTTGCGACGACGCAATGCCGGCCATACGTCCTTGACAAAAGGCTTCACGGGACGACTTGCACGGGCAATCCACAACCGCGTGATGAAGGACCTGAACCGAAACGGAACCGAGATCTTGCCATATCCGCTGCAACGAGAACTCGTCAGAAATCTCACAGTCGCAGCAGAGGCTGCGGGCCGGGCAGATCTTGTGCCTATGTGGGCCGGGCAAAGCGCCAATCTTTCGAATTGCACCGATGTATCGGCTTTCCTGAGTTCATTAGTTGAAGAAGTCTCTGAAATCGCTGGACCGGTGATTCAGTGGAGCGCAAACCACAGCAGAAGCGCTCGCGAGCCTAGCAAGGAGAAATAGAAAATTGGGACACGGGTGGCACCGGTCGGCTCCTTACGGACGCTTCCGCCATAAGAGTGTCCGACCGAAATGAACCCCTATTTTGAGACCGTTCTTGTGGCCAGACCTCCTGCGTCGTGAGTAGGAGCCCCGCCCCACTGGAAATCGTCAGTTCAAGCCAAGGCTCTGCGACTAGAAGTTTTTTCCGTTCAGCTGCTTCGCGATGCCCTGCGACCATCCGAATTGATAATTTTCGAGTTTGAAGCGTGGCGAGCAGCGCAGTCGGCCAGACGACTAACCGAGGAGGATAATTTTCGAATCTAGCGTGATCCGCAGCCTCCGGAGAACGCATGTGCGTACGGTTGCCTGCCGCTTTATTCGAGGCGCGATAGGTTCTGACTAACGTGGTTTCCATCGAAGTAATTCGGTTGGCCACTCGATTTGAGTAGACAGCTGCCGGATTGTCGACTACACCGAAGCAATCGGCAACCCATTGCCTTTGACTTGGTTTTGACCGCGCGCGCCGGCTACGCGGCGAGTCGCATCAGTTCCAGCGGAGTAATCGGACGAGAGAAATTCCTCCGCCGACCGATACACATTCTACATATCAGCCGCGCGTGAGAAGGCCACTCGGCGCGCCAACCAATACCAAAGTATCGTCGA
>QHYZ01000321.1 GCA_003225295.1 Acidobacteriota bacterium | reverse complement strand
CGGCATCCAGACGGGCGATTGAAAAAGCGGACAGGTTTTGGTTCGCACCCTGGAGGGCAAAAACCCAAGCCAGATGCGGCTGGGACGTGAGCTCTGCGAGTACCTTCCGCCGTCACGTATAGCCGCTTAAGCCTCAGGATACGGCTACAATACAAAAGGAAATGGCATGGTCTGTTTCACCATTCAGGTGATTTTGTGCAGCTTTCCAAGGGGGGTATGTCAGGAGCTCTGAACTTAGAGGCGAGCCAGAGCGCAATCACCCGTTTGCTAAACCGTTGTACCGGAAGAGAAGGGAATCGGAATGTTCAAAACTTCCCGAGGTTCGGACGTGGGTTCGTGCTACGCGGTGATAGAAAGAATGAAGGAGGAATAATCTCTATTGAGAATCAGTGCACACTTCGGGGGAGCTAAATAAAGCCCAAACAGATCTTCACCTGTTCTTCTATCTTGGTCAATGTGTGGATCGAAAGTACACCGATCGCGGGGTATCGAAGAAGAGTCTTTTCCAAAGTTGTGACCTGGTCGCACTTTGCCCAACAGTCGAGATTCAAATTGCCGTCGCCTTTCTTAATTGGAACCCGCATGCTGAACTTCTTGTGCTCTACGGTTGTGATTCCGACAACGCAAACATCCAAAGCGAACTTGTTAATTGGGTCGACGGAAAGCACGATAGCAGGTCTCGGCTTGTCCAAATGGACTATGTATACCTCACCGCGTTTAGGATACCACCCGACTGGAACGGTACCCATCAATCCCTGCTAAAGGTCTGAATGGATGCTTTTTGAAAGGCCTTGGTCTCAATACGGGCTGTCTTCGCATGGGCAAAAAACTCGGCTGCTTCAGCTTCCAATCGATCGTACTGCTCCTGGAGCATAGCGCGTCGGAGCAATTCATTTACACGATCACTAGCCGAACGATCACCCTTCGTCTCATCAACGTAGCTGTTGATATCGGGTTCGATGGTGAAGCTCTTAGCCAGTCTCATAGTTCACTTCCTATGATTGATAGGATAAAATATGTTTCGTTTAAATGTCAAGCCTAGCCCGGGAGGCCGCGGGAGGCCGAATCACGGGATAAGAAACTGCGGAGGCAACATGGATCAACTAACAGAACCCGATTGGACGATCGACCTGGAAGATGGGCCCGCTGGGCTTCAAGCGAATTTTGGGTCCAATTGTGGGCTCCGGAAATTCTGAGCTGCCAATTCCGGAAATTCTGACCCGTTGCGTTTTTGGAAGCAAGCTGTCTTCCAGGTTGAGATGACGTGTCCGTCCCGAGGGTCCGTCGAGATGGATAAAGCGTCCTCGTTCTAGGACGCGGTCGACGATGGCGGCCGCTACATCTTCGTCGTGTAGGACGGCACGTAGCGCTGGAGTTGGGCAAAGGGAAATGCCTCCCGCAGTTGCTGTCCGGTCCACTCCGCGGTCGGGTGGGCGGCCACGACACGTACCTGTGCTTCTGGCCACGTTGGTACGCCCGCGCAATGGCCAGAATCTGCCCGTCAGGTCAATTGCCGACGTTCCTGCCGTCTACTATAACTTCTAAGAGCTCGGGGGTGCACTATGCGAGCCGGGGCTGATGCGCAACCGACCAAGGGCAGGGTCAACAATTCCCAATCCGCGATCACGTTTGTGGTTCTTGTTCTTTCTCTAGCGGCCGCTTTATCCGGCTGTGTAGGTCTCACCGCAGGGCCTCTCAGCCCAATCCGAACCCGTTGACTATTACTACTTCTTCCCTTCATGATGGCCAAGTTCAGCAATCGTATCAGGCGACGATTTTGGTGAGCGGCGGTAGCGCCCTCTATAGCTGGTCGATTGCCGCTGGCTCGCTGCCGACCGGCCTGACGCTGAATTCCGCAACCGGGCAGATCACGGGGACTCCCAACCAATCATGCACCTTCCCGTTCACCGCGCAGGTGAAGGACTCCCTGAACGCCACGGCCACGACGAATCTCAGCATCGCAATCAGTCCCTCCGCCCTTGCAGTCATGACGTCCTCTTTGCCGAATGGGGTTGTCGGCGTTATGTATCCCGCGACGAATCTCACGGCTTCTGGCGGCACTCCGCCCTATGCCTGGAGCGTTACCACGGCTGCAACTACTTTCCCACCGGGTTTGACTCTGGGCAGCACGGGGCAGATCACCGGCACGCCTACGGCTGCTGCGACGTTCAATTTCACCGTGCAAGTGACCGACTCCGTCAGCTCCACGGCCACGACAAACCTCAGGATTCTTATCAATGCGGCGCCGCCGCTCATCGTTACGGCCACGGCTCTGCCCAATGGCACCGCTGGCGCCGCTTATCCTTCCACGAATCTCCAGGCATCCGGCGGTGTTCCGCCCTATGCCTGGAGCGTCACCACGGCTGCAACTACTTTCCCACCGGGTTTGACTCTGAGCAGCACGGGGCAGATCACCGGCACGCCTACGGCTGCTGCGACTTACAATTTCACCGTGCAGGTGAAGGACTCGCAGAACGCCACGGCCACCGCGAATCTCAGCATCCTCGTTAACCTGACTTCCCTTTCAAAATGAGAAAACCTCTGAGAGACAAGGATTTCCATCAGAAATGTAGCAAGTAATAAGTCAAGATTTGTTAAGATTT
>QHYZ01000059.1:116575-118415 GCA_003225295.1 Acidobacteriota bacterium | reverse complement strand
CCGTGCTAGGGAATCTTTGCGTGACTTCGCTGCTGCCGAGGCCGCTGACAAGGCCACCAGTGAATCCCAGGCCGAGAAGCCCCGGGATTCCGGCGGGGTTGCTGTTGGCAATGCCGAGAGTCTCACCAAGGTTGCCGACGGAGCTTTCAAACGTTGTGCCGTTATGTAATTTAACGTAATTGACTCCCATTCTGGCGTCGTTCAGCAGGTTATGACTGATAGTGTGGGTCCAGTTGATCAAACCACTGTAAATGGGAGCTTCCGAGAAGCCCGTGCCAAAGAGTTTAAAGGTGTTCAGCGTCGGGTTTTTCTGGAAAGCATGCGAATAACGCCAGTACAAACGATCTTTTTCAGAGATGTTGTAATCAACCTTGACGTCGTACTGGTTAGAATTGAAATTGTTCGATCTGGTGTTCACAGCGTTGTTGATGAGGTTCCCGTTTATCGGCGCCGGATAAAGGGAGGACTTAAATAACGCCTGCGCCACTGGGTCAATCATGCCAATGGGAATCTGATTGTTTGCGAATAGCGCGCGCGTCGCTGCCGCGCTGCAGGGGGTGCCATTGATTCCCGTCCCGGCAGCACACGGGTTGTAAAGCTGAACGCCTCGTTGCAGCAAGAGTTCCGAAAAATCGCCGGTGCGTTCCTTAGCTGTAAAAACGTTAAAAAAACTGGAACTGGCCGGATGGTCAAAGCGCTGCGCTTGATAATCAAAAAAGAAGAACAACTTATTCTTCTTGATGGGGCCACCGACTGTGCCTCCAAACATATTCCAACGGAGCTTGTTTTTTGGCAAACCAGTGAGATTGTTTTGCCAACTATTGGCATTCAGAATGTCGTTGCGGAAGAACTCCCAGACATCGCCGTGGAACTGGTTGGTTCCGGACTTGAGGGTAGTGCTAACGATTCCTCCCTGGAAATTGCCGAATTCAGCGGACGCATTCTGCGTGATGAGGTTGAATTCCTGAATAGCATCGGGCGCGGGCGTGTATCCCAAGAGGTTGTCCGAAACTTGGTTATTGTCCAGTCCGTCGAGTAGAAAGTTATTGGACTGTTCGCGGTTTCCGTTGATGAAGGGCCTGCCGCCGCTGCCAACGTTGTCGCCAGTGTTGAAGCTGGACGGATTGGGCGTGACCGCGCCGGGCGAGAGCAGCGTCAACTGCACGTAGTTGCGCGTGGCCAGCGGCAGCGCCTCATTGGTCGCGGCGTCAATGATGGTGCTCACTGCCGCACTGTCCGCTTGAAGGAGCGGAGCTTCAGACGAGACTTCGATCGTTTCTGATACCTGGCCCATGGCCATTTTGAAGTCGACGCGAGCCGTCTGGTTAAGGTCGAGAGTGAAGGAGGGATAAACCGCGGTCTTGAATCCCTTCACCTCCGCCTTGAGTTCATAGGTTCCGATGGGAATGCGCAGGAGGCTGTAAATGCCGGCCTCATTGGTTTGCGCAGTCCAAATTGTCCCGCGATCGGTTTCTTTGGCAGTTACGGTCGCTCCCGCAAGTGCCGCCCCACTCGGATCCATGACTGTTCCGGTGATTGCTGCAGTAACATCCTGACCCCCAGCTGGATTCGCGGTGCAGAGCAACGCGAGCAGCGTCAAAAACACAAGCCCCAACCCAAAGGACTGTATCTTTTTCATGTTAATTCCTCCGATTCGAGGCCGTCGGCCATCCAACAACCTCTCCTCTTAGATGGATCTGGCAACCACCACTGGTAAGCTATATGGCCGAATGGAGAGTAGCTATATAGCACTCTTTTTTGGTTGTCAAGCGGAAAATTATGATTTATACAAGTCCTAGATGGTGCGCCCTATAGCAGACGATCTTTGCTGCTCTATAAC
>QHYZ01000059.1:0-116506 GCA_003225295.1 Acidobacteriota bacterium | reverse complement strand
CAGAGAATCCAAACCGGCATCCGCCTACGCATCGAATCCGGCCAATTACGACCGGGCGATGCCGTCGACTCGGAACGTAACTTGGCGAAGATTCACCAGGTCAGCTTGATGACCGCGCGCCACGCGCTTGCTTCGCTCGAACGGGAAGGGTTCGTTGAGCGTCGTCGCGGCATTGGAACGTTTGTTGCCCCTCCGAAAATCCACTTCAATAAGTTGATGAGCTACACCGAACAGATGGCCAGCCGCAGCCTGAGGGCCGGCTCCAAAGTCCTCTTCTTAAGAATACTCGACAGCGAACACGAAGCGGCGGCGCGGCTCTCCCTCCGCCCAACGAGCAACCTGATTAAGCTCGAGCGTTTGCGCCACGCTGCCGGCGAGCCGTTCGCCCTGGAGACTTGCTATCTTAGCGCCGCTGAGTTTCCCGGACTCCTGGATGCTCCCGTCGGCCGCGAGAGTCTGTTCGCGCTCCTCGAACGCAATTACAAGGTCGAACTCGGCTACGCCGACGAAGAGATTGACGCCACAACCGCCGATCCCAGAATCGCAGAGCTCCTCGCCATTCCGCGCCGCGAACCACTACTGCGTATTCGCCAGGTCATTTATTCAACCAAAGGCAAAGCAATTATGTACGTCTTGGGCTTCTATCGCTCCGATCGCCACAAACTCGTCATTCGCCGGTTCCGGTAGAGTAGACAAGCTTTCTTCTCCAGCTACCTCGACCGACCCGCTCACAGCTTCGTGTCGGGCGCTGGTAGGGCCTCCCGGTTCTCGCGCGTGGAGGTTCCATGCATGTCGGGGGTCTTTGACCTCGCTGGTCCAGTGGGTGCTCGCGATATCGCAGCTGCGGATCAACAGGCCCGCCCCGACGAGCAGAAGCACCGCCAGTGCAAGCTCTGAAATTACAAGCCAACCGCGCAAGTGCAGGCTTCCTCGCGCGGCCGAAGTGCCGCGGCCAGCTTCCTTAAGGGTTTCACGCAAATCGGTTCGCGCGATATGCCAGGCCGGGGCAAGGCCAAAGAACAGGCCTGTCAGCAGCGAAACACCGAATGTAAACGCAAGCACCAGACCGTCAAGATGGACTTCGTCCATGCGCGGAGTGTTGGCAGGAACAAGCACGCGAAGCACATCTACGCACCAGTAGGCGAGTACAAGCCCAAGCAAGCCGCCCGCGAGCGCCAGAATCAGGCTTTCGGTGAGCACCTGCCTCACAAGCCGCGACGTCCCGCTCCCAACGCCGCTCGAATGGCAAGTTCCTTTTCGCGTGCGGAAGCGCGCGCAAGCAGAAGATTTGCAACGTTGGCACAGGCAATCAGAAGCACGAATGCAACGGCACCGAGCAGGACGTTATCATCAAGTTTTCAGTCGGACGGAAATATTCGCTGTACGTGGGGGGCAAATGATCATATCGCTGGTCGTCTAAGCTGCTAACCCGTCGCCACTACTTGAATCAGTTCATTGCCTTAGATGGGTCAGCAGCACGATGTCCGCTTCGCCCTTGCCCACTCCTGCGTAGATAGATTTTCCGTCCGACGACCATGAGACTCGCCGCGCAATAAACGTGGCCTGGTGACCGAAATCGGTCACCGGTCTCAGACTGCCGTTGTCAGTTGCCACCGTCCACATGTTCGTGGTCGGTCCGTCCATCAGCAGGACGACGAGGAACCTTCCATCCGGAGAGAGTACGGGTTGCATGAGCAGAGACGACGACAGTCGCGAGCCCGCGAGCCGGGTCAACACTTTGTTCGGACCGTTGTCAGGCTTGGCCACGTGGATTTCCATATCCGAAAAACCGTTCACACCCGCCAGGGTTACGACGTAGTAGAGCGTTCCATCTGCCGCGGCGGCCGGTCCGCGGCCATCCGGTTGGACTGGCTTAAGGTCCCATCCGGACGAACTTTATCGATGCGGAAACCCTTCGCTGTCGGGGGTGACACGTAAAGCCACTTTCCGTCGGGCGACCAGCATGCCCATCCTCCGCCATCCGAGACTTTATGGGCATTACTGCCATCGCCGTTGACTACCCACTGGTCTACATTCCATGCCGAGCTGCCACGATTGACGTACGCAATGTGCTGCCCGTCTGGCGACCACACAGGAACTCCCAAAGCGATGCGCGGATCTTGCTCGAACGTGAGCTGCCGCGTTTTTCCTGTTTCTGGCTGCAAGATCCAGAGATTTCCGTGGCCTCCACTATCACTGAGATAGACAATCTCGCGATCATCCGGCGCAACCGAAGGTGTTTGTACGGCTCCGGTCTGATGCGTGATCTGGACACCGCGCCGCACATTTTCCTGCGGCGTTCCGTCCACGGGATACTTCCAGATGTCGAACTGCACGCGATCGCGGCTGGCTACCACATTGCCCTCGCGGTCCACATCCGGCGATATGTAGGATGTTTCGCCAAACGTGAGCTGCTGCGGAGTGTTGTTTCTTAGGCGAGCTAGCCACAGGTTCATGATTCGCATGTACAGGACGGTATCGCCGCGCGAAGAGCTGAAAATCACGCCCGAGCTGTCCGGTAACCAGGAAAAACCTGCCTCCGGATTTCGGTCCTGAGTGATGCGATGCGGCTCACCGCCGCTGATCGGCACGTAGAAGATGTCATAGTCAAACGTTCGGCCGCTCTGGTACCCCAGCATGCGGTCGTCAGGAGACCACCGCAAATTGGAATAAATGTAATCTCCAGGAAGACGGGTGATCAGGTGAGCATTCGACCCATCCCCGTCTGCGACTAGTAACTCAATTTGTCCTAGATTCTCTTGCACGTATGCGATCCGCTTATCGTGATGGCTTAGATCAGCAGGAATCAGGCTGCTGACAATCGGGCGCGCCGTGCCGCCCAACGCGGGAATCTCCCAGACTTGACCCTGTCCATTGGCTTCCGGAGATGGCGAGAAATAAATCAGGAAACTGGAATCGGCTGACCAGCGTGGCGACTGATGGTCGGCATCATCATGCGTGACTTGCAGCGGCGCTCCCGCGGAGAGCAGCCGTACCCAAACTTGCCGCCGGCCGCCAAGGTCGGCCGTGAACGCCACCGATTTGCCGTCGGGCGAAAGCGCTGGAAATTCCTCCATACCCACGAAGTCGGTCAGTCTTCTCACTCCAACGGGCAGGCGATTCTCCGTGGGCACTATAATTCGAGACGCGACAAATCCTGCCGCTGCTGCCAGCACAACAGCAACGGCGACCATGAGCGACGACAACCTTCGGCTAGCTCTGCCCACCGATATAGGAACGGCAGGACCGCTTTCATCACGTGAAAGCATTTCCAGGCTGAATGCCAGGTCGCGGGCCGACTGAAATCTGTCGCCAGGGTCTTTTTCAAGGCACCGGTGGACAACGCGCCCCAACGCCGGCGGAAGAGTGCGAACACTGGTAGACAGCTGCTCGGGTTCCTCTCTAAGGATCGCGCTCATTGTGTCGGCAGCCGTTGCTCCCTGAAAGGCACGCTTTCCCGAAATCATTTCGTAGCAAGTCGCGCCCAAGGAGAAAATGTCGGAGCGAGCATCCGCAGTGAGCCCGCGCACCTGCTCCGGGGACATGTATCCTAGCGTTCCGAGCAGCATGCCGGGCTGAGTGGAATTCAAGTCGGCGACTGTGCTTTCACATCCCGCCGGATCGGGGCGGGTCAGCTTGGCCAATCCGAAATCGAGTATTTTCACTAGTCCGTCGCGCGTGACAAACAGGTTTTCCGGCTTGAGATCGCGATGGACGACGCCGCGATCATGCGCCGCCGCCAACCCCCGAGCTATTTGCGAGCTATAATCCACAGTTTTTCGCACCGCAATTTCGCCTTGCAGCAGCCGCTCTCGCAAAGTTTGTCCCTGCAAGAGTTCGGTAACAAGATATGGGGCTCCCGCCTCCGTGGTTCCGAACCGGTAAACAATGAGAATATTGGGATGGTTCAGCGCGGCGGCAGCTCTCGCCTCTTGTTCGAAGCGGTGCAGTTTTTCTAGGTCAGAGCCGAGTTCTTCCGGTAGCACTTTGACGGCTACATCGCGACCCAGGCTGTGGTCACGAGCCCGATATACCTCGCCCATGCCCCCAGCCCCGAGAGGACCAAGAACTTCGCAGTCACCGAAACGCGTTCCGGCTGCTATTGCCATACTTACTGCCGATTATAAAACCAGGAACTGAGAACCTTAAGAACCAAATAATGAGCTTTTGGGAGGGAACAACAAGAGGCCCAGGCAGCTCGGCTGGCGTAACTCCTTGACCGACGAACAATGGGCGGACGTGCAAGCTGCCAACGACGATTCCTGGCCCATATATGCAGCCATCAATCGAGCGGAACTTCTTGGCGGTGTTGTGGAACTTTGTAAACGACCGCCGCTAGAGGCGAGGATCGACTGGTTCGCTTTCAAGGGCCAACACACCGAAGACGCATTCATGTACCCAGCGGAGAGGTTCTTGTCGCACAAATCGCTCAAGAGCTTCAATTCCGAGAGCAAACTCGCGGAGTGCCAGAGAGCGCTTGGCTGATGGGTTCACGGCGAATTAACAAAACCATTTGGGTTGACAGGGGGCTCAGATCCTATTATCATGGCCAAGATAATTAACACGGCCATGATATATCCCATGGCCATGGTAAGACCATGCCAGGGTTTTTTGCCAATTCCCCGCGCGACAAAGAGGCTCAAGTCGAGAGCCTGGTGGCCGAGGTGTTTCGCCGCGGCGGGTGGAAGGTGCGGGAAGAACCGGATGCCGGAGATGGAAAACCAGATCTCATTGCTGAACACGGCGGCAAGAAATACGTCATAGAAATCAAACGCTCGTCCGAGGGAAGGAAAGACCGCCTGATCCCGCTCGTGTCTCAGGCAATTCTCCAGGCGCAAGAAGGGGCGCGCCACCTGCCGGGGCACCCTGTCGCCGTGGCTATCGTCGTGGCCAACCTCATTCCGGAGTCCGTTGCCCTGCAGGTAAAGAAGTTTGCACGCCGGCATGCGCCGGACATCGCCGTCGGGGTGATGGACCTTGAGGGCATGAGGTCATTCGATGGCCATGGACTGGAGCAATTCAATTCCGAGAGGCCGAGAGCAAGAAGCGCCATATCGCCGTCCAATCGCATGCCTTCTCCTCAGCTCTTTTCTGACCTGAATCAGTGGATGCTGAAGGTTCTCCTGGCGCCAGACATCCCGGAGCTTTATCTTTCTGCGCCGCGTGGACGCTACCACGGGGCTTCGCAACTGGCGGAAGCGTCCGCAGTTTCCGTAATGAGCGCATTCCGCTTCATCGAGCAGTTTTCGAAAGCAGGATTTCTTGAGGAAGAGCACGAAGGGTTACGCGTCGTGCGGATCGAAGAACTGATGAACCGTTGGCTGGCGGCCAATCAGAGGAGCGTGCCAGAAATGGGAGTTCGCTGGGTTCTTCGCGGAAGGGAAAACGCGCTCCGGGACGCGGTCCGCTCTTATGTCCGGTCCGAAGAAAGGAAGCACCGCCATGCAGGGGACAAGGACTCCCGTGTTCATCGGCCGCGGGCGTGTCTCGCGTTGTTTGCCGCCGCCGAAGCGCTCAAGCTCGGGTTCGTGTACGGGGTACAGCCCTACCTTTATATAGAGCGCATGGATCCAAGGATTCTCGAGAAGCTCGGGTTCTCGGCAAGCACCGTAGATGTCGATCCGGACGTGTATGTCCGTGTTCCCCGGAACGACGAATCCGTGTTTCGCGCCGTTGTTCTGAACGACGGCGTTCCTGTTTGCGACGTACTCCAGGTGTGGCTTGATGTCGCGCAACATCCCTCACGAGGGAGGGAGCAAGGGGATGTGATTTGGCAAAAGATTCTGGCCCCCGCTCTTCTGCCCAAGGAGAAACGTTGAAAGCGGAAGCGGAACTAGAACCGTTTGTACGACTCATCGAAGCGCTGGAACCTTGGCTCGAGGAACTGGTTCTCATCGGTGGCTGGGCACACAGGCTCTATCGCCTTGCCCCCTGGGCGCAGGGACTGGGGTATCCGCCGCTCACAACCCTCGACAGCGATATCGCCGTTCCGTCGAAGATCAAAGCCAAAGAGAACAGCATTCGGGACTGCCTGCTGGCGGCAGGATTTCAGGAAGACTTCATAGGGGAGGACCGGCCTCCCGCGACGCACTACCACCTGGTTGGTCAGAGCGGATTCTATGCGGAATTTCTCAGTCCACTTGTTGGAAGCGAGTATGGACGGAAGGGAGAACGCAAGGCCACCAGGGAAGTGGGAGGAATTTCCTCGCAGCAGTTGCGTTACATCGAGATTCTATTGCTCGCACCTTGGCGCATACGTCTGAGCAAGACCAACGGATACCCATTCGCATCGGCGAGGCAGGTGCAGGTAGCAAATCCAGTAAGTTTTGTAACTCAGAAGATTCTGATTCAAGATGCACGCGCCCGCAAAGAACAGGTGAAGGATATTCTCTACATTCACGACACGATTGAAATATTCGCCGGGAATCTGGCGGAACTGCGGGGACTGTTTGCGAAGGAACTCCGGCCCAAACTGTTTGGGAAGAGGGCGCGTGAAGTGAGCAGTGCCGCGGACGCCCTGTTTGGAGGTGTGGACGACACGATTCGCGAAGCTGCGCAAATGGCGGTCGGCAGGAAACACCGCCCTGAAACATTGACCGAGACCTGCCGGGCGGGATTGAAGGCAATTTTTGAATAGACGACGGTTCCACTTCGTTTGTGCCACGAAACGTACGGCTGCCCAGATTAAACAATCTTATGATTGTTACTCATCTTACTTTTTTTGGGCACTTTGGATGTCCTCCGGCAGTGAGCGAAGATTGCCTTTACCTCAACATCCGGACGCCGGCCAAGACCGCGCACGAGCATCCGGCCGCTGAATTCCTTCAGCGCGCCGCGTCCGTACGGATTGTTCGAATCCCAAACACGCCTGGAATATCGCTTCCGCTGGAAGCCTCGAAGCGCACCGTCACTTTCTGCTTGCCTTCGACTAACTCGGCGGGAATTGAATACTCAACGTCGAAGAACCGCACGTCCTGCTCCGGGCTGCGCCTCTCCGTCTCCTGTTCTCCCACTTTTTTTCCGTCCACCAAAATATCGAAAGATCCCTTCCGGCGCGCGTCATTGCTAAACGTAACTACCAGTCCCATCGGACGACCCGCGTCGACTGGCAGATCAAACGAGAACCACTTCGTCCCTCGTCGCCCATAGCGCTCCATCAACTGAACAGGAGCGCTGTCTTCACCCTGCTGGTTGAAGTCGCGTTCCGTCTGCATTTGCCCCGGTTGCGCAAACGCCACCGTCGCCGCCTCAAGTTTCTTTTGTTTTTCTTGTTCAGCGGCGATAGCCTCCGACTTTTTCTTCCACTCTTCGGGAGTGCACATGTCCCAATAGATCGCGTATCGTCGCCGCGGCAATTGGTAAAACGGCACAAATGTGATGTCCGAAGTCAGACCGACGCCGGAGGTGACAAATGTTCCCGGCTTGCCTGGCACTGGTTTCAGAAAGTTCTCAACGGGCTCCGCAGCGGCCACAAGCACTGGCGCCGAATCTTCCCCGGCTGCAGTTCGTCGCGCTCGTCGTTCTTGTTCCTGCCGTTCTGGACCGAGATCCCCAGCCAGCACCAGCGGTCCCCACATCAGCGCGAATCGCTCTAGATTGTCCGGCAGCGGTTCTTTGCGCAGCGTCTTCGGCAGAGCCAACTCCACCGTATCTCCTTTTTTCCACGTCCGTGTAATCTGCACGTAGGAATCCGCCTTGGGCAAATCCTTCAACGCATGGCCATTCACCTTGACGCTGAAACCCATCCCCGCCCAATACGGCCGCCGCAAAGCCAAAGTGAATTTTCTTGCTGATTTGGGCGTGACCTCTATGGACGCGGTTTCACCCATGGGAAAATCGGTGTTCATTTCCACTTGGACGCCTTCAGTTTCCCAATTCGCGTGCGTAGGCACATACAAGCTCACCCAAAGTTTGTCCGCGGATTCATAGTAGATGCCGTATCCGTGAAGCGCATGGCTCTCCATGCCGCTGCCCACGCAGCAAGTAAAGTCCTCGAACTTGTCCTGATATTCGTGCTGTACGCCGCGGCCGACCGGCACCATGTAGCACACGCGGCCATCATTAGGATCTTGCGACGCAAGAATGTGATTAAAAAGCGCCCGCTCGTGGAAGTCCGCATAGCGTATCTCTGGGTCGACGGAGAAAAGCGTGCGCGACATCTTGATCATGTTATAGACATCACAGGTTTCCGCCGTGCGGCCATCGATCATGTTGTTCAGCTTGTCGGGCTGGCTTAGGTACTCATTCTTGCCGTGCCCGCCGGTGGCAAAGCTGTGATGCATTGCCACCTCGTCCCAGAAAAATGTTGCAGCTTTGTGGTCGGTTTCATCGCCGGTGTAGATGTACCTCGAAAGCGACCCAATCATTTTGGGTACCTGCGTGTTCCCGTGCTTGCCGCCAAGAATGTCTTGTCCCGCGGCAAGCGGATCGATCATCGCGCGGTGCTCAAATTTCCCGGATAGCGCCAGCCAACGCGGATCGCCTGTGTCGGCGTAGAGATCGGCGGTCACCTCGTTCATCCCTCCGAACTCCGTCGCCAGCATCTTCTGCGTTTGCTCGTCGTCAAGCTTGGAAACAATACTTTCCGCCCAGCTCGCGAACTTGATCTCCACATCCAGCGCCGTGCGGTTGCCCGTGTAACGGTAGGCGTCTCGCAACCCGGCAAAAATCTTGTGCTCCACGTACCACGGCGACCACAAGCCATTCAAGTCGAATCCACCTGACCGTATAATTCCTCTGCACAGTTCCTGGAAGTGCAGCTTTCCATCGACACCTTGGTTGTCCATCAGAGCCCCGAGATAGCCATCTCCCTGCGCATGTTGAATGGCTTTCAGTTCGCTTACGATGTAGGCAGCGCGCTCCTTGAAGCGCCCGTCGCCGGTGGCCGCCCACATGAGACTCACAGCCGAAAGATAGTGTCCGGCGATGTGCCCGGTTAATTGTCGTCCTGCCCCATCCCATCCTCCGTAGGGCTTTCCCTTGGGTTCCAGTCCCGCGCGTTGCCGCAGGTAAGCCAGCATCCGATCCGGTTCGAGCTCGAGCAAGTATTTAGCATCAAGCTCTTGCGCATTTTTCAGTGGCCCTCCGGTGAGCCGCACGCTGTTCAACGGCAGCGGCCGGACTTTGATAATCTTTTCTTCCGCGACTTGTGCGGCGTTGGGCGCTTGCGCCTGCGCGATCCCGGGCAAAGACAAAATCATCAGCGATGAAACAACAAAGAAATTCCTCACAAGAGCCTCCTAAGACGTGCCCAGACAATTGTCAGGCCACGCTGTGAAAATCCTCTTTCTTCATGTTCGGGAGGGCGCAATGGCGTCCGGCCGTAGCTGTTCGCCTTCTCGCAACTCCCCCGCTCAGAATTTTCCCGCGCAGCCGTTCTGTTACCGCGGCGGAAAGAAACTGCCGCGGAATGAGTGCTGATTTTTGTGTACCTGACCGTTGCCAAGTTAGTTCAGAAAACATCGCCATTCGATGCCTTCGGCTCCGCTTGCTATGGTGCTTCCCAGCGGCAGAAGCATTCCCGCGGAAACTCCGGCCAATTGAGCAGCAATTCGCGGCGATTCCACTGCTTGGTCATGTTCGGTCCCCTTGGATCGTTGCAGTCCTCATTGCGGGTTTGCAGTCATGGACGCACGACGTCCCGTGGTGACGGAGAAATAGTCAATCCACTGTTTGCGAATCCCGTTCGTTCGCTCGATCAATTCGCTAGTCGGTTTGACGCCGTGCTGAACGACGATGACCATTCCAGTGTTGAACTGGCGTTGAGATTTGTCGATGCCGGGAAGGCGCTCGCCTTCGGCGGCTGTGACGTCCTGAATGGTTACCTTGGTTCTGTCCGCCTTGAAAATAGAGTGCTCGTTGGCGTCTTTGCCAGCGGGAAGCAGGTTGCGGAGAATGAAAAAGTCGGGGACTTCAGCGGGAGAAATCAGGCCCATGAGATAGAGGTCGAGGTAGGACCATCCGGTGGCGGGCACGTAGTAGTCGTCGTCGAGTTGCGTGTAGGTCCCGTCGAAGTTGTCCTGCCAGACGCCGCCGCCCATGATCGACGCTTCGGTAGGCCGCTGATACGGGAATGCCACGCGGGCCTGCAAACCTCGCGCCCAATGCGTGGGACCGAGGGGAATTGTTTCGCTGCCCACCCTTGCCGAAACGAAAGCCGCCCAGCGGTGGCCCATTTCGTGCGCGATTTGAGAGATCGCGTACGTATAAGGAGGCATTTTGCCGTCCTGCGAAGGCTCAGCGAGTTGCTGCCGGTAGAACGTAATGTCATGATCCGTGCCGACCGGCGCGCCCTCGGGCGGCCGCTCCTGCATCTGGTTCGAGCCGGAATACACCGGTTGAATGAACTGCCACTGAAACCTGCCCTGCGTGCAGTAGGATCCGAGGCCGCTCTGCGTGACGCCGATTCCCGAGACGGCGCCCCCCACCGCTCCCAGCGGGCCATTGCTCGGCGTGCCCGCTTCCTGGTTGTCTACGCGGAAGTCGGAGTAGTACGCGAGGAAATCGAACTTGTCGCCGAGGCTCTTGATCACGCTGCAGGTGAGATCGCGAGGATTCGGCAGAGCGTAATAGTGGAAGGCTTGGTAGGCGAGGGAGAATGGACCGTCCTGCGGCTGGAGCGAAGATAACTGTACTTCAGGGTCACGAATTCCGCTGAACGCGACCGGGCCCGCGGGAATCCGCGCCACTGGCTCGTCCGAGCCGGGAGCAGAGGCGTCGGCAGAAACAGCAATTTGTTTCGCGCCACGAAGCGCCGACGGCAGGATTCCTTGAATCGAGATCGTGTTGCCGCTCGTCTTCACGCGGTGTGATAAGCAGGATTGTGGGAACCAAAGTAAACGCGATAGGCGATACCTGAGATTCCCGAATCCCCCTCAGACAATACGGGGCCGACAGTCTCGAACGTGACCTTTAGAAATAACCCGTCAACCACCGAGAGTTTGAGGTTCTGGATGTCCAGATGCGCGGCGACGGAAGAGTTTTTCTGGCCCGTGAGCGTGGCAAGAGGTTGCTCTGCTCCGCCAGAGATAAGCGGATAGATACCGATGATTGCGTCCTTCGCTGCAAGCTGTTGGTAAGACATTTCGATCGTGCCATCCTTGTGGAGCACCGCTTGGAACCGGTTGATGGTCTTGGTCCAAGTAAAGTCCTGGATGTTTCCCCAAGGTTCGCTCGCATCCCAGGTCACCACGACGCGATCCTGGAGTTCCTTCACGTAGCGATTGCCGGACATGCGCGGCTTGAAAAAAACGCAAATCGCTGGAACGGTGTTAACCAGTGTCGCGGCCCCTTCGGTCAACGGATCGAAGCGGCCGATGGAAACTCCGCCATCATCGCGCGGCCCGAAGCCGGAGGCTGCCCCATCGGCGGGCGCGCCGTTTTCCGGTGTGAACCGAATCGACCCGGTAACGCCGACTGAAAATGAATTCCAGGTTTTGCCGGAAAAAGGAAATGAGAAGTTGTGCAGCGTGACCTGATGACCGCTTAACTGCTGTCCGAACTCCCCATCCCAGCGCAGCGCAAGATTTTCGATGCGATATCCCGCACTTCCGGGCGTGAAGCGAAGCGTGTGCTGGCCGAGGTCGAAAAGGTTCTGCTGCCCGAGGGCGCCTTCGTCCAACTCCAAGAGGATCAGGCTTCCGAGGACGGAAATTTTTCCGATGGGCTTGCCCGGCACATCCCGTTCTTGGGCGCGCGCGGAAGCGAGCGGCACAAGAACGGCACAAAGCATCAGCAGCGCCTTCCGAAAAAGACAATTGAGTCTCGTCACGATCGTGACCTCGACAGCGCACTGCATTGTATACAATATCCAGTCGAGGTTTCGAGTTCATTTCGCCAGGAGCGTGAGACCCTCAGCAATGACCCATCTGGCCGTACTGGCAGGTAGTCACTCGCCGGGCCGGGCAAGCGACAAAGAGCGTGCAGTACCCACACCCAGAACACAGGTGCCCACTCCTCCGTGGAACGTTTGCCCCCCGTCCGCCGGCGCCTCAAAATCGGGGACATAGGGGCCGTCGGCCCTGCGTTTTTCCCTGCCGTCGTCGTTGCCTCCTGTTCCACGACACGCTCGCCCACAGCAATTCCTCTACCTCCCCGCCATTGCTCCGCAGCCAGAGAGAACCCTCCGTGCTCGCATTTTTTGGTCTGGCCGTTGATATCGACCAAAAGCCCTTGGCCGACAGCTTGACCGAGAGCTGGGACCCCACGAATAACCATCCCCGATGTCGCTTGGGTACTCGATGCGAGCGTGAGCAAGTCAGGCACCCAGGGTGCGGATCGATGGGCGATTGATTCGTGCTGACAACGGCTCTTGGTCTGGTCTGAAACCTACGAGCGACAATTCGACAACATCTTGATTGTCCAGGACGACATCGCCGGCGAAGTAGCGAAAGCACCGAAAGCACCCATCGCGACAAAAGCGGGGCAACCCTAATGGCTTCGGTAAATTTCACTAGCGGCCTTTGCAATTTGACAAACGGAACGAGCCGATCCTGGTTCGATAGGCTTTGTCGCCCTCTTTCATATAATCGCCGACATACCAGAACGTGCAGTCATCGCTCGGATCCTTCGCAGTTGTCGTGTAGTCTTCCCATCGCAGGGTGTTCGTTTGCGAGGCCGCCCCTTTCACGAGCACGGTCTCGTGCAATGTCAACTGACCCTTTGGATCGCCAGCCTGCCGGGCCGCAAAGCGCTGCCCCGTGAAATTGGGTAGTCCACCGAACGAGTATCCGATCGCAATATCGCCTTTCTTATCCATCGCGATGCTGGGCATCCAACGGTAGAATCCTTCCGGTGCATACGTACCCTGCTGATGCAACACGGGGTCGCGCTTTTTGTCGAGGCGGAACTCGTACCAGCGCACGCCCCCGCCGCCCTGCGTAGCGACCGAGTGCGCAGCGACGATTGACTCGTGTCCTCCGACCTTTCGGTAGATGAGCCGCTGCATGATCTTGTCGCCTTGCACGTCTAGCCGGCGCTCGGTGCCAGGCTGTGGAACGCAGCTCGACAATTGCCCTTCGCACAAGTAGTGGTACGGCGCAACCTTGATTTTTACCGGACCATCTGCCTTCGTATTCGCAGGATTATTCCAGTCGACGTGAACCTTCCAGTAGTAAATGCCATCGTCATCGAAGATCTTCTTGAGCTGCGTGCCACCAGCCGCCATCATGATGTTGGGCGCTCCCGGAGGCGGAAGTTTCCGGCCATCGATGTCGGCGTTGTTCAGAAAATTCACACCGTCGATCACGATGCACTGCTCGGTCGCTGGCTGGCCCGCCAGCATTCTCGTGCGATCCGCGATGCACGTGTGTTTTTGAATCACATCGTCGCCCGTGCTGGTTGGCGTGTAGTAGCCGTCGGTCCAAACCGCAGGACGTGGATAGTCCGGAAATAACCTCCGCTCGAACGCATACCGATAGTAAGTACCCAGCGGGTCCGACCCGGTGCTGACCGCATAGCACATGGCCCACACTCCCTCTTTCTTTTCGGGTGGCCTTTGCCCGCGCTCAGGCGGGGATGGCGGCTGCGGTGGATTCGCAGGAAGCGCTGTCGCCGCCCCTGGTGTAGACGCCTCGCTGGTCTTCCGAAGCTGCTCTGCAGGGACCGGTTTGGCGCTAACCAGACCGGTGTCGCCCGGAAATTCGTCGGGTCCAATTCGTGAGAATATTGGCATCACGATCAGCCACCGCTCTGCAAGCTGGTCGTAGCGCACTACGGCGTCGCCGTTGTTGCGGGCCTCGCATGCGCCTCCGAATCCGGTCCACACGGATTTTGTAGCTACCGCCCCGTACAACACCGTACCGCTCTCGCCGTATTTCTCGGACCTCTTCGAGTAAATTGCGATCCTGGAATTGACGATCTGCATGATGTGACTGGGGCCGACGGCCAGGCTGTTGTCGGACGGGTTGCGAAATTTCGTTGTGCCCTGCGGACCCTCGAACCCGGAGCCGAGTCCGTCGAAGCTCTCAAGTAATGGCGCCGCGGGCCGCGCACCCTGGGACGTTTGCTCAACAGCAATTCCAGCGGGACTTAGAGTTGGCGGCGGTATTGGAGGAGGTAAGGCCCCTTCCTGCGTTTGCTCTTCTACTGCATCCGAGCCATCCGCCGAGGCGCCTGGCGACGGGCCGCATCCCGCTCCTTCACAATCAGCAGACGCGTCCCTGATATCCGGCTCCCGCATCGAGGCGAGCGGCCGCGAGACGTCCATATGCATAGCGCGAATCAGGAGCACCGCACCTGCGGCCTGACCCACCTCTTGACTATGGCCCAAGCGAGATTGCCAACTGGCCCCGCAGGTCAACATACAAACCGCGGCCATAGTTCCCAGTGTCGTGATAACGAAGGAACGCAGTGCGCGACGCATCGAGAGCTTCCCAGACGGTAGCGTATACAAATTGCAACGACAAAGGAATCTCGCCCGTTCTCCTCGATCGTAGTCTTGCCCGATAGCATTCCTGGGTGCGAATTTGGCGAAAGAATGCTTCCCGCAGGGACACCACTTCAACCCGCTCTGCCAGTGAGTCGAGGGAAGCCACTCTACAGTACATCCTCCAATCCTACCAGGCACCGTAGTAGTTCGCAGTAGTTCGCTTGACGGGTGTGCCGCATTCCCGTTATTTCGCGGCTCAATACCCCGTCTGCTTCGCGCCCAGCCTCACGACTGACCACGCATGACTCGGGGTCGGTGTGGCTCGCTACGCCTTCACCGTACGGCTCTTTCATCCGCTCCTCCACGCCGGTTTATCCCGGCGCACTTACTCGTAACGCAAGGCCACCAGCGGATCTAGGTGCATCGCGCGGCGCGCAGGAATATAAGATGCGAAAAGCGAGACAACAGAGAGCAGAACGACGACCCCGACAAATGTCAACGGGTCAGTTGCGCTAATGCCAAAAAGAAGAGTAGACATCACGCGTGTGATGGCCAGCGATGCACCAATGCCGATCACCACGCCGAGGGTGGCCAGGCGGGCGCCTTCTCCCACGACCTGACGGAGGACGTCACTCCGCTGGGCGCCGAGGGCCATGCGAATGCCGATCTCCTGAGTGCGGCGCGTCACGGAAAACGCCACAACTCCGTAGATGCCCACCGCAGCAAGAGCCAGGGCAGCGGCCGCGAATAATCCCACAAGGAGAAGAAGAAAACGACGATCGGCCAGCCAGCCACCCATTTCATCCGCGAAGGTGGAGAATTTGACAGGGACATTAGGCGCGAGATCGTGAAAGATGCCGCGCGCTTCGGAAACGATCCCCCCAGCGGGAGCGGCACTCCGCAAGACGATCGTGGGCGATGAATTGACGTTCATTCCGCGCTGGCGGTAGTCGAAGTAAATGATGGGGCTCGGCGGAAAATCAAGGCCGCTGGCACGAACGTCGCCAACGACGCCGACAATCGTGAGCGGTTTCAGATTGCCGTCCATAGGAAAATCAATGACTTGACCGATCGGATCGTGATTCGACCATTGCTGCCTTGCCAGGGTTTGGCTGATCAGTGCGACATTAGGGGAATTCAGGTCGTCCTGGTCGGCGAATACTCGCCCTCGTATAAGCGGAATTCCCAGCGTGCGGAAGTATCCTTCGCCTGCCACGCAGTAAAGCGCGTGGCCGACCTGGGAAGGATCTGCAGCGATACGCTCCCATTCATCGAAGTTGGCAGGCGCCCTTTGGCCATTGAGTATTAGAAATGTCCCATCAGGGAGATCGTCGCCGCGGGCAACGGGAAAGCCTCCAGCCAAACCCACGGTTTCAGCGCCGGGAATTGCGCGAACGCCGCTCAATATATCGTCCAGTTGATGGATTTGACGCGTGAGGAATGACTGGTCCATGGCAAATAGTTGGGCTTGCGGAATCGGAAGAGAAAACTCCATGGTGATCACATTTTCCTGGTGAAAGCCAGGACTTGTGGAAATGAGCCGCACAAAGCTACGTCCGAGAAGGCCTGCTCCGATCAAAATGACAAGCGTGGTGGCAATTTCGCCGATTACCAAAAACCTGCGCGGTCGCTGGCTAGGGCCTGACCCAGTGTGACTCCGAGAGCCGGCGCTCAACGTTTCCAGCAGATCTCCCGCACCCGCGCGCCAAGCAGCAAACAGCCCGAGCGAAAAGGCAACAGCCACAATTGCGGCCAAAGCGAATAGCAGAACCGAGGTGTTGATGGCGATGCCTTCCTGCCGCGGCAGGTTTGTCGGAAGAATTGTGGGAAGTACCTTGACCCCCCAAATCGCAACCAAAATGCCCAGTACACCTCCAGCGGAGGAAAGCACAAGAGATTCAGCGAGGAACTGCCGAATGAGACGCCCGCGGCCGGCTCCGAGGGCCGCACGAACCGCCAGTTCTTTGCGTCGGGCGGACGTGCGCGTCAACAGCAATCCAGCGACATTCGCGCAGGCAACGAGCAGGAGCAGGCCTACGGCTCCGAAGAGCGTCAAGAAAGCTGTACGCACATCTCCAACCATGGCGTCAGCGAAAGGCGCAACGGCGGCATCTGTAAGGTTAACTTTTTCTCCATATTGGTTTCTGATTCGCCGAGCGATCGAATCGAGATCGGCGCGGGCCTGTTCCACTGTTACGCGATCGCGAAGGCGGCCGAGACATGAGGGGCCGTGGGCCGTGCGGCTCAAGGACATGCCGTAGACAAACTGGCGCGACACCCACGCAGCAACACCAGGCGGAAAATTAAATCCACGAGGCATCACTCCAATCACCGGATAAACCGTTCCATCCATTGTTAAGCGAACGTGCGAAAGGTCCGCCCTGCCTCCGAGGAATTGCTGCCAGTAACCGTAACTTACGATCATCGCCGGAGCGCCGTGGAAAACCTGTTCGTCAGCTGCGAACGCGCGGCCGCGAAAAGGTTCGACGCCAAGTGAAGTGAAAAAGTCGCTAGAAACAGCGGCGACATTCATGCGCACGGCTTCACTGCCGCCCGAAATGGACTCTGGCCCATCGTTGTACAGGGCGAGCCCGCTAAGCGTGTGATTTTGCGCGCGAAAATCCTCGAAGTTCGGATCGGCCAAACTCATTCGGTGACCGTCGGGAGCCTGTTCCCATACGCGCACGATTTGTTGTGGATTTGGATAAGGAAGCGGACGCAGTAGCACAGCGTCTACAACCGAGAAGATGGAAGTTGAGGCGCCAATACCGAGGGCAAGGCTAGCAATAGCAACGGTCGTGAATCCTGGCCATTTCCTCAGAATGCGCACAGCGAAGCGCAAATCCTGCCACAACGTTTCGACAAAAGATTCCCAGCGAGCGGACTGAACGACTTCCTTCGTAACCTCGAGGCTTCCTCGTGCCAAACGCACCGCTCGCAAGGCATCCTTGCGGCTCATCCCCTCCTTCATCTTTTCCGCGGCGGCCATCTCCAGAAAGCCGTTTAGTTCTTCATCCAACTCCTGGCGGACCTGCTCCTTTCGGAACAGCGCTCGCAATCCGTCTGATAGGGTTCGCAGCAATGACATAGGTGCTCACTGGTAACGCAAGGCCACCATGGGATCGACGCGCAGTGCCCGGCGCGCGGGAAGGTATGTTGCGGTCACGGTTGCTGCTAGCAGAACGGCGGTGGCGACGCCAAAGCTAAGTGGGTCGGCTGAGCCTACGCCGAATAGCCAAGCACCGAGCAATCGTGTCGTCGCCAAGGCCAATCCGCCTCCGAAGAGCGCGCCCGTCAGCACGACGCCGAATCCTTGGCGGAGAAACAAGCGCAGTACATCGTGCGGGCGGGCGCCCAGCGCCGTGCGCACACCAATCTCCTTTGTGCGCCTACCTACTTCATAAGAAACGACACCGTAGAGTCCCATAACGCTCAGGATCAGCGCGAGAAACGCAGCGCAACTGAGCACCGCGCTGGCGACTCGCGCATCGGTGTATGCGCCGCGCACTTGATCCATGAGCGGCATTGTTTCTGTAACGGGAACCTCCGGATCGATACTCGCAATGGCCCTGCGGACCATGGACAACGCCGCGGCAGGATCGCCAGCCACGCGGATACACATACGGGCCTCGAGTAGCGTTTCGTCCTGCCAGAACGGTACATAGGCAACCGCAAGAGGACCTTCAATGGAGCTGCGCATCTGGGCATCTTTGACGAGGCCGACGATTTGATACGGTTTGGCGTCAATGAGCACGGTCTGACCTAACGGCAGTCGATTCGCAGCGATTTGACGGGCGAATGTTTCGTTTACGATTGTTACCGGCGGAGAACCGGGTTTGTCGGAGTTGTTGAAGTCGCGACCACTGACAAAGGGAATTCTCAGCGTAGCAAAGTAATCGGGCGCAATCGGCTTAACGGCTATCCGCGGCTCTTCCTCTGGTTTCGTGTATGTTTTTCCCGGCAGGGTTGCCCGGGCAGAGGGCCAGGGATTCCAAATGAGTCCTTGCCCCTTCGCCAGGCTAACCGATTGGACGCCCGGCAATCCGCGAAGCCTGCGAACGACTTCTTGTTTGAATGTGCGGGCTTTGTCGGGCGGGTAGTGAATGAGGCTGACTGGCAACCGCAACCCCAAAACGTGGCGCAAGTCCATATTGCTGCCGGATTGGATGAATGCGGCACTACGTGCTAGAAGCCCAGCTCCCACCAGTAAAGCCAGGGAGAAAGCTACTTGAACGGTGGCCAGGGCCGTACGGCTCGATTTCCGGCTCGCACCGACAGTGCCGCCCCCACCCTTTAACGCGTCATTCAAATCCGTGCGGCTTGCTTGCAGCGCGGGAAGCAGGCCAAACAACAGGCCTGCGGCGGCGGCCACAGCGAGCGAGAAGAGCAGGACGGTTGCGTCGGGCCTGACGTCAAACAGGTGTTTGTAGCCTTCATCGTCGACACTGTAAAAATTCACGAGTAGCCGACTGGTCCACGTGGAAAGCAGAAATCCCCCTGCGCCGCCCGCCAAGGCAAGCAGCAGACTCTCTGTGAGTAACTGGTGCACAATGCGCCCGCGCCCAGCGCCCAGCGCCAGGCGCATGGCGATTTCTCCGCGGCGAGCCGTTCCTCGTGCAACCAGCAACCCTCCAAGATTGGCGCACACGATCAGTAGCAGGACTACTGCGATCGCGGCGAGCAAGCGCACAAGCATCAAGTTGTACTCACGGTTTTCTGACATGCCGGTCGCGGGCGTCACGGAAGCCCCAATCCTCTGGTCGAACGTGGAATCCGAGGCTCGCAACTGCTGCAACAGCGCGGCAATTTCCGCTTGAGCCTTAGGCATGCTAGTCCCGGGCTTCAGGCGGCCCATGATGCTCAGGATCGTGCAACTGGGTTGGAAACCATCACAGTGACGGTAACCCACGCGAACCATCATCGCGGGAATCCAGATTTCATTGGGCATCCCGCCGATTTCGACTCCGTGGAAGTCCGGTGGCATGACGCCAACGATGGTGAAAGTGTGTCCGTTGATGAGCAAGGTCTTGCCGAGAACATTCGAGTCGCCGTTGTAAATTCGCTGCCAGAATCCGTATCCAAGAACGGAAACCGCGTCCCGGTCCGCCACGGAGTCTTCGCCGGGTGTAAAAAAGCGACCAAGATAAGGACGCAATCCGAGCAGCGGAAAATAGCTGCTAGAGACGACTGCGCCTTGCACCTCGCCGGTTTCGCCGTTGGCGGAAATGTATAGGGGAGCAGTCGAATAATGAGTAGTCAGGTCCTCAACGGTTTTCGAGTGCTCGCGTAAGTAGCTGAATTCGGGAACGCTGAAGTAACCTCCCCCATCGTTTTCAGGCGCCTGGATTCGGACGAGCCGTTCGGGATTCTTTGCCGGCACACTTCGGAGAAACAGTGCATCAACAACGCTGAAGACGGTCACATTTGCCGCAATCCCCAGGGCCGTTGTCAGAACTGCGACCGAGGTAAGCCCTGGGTTCTTGCGCAGCATGCGCGCGCCGTACCGCAAGTCCTGCCACAACGTTTCCACAAAAGATTCCCATCCGGCGGCGTGGACAATTTCCTTCGCGACCTCTACGTTCCCTCGTTCCAAACGCACCGCTCGAAGCGCATCCTTGCGGCTCATACCCTGCCGAATCTTTTCTTCGGCTGCCATCTGCAGGAAGCCGCGCAGTTCTTCGTCCAACTCCCCTTCGCTCCGTCCCTTTCGGAACAGCCTTCGGAGTCCGCTCGCTACGTTTCTCATCAACGACATGCCCCTTACGACGCCTCCAGAATTCCGATTACTCGTAACGCAAGGCCACGATGGGATCGACGCGCGTGGCGCGGCAGGCCGGAATATAGCACGCCAGCAGGGCCATCCCGCACAACAGGATCGCGACTGACGCGAATGTGAACGCATCCGTCGGCTTGACGCCAAATAGCAGCCCGGCAAGAAGCCTAGTAAGACCGAGCGCAGCAACGATTCCGAGGCTAAGACCTGCAAGAGTCATCCGCATTCCGTTCCTGACAACAAGATGTAGAACCTCGCGACGGCTTGCGCCCAAAGCCATTCGAATCCCAATTTCGTTCGTGCGCTGCGCGACGAGATAGGCGAGCACCCCATACAGCCCGACTGCTCCTAATACAACGGCGAGGCCAGCAAACATGCCCAGCAGCAACATATTGAAGCGCTGTTGCGCGATTGATGCACTCAACAAGTCCTCCATCGCTCGGAAATTGTCCGCTGCCTCCTGGCTCGTGACCGCCAGCAGTTCTCGCTGCACAGCCTTGGCGAGCGAATGTGGTTCGCCGCTGGTGCGTACGACCCAGACCAGAGGTATCAACCGATTGGTCATGGCAGTCATGCCATCCTGTACTTGAGCCGCAGGAACGAAGAAGGTCTCGGGCGCGGGCCGAGTGAGACCGAACTCTTTGGTGTTCCCAACGATGCCGACAATTTCGCGCGTGCGATCAGCAAGCCCCATAGCTTCGGCACCTGCACCAATGATGATGTGTTGCCCGAGCGGGTTTTGACCGGGGAAAAAACGCGCGGCTAGAGCGTGATTGATGAGCACTACAGGTGCTCCCGACGCGTTGTCGCTGTCTGTGAGGTCCCGCCCTCGCAATACGGGGATACGCATGACCTGCAGGTAATGCGGCGTGATGGCGCGCCATTCTGTGCTTCCGCTGGGATCACCCCCCGATGGGTTTTCTTCAATTGCAAAATTCATGTCTGGACCGAAATCAAAAGGCAAATTCGAGACTGTCGCGGCCACTTCCACTCCTGGGAGCGCCTCTAGACGCGCCAAAGCCGGGTCTTCCAGTTGCGTGACCGCTGCGGTCTTGTTGTATCGCTGGTTATCCAAAGTCATTTGTGCGGTGAGTACGTGCCGGGGATCGAATCCGGGGCTCTCATGCTGCAAGCGCCAAAAGGTCTGAATCAAGAGTCCAGCTCCGACCAGCAAGACGACGGAGAGCCCAACTTCTCCGACCACCAGGAGCCGCTGCAATCGCGTAGCCCTAGGGCTGACGCCGGTGCGCCGGATACTCTCATGCAACGCGTCACGAAGCCCGGTCTTGGCACCTTGCATTGCCGGAGCCAGTCCAAAAAGAATGACCGCAATAAAAGCCAAAACGAACGCGAACGCCCATACGTGCCAATCCAGGCGAACCTCGCCAAGACGAGGCAAGCTGTCCGGAGTCAATCTCAAGAGCAACGGTAAAGCCCCTGCGGCTGCGGCCAACCCCAGGCCACCGCCGGTGATGCCGAGGAGCATGCTTTCTATCAAAAGTTGGCGAGTCAAACGGAGGCGGTTCGCACCGAGGGCCAATCGCACAGCCATCTCTTTCTGGCGGACAGTAGAGCGGCCAAGCAGTAGGTTTCCGAGATTCGCGCAAACAATCAACAGCACAAATCCCACTGCGCCAAACAGGATCAAGAGGGCTGGACGCACATCTCCGACAACGGCGTCTCGGTAGCCCTTTACGGAAACTGTTTCTCTGACATTCATTAGATCCGCGTGTTGCTGGCGGAACTCTTCACCGGCTGCACGGACGTATTGGTCCGCGCGGGCGTAGCTCACTTCTGGACGGAGGCGGCCGAGAACGCGGTATGCATTGGTTTGATCATGGGGATCAGGCTGAGCTCGAAGCGGTGTCCATAAATCTGCTGCGGGCGTAAATGTGAAGTTTGCGGGAGCCACTCCGACAACGCTGCACAATTGGCCGCCAAGTCGGATCTTGTGCCCCACAATCCCAGAATCTCCACGAAAGTCTCTCTGCCAAAGGTTATGGCTAAGGACGACGGCGTTGGGTCCGCCGGGGCGATCTTCGTCATCAGTAAAACTGCGGCCCAAGAAAAGCTGGATGCCGAGAGTGCGGAAAAACTCCGCACTGACCCGCAGGGAATGAAGCCGCTCTGGCTCTCCCGCGTCGGTGAGGTTGACACCGGAAGAAGCAAAGCTATATCCGGACATGGACTCGAATCCGCGGGCATGGTCGCGCCAGAAGAGAAACTTCGTGGCGCTTGTAGCAGGAAACACACGCTCCGGAAAATACCGCTGAACAAGCACCAGGCGCTGGGAATCAGGGTACGGCAGGGGTTGCAACAGCACGGCGTTTACGACCGTGAAGATGGCGCAATTGACTCCGATTCCGAGCGTCAGGGTGAGAAGAGCTACAACGGTAAAGCCAGGGTTCTTGCGAAATATCCGTAGCCCGTAGCGGACATCCTGCCAGCACATCTCCGGGAGACATTCCCAGCTGGCCGAGCGGACCACTTCTTTCGCAACTTCGAGGTTTCCCCGCTCCAGCCGCACGGCGCGAAGCGCATCCTTGCGGCTCATGCCCTGCTTCATCTTTTCTTCGGCGGCCATCTCCAGGAAGCCGTTTAGTTCTTCGTGCAGCTCCTGGCTGACCTGCTCTTTTCGGAACAGCGCTCGGAGCCCGCTCGTTATGCTTCGCAGCAATGACATGGTTCGCTTACGAGGCCTCCAAGATTCTGGCGATCGCCGCCACTTGCCTTCCCCATTCTCGTGTTTTGCTGTTGAGCCTCTTTCGTCCCTGGTCTGTTAGGACGTAATACTTGGCGCGCCTGCTATTCTCGGTGGCTTTCCATTCGCTGCTGATCAGTCCCGCTCGTTCGAGCCGCTGAAAGGCGACAAACAGCGAACCGGCATTCAGGCGGAAAACGCCCTTGCTCATTGTTCGAGCCGGACGGCGATCCCATAACCGTGCATGGGTTCGAGCGCCAGCGTTTTCAAAATGAGCATGTCCAGAGTTCCCTCTGACGAGATCACTCGGCTTGTCCGCCATCGCCGCATTCCCCCTGAGGTTCAGGAGGAAGAATACATCTCTCCTACTGATTGTCAAGAGGAGAAGAGAGCCAAAGGGAGAACGGGCGGGCGCTTCCGTACCTATGGACATTGCAAAGGAGAAATGGTAGCTTCCTTTGGTGCGTGCAAAGGAAGGACAACGTGACGGAAGCAAAGAAGTCGGAAGTACTGCAAGGGACGCTCGACTTGATGATTTTGAAGACGCTGCAGGCGTTGGGGCCGCAACATGGTTTCGGGATTGCTCGGCGGATCGAGCAGGTTAGCCGCGATGTGCTGCAGTTGAACGAGGGTACGGTGTACACGTCGTTGCTGCGGCTGCTGCAGCAGGGCTGGATCGCGGCGGAGTGGGGAACGTCCGACAATAACCGCAAGGCCAAGTTTTACTCCATTACCAGGCGAGGCGAGAAGCAGCTTGCCGTGGAAACTGAGAATTGGCAGAGGATTTCGGGCGTGGTCGGGCGTGTGCTGCGACTGGAAGGGGAGAGGTAGCCATGGGCAACGTGCGCATGTCCCGGCTACGGGCGTTTGCGGCGAGGGTGCTCGGACTCTTCGGCCCGCGAAAACGGGACAGCGACTTCGACGAAGAGGTGCAGGCGCATTTGCAATTGCTGGCGGATCGTTTTGTGGCCCAGGGAATGCCGCGGGAGGACGCCGACGCGGCGGCGCGACGTCAGTTCGGGAATGCCACGCTGTTGCAGGAAGACCGGAGGGAATTGCGGACTCTGGTATCGGTAGAGGATCTGGGGCGCGACCTACGGTACGCGCTGCGCAGCCTGGCACGAAGTCGGGCATTCACCGCGGTAGCGATCGCCACGCTGGGATTAGGGATCGGCGCCTCGAGCGCAATTTTCAGCGTGATCGACAACGTGCTGCTTGAACCGTTTCCTTATAAGGATTCCGGACGCATGGTATTTCTGCGGATTGTCGATACGGCTCGCGGTCAGGAAGGTGGGCGTCAGGGATATACATCAAATGAATTTCTGGAATTTGCCAATCTGATCCACGTTTTTGACGGTGTCATTGCCGCTTCCGATGATCTGGTGCTCTACAAACAGGGAGAAGGCGTTGAGCTGCTTTATGGAGCGCACGTGACGCCGGGCACATTTGAATTTTTTGGTATGCCGGCACTATACGGCCGTGTGCTCCAACCCGCAATTACCAGCCTGGAGCACCGCCGGTATTCGTGATGCGGCATAAGACCTGGATGGAGCGTTTCAACGGCGATCCGGGAGTGCTGAACAAGACTTTTGTGCTGAATGGAACGGCGCGAACGCTTATCGGAATCATGCCGCCGCGCTTTGGCTGGTATGAAGCGGACGTGTTGATTCCCGAGACGCCAATTCGCGGCGTGGAAACAGGATATGCGGGATTGCCGGCGCGCTGGTTCCTCCTAGGGCGACTCAAACCGGGCGTCTCGAAGGCGCAAGCCGCGGCAGATGCGACTCTCCTCGCCAACCATCTGGCCAAAATTAATCCGCAGGATTATCCCGCGCACTTCCAAGTTTTAGTTAAGCGGTTGGGAGATACGGTCGTGGGGCGCTTCGAGTCCACGCTGTACGATTCTGGCGGCGGTTGGATTGTTGTTATTGATCGGCTGCGGCAACGTCGCGAACCTCATGCTGGCGCGAGCCACGTCGCGAGAGAAGGAATTCGCGTTGCGCGCGGTGCTGGGAGCCGGGCGCAGGAGACTGGTGCGATTGCTACTGGTTGAGAGTCTGGTGTTGGCGATCGGTGGAGCGGCGCTGGGCGTGCTGATTGCGTGGGGTGGATTGAAATTGATCGTGGCGGCGATGCCGCAGAATTTGATCCCAGCGGAATCCGTCATCGAGCTGAACGCGCCGGTGATGGTTTTCACGCTCGTTGTGGCGGTATTGACCGCTCTGATTTTCGGACTGGCGCCGTCGCTGCGGGCTGCTCGGCGGGATGTGAACGATCCGCTACGCGACAGCGGCAAAGGAGTGAGCGGCGGATTTCGCACGGGGCGGATGCGCGATACGGTCGTGGTGATGGAAGTGGCGCTGTCGCTGACGCTGCTGATCGGTGCAGGGCTCTTGATGCGGAGTTTTGTGGCCCTTCGCGAAGTGCACTTAGGGCTGCAAGCGGACCACGTGTTCGAGACGCAGTTGCCGTTGCCCGCAGATCGCTACAAGACGGCCGCGCAAGTCAGCGGATTTTTCCAGCCGCTGCTGGCACGTGTGAAGGCGCTCCCGGGGGTGGTGGATGCGACGGAGTCGAGCGCGCTGCCACTGTACGGCGGTGTGGACAGCAAGATAGAGGTCCTTGGAAAGTCGCACGAGGACGAATGGCAAGCGCTGCTGCAGAACATCAGCGAGGGATATTTCCGGGTGCTCCGTATTCCGTTCAAGATGGGACGGGCGTTCAGCGAAGCGGAAATCAACGACGCAAGAAAAGTGGCGGTGGTGAACGAGACGTTTGCGTCTACGTTCCTTCGCGGTGAAGATCCGTTGGGCCGTCGAATCAAGCTGGCGGGGCTAGAGACCCTTGCGGATCCGGTGCACGAGCCGTGGTTTGAAATTGTAGGCGTGGTCCGGGGATGGCAGGTTCTGCTGGTGCGCTCCGAGCAAACCCCCGTGGCGCTGATGAATGACGTACGCCAAGCAGTGTGGGCGACTGATGCCGGTGTGGCGCTGGCGTTTCCGGGCGCGTTGGAGGATCCGATCAGTCAACGGTTGTATGCCGGCCCTCGTTTTGCCTCCCTGCTGATGACGATTTTTGGGTGCCTAGGGCTGATTCTTGTCACCGTGGGCGTTTATAGTGTCCTGGCGTACGCCACAGCGCTGAAGACGCATGAGATTGGAATCCGCATGGCATTGAGTGCGGAGCGTGCGGACGTGTTTCGATTGGTGATTAGGACGGGCTTGCGACTGGTTACGGCAGGAGTTGGAATTGGATTGATCGTGAGCCTGCTACTGGGGCGAGCCATCGAGGCGGAGTTGTCGCGTGGTGTGAAACCCTATGATCCGGTCACCCTAGCGGGCACGACCTTGTTATTCGTGGGAACCGGTGCATTGGCGTGCTGGATTCCGGCGAGAAGAGCAGCGCGAGTGGACCCCATGGTGGCCCTCCGTTATGAATAGTGGGCAGACCTTGGAGAGCCAAGATCCATGTGGTAAGGGCGGAGCGCTATCCTCTCCGCCATACCGTGCTACCTAAGTCGGGGCTGGTTTGAGGCCAGTTCGGAGCCGCGCAGAATGAAGAGCAATACGGAGCTTGGCAAGACCCTTGAGGTATCCGGTTTATGGCATGCCCCGGGAGCCGTATTGGTTGCCATCTCTACGTTCCTTTCCGCGAACGCACAGGTCCTTCGCACCCCGGAGCCAACCGCACAGGCGGCGCGGAGCTTGGCCCTGACCGATCTGAACGGCCTGATCGTGACCGGCGGGAAGGCAGAGACAGTCGAATACCAAGGACGCCAAGCGGTTCGTCTGACCACACAATCGAAGGAAGACGTCTTCGCCTTTCTCAAGGGAATCCAGATTCAGGACGGAACGATCGAGGCCGATGTCGCCATGAAGGTCACTACGCCTCCGGGCGTACGCATGCCCGGCTTTATTGGGATCGCCTTCCGGGCCAGGACGGACGCATCGCACTACGAATTGTTTTACCTTCGGCCTGGGAATTCCCATTCTGAAGATCAGGCCATGCGGAACCACTCGGTGCAATACGTCGCTGCGCCAGGATTCGATTGGTACAAGCTGCGCAGAGAATGGCCGTGGATTTACGAATCCTATGCAGATGTGCAACCTGAAAAATGGACCAAAGTGAAAATCGAAGGGCACGGAAGGACTGCGAAGTTGTATGTCAACGGATCGGAGAATCCGAGCTTGACCGTGAATGGCTTGAAAGGCGAGGACCTGCAGGGCAGTGTTGCCTTATGGGGTTATTCCGGGGAGGAAGCATATTTCTCCGACCTGAAAGTCATTTCTGCCAAAGCGGAAGCCGTAATCAATGACGGCGAAGCCTCCGGAACATGGGAAGTAAAATTCGCCAGCGACTACGGCAGTTACGAAGGATCGATGAACCTCCATCGCGACGGTAGCGCCGTGCAAGGCACATGGTCCGGTGCGTTTGGCCAGGATCAGCAGATCAGCGGCACGTGGCACAACGGCTATGTCGAGCTTACGTTTAACGGAACGTGGCCGAGTGAAAAGCCGGCGCCCGTGACCGCGACCCTGGCCGGGTGGATTGATGGAGATACGGCGAAGGGGCGAATGAAAGTGGAGGGCCGAGCCGATGGACAATGGGCCGCTCTAGGGAAGAAGTGAGCATTTTCGAGCAAATCAACCCCGCCGAATCCACCCCGCTTCTTTCTTCGCCGCGGGAATGACATTTGCGAAGGATGTGGAAGCGGTGAACCAATACGCCGCTGTGAGGTAACTGCCCACGGCAAAGGGTTGGAACGGGAACGAGAGCATCCCCAAATCACACATAGAAGCCCGAAAGTTGCGGTGAATTCGCTGACGAATTGGGCGGGTCCGCTGCGCATGTGGTGGGAATCCCCCGCCTTTAGGCGTGGGGAGTCTTCAAGCAGATTTGGCTTCACTGGATTTGCCGATCCTGTCGATTTCCTTCTGAATGGCCAGTTTGTCGAGGCTGGAAAGGGGAAGGCACAGAAACAGTGAGATTGGCTGTTCGAGAATCATGTAGGCATCGAGGAAAGCACGTTCAATTTGTTGAGGTGTTCCGGCCAGCGCCGCAGGATCGGGAACGCCCCAATGTGCGGTCATAGGCTGACCGGGCCAGACGGGGCAGACTTCTTTCGCGGAGTTATCGCAAACAGTGAATACAAAATCAAGGTGTGGTGCTCCGGGCTTGGCAAATTCATCCCAATCTTTGCTTCGCAGATTGTCCGTTGGTAGTCCTGCTTTCTGTACGAGTTTGATTGCCTCCGGCCGGACCTTCCCGGTTGCCTGGCTTCCCGCGCTGTACGCGGTGAAGTTGGGCCTGCCCTTATGGTTCATGATTGCTTCGGCCATGATCGAGCGCGCCGAATTGCCGGTGCAGAGGAATAAAACGTTGTAGCGGCCCTGCATGGGTCACTCCTTTGGGCGCGGATTCGCGGGCTCCCAGAACGGCGGACATCCGCCTCGCCCGCCGCAGCAATTCTCCATGAGGAACCCCGTCAGGCGGTTGACGCTGTCCAGGTTCGCGGAATAAGCGATGGACCGTCCGTTCTTATCTGCCCGAACGAGCCCCGCTGCGGCCAGCACGTTCAGGTGAAAGGAAAGCGTTGGGCCGGGCAACCGGAGGCGGCGCGCGATTGTTCCTGCCGGAAGTCCGCTGGGCGCGTGCCGCACGAGCAAGCGAAAAATATTGAGACGCGTTTCTTGTGCCAGAGCAGCCAACGAATCGACGGCAAATGATGTCTTCATATTTCCAAAACAATGGAAATATAGGATAATCCCGCGCACGAGTCAAATGCTTGGAGCGCGAACGCACTGGTGGCACGCTGCGTGCGACCGAACCACGGATGTGCTTCCTTTCCCGACGGAACGGCGATGGCCTGGGATCGGCTCTCACTTGGCCTAGCACAAATGTTTGGCGCCGTGTTCTGGAGCGATGCTGCTCGATTCTGCATCTTCGCAAGAAGATCGAACGCTAACAGGGAGCGCCAACCCATATTAGAAGTGTGCGGGGACGGGCCGACATCCCTTCGAAACATACGTGACCTGCAGACCCGGCAGCTTCGGGAATTCGAGCAGGTGCCGCGGTTCGTCTACATCGTTGCGCCTGAGTCCACGCACTTTAATGCGATCGTCATACGGCCGCAATAAGCCGCTACTAGGCTGCGACCCTTGAATCGGCGCCGATCCCCGCGCCAGAAGGTCGACAACCCTCGTCGATAGAAAGGTGATTGGAATGACAAAAAAGGTCGCAGTTCTATGCCTGTCGGTGATCCTGCTGGTGAGCACGACGCCACTTCGTGCTCAGGAAGGTCAGATTCCGCGTGGCATACCGCATCTCGATCACGTCTTCGTCATCATGATGGAGAACCACAGCTACAGTCAGATCATCAATAATCCCAATGCGCCGTTCGCCAATCATTACGCGAAATCCGCGAACGCGGCCAACAATTACTTCGCGATCGCCCATCCCAGCTTAACGAATTACCTAGAAGTCGTCGGCGGATCGAACTTTGGAGTCCTGACGGACAACTCTCCTGACTGGCACAATACCAACTGCATCACCAACCTGGCCTCGGGGAAGGCCGCGACGGACGTGCCGGCAAGCCCCGATGTTTGCCCGATTGGGGGAGAGGGGACTGACGCCGCTACCCCACTCATCGACACCACGAACGAAACTAGCCCTCCAGCGGTCACTGCCGTGGTCGACATCGATGGCCAGCTGGAGATTCCAGCAGCCACGAATACGAGTGGTAAGAGTATCGGCGATCAGTTAGTTGAATGGGGCAAAAGCTGGGAGAGCTACCAGGAAAACCTGCCTCCCGGCGGAGCCGACGGAGTCAACAATAGCGATGGCTTCTTTACCAGCAACGCGGAAATGGCCAACGCGATGCCGGGCGAACAACAAACGCTCATAAATTTGTATGCGGTAAAGCATAACCCGTTCGCGTATTTCCGCAGCGTGCAAGAAGGCACGAATTCCCGCAACAGCTTGAGCAACGTTGTGGGTTTTCAGGGCGCGCATGGTCTGCTTGAGGACCTCGGCTCGGGTCACGTCCCCACGTTATCGTTCATTGCTCCAAATCAATGCAATGACCAGCATGGACGCGACAACGCCGGCCCTTCCTGTGACTTCGATCCGCACGACAATGGCACACAGGTTGGACTAAACCCAGCATTGATTTATCAGGGCGATGTTGCCTTGCGAACCATCGTGAACGCTATCCATGACTCTTCTGTCTGGCGCGAGGGCCGCAACGCCATCATCGTGCTGTGGGACGAAAATGATTACAGCGCCGTACCCAATACGAATCAGGTGTTGCTCGTCGTGGACACCAACTACGGCGTTCACGGTGTTCAGAGCGGCGAGTTCTACACCCATTTTTCGCTCCTGAAATCACTCGAGGCAGGCTTGGGCCTTCCGTGCCTCAATCATGCCTGTGATTCGAGCGTGCACGTGATGTCGGACCTGTTTGCCGGAGACCGCGGCGAGTAACGGACACATACGGCGCTATATCGGCCCCCGCGGAACGGCCGTGGTTGGCTTGCACGTGTGGGTTTTCCTGGTCACTTCGCTGTTGCAGCAAGTAGGACTGCAGAGCGGCAACGGGTTTGGTCGCGCGCACCAAGGCGCTTGAGAATTTGCCGACCTTTACTTGATGCGTAATCAAATCCGCATTAATTCCTGCGCGAAGAAATTCGCAGGCGTCGAGACGGGCTTCCACAACCAAGTCACACAAATACAACCTGATCATCATCGAACCGCAATACGCAGGGACTAAGCTGCCGCGCGCGATTACCCCCGCAGGTAGTCCAGAAAGGGTGAAATCCACCATGAGCAGAGACCGTCGCGACTTCCTTAAGCTTTTGACGACAGCTGCGGCCTACACCGCTTTTCCTCCAAGCATCAGCCGCGCGTTGGCGATTCCGGCGGACAGCCGCAGCGGGACTATCCATGACGTAGAGCACATCGTCTTCATGATGCAGGAGAACCGTTCATTCGATCACTATTTCGGAACGCTGCGTGGTGTGCGCGGCTTCGGAGACCCACGAGCCGTCAAGCTGCCTTCGGGTAAGAGCGTCTTTCATCAGCCGGACCCGAACAATCCCGACGGCTACGTGCTGCCCTTCCACCCTGGTGCCTCCAATCTGGGTCTAGAGTTCCTGGAGGACACGCCGCACGACTGGAACGGGACGCATGCGGCGTGGAATGGCGGAGCCTACGACCAGTGGGTCCCGCAGAAGGGCACCAGCGCCATGGCGCACCTTACTCGCCAAGATATCCCATTCCACTATGCGCTTGCCGATGCGTTCACGGTCTGCGACGCATATCACTGCTCGTTGCTGGGACCGACCGACCCGAACCGCTATCACCTGTGGACCGGATGGGTGGGCAATGACGGAAGCGGCGACGGTCCGGTGATTGACAACGCCGAAGCCGGTTATGGGTGGCCGACTTACCCTGAGCTGCTCGAGCAAGCAGGGATCTCCTGGAAGGTCTATCAAGATGTTGGCGACGGACTCGATGCTGCCGACTTTTGGGGCTGGACTGGCAACGCCTACATTGGCAATTACGGAGACAATTCATTGCTGTACTTCCATCAATATCAAAACGCTCCAGACAGCAGTCCACTCGCGCAGAAAGCGAGAACCGGGACCAACATTTTGAAGAGCGGAACGCTGTTCGACATCTTCCGCGATGACGTTCTCGCGAATCGGTTGCCGCACGTGTCCTGGATCGTGGCGCCCGAGGCGTATACCGAGCACGGGAACTGGCCCTCGAACTACGGCGCGTGGTACGTCTCACAGATGCTCGATGCGCTGACCGCCAACGCCAAGGTTTGGAGCAAGACTGTCTTTTTCTTAATGTTCGACGAGAACGACGGCTTCTTCGATCACATGGTGCCGCCGACACCGCCGCCGTCGCGAGCGGCAGGCATTTCGACGGTGGGCACAACGAATGAACTGTTTACCGGCAGCCCTTCCTACCCGGCGTCTACATACACCCCCGGACCGTACGGGCTTGGCGTCCGTGTCCCTATGATCGTTATCTCGCCTTGGAGCAAGGGTGGGTGGGTCAACTCCGAGGTGTTTGATCACACCTCGCTGATCCGCTTCCTCGAGCGCCGCTTCGGGATCTTCGAGCCGAACATCACCGCATGGCGCCGCGCGGTTGCCGGCGACTTGACTTCGGCGTTCAACTTCGCGTCGCCAAACGACGCAATCGTTGCCCTGCCCAACACCGCCTCCTATGCTCCGCCCAACCAAAACCGTTATCCCGATTACGTGCCCACTCCGCCGGCCAACCAGGAACTGCCGGAGCAAGAGTCCGGCACGTGTCCGGCACGCGCGCTGCCGTATGAGCTGCATCTCGAAGGAGAAGTAAAGGCTTCCCACGGAGGCGTCCAGCTTTTCTTCCGGAACACCGGCAAGGCCGGAGCGGTCTTTCAGGTGCGCTCCGGCGACGGCCAGACCGGGCCATGGACCTACACCGTGGGCGCAGGGGACGAAACTTCGGACAGTTTCGGAACCAGCGGCGCTACTTCGTACAATTTCTCCGTCTTCGGTCCGAACGGCTTCCTGCGCACTTTCGCTGGTGGCCTCGGAGCGGGCAGCGCCAACTTCACCGTGAATGCAATTTACGACCAGGAATCGGAGGCCGTCGCGCTTGTGATTCGCAACCACAGCTCAAGCGCAGAAAAAGTGAGTATCTTTGACGCGTACTCCGGCAAAACGCGCACGCACCTGCTGCACCCGCACGACATTGTTACGTATGTTAGCCAGTTGCATGAATCTTTCGGCTGGTACGACTTGACCGTACGCGTCGATTCCGATGCCAGCTTTCAGCGGCAGCTGGCAGGACACGTGGAAACCGGAAAATCCAGCGTGACCGATCCCGCCATCGCCGCACCTGTGCCGCAAGCTACTTCCGCGACCTGAAGGTCATGATTCTTTGTCACCTTTTCAATGACGGAAAGAAGTGCGTTTTTTTTCCGTTCGGGGAACCGCTCGTCACTTCCGAGACCCACGATCAAGAACGCCGGTGTCGGAAAAAGGGCGGGCTAAGTCTGGCTTGATCTGTGCCGGTCTGTCAAATGCCGCCACAACAGTGCGGCCACAAACACCCTCCAGTGTTTTAGTTAGGAGAGGCGATGAACTCGCGTTGGTCGGCAAGGACGTGTTCTGCCTGCAAAGTGGCGCTATCCAGGATGAGGTCTGTCACCCTAAGGCCAGTCGTCTCAGTTGATCGCCGCTCGATGCTCCTGGATATACGTCCCGATTTCCCTGACGGTTCCGAGCCAAACGCTGTTGGCCGGGTCATTGGCATAGTCGCACAATGCCTCCAGCGCTTTGGTGTCGGTCACCTGATAACCTCGCTCACCGATCTCGTGGCCCACAAAAATCAGCCAGCGCCCTTGCTTCGCCGCTTCCTCGATCGGTTTGATCATTTGTTCAAAGCTCATGTCGTCAAAAGGCGTGCCCAGTGTCTGCGCGAGATCACAGAACGCGGGATCGTTCGCGGCTTCGTCGAGATAACCGCGGCCGACCAAAAAACGCTTCGCAATCAAGGGTACGTAGCTTTTCGCGTTCCTTCCCCTTCCAACAAACTTCTGTCCGCAAGGGTAGGCAAAAGTTTCTGGCTTTATTCCCAGCAGACGGCTAATTTGTGCATTCGCCGAGTCGAGCTGTTTCTCTATCATCGAGAGCGAGTAATCCTCAAGAGCGTTGTGGCGGCTAAACTCATAGTTTCCAGTGCACGGATGTGTCAGGGAGTGATTGCCGATCTCATGTCCGTCGGCTACCGCCTGGCGCCAGCCCTCCAGGCGCTTTTCGATCCGGTTCCCTAGAAGGAAAAACGTAACCCTTACACCGCGGTTACGGAGCAACGCCAAACCTGTGTCGACTTGACTGAGACGTCCGTCGTCAAAGCTTAGGCTGAGGGCCATCCGTTTTCCGTTTGGCCACTGAAAGGAGCGGGTAGCTTGCTCGTTTGCCGGATTCGCGTTCCGGCCAGGTAGGAACGCGCTCCTGAAACCCATAGCGGAGAGAAAAACCGCGAGTACCAAAAACAGCATCGTTTTTCGCATTGGGGACTAGACCACTCCATCGCCCCACTAGCTTGGGGCGATCACCGAAATTACCGGACTGCTTTTAAAAACGTCAGCAGGTCCGCCATTTGGCTAGTGCTGATCTGTTTCTCCAGGCCTTCCGGCATCATAGAGACCTTGCTGACACGCATGGTTTTGATGTCCTGGCGAGCAATGACCATCTCCCTCCCGCGCTCCTGCCTGAGCGTGATGGTTGCGGAAGTCTGGGCGCTCATGATGCCATCCATCAGGTCGCCGGAAGCCACCTCAACCACATAGGTCTCATAACCGTGTTCGATGGATTTGCTGGGCAGAATGATGTCCACCAATAGCTCCGATGCGGGATGATTTCGCACCGTCCCCAGGTTGGGTCCGACGGCTACGCCCACGCCGTCGAGCGCATGACATTTCGAGCAGACGCGCGTGAAGGTTTCTCTGCCTCGCGCCACATCGCCGGGGATGTTCAAGGCAGCCTGGTATTCTTTCAGAACTTGCTCGCGCTGGGCCGCACTCTGCTCGAAGAGCGCCCTTGCTAACTGACGAACGGCAGGATCAGGATCCATGAAAAGGCGCGGCTTGTACGGGTCAAGCTGCCAGGTCTGGACGTCTCCGTTCTTCACCGCCTCAAGGAGCAGAAGGACCCGATCTGAACCTCCGCCGAGCAGCGTATTCGTCGCCTCCGCCCTCACCGGTGCGCTCATGCCACTCCACTTGGCAAGCAGCAACGGGCCGACTTTTTGAGCTCGGACGGAGCTAAGCGCCCTCACGGCTGCGATCTGCACGATGTCAGGCTCTTGCGGATCGAGAAGGCTCTCCACTAGACCTGCCTCCCGATCAGAATCTGCGAGTGCCAGCAGATCCAATGCGTCGGCTCGCACCGAGGCGTCGGCCTGGCGATTTGCGGCTAACATTTCGGCGCGCCTTAGCGCTTGGGCGGCAGCGACGTCGTTCGGAAGACGGAGGACGGCCAGCAGATGAACCGCGGCGTGCCCCACGGGACCCGGCCGCCGCTCGAACATTCCTAACAAGAGATCCCGGTCTTCCTTCAGATTCGCTTTGGCACCGGCACCCTTTGCGCGAACGCCCTCAGCCATGCCGTCGAGCGTTGCGCCTCCCCACCAGTCCGAATTACGAGGAGAGCCATCTGCCACGGTTGTCAGAAGCCGTCGCATTTCTTTGGCGTCCGCTTTGACGCCGACCACAGCGCCCACTTGGTGAAAGAAATTACGGCGCGCGTTCGTGTCGCTGTCGGCGAAGCGAGAAACTGCCAGCTCAAAGTACGGCAGCGCGCGGCCGGGAGACGCACTTAAGGCGGCCACCTGCATCCAGGGGTCTTCCACGCCATCGGCCAGGAGTTTATTCTCGGCGGCGGTGGCTTCAGGAGAGTCAAGGAAACCGAGAGTGCAAAGGAGTTGGAATCGAACCTTGGGGTCAGGGTCGGCGGCCATCTGCGTGAGCTTGCGGGCCAGTTCGGGAGCTTTCGCCAAGTAGGGCTCAGCCAGGCGAATTGCATTTTCGCGGACACCTGGAACGGGATCATCAAGCGCCCTTGCGACGAGGCTCGGGTCAAGTTTCTCCAAGCCATCGAGCGTCCACAAAGCGTGCACGCGCCCCAGAGGAGACGGACTCTGCTCGAGGAGTTGACGTAGAGACGGTACTGCATCGGTGTGACGGCGTTCTAAGAGCAGGCGCTGGGCTGTCCGGCGCCACCAGATGTTCGAGCTGGACAACTGTTGGACAAGTTCGGCGTCGGGCGCTTGGTCGAGTCGAATTTTCTTAGGCAAGGGCAGAGGCGTCTGTGTATCCGGAACTATTCGATAGATTCGACCGCGATCCTGTCCGTTGTAAAGATATCCGGCGTGATAGGTATCCGCAGCCATCCACTCGGGGTGCTCGATGGTGTTGCGATAATAATCGATGAGGTAGAGAGCCCCGTCAGGTCCGATGTACATATTGACGGGCCTGAACCAAGCATCTGTCGAGGCAACGAACTCGACCTTCTCTTCGAGGCGCCGCGCGCTGTAAGTTGCGCCCAAATCTGACCACATATCGCAATGCACCAAATTGTGCGCAGATTCGGCCAGGCAGGCGACGCGTTCAAATGAAGAGGGAAACGCGCCACCCAGATAAGGGAGGGTGATGCTGCAAGAGGAAGTGAGCGTGCCAACATCCGTCAGGATTTCGAATCGTGGATTGTGAGTGATAGGAAAGACGTTGTTGTTGTCGGCCGTAGAAACATCTTGTTGGACGGTAGGCAATAAGAGAGCGGGATTCCGCTGCAAGTAGCGCGCAGCGATGACGTCGTGCCGTCCATTGCTGTCATTGGTGATGGCGAAGTGGCGACCCCACTCGTCAAAGGCCTGCCCATATTGCGACCAACTGGACAAGAACTCGAGCTGATGCGTTTCTGGTCTGAAGCGCACGCTACGCGGTGCCATTTTTAGCTGCGGTCCTTGCCCATCGGCAAACCGAATATCACTGCCGCGATCTCCAAAATCATCCTGGAATACCACGGTGTGAACCGGCCCCTGATGGGCCAGGTAAATCCAGTTATCTGGACCGTAGAGCGGGCCGTTAACCATGTGCTGCGGATTTGTAAACGCGAAACCGGTAAGGATTTTTTCGCGGACATCAGCATGGCCGCTTCCTGTCGTATCTTTAAAAAACCACACGTCCGGGGCGGCGGTCACCAGTACACCTCCTTTCCAGCACATCACGCCATTCGGCATCACGATGTGGTCCGCAAAGACGGTGCGCCGATCTGGCAATCCGTCGCCGTTGGTGTCCTCGAGCAGTACAATGCGGCCTATCGGTCGAGTGTCGAGCGGATACCCGGTATCTTCGGCCACATAGATGCGCCCATTCTCGTCCCAGTCCATTGCCACGGGACTATTGATCATGGGTTCGGCGACAAAAGGCTCAACGCGAAAGCCTCTGTGAATGGTGATCGTGCGGAGAGCGTCGTGGGGACTGTAAGGCGGACCGTTCGGTCGGCGGGGCCGCACAAGCAGACCGACTACCACGATGGCAATTGTCAACACCGAAAGCGCGCCAAGCAGCCAAGCGCGTCTAGGTGATGGTGAAAGTGGAAGAAGCGACACTTCACTTACCTGTGGTTTCAACACTCACGAACGCAACACTCACGAACGCACCGATCTAGAGGCAGCGTCCCATATAGAGTCAGGTCCTTCATATGCTGCTGTCGGAACGGTGGAAGCGGCAAGAATGTACGCGCAAGCCTCGAAATGTCAAGAAGGAGAGAGCCGGGCGAGCCACGAGCGGCTTTTGCCTACCGCTTTCTCAGGGTAAACTCGGGATTCATCGCGTTTCCCCGGTACGGAAGAAGACGGATGAGCAGCACAAGGATAATCCCGTTCAGGCCTTGGTTCGCCGGCGGTCTCGGTCTGTGTGCAGCCGCGTTTCTCTTTCCTGCTGGCCCTGCCACTTCGATGTGCCAGCTTGTTTCGGATACGACACAAGGTAACCGCGCTGATGCGCATGCAGAAGAAGGGATGCAGTTCGCCCGGGCGGGGAATCTTACCTCAGCCGACAGCGAGCTTCGAAAGGCCGTGGCTTTAGCGCCGGGCAACGCGGAATTCCTCCGCGATCTTGCCACGGTTCTAGCAATGGAAAAGAAATTTGATGAGTCAACATCGTATTTCCAGAGAGCGCTGAAAATCGATCCACACGACGTCGCGGCTCGACGATATCTTGGTGCTAATCTTTGGCAGTTGCATCGTTACGCGGAGGCTCGGCAAAATCTCCGAATCCTTCTCCATGCCAATCCGGGCGACCCTCAGGCGCTATTGCTCCTTGGCATGGTCTCGGAAAACACCAGAGACTATGGCACGGCCGCCAAAACGCTAGCGTCTGTACCCACCTTGGTGCGCGCGCAACCGGAATCGATCGCGGCGCTTGCGAGGTCCTACTATCACATCGGTGAAACAGCGAAAGCGCGAGCCTGGCTCAATGAACTACATAACCAGGCGGCCGGAGTTCAGGCCGTGTTACTTGGAGCACAGATCGCCGACGAGATGCAGGACTATCAAACAGCCGAGACGCTCTTGTCTTCCGTTGCGACGCATTATTCTGATCAGACCGACCTGCAATACCGGCTTGCCCTGGTGAAATTTCACGCGCAGAGGTTCGCGGAGAGCAGCCACATTCTGCAGCAGCTCTTAGATGATGGTCACAAGACGAGTGAAGTAGATCGTTTGCTGGCATCGTGCTTTCGGGCGCAGAAGCAGGACGAGGAAGCCATCCACGTTCTTCAAGATGCCATCCAGCTCGATCCCGAAAACGAAGCAAGCTATTTGGATCTAGCGGGCATCCTTATCGCTCGAAAACAGATTTCTGCGGCTATGGAGCTAGCACAGCGGATGACCACAGCGTTTCCAGATTCTTCTCGCGTATTCGTCTCAAAAGGATCGATTGAACTCGCTGCCAGCGACTTCACGGACGCGCTGGGGTCCTTCAATCGCGCCGTTCAACTCGAACCCAGAAACGCGGACGCCATGATTGGACTTGCGAGAGCGCAGGCTAATGCAGGGATGACGGATCGCGCGAAAACAACTCTTGATCAAGCCATCGCGCGGTTTCCGGAGAAATCGCGCTTTGAACTTGAATTAGGGCAGGTATTGTTGAAAGAGGCTGAAACCGGTGTCAAAAGTGCTGAACTCAGAGCTGAACAACTGTTTAATTCTGCCATCGCGCATGACAACAGGCTTGCTGAAGCACATTACGAGCTTGGAGCGCTTGCTCTCGGTCGCGGTCAAGCCGCTGGCGCGTTGCTTCACCTGAAAAAAGCTGCAAAACTGGATCCATCAAGCGCCAAGACACACTTTGCATTATCACGTGCGTATCGACGGCTGGGCCGAAATGATGAGGCCGCAAAGGAAGCAACTCTTTTCGACAAATTGAAAGAATAGTGAGCCCGCCGACCCACTCATTGCGCTATGCGACCTATAGCACGTGCGAGTGCGCCCGGCGTCACATTCTTCTTCTTTCTGTTGCGGGATTCGTTTTGTTTGGTTCTCTGGCTGCTTACCAGCATTCGCCGTCTCAGCCGCCGAAGGAAATTTTTACCGACGTCACGGAACAAGCTCGTATTTCGTGGCACCACTTCAGCGGGGAATCACCAGACCGCTTTCTGATTGAAACGATGGGGGGTGGTGTGGCGTTTCTGGACTTCGATGGTGACGGTTTTCAAGATCTCTTTTTTGTTAACGGCGGCGAAACGCCTCGCGGGAAGAGTTCGTTTCCGGTTCGCAACGCCCTTTATCGGAATATCGGAAATGGGGAATTCGAAGACGTCTCGGCAAAGGCCGGAGTTGATCGCCTCGAGTTCTATGGAATGGGGGTTGCTGTGGCAGATTTTGACAACGATGGCTTCCCTGATCTGTACGTAACCGGTTTCCCTGTAAGCGCCCTCTTCCATAACAATGGTGACGGAACCTTCACGGACATCACCGATCGCGCACAAGTTAGGAATGCCGGGAGGTGGGCGGCAAGTGCGGCGTGGTTTGATTTTGACCGCGACGGATATTTGGATCTCGTCGTAACGAACTATGCCCACTTTTCGTTCGACGACATCAAGAAGTGCGAACTCAACGGCCGGCGCACTTACTGTGAGCAGAAGGCTTACCCGGGAATGCCGCTGACCCTTTATCACAACAACGGCGACGGTACGTTCACCGACGTGAGCGCGAAAAGCGGGCTCGCGGCACTGGTCGGCCGCGCCCTCGGGGTGGTCAGTATCGATGTGAATGATGATGACTGGCCCGATCTCTTCGTGGCCCGCGATGCCTCGCCGAATCTGCTTCTGCTCAACAAAGGAGATGGCACGTTTATAGATTCCGCAGTCAACGCCGAGGTGGCCTATGACGCCCACGGTGTGGCGAAGGCGGGTATGGGAGTCGACGCTGGGGATATCAACGGAGACGGTAAGCCCGACTTCGCAGTTACGAATTTCAACGACGAATATCACTCTCTGTTCATCAGCAGTTCTTCCCTCTTGTACACTGACCAGAGCGTGGCCTCGCGGTTGGCGGCGTATACAAAATCTTATGTCGGTTGGGGAACGCACTTTATCGATTACGATAACGACGGAAATCTGGATTTGCTGATTGTGAATGGGCACATCAACCAGGTGGTTGAGACCACGCGCGGGGACGTGAAGTACGAAGAGCCTCCGCTCCTTCTCCGCAATGACGGGAACCGTGTTTTCCGCAACATGCGGGACCAAGCTGGCTCGGTATTCCACTCGGGTTATCGCGCCCGCGGCCTCGCCGTCGGCGATTTCGATAACGATGGCGGCATCGATGCAATCTTCACGCGCCTCGATGGGAAGCCCGTGCTTCTGCACAATAACGTCGGACAGAAACACTCCTGGATTGGCTTTGAACTTCAGGGAACCGAAAGCAACCGCGATGCGATCGGCGCGAAGATTACCGTCGAGATCGGAGAGCGCAAACTAGTTCGTTGGATTACCGGCGGTGCGAGCTATCTCTCATCCCATGACAAGCGCGTGGTTATTGGATTACCGGGTAATTCTACCGTGACGACTATCAGCGCCGAAATCCGCTGGCCCAGCGGAACGCTACAGCGGCTGTCCATGCCAAGACTAAAGCGATATTACAAAATTGTTGAGCCCCGTAGTAACCAAGCACCGCGCGAGAGGACCATAGGCGCCCTGCTCGGCGCGCATACGACAGCCGGGGACAACGGAAACCTTAAAGAAGCGAAAAGGATGGAATGTGCAGCGACTGCGAGGCCTAAGAAGCGTGTCAACGGGGACTCTCGCCCGCGAACAACATCTGCCGGATGCCAGCAGTGTCGTCTTCCGAGTCCGGGCTTTGCTCGCGGATACGGCGGAAGATGTCCATTTCCGCCGCGGCCTCTTTCGCGTGCCCTAGCTTCCGGTAAGCGATACTCAGCGAATAATGAGCTTCGGCGAAGTCCGGCCTCAATCGGATGGCCTCTTGTAGTTGCTCGGAGGCTTTGGCGGGATTTTCCTCTTCAAGAGCTATCTTCCCCGCCAGAGCATGTGACGAAGCATCCTTCGGATCGAGCCGGAGAGCTTCGGTGATAGCCTGCCAGACCCCCTCCCTATCTTGCGATCTCGTCATCCGGGTCACATCCGCCAAATAGTAGTACGCGCTCGGGGTTCTTTCTCCCAGGGCGATCGCCGTCCGGAGAGATTGCAAAGCCTCTTCCGGTTTTCGGTGCGTGGCCTGGAGGATGCCTCGAATCAGATAACTCCGGCCCCATTCCGGTCGTCGCAACTGAATGCCTTTTAGGAGCTCGTCCGCCTGGTCCGTCTTTCTAACTAACTCCAGAACTACGGCTTTGGTCAGCAGAAGGTCGGCGTCATCCGGGACGATTTTCGTGGCCTGTTCCAGCAATTCCAATGCCTGTTGATCCTTGTTGTGTTTGAGCAAGAACAGCGTCGCCCAGAAGTACAAATCAGCCCGCTTAGGCTCCATGCGAAAACCCGCGTTCAGAGTCTTCACGGAGTCCTCGAATCGTCCCAACGCATCGAGGACTTGAGCCTTTAGAAGATAGACGTCGCCGTCGCGATCTGCCGCCGAGATATTCTCGATCTCCGCCAAGCTGGCCTCCGGGCCAGCCGCATGAAAAGTGGCCACGGCGAGTTCAAGTCGATTGTCGATGGAAGGATCTGTGGCCACGAGACGAATCAGAAACTCCCGGGCCAAGACGTACTGCTTATATTCCACCAGCGCCATGGCACCGTCATTTAGTACTCTGGTTCCCGGCGACAGCGCCAGAGTTTCCCGAAAGGCTGCTAGCGCCTCCTCGGTCTTGCCGTCCTGGAGGAGCAGGGCTGCCATTTGGACTTTCAATTCTGGATCAGACGGACTGGCTGCCAGTGCATTCGCCAGGTTATGCCGAAAGCGTTTTCGCTGTTCTGAAGGGTCCAGGCCCAGGTAATCAAAGATTTGCGCCGACGCTTTCAAAGGAGCACGGTCGGGCTCCGCCGTTTTGAATTGCTCGAGAACGGCCGCGGCGTCTTCATTCTGCCCCAAGCTTCGCAGTGCTCGATGGAGTTGGGTGAGCACGCCCTTGTTTTGGGGTGCCACTTCTCGTGCTCGCCTGAGAAATTCGACAGCCTTATCCGGCTGTCCCAAATCCAGGTAAGTCCGGCCTAGCTGCAGCAGTGCCATCGCGTTCTTCGGCTCGCGCTCAACTACGGTTTTCAGGTCGGGCAGCGCTTCGGCTGACTTTCCTTCCCGCTGCAGTAGCCACCCGCGCGCGTGCCGCGCCATTGTGAAATCCGGTTTCAAGCTCAGCGCTTCGTCAAGATGTCGCAGCGCCTGGCTCGTATCGCCCAGTGTTTCGCACAATCCTAACTCGAAGTAGCCGACCGGATCGTTTGAGTGTTGTTTGACGTACCAATTTAAATCGGGGAGTCCCGTCTTTGTCCTGCCCAGGCGGCAGTATGTAAATCCCCGCTCGCGCCGTCCGGTATGATCGTCAGGTTTCAGTTTCAAATATTCTTCGTAAGCATCCGCTGCGCCGCTGAAAAAACCCGCCTCCGCGTACATCCTCGCCAGGTAAACGACAATATCCGCTCTACCAGGAGCTAGCCCCCGAGCCTTCGCCAACAGAACGAGCGCGGTTCCGCTTTCGCCCTTGGCGGCATGTACTTGGCCGAGATTAAAGATCGACTCGGCATCGTCGGGCGTTTGTCGCACCGCAATTTCGAACACTCTTTGCGCGCGGTCCAGGTGACCGGCACGCAGCGCCGCCAGACCCACGTTGTGAAGGATGTCGACGTTACCAGGATCTGTCTCGAGGGCCCTGGAAAATGCTGCCTCCGCTCTATCGTACCGACCCCACTCTGCTAATGTTCCACCCAATGAAAAGGCCAGGCGGGCGTCTCCAGCCCCTTCTCGCTCGAGCTGCTCAACAATGGCCATGGCCGCATCAGGCTGTCCGGCCGAATGCAGGCAACGCGCACGTAGGAGCTGGACTGCGGGGTCGCTCTGATCCGACGCCTTCAAATTTGACAGATAACGCAATGCCTGGCCGCCGTGATTCTGCGAGAGTGCGATTCGGGCGAGTTGCAGGTTAGCGTTTGCGTGTCCCGGGTCGATGGCCAAAACCTGCTCAAATGCTTCCCGGGCCTGCTGGTCATTACCGCGTTCCAGGTGGTGATTACCGAAGTTGTTCCATAACCCCGCGGAACGCGGCGCGAGCTTCAGTGCGCGCTGGTGGAATGGCTCTGCCTGTAGGTATTCCTTCTTCGCGTCCAGAACAAGACCGAGCAGACCCAGCAGGTCTGGCCTGTTCGGGTCGACAGCGATGGCGCCCCGCAGCTTCTCCTCAGCTTGATCCAGTTGTCCCTGCTCGAATGCGGAGGCAGCTTCAGCGTACGCATCGCGAGATTCGGTTTGCAGCAAGGCAGAAAGCCCCGCCGTGCACCAGTTGAAGCAGAAGGCGATAACCACTAACTTTACGGACCTTGTTCTCACGACGTAAAAGGGAAACCCCCGCGCGCCGAGCCTAAAACGGCTCGCCCGACTGCTGACCGGCACTGCGGCTCTTAGGTCACCAGTACAGTTTCAGCGCCAGTTGCACCTGCCTCGGCGAGTTGGCCTGAGAGGTGATTTTGCCGAAGTTGTCCGTATTCAGAGTCGCGTTCGGCCCGGAGAACTGCGGGTGGTTCATGGCGTTGTACGCCTCGGCGCGAAATTCTAGTCGCGCGCCTTCCCGCATTGCTGCAAGGCTGAATTCCTTGAAAAGAGACAGCGCCCCCGTTCTAGTACCGGGCATGCGCAGGTTCGGCAGGACTTTAGGTGCGTTGCCGATCGTGTAAGGATCGGGCACGACGGCCACCTCGGGGTTGGCAAAGTACTGATCCAGGTTGAGGCCACTCGCCCTCTTCAACGTGCCGGTCAAGTTGGGGCGTTGCGGTCCGTAGGTCGGGATGCTCTGCCCGCCGGACAAGCTGAGAATGATTGGTTGACCGGTGTCAAAGCGCCAGATGCCATTCGTCTGCCATCCGCCGATGAACGCGTTCAGTACGGGGCTCATCTTTTGGCCGAAACGCTTGCCGCGCCCGACGGGGAGCTGGTACACATAGCTAAATTGCAGGATTTGAGAAATGTCGAACTGCGACAAGGATCGGTCCAGTTTGCGATTATTCGGATCCTGAAGAACGTTGTTCAGCGAACCGCCGAGCCAAGTAAGACCGCCGCCTCCCACTGAAGAGTCGTCGATCGACTTCTGATTGGTGTACGTTAACAGGAATTGCAAGCCGTTCGAGATTCTCTTCTCGGCGCGCAATTGGAAGGCGTGATAGCTGGAGTTGGCCCACGGGGGATCCGTAGCTGTCACACCTGTGAACTGCGGGTACGGCAGGATCAATTGCCAGCGTTGCACAGTGGGAGCAGACAGGCCACTGCTCGGGTCGGTGATGATTCCGGCAAAGGGGTTGGATACGAACTCATTGTAGAATCCGGGATCGTTTACGAACGCTGCTGCCTGCGCGGAGGTTAGGAAGTCAAGGTTCCCCGCGTTGCCAAAATAAAGGTGAGTTCCTTTCTTGCCCACGTATGTGGTGTCTAGTAGGACATCACCCGGCAAGAGGTGCTGAATGCCGAAACTCCACGTCTGCTCATACGGGCGGGCGTTTCGCTTCGGAATAGGCCCTGCGATGGCGAAACCAACATCGGTCAGGAGTCCCAGGCTGGCACCGGTTGGAGGCCTGGGTCCGCCGGGGAAGGGATCGCTCAGGAAACTCCACGGCGTGGCGCCGTCGTTCTGGTAAGTGTTGAGCCAGTTGGTCTGCTCAACGAAGCCCTGATCGCTGATGCCGGTACCGGCTGCCGCTCCCTTGTTTTGGCTGTAGTAAATGCCGTAGCCGCCGCGAAGTACCGTATGTGACCTCACTTGGTAGGCAAACCCAAACCGCGGTCCCCATCCGTTATAATTATTATCATAAGGCGCGCGGTGGTCTTTGTCCGCGTAATGCAAGCCGCCCTTCAAGTTGGGCATTCCGGGCACTTGTAAAGGCGAAGGGGAGTTCAGATCAAGCCAGCTAATGCGGTTGCTGCGTTCCGTTCTTGGCAGATCGAGGTCATAGCGCATGCCAACGTTCAACGTCAGTTTGGGTGTAACCCGCCAGTTGTCCTGAACAAAACTTCCGATGTTCCAGTTCTGAGTGGCGGCCGCGTAGTCAATTTCGTAAGTTCCCCAATTGCCGGGTCCGCCCGCACCAATCATCAGGCCCGCCATCGCGTCGCCGCCGCCTGACCAAGGCTGCTGCGACGTAGTGTTGTAGTCAAACGAATAGGTGCCCGCCGGAACCCCGGGGAAAAATATGTTTATGCGGCGCAGTCGACCTTCAGCGCCAAGCTTCAGTTCGTGACGGCCCGTTGCCCGGTTCAGTGTGCCAATGAGGTGATGGGTTTCTTGAGCGTACTTCAGATACGTCCAGGCCTGTGTGCCTATCGAATTGTTTCCGCCCTCCGAGCTATAACCGCCATACACGCTGATAGACGGTGCGGCCACGATACCGGCGTCCTCAATATAACTCGGCAATCCGAGGTCTTTGACCGGATCGAACTTCGGGAAATCGGCTGCTGAGCCGCCGTGATCGAATGAAAACGCGCGCGTCAGGCCGAGGGAGACGGTCAGTAGCGTGGTTGGGCTAAATGTGTGTGTGACGTTGATCGCCAGCAACTTGGGTCCTCCGTCAGAAAGGCCCGAGGAGTATGCGTCACCCACATTCCCGAAGAGGTTGGCGGGCTTGGTGTAGCCAGCTCCGTAGGAGAATTTGGCGCTCAGCATCGTGGCATCGGTGAAGCGGTGGTCGATTTTCACATCGATTTGATCGTTGCGGTTCTTGTCCGCACCCGTGCCAATCCAGTTGTTCAGCCGGTCGTATGCACCCGTGCCCACGCTCAGATTGGGCAGGGGAAACAATTGCATCATTTTAAAGGCCACCGGATCAATGATGTTGCCGGGCCCGGATGGAATCGCATGAATACTGGCAAGTTTGGGATTGCCAGGGCTCGTATAGGTGGCGAGATTGTTGAACGGAATAAAATTCTGCCGTACCGGGCCGCCCGCATTGGGGTCGTAAACACCGGTGTACGGATCCCAAATCTGGCCATCTTCCGCGGAGCACAGTCCATTGGCGTCGAAGGTGCCGCCCTGATAACCGCACAGCTCGCCAAAGTCTCCGGTGCGCTCTAGCGCGCTGGGCACGCCGGCATTTTTCGTCACCGATGTGCTGGCGCGGCTACCCTCATAGTCAAAGAAGAAAAAGGTACGGTTCTTCCGGATCGGCCCGCCAATGGTGAAACCGAACTCATTCCAACGCACAGGCGCAATTTTTATGCCCGCTGCATTATTGAAAAAATTGTTCGCGTTGAGCTTGTCGTTGCGCAGGAACTCATAGACGCTCCCGTGAAAATCGTTGGTTCCAGAGCGCGTTACGACATTCACCACAGTGGCTCCGCTGAAGCCGACTTCCGCGCTGAAATTGGATTGCTGTACTTTGAATTCCTGCACAGCGTCCACTGAAGGCGTATAGAGGGGATTCACGATGGCCGTGTTCTGCTCTACACCTACGGTGCTCACGCCGTCGATGAGAATGTCCGCTTGCGCATTACGGCTGCCGTCGGAGATCCAATTGTTGGCCATGGTGTTGGCCCCGAAGGTGTTCCCGGCGGGTTGGTTGATGCCCGGCGCCAGTAAGGCCAGATCGAACACCGACCGGCCTACTAGTGGAAGGTCATTGATAAAGGTCCTATTGAGATTCTGACCTGTGACCGCATCTTCTGTGGCGAGAGCCGGAGGTTGTGCGGTGACCTCGACGACGTCGCGGGTTGTGCCCACTTGCAGCGACACATTGAGGGTCAAGTTCTGATTAACCGCGATGACGATGCCGTTTTGCACCTCCGGTCGAAATCCAGTGGCCTCCACTCGGACGCTATAGGTGCTCGGCGGTAAGGCTCGCAGTGCATAATGGCCAGATGAATCTGTCGTCGTGGCATACTTCAGGCCCTTATCGACGTCAGTTACGACGACTGGGGCATTGGGGACAACGCCCCCAGAGGGGTCCTGTACGACACCGCTTATAGAACCTGTGTAAACCTGTGCGTGTGCTGGGCCCACAAAAAGGAACGGAAGGCAAAGACAGAGAAGACAAGCTAAGGGCCGTATTCCGGCCCGTACCGTAGGCTCGTTCCGGAAATACATCATAGTGCACCCCCAAGCAACAACTATAATAGTGGGCACATCCTAATCCCGGAATCCGGGATTTATCAAGCTGAATTCCTTTCGACCTTGCTGCCTTCCTGCACTTCACGTTTGCGTCGCATTGAGGAATGGAGTCATAGTTCTTCGCGGGGAACGTTCCGCAGATGAAACGGGGAAAGAGCGCAAAGAGCACCTATGCTTCAAATGTCACCGCGTGACTGCGGCGAGGTGCTTCACTTGTCGGAGCGCGTTTGCCAATAGGCCTGATGACCGATGTAGTCGTCGTCGGCCAGGTTCGAGATGATTAGCCGTCTCATCTCCAGCGGGTTGATTGCGCCTGGCTGTCTGTAGACGACTTCTCCACCTGGTCGAATCAATGTTGTATAGGGCACAGCGGCATTCCAATCGGCATCGAATGCTGCCATCAGCGAATAAATATCGGTAGATCCCAGAAGCAGGTTCCTGCTGGTAGCATGCAATTTATTTAGCACGGAGAGAACGCCTGGCTTCTCATCAGGATAGTTGATGCTAATGGTGACAAGCTCAAAGGCTCTGTGCCCGTACATGCGATAAATTGTCTGGAAATCCGGGAGTTCCTTTTGACATGGGCCGCACCACGTCGCCCAGAAGTTCACGAGCACTAACTTACCGGTTGGATTCTTTCGTAGACTCTTCAGTTCTTCTGCGTTCGCGGGCAGGAGCTGCACGGGTTTACTTTCAATCTCTGCGAGCTCTTCCTGGCGCCCTTCTTCCTTGTACAACCACTTGGTGGAGCAGCCCACAGAGGGCGTCTTCGCTACAGGAACGGGACGATCCGCAAGAATGGCATCGATGGCCTCTCGCGCGTCCCGGCTGGTGACCAACCGCTCACGGGGATTGTTATCGACGCGTCCTTGATAACGGAGCTTCCGCTCTCTATCAAAGATGAAAAGATGCGGGGTCGCGGACGGGCCATAACTCTGAGAAACCTTCTGTGTCTCGCCGTCGTAGAGATAAGGAAAATTGAAGCGACGATAAGCAGCTCGAAGCTTCATCTCCTCGAAGGAGTCGCCAACATCGGTGTACCCCATCTCGTCCAACCTGACGGCATTCGGATGGTTCGGTTGGATTGCGACCAACGCCACGCCGCGTTCCCGATAATCAGCGGCCAACTGCTTGATGCGACTCTCGTAGAGTTGCGCAGTCGGGCAATGATTACACGTAAACGCGATTACCAGAACCTTGCTGGCCGCATATTCTTTGAGGCAATGCGTCTCACCATCGACGCCGGGCAGACAGAAATCCGGCGCGGAGGCGCTGATAGGCAATGTCGCAGGTCCATTTTCGTCTGCAAACCCTGATGCGCCTAGTCCAGCAAAAAGCAACAAACCTAGAGCAGCGAACAGCAGTGATTTTATCCTGGTGTGAATACGCTCTCGCGCTGGTTTGGAATGAACGGGTGGAGGACTGCCTGTTTTAGCTGCGATTTTCATTTGACACTCTGGCTTGTCATTATATAAGAGACCGCGATATAAGAGACCGCGAACATAGACGTCGCCATCGAGAGCTGCGGCGGCGATGATTTTTCGACCATGGCAAAGAAGAAGGCGACAAAATGCCCATCGGTATTCTGCGTCCGCCAAAAAATCAAAGCTTCAACTGCCAGGCGTTTCGACACTTCCTGGCAATCAAGTTTGGCGGATACCCTGCTGCGCGAACCCTTCCTTACGGAGTTCGCTCTGCGCTGCTCTTCTTGATGCTCACAGGGTCTCGGCCTCAAACCTCGGCACAAACCGTTCGCGTCGACTTCACTCCGGATCACATCACGAATACATTCCGTCCGACCGAGACGCTCGGTGCCGGCATTGATCGCATTCCGCTCGCGGCTACCGACAAAATCTTCACCGCCTCCACGATCAAGCAGCTTCTGTCGGCCGGCTGGCAGACGGTCAGTTACCGGCAGAACACCGAACTGTATGTTGAGGCGTGGCACTGGAACCCCAAAGGAAAATGGAGCGAATCCGGCGATATGGGTTACTTCGTGGGCGACTCCACACCAACAGAGTTCATCCGCCATTCTTTTGGTTATCCTCTGCCTCACGCAGGGTTCTCTCGCCCCGATGGAACAAGCTATTCGCGGCTTACCGACGGCGATGCAAACACGTATTGGAAAAGCAATCCGTACCTAAGCAAGACCTTCACCGGTGAGGACGACAGTTTGCACCCGCAGTGGGTCGTTGTCGACCTGGCGACTCTTCAAGACATCAACGCAATTCGCATCCATTGGACGGACCCCTACGCGCGGCGCTATCTCGTTCAATATTGGACGGGCCTCGACGCCATGCGCGAACCAACCAAAGGCTCTTGGGTCACGTTCCCCGGTGGTGTCGTAACCAACGGCGCTGCCGGCCCTACCACTCTTCAGCTTTCGCGGTCGCCGATGCCCGCACGGTTCATCCGCATCTGGATGACCGAATCGTCCAACACTTGCGATACCCACGGCTCTGGCGATCGCCGGAACTGTCTCGGTTACGCCATTCGCGAGCTTTACATCGGGACCCTCACGCCGGACGGCGCTTTCCACGACATTGTTCGCCATACAGCCGATCGTGCGCAGAGCAATACGATCTGCTCTTCCGTCGATCCCTGGCATGAAGGCTCGGTCGTCAACGACCGCCGCGATCAAGTAGGCTTCGATCTTTTCTACACCAGCGGTATCACGCGGGGACTCCCCGCCATGGTTCCGGTCGCCATGATCTATGACAATCCCGAAAACGCCGTTGCCGAGATCGCTTACCTTGAAAAACGGGGCTATCCCATTTCTTACGTGGAAATGGGGGAAGAGCCTGATGGAAAACACACCCTGCCCGAAGATTACGGCGCGTTCTACCTTCAGTGGGCCTCAGCACTTCATGACCTTGATCCCAAACTCAAATTAGGAGGCCCAATTTTTGAGGGTGTAAACAAAGACATTGAGGTCTGGCCGAATGAGCAAGGAAAAACATCGTGGATGGGCCGCTTTTTCGATTACCTGAAATCGCATGGCCGCATCGGTCATCTCTCATTCGTTTCCTTCGAGCACTATCCCTTCCAGCCCTGCTTGCTGCAATGGAGCGCCCTCTACGACGAAGCCAACCTGGTGCGCCACATTCTCCAAGTTTGGCGTGATGACGGATTACCCGCCGGTGTTCCCATGTTCATCACGGAAACGAACATCGCTGCGGGTTCGGACGAAAGTTTCGTCGATACCTTCGCTGCTCTTTGGTGGGCCGATTTCGTCGGTGCGTTTCTCGAAGCAGGCGGGAAAGCAGTCTACTACTTCCACTACATCCCCCTCGGAGAATCTCTCGGTTGTCACGGCACGTCCCCGGGCACCTTCAGCCTATTCACGATGAACAAGGAATACGAAATCCAGCAGCCTACGTCACAATTTTTCGCCAGTCAGATGATCAACTTGGAGTGGGTTCAGCCTGGCAGCGGTGAGCACCGCATTTTTCCGAGCACCAGTGACATCCGCGACCCGGCCGGGCACGTTTTGGTCACCTCCTACGCCGTGCAGCGGCCTGATGGCCAATGGTCTTTGCTGCTGGTGAATAAGGACCAGGAGAGTCCCCATCCGGTGCACATCGAATTTCACCGCGATGACAGCCGAGTTGACAGTCACTTCGCGGGCCGCGTCGATGTAGTTACATTCGGCAGCGAGCAGTACAAATGGCGTACCGACCTGAAGCTCGTGCCCGTCGGTGGATCAGCCGACCCCGATGGTCCCGCGGCCCGGTCTACGATTTCCGCTGGGGCTGACACAATCTATACGCTTCCTAAAGCTTCCGTCACTGTTGTTCGAGGAAAACTAGCGGCCGCAGACAGTTCAGCGAAGCCACTGTGAACCAGGAAAGCCACGTTCTGCATTTGCCTGGGCGCGATCAGCCGATTCTTCCGCGAGTAGCGGATCAATTCTTGATCGCCGAGGATGGGTAGTCCCGCCAGATGTACTGAAGGGCCTCGGAAAGTGTCTGTTGTTTCACCGCTCGGTCAACGTGTCCGGCGTTGCGGGCGAATACGAACTGGTAGTGATAGCCCTTGGCCGCGAGTACGTTAGCCATATGCTCGTTTGCGAGAACCCAATCGTGCATATTGTCGCGCATCACGTTCGGATTCAAGAGATCTCGGTCACCAACTTCCATCCAGATTCGTATCGGCTTGGCCGGGCTGTCCGGAATGAGATGCTCGTGAAACTCCCAAGCACCGTGCGGCGTTTGCGGATTGTACGGCCACTGCTGGTTTACAAATGTTCCGGAATAGGTGAGCACGCGGTGATAAAGCTCGGGGTGATACCAAGCCATGATCAACGCGCAAGAGCCTCCTGAGCTGCCACCCATGGTTGCCCTGCCGCCCGGATCCTTAGTGAGTTTCACGTGAGCTTCGGTTTCCACCAGAGGCAAAACTTCGCTCTCCACAAACTCGGCATAGACTCCGGAAATTGTGTCGTACTCAAGACCGCGTTCACTCCCCTGTGCGTCCCCGCCTCCGTTGCCGATAGAAATGGCAATCATCACCGGGACCTTATGTTGAGCAATCAAGGTGTCCACAGCCGAAAAAAGCGACAGGTCAGGCCCGTCCGCCCCGACGATAAAAGGCGCGACGCTACCCGGCACGTATTGCTTGGGAACATAGACGCTCACCCTCCGCGAGTACGGAGCGGGGTGGCTTGTAGTCACCACGAGCTTTGCGGGGTTAGCAGGATCTATAGTTCCGAAGGTGCCGGGGTCACGTGCAATGCCTGGATAGACCTTGCTGTCCGACGAGTTCATAGTGAACTCCATCACCGTTCCCTTAGGTATGCCGTCCTGGACAGACATCTCGGGAGGAACATCGTGGGTAGGCCCGATGATGAAATTACCGTCCGCGTTGGCCGGAGGGTTTGAGCCGTCGGGCAATTCTTTGGCCGTGACATAACCGGGACTGTTGGGATTGCGTGTTGGCGGTGTCGGGCGTTCCGTGTGTGCAGCTGACGGAGGAGACTGGCCGGAGACTGGATTGAGAATCGCGACTAGGCTAACCAAGAGTGAGATGCTCAGAGAGCGCGGAGTCATGTGGTCATTTTGCAGTATTCCGAACTTCGGGGGAATGGTTGGTTTTGAGTTCCGCGCTGTTATGTGAATGGCCTTCGTCGCCTCAACTGACGAACCGTACCAAGCTTGCGGATCGGGAGCCATCGGTGATCGTCTAGCGGTGCCAGTAACGGAGAAAATCCGGTTCCGTTGAAACAGGGTCTCCGTTGGCCTAGAACTTTGACTCGGGCGCGTGTGTCAACTCTTTTCGAGTCTCGACATCATGGGATGCCCCTGCTTGATTGCTCATTCCGAGCAGCCTCTCCATCGTTGCGAACAGCTCATTTGTCCGAATGGGCTTTGAAATGTACGCGTCCATCCCTGCTGACAAGCAGCGCTCCTCATCACTCTTGAGGGCATGTGCAGTCATGGCTACGATGGGGGTGTGCCTACCCGTAGACCGTTCCCTCTGCCGGATTGCCGCAGTGGCCTCAAGACCGTCCATCTCAGGCATTTGGACGTCCATAAGCACAAGGTCAATGTTCTTGTTATCGTAAGCCGCTAGTGTCTCCCGGCCGTTGACCGCGACGGAAACGATGTACCCTCGCTTTTCGAGTAGGCGCACCGCGAGCGCTTGATTTATCGCGTTGTCTTCCGCCAACAGGATTCGCGATCGGTTCCGCACCTCTCGCAGCGTATGACGGGTCACCAATGGAGCTTTCTTGTGAGTCGAAAGATTCAAGACATTACATATTGCTTGCAGCAACTCTCCCTGGCGGATCGGTTTTACAAGGTACGCGGAAATTCCCAGCTCACGGCAACGGGTCGCGTCGCCAAGATGTCCCGCCGAGGTCAGCATCATGATGGTGGCGCCGACCAGATGCGGATCTTTCTGTATCCTTTCAGCGAGGGTAAAACCGTCCATTTCCGGCATCTCTCCATCCAACAGGATAAGGGGAAAGGGACGACCGGCGCTTTTTGCGACTTCGAGCGCCTGAAGCGCAGCTCGGCCACCTTCGACCTCGGTCGGCTTCATTCCCCAGCAAGTCAGCATCCCGTTGAGAACGCTTCGGTTGGTGAAGTTATCGTCCACAATCAAAGCATGCAGGTCACGCAACTGTTCTGGCTGTAGGGGATCAGAACGGAGGGAAGGCGAGTCCTGCACAGCCAAGCGGAGTGTGAAGTGAAACGTACTGCCTTGGTCAAGCTGGCTCTCCACCCAAATGGCTCCGCCCATCATGGTCACAAGTCTTGTGCAGATCGTGAGTCCCAACCCAGTGCCACCGTATCTTCGGGTCATCGAGCCATCGGCCTGGGAGAATGCTTCAAAGATTTTCACTTGCTTGTCGGTGGGGATGCCTATTCCAGTGTCTTTCACAGTAAAATGCAGGCAGGTGATGGCGGCTTCGTCGGATTCTTCAACTACGGTGACAAGCACTTCACCACGTTCAGTGAACTTGATCGCATTCCCGATCAAATTTATCAGAATCTGTCGAATCCTACCCGGATCTCCAAGGATGGCCTCTGGAACGTCCGCTCGAACGTCATAAATTAGTTCCAGGCCTTTTTGATGCGCGCGAAAACCGAGTGACTTCATTGTTTCGCCGAGACTCTCGCGCAAATCAAACGGGATTGATTCGAGCGCCAGCTTGCCAGCCTCAACCTTGGAGAAGTCCAAAATATCGTTAATCACGGTGAGGAGTGACTCGGCTGAGAATTTGACGAGACCGAGGCAATCGCGCTGTTCGACAGTTAGTTCTGTGTCCAAAACAAGGTCGGTCATACCGAGGATGCCGTTCATCGGTGTGCGAATTTCATGGCTCATATTGGCGAGAAACTCGCTCTTGGAGTGGCTAGAGGCCTCCGCGATTTCCTTCGCCTGCAACAACTCCATTTCGGCCCTGCTCTGCCTGCTCTGGATCACCAGCATTCTTCCAATGGCACAAAGAAAAGAAACGGTCATGATCGCCGCAGCCAAGAGGACGCGCTGTCGGATAATAAGCAAGGACATCCCGAGCACCAGAAGCGGACATAGCAATGCGAATAATTGCTTCGCCACAATTCCTTTGCGAGCCGCGGATTTCCCGGATGCGCGGTCAGATTTTTCAGGCTGGCTCCACGTGGTTGCAGTCATCAGGGGTATGACATTGATGAGCACCCATACGACGTCGAACCAACTCCCGGAGCGCAGGTTCCTGCCCGGGTAGGTGTAATAGGCATCCATGAGGCCGGCCAAGAAAAAATATGCGCTCATTGTTCCGAACAACTTAAGAACAACATTGGAGTCCGCCAAGATCGCGCGCAATAGAAAGGCGCCCGACAAAACGGCGTCATAGATGAGTGAACGCCGCCACAAGGCCCAGGCGAGTTCCGGAGCTGATTGCAAGTGTGACGAAATATCGGAAAAATAGAGAGACACCGCCGCCCAAAACACAAATGCTTGAATAAAATCGAAGATATTAAGTCGGTCGAAGTGCGCTGGCTCGAAGTCTGAATCCAGGAACAGCGCCATGCTCATGGCCCCATACCAGAACACAAACAACGTGCTGGAAAGCCACTGCCAAAAGGGAGAGAGACCTACGACATCGTCTAGAGTCTGAAGGACCTGGGCAAGAAGCATCAATGTAAAGGAAAATACCGCTAGTTGCCAGAATGTTCGCCCCAGAGCACTAGATCGCCGAGCCGCCCTGAACGACGCGGCGATACATAATATTAGGATGACTACCTGAACCGAGTCGGACAGTAAAGGACCCGGAGGACGGCTCCCAAAGTAGAAGAGTGCTGCAAATTGAATGGCTAAGAGGACAGAAACTGCTAAGACCGTTTTTTGCACCTGCATCATACGAGAACTCACCCGCAATCGTGAACCACGCGCTGGAATTGGTACCCCTGCAGTCATCTCAGGTTGGCGCTCGGAGGTACCAAATGCTGCGCACGCCAGGGGCCAACGGAGATGCCGGCACGAACTCGAATCCCTGTTGTAGCAACGAAATACAGGTGGTTGAAGGCTGAATGATTTAGCTCGCAGGTCGGCAACTGTGCCGGAACGGGACAACTGGCCTAACCTGTACCGGACTGAACCCTAAAACTTCTGACTCGAGTTGCTTTCATGACCCCAACGGTCGACCGGAGGCTGGTCGGGATGGGAACGGTGATCGGGCTGGCGATGGGTTTCGCCGTCGAGCGGCTCATGAATTCCATGCTGTTCATCGAGCAACCTTGCTACTCCCAACGAAAAACCCTCGCCGAGAGCGCTGTGCAAACGGCAAACAACACGGCCAGTGCCGCTACGTCGCCCACGTGGGTTGACCAGGCGTCGCCGTTCCAGATTCCCTGGAGTAGTGGCACCGCGTAGGTCAGCGGCAGCACTCGCGCCACCGCGTGAAGCACTGGCGGCAGCGAGTCTACCCGCACGAAGAGCCCCGAGACAGCGATCATGGGGTACAGAATAATGGCGCCGATCGGCTGCGCAAAGCGGGCCGTGGGAACGATGCTGGCGATGAGAAAACCGATCGACAGGATGCTCCAAGTGCTGATTAGCAGCGCGAGCGTGAAAGAGAACAATGGAGCATGAACGTCGACGGGGTAGTAGCGTTTGCCGGCCAGGACCATTAGGGCCAGCGTGGCCGCGGTGAGTATCAGCTTCACGATCACGTGGGCGGTAAGGATCGTCTGCGGGCGCAGCGGCGTGGCGCGTAGTCGCTTGAGGATGCCGCCTTCGCGGTAAATGGAGATTATCGTGACCAGCGAAAGCACAGCGCTGACGGCGATCAGCACCGAGGCCAGGACTGGTAGACTCACGAGAATAAAACTGCTGGCAGCGAGTGGAGGTGGTGCGAGTCTGCGGCCGGCTATACGGCCCAACACGAGGAAAACCAGAACAGGGAAACCGATCGTGCCAAATGCGCCAAGCGGTTCGCGCAGGAAGATCTTGATCTCGATCCAAGTCAGTTTCCAGAGTCCACGCATCATTATCGAACCTACTCGCGAATCGAGTGACCGGTCAGCTTGAGAAAGACGTCCTCAAGGTTGGGGAGAATCGTGCGGAAATCCGTGACCCGGATTCGATTCTCGGACAGACAACGAATCACCTCGGTCACTAGGTCGTCGCCTCGACCGCGAATGGTGAATCGCAAGTCAGTCAAGATCACCGCCTCAACTCCGGGGACGGCCCGGAAGCGGTCTTCAGCGATGGGGTCGTCCGTGGCGAGAACCACGGTTCGCTCAGGGCAGTGTCGGTCGACGAGCCGCTCCGGCCTGTCGATGTCGATGATCCGTCCGTGCTCGATGATTGCTACCCGGTCACACAACCGTTCGGCCTCTTCCATAAGATGAGTGGTCAAAAAGACTGTCTTGCCGCGGGCGCGGATGCCGCGCACGAGATCCCAGATTGCCCGCCGGGACTGCGGGTCCAGCCCGGTGGTCAGCTCGTCCAGAAACACCACCTCCGGATCGTTGATCAGTGCAAGGGCGATAAACAGACGCTGCTTCTGGCCTCCGGAGAGGTTCATGAACCAGGCGCCCCGCTTATCGGCGAGACCGAGTTGTTCGAGTAAGTGTTCGCCGTCGATCGCTTTCTTCTGGTAAAGCAAAGCCCACAGGTCTAGCGCCTCCCACACTTTTATCCGCTTCTGCAACTGCGCCTGCTGGAGCTGAACCCCGATGCGGTCCTGCAGCTTGTAGACGTGACGAAAGGGATCAAGACCTAAGACCGAGATGGTGCCCTGGTCGGGCGTGCGCAGACCCTCGATGCACTCCATCGTGGTGGTTTTTCCCGCGCCGTTGGGCCCGATTAAACCGAAAATCTCACCTTCGTTTACCTCGAACGACACCTCGTCGACAGCCACCGTTTTGCCGTAGGTCTTGCGGACTCCCGAAACTTGAATGACTGGACGCATGATAGTTTGCAGGATCGTGGATACACTAAGATGCACTGAGCCGGACCGAAAGTTTATATCACGGACTTAGCTTAAGTCCTGATTGCAGCGCATTATCGGAAATCGACTTCCGAGGCCAATCTTTCAATTTCCCCTGAAATACTTTGAGTTGGCCTCGTTGAAGCTTGCTGCTCTCGGAATGCGTTGCCAGTAATTTGCCCGAAATTTCCCGGCGCTACTCGGGAATCCTGGCTAAAGAGAAAACCGCGCCCCCTCCGAAATAGATGCGCAATTGTTCCAAATACAGGGTATAAACGGACCCTTGATCGACTTGCGCGACTACACCACGAGGTTGCGCGGGATCTACCGGGAGTTATGGCTCAGCGAGAATCTGAGCTCGTGGCTCCCTAATGTACTGCAGCTCTATGACCGCAACGGTGACATGTGGACGCAGTTCGATCAGATAAAGTGGGACCACCGCGAAGGGAGGCCACTGCCCCGGGCGAGTCGCTCCGGCTTATTTTCCACGGTCTCGAACTGACCTTGTGGCGGCCAAGCGGGGACGGCATGTTCCGGACGCAACGGGAGCTGCTGTCATGGTAGCTTTGGACTGGATATGGCTGAAGGAATACGCCAGCCTTCGACATTAGCTGATTTAGACAAGCTTCTGCGACGAGATTGCCGTGAATAAGTGATGCTCCATGATCAAAAGGAACAAGCCCTTGCAACCGGCTAAAAAGCGTTCCGTTCGGCGCTGTCCGCTGGTCGCTTCTGCCGAGGTGACCGAGCTGCGTTCCGGGGCGCTACTGTCAGCGCGCACTTCGGAACTGGGCTTGGGGGGCTGCTATATTGACGCGCTAAATCCGTTCCCCGAGGGGACCCTGGTGGGGTTGCGGATTCTTAGGGATCAGGGCGTCTTCGAGACCAAGGCCAAAGTGGTCTACTGCGACCCGCGATTTGGGATGGGCCTTGCGTTCACCGAGATGACGCCCGACCAGCGGTCACTACTAGAAGCCTGGTTGGGCGAGATCGTTAGCCAACTCAGGCCGATTTCATAGCTTCGGCTGTGTTGGTTCAAAACCCCCATAGGCCTTGCGATCCACACGCGCGCACTTCCGACTGCCAACTCCTTCGGAACATGCGGTTCTTCAGGATGGATCCTCTTTCACTTCTGCTGCTACATTGGCTGCCATGGTCCTTCCGGTCCGTTGCGACGCGCACAAATTAGTTTAAGATTGAGCGATCAGGTATGGAGGCACCCATGTCCCCTTCCTACACACCGCCAAACATGCGTGGAAAAGTCGCCCTAGTGGCAGGTGCAAGCCGGGGGGCCGGCCGAGGAATCGCGGTAGCCTTGGGAGAAGCCGGCGCGACGGTGTACTGCACGGGGCGCAGTTCGCGGGCAACTAGAAATTCGACGCGAAGCGCTTCGATGAGACTGGAGACGGTTGAAGAAACGGCGGAGAGGGTGACGCTGCGCGGAGGGCTGGGCATCCCGGCCTTCGTCGACCATACCAACCGCGGGGCCGTCCAGATGCTCATGGCCCGGATCGAGAAGGAGCACGGAAAGCTCGACATCCTAGTCAATAACATCTGGGGTGGAGATCCGTTCCTGGAATTTGGGAAACCCTTCTGGCAGCTCGACCTGCCAAAAGGCTTCCAGATGATGGAAGGCGCTCTTTACACGCACATCATTACGTGCCATTTTGCCGCTCCCCTGCTCATCGAATCTGCCAAGAAATCGAGCGGGGGCCTGATCGTGGAAGTGACTGACGGCGATTCGTATCAGTACCGGGGGAATTTATTCTACGATCTGGTGAAGACCAGCGTGATCCGCATGGCGTTTGCCATGGCTCGTGAGCTGCGTCGCAAGAATGTGACAGTACTTGCGCTTACTCCCGGTTTTCTGCGGTCCGAAGTGATGCTGGAGCACTTCGGTGTAACCGAAGCCAATTGGCGGGAGGCCGCGAAGAAGGATCCCAATTTTGAGGAGTCCGAGACGCCGCTGTATTGCGGACGGGCCGTGGTTGCGCTGGCCGCGGATCCCCACATTGCGAAGAAGTCGGGGCGGGTGTTCAGCTCATGGGGGCTGTCCGACGAGTACGGTTTCTGCGACGCCGACGGCAGGAAACCCCACTGGGGCAGCCACGCGAAAAAGAAATATGGTGATGTAATGAGGCCCTGCGACGAAGGCTTTTATCTGTATTGGACAGGCGGAATGGTAGATTCGATTTCTCCGAATTGGCCGTGAGATGGGAAGTCGGATTACTGGATAGCTACCCGACTGATCTTGGTGCGGCCCACACGCTCTCAGAACTTCGCCGAAGCAGGGCGCGGCGAGAAGCAGAAAAACGCAGACTGAACATAGCCCGGAGTTATACCACGATGGCGTTCCTTCATCCCGCTCGAGTGGCTGTAGCGGACCGCGATCTTCGGTGTTGAGGAGTTCTGGCGGCCCACGGGCGTGAGCTCGACGTCTCAATCGTGAAGGCCGAAGCGAGTCTGCATTTCACGTCGGCCAACTCTGGTGATGGTCAACGCGCGACTATCGAGATCGCGGATCACCCATTCTTGTTGCAGGGCGACGTTCAGCACCGCCGCTCCGACCGCGCCACCGACATGCGGTCGTCGCTCACTCCAGTCCACGCAGGCGTAGGCGAAACGACGTCGCAGTTTCCGAGTTGCCTCGATATCAATACCAAGAGCTTCGAACGCCTGCACTCCACCTGGTGTGAGGTCGTAAGGGTTATCGGCACCTGAGCCGCCTGACAGCCAGCCCAGTGCCTTGAAGCGGTCATGCAGCGAGACGCCCAGCGTGCCCGCGATGTGATCGTAGCAAGTTCGTGCGGCGCGCAGCGGATTGGGCGTGTTCGGCACAAATACGTCGGGGGATCCGCCGGCCAGCACGCTCAGGGATTCGAGCGCGACGGCCACATTGGCTCCTTCCAGGCTGTAGTAGCGATGTTTCCCCTGCGCGAACACCTTCACCAATCGCTGCGACTTCAGCCGCTGCAGGTGCACGCTGGCGGTTGACGGCGTTACGCGAGCGACCATGGCAAGCTCGGTGCTCGTTCGTGCGCGGCCGTCCACCAGGCAGTACAGCATGCGGGCGCGCGCCGGCTCACCGATGGCCGCGGCAATTCCGGAGGCCGCACGGTCCGCATGATCTTCGACATTCATACTTTGATAGTAGACGAAGCGTTCATGTCAGGCAACTGGCATGCTGCTGCGCATGCAACCAACCAAGCCCGCAACCGTGCCGATCAGCCGCCGCGAAGCCATCGGCGGCATCTTGGCAACGGTCGCGGCGCTGACCGCTGGCTGCGATGCACCGGCCAGACCGGCCATGAAGGGGATACCAATGACGATCGTGTGCCTCATACGCTACCAGATCGATCCATTCCAGCGAGATGCGTTCAAGAAGTACGCCGAGAATTGGGGCCGCATCATTCCTCGATGCGGCGGACATCTGGTCGGGTATTTTCTACCACATGAAGGAACGAATGATGTTGCCTGGGGGTTGATCGCCTTCGACAGCCTGACTTCCTATGAGGCGTACCGAATACGCCTAAAGGCGGATTCGGAGGGGCGTGAGAATTTCGCGACGTCGCAATCAAAACGCTTCATTCTTCGCGAAGAAAGAAACTTCGTTGAAGTGGTCGATGGAACCTTTGGCGTTCCCGCTGCTCTGCCAGCCGCACCGTAAGGCCAAACATGTTGACGCAAGCTGAAAAGGGTGCGGCCTTTCATGCGCTTCACGCACGGGCTGGCGCATTCATCATTCCGAATCCATGGGACATCGGCACGGCGCGGCTGCTGACCCGTCTGGGCTTTGAGGCGCTGGCCACCACCAGTGCTGGTTATGCCTTCTCCGTCGGGCAACCCGACAGCACCGTTGGTGGTGACGAAACCATGGCCCACGTGGCCGCCATCGTCTCGGCGACCGACCTGCCTGTCAGCGCCGATCTCGAGAATGGCTTCGGAGACACCCCTCAGATCGTAGCGGAAACCATCAAGCTCGCCGCGCAGGCCGGGCTTGTTGGCGGCTCGATTGAAGACGTGTCCGGGCGCGTGAATTGTACGGTGTATGAGCTTGGGCATGCCGCCGAGCGAATCCGCGCGGCCGCGGAAGCGGTGCGCCACCTTCCGTTTCGCTTCACCTTGACCGCGCGTGCGGAAAACTTCGTCGTCGGAAGGCCTGACTTGAACGACACGATCAAGCGTTTGCAAGCCTACCAAGAGGCGGGCGCCGACGTCCTTTACGCCCCCGGCGTGTCTGCCAAGGATGACATTGCCGCAGTCGTGGGGTCAGTGGATCGTCCCGTTAACGTGGTAATGGGGCTGGAAGGCGTGCAATTGTCTCGCGCAGCCTTGTCAGCCCTCCACGTCAAGCGCATCAGCGTTGGCAGTGCCCTAGCACGCGCCGCCTTCGGAGCCTTCCTGCGCGCCGCCCGCGAGATGCGCGAGCGCGGCACGTTTGAATTCGCCAACGAAGCCGTAGGCTACCGCGATATTAACGCCATGTTTGACGACTGACTCCGGCAAACACTAGAGTGCCGGGCTTGCGCTCGCCATTGGTGATCCGTTCGCACTCGGGATGCTCGCGAAGCCAGCCTTCACCAAGCCGTCGCAGCTAAACTTCAGGAGCAGATGTGATGGCGAGCGATACGCTTCAGGACTCCGGCCGAAGCGACTTAGCCATTTCCAGAGTGACGCGCTCTTTGCGGCGATAAGAGATGTTCGCCATGTGCGCGGCAATCGCCGAGCGGTAGCCAACCTCAACAGACGCATTCGGGATCTTACGGGTACGCACGCAATCGATCCAATTGGCCATATGATTTTGATTCGGAGTCTCTCCGGAAAGTGTAGTCCCTTCACGCCGGTTGGCCTTCTCAGGAAAATAACGAATGACCTCTCGAGACCTTCCGGTCGCCATGTCGGTTACCCCGGATACATGTTCGATGGTGCCGTCGCTTCCGAGCAGGCGCTCGCCCAAGCCGTAATGGCTGTTGCTGAAAGTGGACTGCCAGGTGACAACTGTGTCCGCGGGATATTCGAGCGTAACTACAATCGTGTCCGGCACTTCGCGTCCGTCTTTCTCGGAGAACACGCCCCCGGACATAAACGCTGCGCTGGGTTCGGGCAGATCGAGGGCCGTCATAATCCAAGCGATTTGGTGCACCATGTTCTCGGTCACGTTTCCGCCTGAAAACTCCCAGTACAACCTCCAGTTGATAAACTTGAAAGGATCGAATTCGCGGTCGGGGCGCCCGTTCAGAAAAGCTTTCCAATTGACATTTTGCGCCGTGCAGTTCGAGGGCACCTTGCGCACCCACTGACCTCTGCCGTGGGGCGTGTTGCGGCTCATCCAAGACTCCACTTGGGCAACTGGCCCTACAATTCCGTCCTTGATCCACTTCCGGGTGTCCGCCAGTGATCCAGAACTCTCATGCTGTAGTCCGATTTGAACGACCCGGTCGGAACTCTTCGCCGCTGCCAGGCATTGCTCCGCTTCCGGAATGGACCAAGTCATAGTTTTTTCCGAGTAAAGGTCTTTGCCGGCCGCCAGCGTATCCACAAAATGCCGGCAGTGGATGTGCAGCGGGCTGGCTACAATGACGGCGTCAATATCCTTCATATCCAGCAGACGGCGGTGATCATCAAGGGTCTGAATGCCGGGCGCCATCTGTTTGGCTGCCTCGCGGCTTCCCGTGTAAACGTCGGCAATGGCGACGAGTTGAGCGCTGGCAACTCCCAGCACCTGTTTGAGCAATTCTTGCCCGCGTCCGCCCACACCGATCATTCCCACACGCACGCGGTCATTTGCGCCGAGCACTCGCGAAGGTGGGTAGACGAGCATCGCCACGCTACCCAAAGCGCTCCGTTTTATGAAATTACGCCTCGTGTTCTCCGCCATTTTCGGCCTCCTGGCCTAAATCGCTCCCGCCTCTTGCAGCTCTTTTTTCATCCCTGCCCAACTCTGCCGCGTCGATTCTTCCGGCGTGCCCGCTGCGCGCCAGTGCGTCTCCAGGCTCACGGCGAAATGATAGCCGTCCCGTTTGAGCGCACTAAACTGTCCGGCCCAATCGATGATGCCCTGTCCCATGGCGGCCCATGCATACGTCTTGCCGTCGGGCTTTTTCACCGCGTCCTTGCAATGACAGTGGCCAATTCGCGCTTTCGGCAGAAGATCATATCCATCCGGGTAAGGCTTCTCACCCTGGGTGGCTGCGTTTCCGGGATCCCAGTTGAGCAGGAGGTTGGGCGAGGGAACTGCGCCAAGGACCTTGGCTGCTTCCGCCGCCGTCGCCGTATTACAAGCAGGTTCATTCTCGAGAACTAGAATCACATCCTTCTTGGCTGCTGCTTCGGCCGCATTCCGCAGCTTTTCATTTATGGCCGTGCGATACCGCGCCTGATCATCGAGCCGCCAGAAATCGAAGAATCGGACGCGATCGGTGTGGAAGGCCTTGGCCAGCTCGATACTTCGTTCCAGCACTTCATCCTGCTGCTCAAACGTAAAGTCTGCGTTGAATTGATCGCGCTTAGGGCTGTACTTCGACTTCGGTGCGCCCGGCCAATCCACCTTGAATAGGGGGCTAGCGATATCGGTCACACGCAACTTGTTTTTTTCCAATATGCGCCGCGCCTCTTCGACTTCCTTGGCGTCCAGCTTGAGCAGGTTCTTGTTCCACATGCCGCGCAGCTCGATCCATTCCATGCCAAATTCCCGCGAGGCCACCTCGCAGGCGTGGCCGAAGTCCTGGCTGATCTCGTCATTAATTACCGCGACTCGGAAAGGCGAATTCATACGGTTACCCCGAGCTTTTCTTCGAGATATTTCTTGCTAATGGCTCCCGACTCTTTGGGTGTGCGTGTCTTGTCGGGCACGACGTCTAGCTCGACGACCGCCCAGCCCCGGAAATTCACCTTGCGCAGTGCCTCGAACACGGCAGGGAGATCCACCTTTCCCCGGCCGAGCTCGACAAAGCGATAGGGACGCTTGGCGGCCGAGTCGGGGGGCGCCGGCTCGACATCCTTTATATGCAAGAACAGCAGCCGGTCATTGTATTTCTCAATGGCCTTGGCCGGATCGCCGCCCCCCTGGAAGTAGTGGGCCACATCCAACTCCAATTTGGCATAGCGCGGGTCCGCGGCTTCGAGGATTTGCTCCACTTCTTCGGGATGCTCTCCCAGTGAGCCCATGTGGTTGTGATATCCGAGCGAGACCCCCAGGTCGGCGGTACGTTTCCCAATTTCGGAAATCAGCCGTCCCAGCCGCTTATAGTCCGCCGCGGTGATGGCGCGGTCTTTAGGACGCTCGTCGGTGACTTGCAGATACAGCCCTCCTACATCGTGCACAAATTTTGCATTAGCGGTGTGCTTGGCAATTTCTTCGGCTTGGAGTGCCGGGTCGATGCGCACGCCCCCGCTGGAGAGCGCAATCATCTTCAGTTGGTGCTTTTCGAGCAAGTCCCGCAATTCCGATGCGCCGCCAAATTCCTGGATGACATTGGCACGCAATTGAATTCCGCGGAAGCCCAATGACCGAATGTCTTCGATGGCCTGCCGGTCGTTTCCGCCCCAGGTGATGGACGCGTATCCGAAGAGAATGTCAGCCGGCGCGGGCGAAATCGGCGTGTCAAAATAAGACAAATCCATCGGCGGATAGAGCGGCGGGTTCCCAGATGCATAGCCGGGGACTGCGGGAAGGGCAGTCGCGGCGGTCATCACCCCGAGACCACTGAGAAACGCACGACGTGAAACGTGAAGCGCCATGTTGGCTCCTCCTCCTCGATGCCATTTTAATGTGGGGATCTTAATTTGCCAGCAATTCCACATTGCCTGAACCGTTAGTCAGAATGTCGCGCAGCGGCCACTCCGGGCCGTCCAGCCGGCACCTTCCGAACGTCACTGCCGGCCCGATCAGAAGTTGAACTTTGCGCCCAGTTGAAGTTGGCGGCCGCCGCTGGCACTGGTGATCTGGCCGAAGCTATTGCTGCCCAGCGTTATCCCCGCCGAGTTGCCGCCGTTAGAGGCGAAGAAAAACTGCGGCGTATTGGTGGCCCCAAAAGCCTCCAAACGCAGATCCACATTGTAGCGCTCCGTAAACCGGATCGACTTAGAGAGCGCCGCATCTAGGTTGAAAAAGCCGGGCCCGCTGAGATAGTTCCGCCCCACATTGCCGAAGGTAGCGGCCGCCGGAGCGGCGAAGCTCGACGTGCTGAACCAAGGATTACCGGGGCCGATACCGTGAAGGATCTGTACGGGAGCAACCAAATCCGGCGTTTGGGTGTTGCCCGGCGCCAGAAGGGAGGCGCCACTAGCGTTAAAGTAAAGCGGAAGACCGGTCATCAGCGTGAGAAAACTGGAGATGCGCCAGCCACCCAGAACTGCGGCGCCAACTCCCGAGGAAACCAAGCGTTTGCCCTTTCCAAACGGCAGATCGTACACGATACTCTGCACCAAGGTATGCGTGCGATCGAAGTCGTTCCGGGCGTAATTGCGGCGTTGATTGATATAGAATGCCAGGCCGCCATCGTCGCCCGTTTGAAAGCCCATGCCTTTGCCGAAGGTGTAGGCCGTGGTGGTCGCCAAGCCGCCCGAGAAGTGCCGGTCGAATTTCACCTGCAAAGCGTTGTAGCTGGATGAGTATCCCGCAAAAAGGAGATTCGTGTTTGCCGTTCGCCCGAAGGAGTTAAACTCCGGCTGTCCCTTGTTCCCCAGGCCAACTACCGTAGCGGCGTTGAGATTGTAGTTGACCACGGTGTCAACGCTGTGACTCCCCACGTAAGCTAAATCGAGAACGAAGCGCCAAGGCAGCGACCGCTGGATCGCCGCATTCCACGATTCCACATAGGGGTTCTTGAAATTCTGATTGACCACAAAGTAGGCGGAACCTACAGTCGGGTTGGTAATGATCCCGTTCGATGGAACCACCGGGAGAATAAGGGAGGGAAAACCATTCTGAAAAGTCGCCGTTTGTCCACTCGGCAGCACTGCCGGGCCATAGCTGGCCACGGCTGGATTGAAGGAGTTATTGGCCCGCACAGGGAAATTGTAAGCGTAGCTATTGTCGGGAAACGGGGTATAGCTGATCCCGAATCCAGCGCGGAAGACGGTCGATTCCCTTAGACGGTAAGCCAAGCCCAGGCGCGGCGCGAAGTATTTGTAATGCGTAGTGATTCCCAAGTCATCCGGATTACCTCCTATGCCGCTGACGACCAGCGTATTGTCGGCAGGATTGTAATTTGAAAATCCTCCCTGGGCAGCGGGTGTGGCGGGCGGATAAAACTCCCAGCGGACTCCCATGTCCGCGGAGAATTTGGAGGTGACCAGCCACTTATCTTGCACGAAGGCGAAGAATTGCGAGGCTCGATAGTTCGGGAAGAAAGTGGCCAGATCGCGTCCTGCCTGACCGGGCACGTCGAGCAGAAAGCTGGCGAAGTCGTTCGTAAAACTGGTCGGGGACGTGCCCACCTTCGGGCATTGTGGAACAACCACGGCTGTGCACTTGAGCCCCGTCTGGCCATCGTTGAACGTATAGAGGCCGCGCGGGCTGAACGTTTGCTCCTGGAGCAAAGCATCGCGAATCCGGCGAAAGTCGGCGCCAAACTTAACCGTATGATTGCCGAGAATCTTGGTCCAGGTGTTGGCAAAGTCAATATTGGTTTCCGACCGGATCCAGGGCAGGCTTGCCGAAAAGCCAATCAACGGATTGGAAAACCCCCCGTTAATCGTAATACCCACGATCCCGCTGGTTATCTGATCGAGGTTAACGCCGGGAATACCGAGGGTTTCAGAAGTAGTCGCGCCGAAATCGGTGTTGTGAGCCTCGTTATGGTACCACCCGGCACCCACGCGGAACTCCGCAACCAAAGTATTCGAGAAAAAGCGATTGTAGTTGAGACCGGTGCTATACGTGTTTTGAAACCCGGTCCCTTCAAAATTGCCTTGGGCTGGTCCGCCTGCTAAACCGAATATGGGGGCTTGGAAAGTAACTGGACGCTGGAAGCTGAATCGCGCGCTCAGGCGATCTTTATCGGTAATGTTGGCGTCTACTTTGGCATCCACGAAATCCGTGTCTTTGTGGAAAGCCAGCAGAGCAAAGTAGTTGTTCGTGTTGCCAGGAAGATTTGTGTTCGGTAAGAACGCCAGGAGCCTCGCGGAGATGGGATTAATCAAGGCCGTCGGAACGACGTTGGCGCAACCAGCGGCATTGGTGCAGACAGGATTGAACGCGTCTACTGGCCCATTAGGACCGGGTACCGTGGCCACGCCAGGAGCGGACGTGGCCACCAGCGCCTGGCGGCCCGTGCCGTCCGGATTGCCGCTAAAGGGATTGTAGATTGTCGTCGGCGTTGTGGACGATGAAGTCGCCACGTTCAAATCGCCCGAGCGCAAACCCGTGGTAGGAATGGTGACTCGGTTTGTATTCGACTCGTGGTCATAGACTTTCAGATAGTCGGCAAAGAAAAAGAGCTTATTCTTCTTGATGGGACCGCCAAGATTGCCGCCGAAGTAGTTGTAAGCGAGATGCCCCACGGAGGGATCGAAATAGTTGCGGGCATTGAAATAATTGCTCCTGACAAATTCATAGGCAGCGCCGTGGTAGTTGTTGGTGCCCGACTTCAAAATAACGTTTACGACAGCGCCACTGGCACGGCCCAGCTCCGCGTCGTAATTGCTCGTCGAAACGTCTACTGTCTGGATGGCCTCGAGCGGCGGCACCAGGATTTGCAGAAGACCGGTGCGTTCGTTGTCGTCGATGCCCTCGATCTGGTAGTTGTTGCCCTGGCGCAGTTGGCCGTTGACTTCCGTCTGCAACGAGCTACTGGCGTTGAAGAACTGCGAGTGCTGGAAAGTGGCGCGGGTTGTGCCGGGCACAATGTTTAGAAGACTTTGGAAATTACGATTGGTGCCGAGCGGTACGTTCTCCGTTAGCACGGTTTCGAGCTTACGCCCAGTGTCGGCTCGCTCGGTCTGCAGAATGGGCGTCTCCGCCTCCACGAGGATGGTTTCCGAGCTGCTTCCAGGCTGAAGGACAAGGTCGACGCGCCCGGTAGTGTTCACGATCACATCAAAGCCGGCTCTCGAGGCTCGTTTGAATCCAGGCTGTTCCGCGGTGACGGTGTAGGTGCCCGGCGGCAGGTCCGGGAATACATAGTTGCCGCTATCGTTCGTTTGCGAGGTACGGCTAATCCCGGTGTTTGTTTCCGTGATGGTTACCTTCACGCTGGCGACCGCCGCCCCGCTCGAGTCCGTCACCGTTCCGAGCAAAGTTGCATTCACCGCTTGCCCCATGAGCGGTGCAGAATATCCAAGGAGCATGGTCCCGAGCAGTACGGCGGTGCTGAAATGCCACCGCTTGAGCAGAGCGGTTCCGGCGGGCCCGGTAGATCGTTGGGCATTTATCGCCGAGGACTTATCCCCTTGAGACAACCCAAGGAAGGACCAACTGGACGGTTTTGTCATGACCTCACACCCCACGCGATTCGAAAGAACCTCACACCAAATGCAATGAGAGCCCAAGAAGCTTGGAACTGGTTCCACACCCTAACCGAGCGAAAACCCGCTGTCAAGTCAGAATCTCGTAAAACCAATCGGCTGTATTGGTTTTCCAACTTCTTGGCACAAGCGCGCGCATCCCGCGATCATGCTGAGAATACCACCGCTGTTTTGGTGTGATAGACTGGCGGAGGGATGAGGGGGCCGGTTTCTCGCCGCAGCGGGCGAGAGGCCGAAGCGACAAGAGACCACATTGTCATGGAAGTAGTTCCAAGAAAAACGACCATTCGCGAAGTGGCGCAGGCCGCTGCCGTGGGCGTTGGAACGATTTCCCGGGTGCTCAATTCCAGCTCTCAGGTGAGCCGGGAAACGCGTGAGCGGGTACTCGAGACCATCCGGCGTCTGGGGTTCCGCCCCAATGCCCAGGCCCGCCGGATTCTCAAGCGGCGCGCAGAAATGGTCTGCTTTCTGCTGAGCAACCGCGATTTTCTCCATCCCTTTCATGCTCGCATCCTGCAAGGCGTCGAATCTTATGCCAGCGGCTTGAAACAGCACGTGCTGTTCGCCGCTCTGCATTATTCCCCGAGAACGCCTCCTGACAGGATCGACCTGCCTCCCGTTCTTCAGGAGCATGGCTTGATTGACGGACTCATTCTGGCGGGGACCATTTATCCGAATCTGCTCCGCAAGATCGAATCCATCCATATGCCCTTCGTGGCCTTCAGTAACAACGTGGTGGGAATGAGCGACGAGCAGCAATTCGATCAAGTAGGCTTTGATGACTTCAACGGTATGCTCCGTGCCACGCGTTACCTTATCGGCAAGGGTCACCGCCAGATTGTCTTCGCCGGAGGAGATATCTCCTACCCCTGGCTTCGTCGGCGATTCGAAGGCTACCGGCAAGGAATGCGCGAAAACAAACTAAAAGCCGTCTTGATCGCGGCCCGCAGTCCTCAGAGCTTCGTCGATTTCGGTCAAAAGAGCATCGGGCGAATCCTGTCCCGGCAGCCGCGACCCACTGCTGCCGTTGCTGGCAACGACGAAATCGCTTACGGGCTTTGGCGATCCCTGCGGCGGCACGCCATCAAAGTGCCGGACGATATCAGCCTGGTGGGTTTCGACGACCGTGAGGAGGCTGTTCTGATGGACCCGCCGCTTTCGACCGTGCGGGTCCACAAGGAAGAGATCGGCGAAGCCTGTATGAAGATGTTGCTCGAGCGGCTGCATCATCCGCGAATGACCTTCAGCCATCGAATCCTGCCCACGGAGTTCGTGATCCGAGGGACCGTCCGCCGCCTGTGAGTAATGACCTCAGGAATGGTAAGATCTTGTTAGCCATCTGTAGCGCGGCCATACCGAGTACCAATGCGGCCGACGGCTGTCGGCGTTCTTGTCCTTCTCGAAGTGCTCGTATTACCGCCTCTGACCTGTCTGCCGGCCAGCTTGATCTGGACGGAACCCGCCGCTTGTTAGAGAATCTCACGCATGTCCAAGCAGCTTCTGCGATATAGCCTCGTGGCTCTGCCATTGCTATTGAGTCGATGGCCCGCCGCGGCACAAATTCGGACCGCTTCTGCCGTGAACGAGGTGGCGCGCGCTCCTTATCTGGACGCCAGCCTGCCCACCCAAGAACGTGTAAACGATCTGGTCTCGCGCATGACTCTTGAAGAAAAGGTTTCGCAGATGCAGGACGTCGCGCCAGCGATTCCGCGCCTGGGCATCCCCGCCTACAACTGGTGGAACGAGGGTTTGCACGGCGTCGCGCGCTCCGGAAATGCAACCGTTTTCCCCCAAGCCATCGGTCTCGCCGCCACCTGGGATACCGATCTGATCCATCGCGTCGCCGATGTGATCTCCACCGAAGCACGCGCCAAATACAATGATGCAATCCAACATGGAAACACCGGACGCTACTACGGCCTCACCTTTTGGTCGCCCAATATCAATATCTTTCGCGACCCGCGCTGGGGACGCGGCCAGGAAACCTATGGCGAAGATCCCTACCTCACCAGCCGCATCGGCGTAGCATTCGTTACCGGCCTGCAAGGCGACGACCCGAGCTACTTGAAAACGGTCTCGACGTCCAAGCACTATGCCGTCCACAGCGGTCCAGAAGTTCTGCGGCATCGCTTTAACGTGCCGGTATCTCCGCACGATCTGGCGGACACCTACACTCCTGCGTTTCGCGCCACGATCTTGGAGGGCCGGGCCGATTCGGTTATGTGCGCGTACAATTCCGTGCGCGGCGAACCGGCGTGCGCAAATCACTTTCTCTTTGACACGCTGCGCAATAAATGGGGCTTCCGCGGCTATGTCGTCTCGGATTGCTGGGCCATCAGTGACCTCCATCAAGGCCACGGTTTCGTGCTCACCCTCGAACAGGCCGCAGCCCTCGCGGTGAAGGCCGGGACGGACTTGAGCTGCGGCCCCGAATTCGCTGCGTTGCCGTTCGCCGTTCGGAATCGCCTGCTGGCCAACGAGGATATCGATCGCGCCGTGAAGCGCCTGTTCGAAGCAAGGTTCCGGCTCGGCATGTTCGACCCGCCGGAGCGCGTGCCTTGGTCGAAACTATCCATCGCCGATAACGACACCCCTGCCCACCGCCAGCTGGCCCTCGAAGCCGCTCACAAATCGATGGTCCTGTTGAAAAACGAACGTAACACGCTGCCTCTGAAATCTTCGGTGAAAACGATTGCGGTCATCGGCCCGAATGCCGATTCACTGCCTGTCCTCCTGGGCAACTACAACGGCAACCCATCAAGCTACACCACGATTCTCGAAGGCCTTCGAAGGCGGTTTCGCAACGCGAAGATTCTTACGGCATTAGGATCTCCGGTAACCGAAACAAGCGCGGTTATCCTTCCCTCCGAGTACCTTCGCACCGGCGGCAGGAACTCCCCACCTGGTTTAAACGGGGAATACTTTGCCAACGTCAACCTTTCAGGTAGTGCGGTTCTGAAGCGCACGGATGCCAACGTGGATTTCGAGTGGAACAATGTCTCGCCGGGGCCCGGTGTTCCGGCGGGGAATTATTCCGTGCGCTGGACGGGCGAATTGGTCCCGCCCGTAGACGGTGACTACCGCTTGGGCGGGAGTACCGACGGTGGCTATCGCATTTACCTGGATGGAAAAAAGTTTGTGGATGATTCTGGGCCCCACGGCGCTCGCACGATGACCACACTTGTTCACCTGCAGGCGGGCCACCCTTACCCGATCCGCATGGAGTACTTCCACACCTGGTGGGAGGCCACCGCACGGCTTCTCTGGTTGCCCCCGAATCTGTCTCAAGAAGCCGTGAACGCCGCCCGCAAGGCGGATGTGGTGATCGCCGTGGTGGGCATCACTCCGCAGTTTGAGGGAGAGGAAAGCGATTCAAGCGATCCTGGCTTTTTCGGAGGCGATCGTCTGGACCTCAACCTTCCCCGGCCTCAGCAAGAACTTCTGGAGTCTGTTGCTGCCACCGGGAAGCCTCTCATCGTGGTGCTCACGAGCGGAAGCGCCCTGGCCGTGAATTGGGCGCAGCAACACGCCGCCGCTATCCTGCAAGCCTGGTATCCGGGCGAGGAAGGTGGCACCGCCGTAGCCGATGTCCTTTCCGGCGAATACAATCCTGCCGGAAGGTTGCCGGTAACTTTTTATCAATCCGTCGTGCAGCTCCCGCCGTTTGGCAACTACTCTATGGCCGGCAGGACTTACCGCTATTTCACCGAGCCGCCGCTCTATCCTTTCGGGTATGGTTTGAGTTTCTCGTCCTTCAGCTATTCGGACGCGAAAGTAAGCCCGGCCCAGGTGGCCGCCGACGGCACCGTCACCGTCTCCGTGGGGGTCACGAACACCAGTTCCTTCCCCGGGGATGAAGTGGTGCAGCTTTATCTTGCGCATCCCGGCGTCGATGGCGCTCCGATTCGCGCGCTCGCTGGATTTCGGCGCATCCATCTCGACGCCGCTGCTTCCGAAACCGTGGATTTTCCGCTGCGCGACCGTGATTTGAGCATCGTGGATGAGGCTGGAGTTCGCCGCATCGTTCCCGGCGCCGTCGAGGTTTGGATCGGCGCCGGTCAACCGGTCGACGCGCCCGGTCAACGGCCAACAAAGGGCTTGCCGACAAGATTCACGATCACATCCAGCGCCACCTTGGACGATTGAGGGCTAAGCACCAACTCCCAATCGAGTGCAAGCGCAGGAAAGGTCCAACCAATGAATCGAAAGCGTGTCTCCGCCTGGCTCTTTGTTCTTCTTGTCGGCGCTCTCCTCGAAGCGCATGCGCAAATCAACGGCAAGTCTCTGGCAGAAAAGCTGGGCTTCGCTCCTGATGCAAAACTCCTGATCGTACATGCCGACGACGTCGGCGTGACTCATTCCGTGAACGCGGCGACCATCACAGCTCTGGACACCGGTCTGGTCAACTCCGCCAGCATTATGGTGCCCTGCCCGTGGTTTCCGGAGATTGCCGATTACGCCAAATCTCATGCGCATGTCGATTTCGGCCTGCACCTTACATTGACGAGCGAGCGGGTTTACTACCGCTGGGGTCCTGTCGTATCCAAAGACATGGTTCCAAGCCTGGTCGACGAGAACGGTTATTTCCATCACGACTGGACGGCCGCGAAAAGGATCAATCCGAAAGAGGTGGACTTGGAGCTTCACGCGCAAATTGACCGCGCTTACGCCATGGGCGTCCGGCCCACGCATCTCGATTCCCACCAATATCGTCTCTTCGAAAATGGCAAAGATCTATTCGAGGTTCTTCTGCGCGTCGCTCACCAGTACAATTTGCCGGTTTTCGTCGCGCGGGACTGGTTCGCGGACCGTCCCTATCTGGAATCCGGCCTGACTGCCGCTGACATCGTCCTGGAGCACACCGTTACCATCGATCCCGCCGTTGCGCCGGAGAAATGGGCCGATTTCTACAAGACCGCCCTCAAGAATCTTCAACCTGGCGTCACCGAATTCGTCATCCACCTGGCCTTCGCCGATGACGAAATGAAAGCCGCCACGCGCGAGCGTGACACCTGGGGCGCCGCCTGGCGCCAGCGCGATTTCGATTTTTTCACCAGCCCCGCATTCCGGCAGTTGCTCCAGGAACAAGACATCAAGCTCATCACCTGGCGGGAACTGGCCCACGCCGTCCAGCATTGAGTCCTGAGGCTCGCTTCATCTTTCCTTCCTTGGCACGCCATTCCGCGCTATTTTCAATGTCGAAGCTCAGGTTACGATGGGGTGCCGGCATGCTGGCTCTGCCAGGTCGCCAAACCAAATCCGTCTTTAAGAATCCCTTCCTTTATTCCAGGGCCGCACTGGCCATCGGCACGCTCGTCGTGGGCTGGATCCTTTTCTCCCGCTGGCAGGAAAACCGTGACCTGGACAGACACGCTAAAGAAGTAAGCCTCCAGAAGCAGCAGCAGCAGGATCGTGTCGCCCTAGAGCAATTTGGTGGACAGGAGCTGGCCATCCAAAGCTTCTACGCCTCTCCCGGAGCCATTCGCCGCGGTGAAAGTGTACAGTTGTGCTACGGCGTAGCCAACGCCAAGGCCGTCAAGCTCGAACCGCAGCCCCATCCCGTGTGGCCCTCGTACTCTCGCTGTGTTGATGTAACTCCCGCTAAATCAACTACCTACACGCTGACCATTGCCGACGCGGCCGGCCACACGCGCACCCAGAGCCTGGAAGTCAAGGTCCGCTAGCCGGCGGACCCTGCTAAAGTGTGCGTCGCGGTCTGCGAAACGCCAGGAAAAAGATATTCCCGCTCATGGCGCGCTTCCCCTTGTGAGTTCAATTCTCCCGCATCTATAATGTTTCCTTAGCGGGGTCTGGGAGACCAGCCGTTGGTCCCGGACTCCGCAGACTTTTTTTTAAATGAACTGACAAACCACTACCATGTCCGACCCACTAGCCAAGATTAAGAAAAAGCTGCAAGACGAAATTGATCAGCTCTCGCACGAGCTCAGCGTCGAGCTTCCCAAGGAAATCGCTGTGGCCCGCGCCCACGGCGACCTGTCCGAGAACGCCGAGTATAAGTACGCCAAGGAGCGCCAGGGCTACGTCAACCTCAAGATCACCCATCTCAAGAAGCGCATGGGCGATCTCAGCATGCTGAACCTCAGCAATATCCCCAAAGACCGCTCCGGGTATGGCTCACGCATAGTCGTACTGGACGTGCAGCGCGACGCGAAAATCGAATACACGCTGGTGAGCAGCGAGGAAGCCGACGCCGAGAAGGGCCTCATCTCCACCACCTCGCCCATCGGCAAGGCGCTGCTCAACCGCAAGGTGGGCGACGAAATCGAAGTTGCCACACCCGCGGGCAAGAAGGAGTTTGAAGTCGTGCGCCTCGCCACCATCCACGACGGCGAGTAACCATCTGGCTGTTTCGGGCGTCCTATTCAACAGATCGTGTGGGCCGCCTGTGAGGACTTATGAACTGGGGAGAAGGCCCGACGCTCGGGCTCCTGGCCGTTGCCGGCTATCTCTTATTCCTGGCGGGTGCCGCATTGGTGTGGCGCAACCGTGGCGAGTTCTCCGTCTGGGTTCAGGACGAGATTTCCGTGTTCCGCCGCAACTTCTCGCGCTATACCCCCGTGGGTCCGTTCTACAGCATCCGCGAGGAATCCCGCTTCAAGGCCATCCCGGCTTCCTTTTTCCACTCACTGAGCCGCCTTCCGCGCAGTTCCATCAATGGCGGCCCGGTGCTTCTTTTGATCGGCCTCCTTCTCTTCGTTCTCGATTTCTTCGTGTGAAGATTTTTCTTCCCCGCGAACTCCGCGTCTCTCGGTTAAGTCTGTTTTTTCGCGGCCATTTGCCAGTTTCATATTTCGAGTCTTGCTTTTGGAATTTCCATTTTCCATTTTCCATTTTCTCTGCGATTCTTTGTTCATGAAACCGGCCCTCATTGTTCATGGCGGCGCGTGGGACATTCCTGACGAAGCCTTAGAGGCCTGCAAATCCGGCTGCCACCGCGCTCTTGCTGCGGGTTGGTCCATCCTCTCCCGCGGCGGCTCCGCTCTAGACGCCATCGAAGCCGCCATCGTGGCCCTCGAAGACGACCCGGTCTTCGACGCAGGTTACGGCTCGCACCTCAATCTTGACGGCCGCGTCGAATGCGACGCCATGGTCATGAACGGCGCAACGCTTCGCGCCGGAGCCGCCGCGACTTTGCAACGCGTCAAAAATCCCATTCGGGTGGCACGTAAGATTCTCGAAAATTGCCCGCACATGATGCTCGTCGCGGAAGGCGCGGAGCGCTTCGCCAAAGATCAGGGAATCCCCCTCTGCCAGCCGGAGGAAATGGTCAGCGAAGCCGAGCGCGAAGCCTGGCTGAAGTGCAAGGAAGACAAACACGCGGCCGCCCATCACCGCGGCCACGAACAGGGAACCGTCGGCGCGGTGGCCATCGATCGAGACGGTAATTTATGGGCCGCCACTTCCACCGGCGGCACCTGCTGCAAACTTCCCGGCCGTGTCGGCGATTCGCCACTCATCGGCTGCGGCTGCTACGCTGACTCCGAAGCCGGGGGGGTCTCCTGCACTGGCTATGGCGAAGCCATCATGAAGGTCGTCTTGGCCAAATCAGCCGTCGATCTTCTCCGTCGCCCCGCCACCTGCGTGGACACGCCACCCAACATTTCCTGCGAAGCCTCCACCGCCGACCTCGTCGCCCGCGAAGCCGTCCATCTTCTCGCCAAACGCACCCACTCGACCGGCGGCCTCATCCTCCTCGACCGCCATGGCAACCCGGGCTTGGCCTTCAACACCCCGCGCATGGCCCACGGCCTGGTCGCCCCCGACGGCGCCTTCCTCACCGCTGTCTAATCTTCTTTCTTGGCCACTTTGGTGGGCGGATAGTCGGGGAAAAAGTTTGCTGCCGCGCGTGCGGCGGCCACCGTGTGCCCAACCTGGGAATCCCCCTCGTTCACGAGTCGTCACGAGTCGTCACGAGGGGGAGGATGCGTCAAGAGGGAGGCGTGCTAGACTGAGCAGCGCAATTTCCGCGCACGTCACCGTGCGGCAGCGGGTGAGTCATGTCACTGACCGTCGTTCAGATGATTCAGGTTCCGGATGTTCGCCACGGTGGATTGCTGCACCGCGATCGGCGTCAAACTAGTCCGACAAAACGAAGAGCACGGGGAAATCAACTGGTGACCAGCGAAGTCATGTTCGACGCTGGCGGAGTCGTGGAACGCCTTTATGTTCCCACGGCATACGTTCGGGCCACCCGTGCCCAGCAGCTGTTCTCACATCGGTACGCATGCCAAGCAAGAAGAATGGCGGCGCCCTGAAAGGAATGCTGATGCCTCCCACGCTTGCGAACGGGAAAATCTGTTACCTCGAGATGCCTGCCACCGACATTGTGCGCTCGGCCGACTTCTACAAGGGCGTCTTCGGCTGGAACATCCGGAAGCGCGGAGATGGCAGTACTTCCTTTGACGATACCGTCAACGGAGTGAGCGGCACTTGGGTGCTTGGGCGCCCGGCCGCTGGAAACCCCGGCCTCCTGTTTTACATCATGGTGGACAGCGTGGCCGCGACCATTGACACGGTGCTAGCCCATGGAGGCGAGATCGTGCAGCCGATCGGCGCGGACGCGCCTGAGACCACGGCGAGGTTCCGCGATCCGGGAGGAAACGTGATCGGCCTCTACCAGCATCCCGCCTGAGGCTCGGAACAGGACAGGCGTGTCTGCGGTTATTGGCAGTGGATTCCAAGCGCTAGCGGCAGCTCTGCCAGCAGCGCCAAAGACTCCACACCCGAAAAGCGTCTGAGAAGTGTTACCCCAGATTTTCAAATTCGCGGCTGACAAGAGACGCGGCGGTGTTCCCGTTCGACGAGACGGTTGCTGAGTACTGGACGTGGATTTCCTCACCAGCCATTCGCCTCCGCACCGTTGCAGTCGTACAAAGGGAGCCGGCCCCGTTGTATTATCCCCAAGCGCAGGCGTTTGGAAATCGAGGCGCGGATGAGAGCGCGCTACATCTATGGGAAACGAGAGGAATCATGAAACGAACATTCTTGGTGCTCGCCATCCTGCTCCTGGCCGCTGCCGTTCCAGCGCAAACGCCGCCGCCGCTGATCTCTCCCGAGGTCCATTCCGATCGTCGCGTCACGTTCCACTTTCGAGGTCCCAACGTCAAAGAAGTTGCCGTTTCGCTCGAGGGTGCGTCCAAGCCTTTCCCGATGCAGAAAGACGATCAGGGCGTTTGGAGCGTGACCACCGAGGCGCTCGCTCCGGACTATTACGGATACACGATCATCGCCGATGGCGTGGGCTTGTTCGATCCTTCGAATCACGCGGTAAAGCCTAACTTCCTTTATCGAGCGAGTGAGTTGCACGTGCCCGGACCGGCATCACTTTCCTGGGAGATTGGCGCCGTGCCGCATGGCGAGATTCATCATCATTTCTACAAGTCAGGCGTTGTGGGGGACGATCGGGACTTCTTCGTTTACACGCCGCCCGGCTACGACCCGCGCGGGAAGCAAACCTACCCGGTACTCTATCTGCTGCACGGATTCAGCGACGACGCGAGCGCCTGGACAGCCGTGGGCCGTGCCAACGTGATCTTGGACAATCTGATTGCACAAGGCAAAGCCAATCCCATGATCGTGGCGATGCCCCTCGGTTACGGGGCGCCGGAGGTTCTTCTTCCCAACTCGGGAGTGTGGCGCGATCGCGCCATCACCGATCGCAACTTTGATAAATTCCGCGAGGCTTTGCTCGCTGAAGTGATCCCTCGCGTGGAATCCGCGTATCTGGTGACAAAGGAACGCAACTCCCGCGCCATCGCGGGGCTTTCCATGGGGGGATCCGAATCCCTACTGACGGGCTTGAATACCCTGGACAAGTTTGGCTGGGTGGGCGCTTTCAGCTCCGGCGGCCTAACCGAAGACTTTGACAAAGAATTCCCCGCGCTGGACTCCCGGGCCAGCGAGCGACTTCGCTTGCTTTGGATTGCCTGCGGAACGGATGACCGTTTGATCGACATCAACCGCAAGTTCCGCGGCTGGCTGGCTTCCAAGAATATGAAGCACCTGGACATCGAGACTCCCGGCGCGCACACCTGGATGGTCTGGCGGCGCAACTTGACGGAATTTACGGCGCTGCTCTTCCGCTGATCGGTGTGCCGGAACCTGGGAATCCCCTCGTTCCCTACTGACTTTAGGCCGGGGAGAAGGTCAAGTCTTCCTTTCTTCAGTCATCGTCTTTCTGGGAGACGCTTTCGTGCTCATCCACTTTGGCGATTCCGAGCCGCATGGCTTGATACGCCGGCGATTGCGCCGTTTGGGGAACCGCTGATCCGTTTCCTTTGCATGCGAACCAGATGACCGCATTCAACACTTTCGGGTCCGCCATGTCCGCATGGACGAAATTCTGGCGGTTCGATTTTTTCATCCACTCGGCAGTGGCTTTGTCCTTGGGTTTCTGAGTGATCAGGTTGTCCGCGGCAATCGTCGGCAAAAGAGCTTTGTACGGTGTCAAATCCGGCGTTTCCTGGAAAATGTCCATCGGCACGGCCGAAGCATCGAGTTGGTTCATCGGCGGAATCCCCAGCAGCATTTCCATCGTGCGAATCATGCTCACCGTATTGTGAAATTTGTGGATCAGCGCACCCGGGCGATTGTAAGCGCTGATGGCCAGCCCCACCGAGCGGTGCGAATCGACGTGGTCCGGGCCGGACTGGGCGTCATCTTCCACGATGAAGATCGCCGTATCTTTCCAATACGCGCTCGCCGAGACCGCTTCCACGAGCCGCCCCACCGCGTAGTCGTTGTCCGCGACCATGAATTGCGGTGTCGGAAATCCGGTCTTCAGTCCGGTGGTATGATCGTTGGGGAATCGCAGTACGTTGAGCGCCGGCATGGAGTCCTCATGGCCTGCCTCGCGCTCCGCGACAAAGACGCGAAATTCCGCGAGCCATTCTCCGAATCTCGAATTTCCTCGGCAATTCGCATTGGAGTTGTCCCGTGTAACTGCCGGATCAAAAGAGCCCGACGGATCCAATGCGGATTTGTAGCAGTCCACGGTCATGCTGTCCGGCGCCGTCACGTCAAAGCTTCGGAAGCTCGGGCTGTGATGATTCGTCAGTGTCTCTTTATGGGGTAGGGCGCGCTGGGCCTGCGAAATGTCGGGATAGTTCTTGTGTTTTTTTTGCCCGGCGGCTTCGACGTCTTTCGTCGAAATCACGGTTACAAATTCGCCGTAATTCCGGTAGGTCAAACCGGCCCGCGCAGCCGCGTCCCACAGATACAGACTTTTCGGCTCCGCCAAGTCCGTGAATCCTTGACGGTAGGGCAGATGTTTTTCCAGCAAGTCTGCCAGTGCCGCCAGCACATCGCCCTTGAACTTGCCTAGCTGCAAGTCGCCTGGCGGCTCGTAATCAGGCAGCCGGTTATATCCTTCCCAGTCGTAAGTGCGTCCGCGGTTGGAATACTCCCAACGGAACCCCTTATCCACATAATCGGTCGAGAAGGCTGCCGTCGCCCAGTTATGGCCATCCGGGCTGGCCTCGGAATTCACAAAAAATCTGTCAAACAAACCGAAGCGCTGCGCCAGCGCATGATGATTGGGAGTCACCGCCTGCTGCGTGCCAGGAGGCCGTCTCGCGGCGTCGCTGTTCCCGAAAATCGCAATATCGGGTTCCCCGTCCGCAACGTGCCCATCGCCCGATGTTTTCACGTCCCCAAACACCTGATCATAGGTGCGATTCTCCTTGATAATGTAGATGACGTGTTTGATCGGGCTCTGGCCCGCAAAAAGCTTGGGCGGAGCAAAATCCAAGAGGCCGTCATTCTGCATGGTCTGCTGCGTGTAGCGTGCCAGCGCCGGTTCCTCTGGCAGAGAAACCATGCTGATGTTTCCGGAAACGATCGAGCCGCTGTATTGCCCACCCTGTCGGTTTTTTTCCTCCTGGGGAGGAAACTTTGCGTTCGGTGGATTCGGCGTGAACCCGCTGTTGCTGACCCGCATGGAGGATGGTTCGAATCCCGTGCCTTTCCCATTTCCGACGAAGAGTTTGCCGTCTGCCACGGCAACTGCGGAGGGATACTGACCCGTCGGAATAAACCCGAGGATCTTTGATTTCGCGTCTTCCTTCATTTTCCCGGCCGCATGCCCGGGGCGGGCCTTGGGGGAGAGTGCCACCACGGCTATCGCGTTGCTGTGGGCATTCGCTACGTACAGAGTTTTCTCATCGGCGGAGAGCGCTATTCCCTCTGGACTCGCTCCCGGCAGCGCATTCTCGGCGAGGCGTACGTCAATTCGCTCGATTTCCTGATCCGTCGAAGTATCAATCACCGAAACGCTGTCCGCATCCGAATTGGCGACGAAAAGCCGAGTTCCATCGGCACTTATGATCATCGCCGTGGGATGCCGGTCAACACCGATGTAGTTTTGGACCGCTGACTTGCTACCCAGCGAGATCCTTGCCACGGACGCGTCATTCCAGCAAGTAACATAGGCTCGCGCATTCTTACCGCTTCCCATGGTGACGACGCCATATGGATAAATGTTCTCGCCGGCCTTCCCCGGATGGTGCAGGTCCACTCTCTCCATGCGCCGTGCCCCGCTGAGTCCGCGCACAATCGTCACGCTATCTCCCAGGTTATTGGCAACGACCAGCGTCGTGCCGTCCGGCGTGATGGCCAGTCCCGCCGGATAGAGTGCCGCTTTCCCTTTGTTGTAATCCGCTGGCGACTTTTCACCCGGATTGCTGATCTCCAGGAAAGGCGCCGTTACTTTCGTATCCGGTCCCGGCGAGCCCGGCCCGATCGGCGCCGCGGCCTGCGGATCAAAACGAAAAATCCACACTTTGTTTTGGAATCCGCCGGAAACGTACATCTCATAACTTCCGCCGGTCCGCGCCGTGGGCGAAAAAGCCAGTCCCACATTCGCGCTTTGCGGCGTGGGAAAATATACGTTCTGGATCACCACCGGCTCGGGACTTGCGCTGAGGTCAATGACCGCAATGGACTGCTGGGCTTCATTGGTGTCCTCGCTGAACTGCACACCATAACCGCTGTTCACCACTAGGAGATATCGGCCCTTGCCGCCGCGTCCGCTAGCGTCGGGGCTGCCAAGCATGGCCATGGGCATGGCTCCCACCGCCGGTAAATGCGTCGTTTGATCGATCAGCAGCGCACCGGCTGGTGTGATCGGGCGCCCCTCTGCGGCGGGCTCTTGCTGGCACCACGCGTTTCCGCAAAAGCCCAGACAAATCACAAAAAGACCAGCGGTCGTGCTTGGCGATTTCATATGCCTGTTTCCTCGATCCTCGAAGATTATTCTTTTCTTTGTCCTGGGATGCCGCTCTAATCTACCTGAGTCTATGGAAAAACTGTTTCTCAAAGTTTATGCCACGCATAAACCTGATGGGTGGCCCGGCCTGGCAACGCATTTGACCCCCAGCGCTTCTGCTTCTAGGATGAAGCTGGCGCCACCCCAGTTTTTGAAAAGCGGCCCGCGAGTCGCAAATGAAAACAGGAATCCTCTCCGTCACTTTACTTTTGTTCTTGCCAATGGCCGCGGCTGCTCAGACCGCCGACGAAATCGTCAAGAAAGCGCTCGACGCTCGCGGGGGAGTCGACAAGCTCAAAGCCGTGCAATCCGAGCGAGTCACCGGCCGCATCGCCTTCGCGCGTGGCGTAGAAGGAACCTTTGTGGTGGAGCTCAAGCGCCCTCTGAAGATGCACGTGGAGATCTCGGTCGAAGGCCAAACAATTATCCGCGTTTACGATGGTAAGTCTTCCGGCTGGATGATCAATCCTTTCGCGGGAAGCAATGACGTTCAGCCGCTATCCGCCGAAGACCTCAAGAACATCTCCGATGAATCCGACTTTGACGGTCCGCTCGTGGACTACCAGACCAAAGGCAACCAGATTGAACTGGCCGGCAAAGAAATCCTGGACGACAAGCCGGTCTATCGCCTGAAACTCACGAACAAGAATGGGGATATCCGTTTTTACTTTTTTGATGCCTCCTCTTTCTTACTTTTGAAGTGGGAAGGCATCCGCAAGACCGGAGGCCAGGACCTCCCCTGGGAGTCTTTCTCCTCCGACTTCCACGAGGTCCAAGGTCTGAAGTATCCTTTCAGGATTGACCAGGGCAGTCCGGGCACGGACATCAAGCAGACTCTCACGGCCGAAAAAATCGAGATTGATCCGCAAATCGATGATGCTCGCTTCACCAAACCCTCTTTACCGAAGGCCCCAGCCATCCCACCGTCACCCGCCCCGCCAGCGCCGGCCAGTCCTCCACTCTCCAACTAGCCGTCCTACGCGGAGCGATACTTTTCTGTTCTTAGCCAGTTGACCCCATGGTGAGCGCCATAGCCCCGGCGTTGAGGGCGGGGTAAGTGCTCACCGGCATGGTATACATTCCTCGCGTCCAAGAGACCTATGGGCGGCTAGCCCGAAGGTTTGTCCTCCGGTGTGAATGGCCAGGATTCGGAGTCCTCGCGGGTTTTGCGGTGGGTTCCTCCCACGGCCGGCCTTACTTCCGGTGTGTGGGATGCAGGTGGTATAGATTTGCGATGGAATAGGTGACACCGGCAAAAACCGTAAACCGCGGCAATTGTTCGTACGCAGCAATGTATGCTCCGCCGTCGAGCACCAATCGGGGCGATAGGTTGTACGTCGCGCCGTTCAGCAGCGTCATGGTTGCCGGCGTCACCGCGTTCTGCCGGCTGAATCCGGCAATCTCCCCGGTGTACCCCCATCTCCCCTTCAGGGGCCGGGAATAAGAGAGCGCCGTGAAATATCGGCGGTCAAATCCGGTCAACTGGGGTCGGCCCACAAACTGCATTCCGAGGTTGACGTCAAAGTGATGCTTGCCAAGATCCTTGCTGACCAGGAATTGCACCAGGTGGGCCATCGCTCCGGCGCCGAGCTCGGGCCGGGCTGTTGGCAGTGTCGCCAGGTAGAGAATCGCCGCGGTGGGGCGCGCCTTCATCTGCGGAAATAGTTTGTACTTGAAGCCCGCTCCGGAGTCCCCCAGCCCCGCGGTGCCGGCATCCCGCTCGATGGGATTGTGGAGAAACCATAGCTCGAGGTTCTTGACCGCCCCCCACTTCAGGAGCCCGTTTATGTTCTGGTGCCCCTTGGCGGCCTCCAACCCGTATTCGATCTCGAATACTCCGAACTGCACCATCTCCGCCGTCGACGCAAAGGTAGGACGGTTCGGCACGGCGGTGATTTCATTCGCGTCTTGATCTTTTTGCGGGTTCGGTGAAGCGGCCGGTGGCGTACCCGGTGTTTGGCCGCGCACGTTCACTCCAGTAGCCAGCAGGCCCAAACCCGCCAGTGCCATCCGCACTGCCATTCGCATGTGCTAATCCTTGTCGCCGCGTCCGAACTGCATTTCATTCTAACAATCACCGCGCCCACCCACTGCGCTATCCTTACTTTCATGCATGCTGCGCAGCAACAGACGCAGGACTCCCGGAGTGCTGGCCTCTGTGGCGATTGCCGGCATTCCCGCCGCGTCCGATCCGCCCACGGTTCCGTCTTTTTTCTCTGCCAACTATCCCTCACCGATCCCCGCTTTCCGAAGTATCCCCGCCTCCCGGTGCTCTCCTGCGACGGCTACGAGAAGAAGCCCGGACGCTAACTAACTAATTCGCGGGCCGGCGTTTCTAGACCGCCAACGGGGGATTCTTTCCTTCCCCGCTTCGGCCTCTGCTGCTGTGGGTGCCCGTCTCCCTCTTCCATCTTTTTGCCGGAATCGCGCACACCTCTCGTCGAAGAAATCCTCACCGGCGTCTTCCTCGCCCCGCTGCGCTTCTCTTCCCGGTGCGCCAAGGTCCACGCACACTTCAACGCCGTGATGATTCCGGCCTCCAGAACCATCCTCAGAAATGCGGCAGAGCGCCCCCTCACGGAGCGCCCTGCCAGTTATAGGTTGGCTCTTCTTACTACGGGTTTACGGCTGCAAAGGCTCCTCGGGATTGGTCGGAGGTCCCCCCGCGGTGGGGCTTTCCGCCGATATTTTCTGGGAAGCCGGCGTCAAGCTTGGAGTGAGCTCCGAATTCCCATATTTCGGAGCGCTCACATATCCTTGCACGTGATCTCTGTCAATTTTGTTGATGACCACCTGCACGGGCTGCGCATCGTCGGTCCGGTGGATCCAGATGGGTTCGTAGAGATTTACTTTCTTCTTGCTGAGTTCATTGTCGTCAACGATCATTGCCAGATCGAAGCTCTTGTGCTTGGTGTCCGCTTTCCGCAGTGAAAGCATCAGCGGCCCGTAGCGCTGAAACTGTTTCGATTTTGGCAGCTTGAACTCGACATAGTCGCGCTCCCCGCGTCTCTGCAAGGCCACAAGTTCCTCGTGCGTCCTGGCGATGGATCCGTTTAAATCGTCCCGGGTGGCGCTCAAGTTTCCTTCCAGGTCCGACCGCGTCTTGGCGACCGCGTCTTGCGTGTCCTTCAACTGCTTTTGCTGTTCCTCCATGCGGCCCTGAAGCTCTTTCAGCCGCTTGCTCTCCACCGAGCTGCGCGTGCCCGCTGTTCGCTTGGCCGCAGGCGAGTTCGCTTGTGCCGTGGCAGCCTGCTGCGCGGCAGACAGCTCATTCAGCTTTCCCGTCAGCGTCTCGATTTGCCCGTGCAGCTGGGCCACCGTGGCGCTCATCTGTTCGTGCTGTCCATTCATTTGGCCAACCAGCGCTTGCTGGTGATAACCGTAGCCAATCGCCAGGCAGGTGGCTACGATCGACGTTCCCGCAGCAAGCATAAGCCAGGCGCCGCCGTTGGGGCTTGATGGTTTTTCCGGCTCTTCTCTTTCCGTTCTTTCTCGGTACTCTTCCATAGCGATCCTCCGGGGCCTCATTCTTCTCGCGAAGATGGGACGAATTTGATGCAACCTTCTGCGCCAGCTGGCGGCTGAGCCGGCGTCGGCTGTCGCTGGACCGCCTGAAACGGACAGGTCAATCCCCGTTTTCCATGCGCAAGGGGCTGACCGCTTCGACGGCATATTCGCTCCTGTCTAAATCTCGTCCTGTCAACACGTAAGCGCCGGCGATGAAATCCCAGCATCCCCAATCAGGTACTAGACCTTGAATTTTTTTCTAGTAGGAGGTCTACTTTATCTAGTTCTGTACCTTTTCCATCCGCCTTGGATTGCTCCATTCTTTCCGGTGTGCTAGCATCCGCCCGCCAGGAGAACGGACCAGGGATCATTTGTTTAGACCTTCGGCCCCGCACCGGGACCCCGGCAGGGAGGCCCCGTTCTCCTCTCTGGAGTTCCAACTTGTGCCCGGCGCAGGCCCGCGCCCGATTCCTCCCGCGCGGACCTCGCCTCGTGGAGGTTTGTATGAAGAGCTATCTCACCAGGGACATTCGCAACGTGGGCATTGTCGGCCACGGCGGCACCGGGAAAACGCAACTGGTGTCGTCGTTACTCTTCACTGCCGGCATGATGCCGCGCTGGGGAAAAGTTGCGGACGGCAGCACGGTCACCGACTGGGACGAAGAAGAAATCGGCAGAAAAATCTCCATTCAAACCGGTCTTGCCCATGCCGAATGGCCCGCCACCCCGACTGGGCCTTCCGGTTCTTCCGAGAAAGTCAAAATTAATTTCATCGATCTCCCCGGCTATTCCACGTTCATCACCGAAGCCAAGGCCTCTTTGATCGCCGCTGATGCCGCGCTTATCACCGTTGACGCCCACGTGGGCTCTCAGGTCACCACGGAAAAGGTTTGGGACTATTGCACGGAGTACGACATTCCCCGCGCCTTCGTTCTGACCTGGATGGACCGCGAGCTCTCTAGCTTTGAGCGCTCGATGGAGTCTCTCGAGCAAGTTTTCGGCCGCAACGTCGTCGCGCTGCAGTTGCCGATCGGCACGGAAAGAGGCTTCCGTGGCGTCATCGACCTGGTGGCCATGAAGGCGCACATTTACAATCCCGATGGTGACGGCAAACCCTCCATCGAAGAGATTCCCGCCGCCCTTGCCAGCGACGCGAAGGAAGCCCACGAAAAACTGGTTGAAATGATCGCCGAAGGCGACGACGAAATGATGGAAGAGTTTTTCCGGGAAGGCACCATTCCCATCCACGACCTCATCCCCGCGGTGCGCAAAGCCATCGTGGCCGAGAAAATCTTTCCCGTCCTGATGACTTCCGCGCTCCACAACATTGGCACCGCCAGCCTGCTCACTTTCCTCGCCGACGCCTTCCCCCATCCCGATGAGCACGCCCAGGTGGGCTATCAAGAGCCGGGTGGCAAGGGCAACCGCGTTGAGCGTAAGTACGACGACAGCCAGCCGCTTTCCCTGTTTGTGTTCAAAACACTTGCTGATCCTTTCGCTGGCCGTATCAACTACTTCAAGGTAAAGAGCGGAGTCTTGAAAAATGACGCCACGCTCACCAATTACAATCGCAACGTTCAAGAACGCTTTCAGCACATCCAATTTGTTCAGGGCAAGCAGCTCACCGAGGTCGGCGAGCTTCACGCCGGAGACATCGGTGCCATCGCCAAACTGAAGGAAACCACTACCGGAGAAACTCTTGGCGACAAAACTGGGCCCATCTATTACTCACCCGCCCAGCTCCCCGAGCCGTCCATCACCTTTGCCATCGAGCCGAAGACGCGCGCCGATGAAGACAAGATCGGCGTGTCGATTCATAAGATCCTGGAAGAAGATCCCGCGCTCCGTTTTTCACGCGACGCGCAAACCAAGGAATTTCTGCTGGCCGGCTCCGGCCAGCAACATATTGAAGTCGTCGTGGCCAAGCTCCACAAGCGTTATCACGTTGATCTCACTTTGAAGCCGCCCAAAGTCCCCTACCGCGAAACCATTCGCGGCAAAGCCGACGTCGAAGGCAAGCACAAAAAGCAATCCGGTGGGCACGGCCAATTCGGTGTTTGCCGCATCAAGATGGAGCCGGTCGAGCGCGGCAAGGGCGTGGAGTTCGTCGACGATGTTTTCGGCGGCGCCATCCCGAAAAACTGGATTCCTTCGGTGGAGAAGGGCATCCGCGATGCCGCTGCCCGCGGATTCCTGGCGGGATTTCCGGTCGTGGACTTCCGCGCTATCCTGTACGATGGCAAGTATCACGATGTCGATTCTTCGGACATGGCCTTCAAAATTGCGGGCTCGCTGGCTTTCAAGGAAGCGATGAAGCAGGCGCGGCCTGCTCTACTTGAGCCGGTCATGCACGTGGAAGTCTATGCCCCCGACCAATACTCCGGCGACTTGATGGGTGACCTGAGCGGCCGCCGCGGCCGGATCGCCGGCAGCGAAAGCCGCGGCCACAACGTCATCATCAAAGCGCAGGTGCCACTGGCGGAAATGCTGTCGTATGCCAACGACCTCACTTCCAAAACGCAAGGCCGCGCCACCTATTCCATGGAGTTCTCGCACTATGATTACGTCCCCAACGAACTCGCGGAAAAGGTGATCGCCGCCCACAAAGCCGTCCACGGCGAACAACTGGTCGAAGAAGAAGCCTAGCCTGAATTTCCACGGACAACTATTCAGCTAAGTGTTTGGGCGACCCTGGCCCCTTTTTCCCAAAATCCTGGCGAAGTCACTTAGCATATTGGTGCGCTTATAGTCATTGATTATGTGCATCTCATTTAATATACGCGGAGGACGACCTTCACAAAAAGGATGCTCAAACCGTCAGAAATGCTTATAAATAGGCAAGTATAGCGACAATTGTAGATGGTGGCCCAAATTGTTCTTGACACTGCATGTTGTATGTGACATTCTGTTCTCATGGCTATTGGCGCACCAAAAGAAGTAAGTGCACTCCGCCGCTTCTTCCTGGAACCCCGCTTGCCGAAACACCGCCAATACGAGGCCCTGCGCGCTTATCTGGTCGAGGGCCGTCTCGCCAAAGACGTGGCCCGCGCCTTCGGCTACTCCCTCAACTCCTTCCACGTCCTTTGTCACCATTTTCGCAGAGAAACTCATCCCACCTTTTTTCTCTCTCCGCGGCACGGCCCTCAGTCCCAACCCAAGAAGTCCGCGGCTCGCGACCTGATCATCAAGCTGCGCAAGCAGAACCACTCCGTTTATGAGATCAGCCAGATTCTTAAGGACCGCCACTCTCCACTGAGTCCGACCGGAGTGCGGGAAGTCCTCAAAGCCGAAGGGTTTGCTCCGCTGCCTCGGCGGCTGGATGAAGAACGACCACGGCAACCCCGCCCCACCGTTGAGCCGGTGGCCAATGTCAGACTGTTTTCCCTGGCCCCGCGCACCTTCACCACTCGCTGCGGCGGGCTGTTCCTGTTCGTCGCCGACTTGGTGCGTCTGCAGACACAAAAGTTGACCCAAGCCGCTGGGTTGCCAGGCTCCAAGATGATCCCCGCCGATCAGGCCTTGCGATGTTGCCTGGCGCTCAAGCTCTGGTCGATTGAGCGAAAAAGCCACGTGATGGCCTTGATTGCCGATGAAGGGCTGGCCCTATTCGCCGGCCTGAATGCCTTTCCCAAGAAGAGCTATCTTTCGGAATACTCTTGCCGAATCGATCACCGCAAAACGGCTCGGTTCCTGACTGCTTGGCACCACTGCATCCAGGGAAGCAAACTCCTGCCCGCAGAATCCTTTAATTTGGATTTTCATTCCGTACCTTTTTACGGCGAAGACCCTATGGTGGAACGGCACTATGTCTCGGCCCGTAGCCGCAGCCAGCCCAGCGTGCTGGTCTTTCTCGCTCAGGATGCCGGCAGCCACGTGTTCTGCTACTCCAATGCGGATCTGCGCAAAGGCGAGGAAGCGGAGGAGATTTTCCAGTTCATCGCTTTTTGGAAGCGCGCTCACGGCAAGCTTCCCAGTCATTTAGTTTTCGATTCCAAACTGACGACCCACGAGGGACTGGCACGGTTGGATGCGATGAACATTCCTTTCATCACCCTACGCCGCCGCTCCCCCAAACTTCTGAAGGAAATCGTTCTTCTGCCACGTTCCGCCTGGCGGACCGTTGAGTTGGATGTTCCCACTCGCAAATATCGAACTCCGCGAGTCTACGAACAGACCATCTCCTTGGCCGGACGGTCACTGCGGCAGTTATTTGTCCAAGACCTCGGCCACGAGGAACCGACCATTCTGCTCACCAATCAACGGCACACTACCACCAAGGCGCTGCTGACCCGCTACGCTCAACGCATGCTGATCGAAAATGCGCTCTCCGACGCGGTGCGTTTCTTCCATATTGATGCGCTCTCCTCAGCGGTGGGGCTGAAGGTGGATTTCGACATGGCTTTGCTGGTGCTGGCCAGCGGTCTTTATCGCCTGATCGCTCAACGCATGCACGGCTACGCCGACGCGCAGGCGCGCCAAATTTTCCGCGATCTCATCGATATGCCTGCAGATGTTACCGTCAGCGACAAGGAAGTAGAGGTCAGCTTTCACCGACGCGCACACTTGCCGATCCTTTTGGCGTCCGATCTCATGGAAAAACGCATCGCAGTGCCATGGTGGGATGGATTATCCTTACGACTGACAACCTACGATGGGCGCCAAAACACGTCCGCCACTTAGGTCAACTATTGTCCGTGGAAATCCAGGCTAGCTTAGCTAGCTAGGCTAGTGCAGTGCTATTTTTTCCTCCCGCTCCAGCGGGCACTTTCCTTGAGCGTTAGCGAAGGCCGGCTGGACCGCCTTCGTAGCGGGATCCCGACCCCCCACGATCCTGATTACTAATGCTGTAAATCCCCCAAATTTTCTGAGCAACAGTTCAACAAAGTGATATGGTCAGAACCTGTTTGTTGGCTCCCCTTGCAGCCCAAGACAACGAACGCTTAGATCTTAGCTTGTCGGCCCAGCGCCAAGAAAGCGCCCTCTAAATGGAGACGAGCACATGCGCATTTTGTTGTACAACCCCGATAACGGAGTCACTCGTAATTTCATGCCCCATCTTTGGATGTTTCTACTCCAGTCGCTGACTCCCAAGGGCCACGAAGTAGTGCTGATTGACGGCAACGCACAACCCATGGATGAAGCCGGCATCGCCCATTTTGTGCGCGAACAAAACATCGGACTTGTGGGGATCGGCGCGATGACCCGCATGATCGCCAAGGCCTACCGCATGGCCGATGCGATCCGAGCCGTTGGGGTGCCGGTGGTGATGGGCGGACCTCACGTCACGGAAGAAGCCGACGAAGCCCTCGGTCGAAACGGCGGTCCGCGCCATGCCGACGCGGTGGCTCTTGGTGAAGCCGATGAAACTTGGCCCAAGATCGTCGAGGATGCCGCACGCGGCCAGCTCAAGGATATCTACGCTCCAGTGGATGCGTTTGGGCAGGAACGCAAACCCAGTCTCAAGGAATATCCGGCGATTCCCTGGGACAAAATAAATCTCGACCAGTTCAATCTCGTTCCAAAAATGGTCACACGCCCACTCCAGAGTATCGGTGAGGGCTGGGGCACATTTCGCATCATTCCGATGGAGTCTGGGCGCGGCTGTCCATATGGCTGCGAGTTCTGCACGGTAACCGGCTTTTTTGGCGACTCCATCCGCTTTCGCACTAACGAAAGCGTGGTCAATGAGCTGCTGCTACTGAAAGCCCGGGCCAAAAGCGAGGGCGGGCAGATTGCCGTCTTTTTCATCGACGATAATTTCGCGATCAACATCAAACGAACCAAGTCCCTGCTGCGGGACATTATCGCCGCAGGCGCCCAGGTACACTGGGTCGCGCAGATCAGCGCCAATCTGCTGCGCGACGAGGAACTCGTGGACCTTATCGCGGCCTCAGGAGGGAAGTGGATCTTCATTGGCATGGAGTCCATCGACCCTACCAACCTTGCCGACGTAAACAAGGGCTTCAACAAACCGGGCGAGTATGCCGCCGTGCTCCAGAGGCTGGCCCAGCGTAACGTTTATGCCATCACGTCTTTTATTTTCGGGATGGACAACGACACCGTAGGTGTCGCGGAGCGGACGCTTAAAGAGATTCGTACTTGGCCTGCGGGACTGCCTATCTTTGGATTGCTCACCCCTTTGCCCGCGACGCCGCTTTACAAAAGGCTGGAGGCCGCCGGGCGCCTGACGCGCCCGAAGCACTGGCAGGAGTTTATCCCCTTTGCGATGGCCCACACGCCGCTGAAGATGACCATCGCAGAAGCCCATGCCGAGGTGAGAGCTGGGTGGGCTCGTTCTTACAGCTCGGAAGCCATTGCCCAAGCTGTCGATTCGCTTAAGGACCAGCCGTTGGGCTATCGGATAAACATTTTCATCGCCCGCGTGTGTTTCCGTGGAATCTATTTCCCGCAAATGGGTCCTTTGGCCTGGCTGAAATTGATTTATGACAACCGCCGTACCATTTCCAACCTCGTCAGGGAGGGTTTCGCCACTTGGCGCGGCCGGCCCAACAGCGCGGCGGCCAACCAAGGCCTGGGAACGGGAGTCGGGGCCACCTAACGCTCTGGGCGCCAGCCCGGTCTCTTCTTTGTCATGCTTTACTGGCCGTGCGTTCTCCCGCGCTATTTCTAAGACACGACAGCCAGCCCAAATTGTCGGAGGCCCCGCCAATTTGGCGGCTGTTTTTGTTCGTCCAGAAGGTGCACACTCTTCCCCATGAAAACCAGCAAGCTCACAAAGCTCGGTCCCCAGACCCAGGCCATTCACGGCGGCGAACCCAACCGCCGCGGCGTCAACGGCCCCATCGTGACGGAGATTATCCGCTCTTCGACTTTTACTTTTTCTTCCACCGAGGAAATGAAACTTTGGGCCCAAGGTAAGAACAAGGCTTACATCTACACCCGTTACGGTAATCCGACGCTTTCCGTCGCCGAAAAGAAAATCGCCGCGCTAGAAGGCGCCGAAGCTGCCGTGGTCACCTCTTCCGGCATGGCGGCTATTTCCTCCGCGCTGCTTGCCGCACTGAAGGCCGGCGATGAAGTGATATCCACAGCACAACTCTACGGCGGTTCGTTTCGCCTGATGCGCGACGTTTTCCCCAACATGGGCATCACCGTCCGCCAAGTCGGAACCGATCTGGCCGGCCTGGAAGAGCTCGTCACGCCGCGAGCGAAAGTTCTTTACGTCGAAACGCCCACTAACCCCACGCTTCGCCTCGTCGATATTCACAGAGCCGTGGCGTTTGCCAAGAAACACAAGCTCGTTTCCATCATCGACAACACTTTTGCCACTCCGGTTCTGCAGAATCCCATTGCGTCTGGTTATGACATGGTCGTTCACAGCGCCACAAAAGCCCTTGCTGGCCACTCCGATATCATCGCCGGCGTGGCGATCGGCAATTCGAGTTGGATGGATCGCGTCCGCCAAATGATCATCTATCTTGGCGGCTCGATGGACCCCGGTGCTGCGTATCTCCTTATCCGTGGCCTCAAGACTCTGGGGGTGCGCGTCGAGCGCCAGTGCGAAAACGCTATCGCCATCGCCAAGTTCCTTGAGAGGCATCCGAAGGTCGCGCGTGTGCATTATCCCGGCTTGAAGTCGCATGCCGATCACCAACTCGCCCGCAAGCAGATGCGGGGATTCGGAAGCATGCTGGCCTTCGACATGAAAGGCGGGCTGCCTGCGGCGCGGCGCTTCTGCGACCGCGTGCGACTGTTCCTGCTGGCAGCGAGTCTTGGTGGAGTTGAGTCGCTGGTTATTCTTCCGATCTACAGTTCGCACTACAACATGACGAAGGAAGAATTGCAGCGCGCGGCCGTCAGTCCGGGAACGGTGCGCGTTTCGATTGGTTTGGAAAACAAGGAGGATTTAGTCGAAGATTTGAAGCAGGCGCTTGCTTAGTTCTTACCGCGTCGCGCTTCCTAATTTAGGGACGCAACGTAGGGCCTAGCCGAAGAGGCAAGAAGTGCAGTGGGGAAAGTTGATGGGTCACAGGAATGACTGGTGCCACCGACCAGGGGCTGCGTCTATAAGCAGAACGGGCGCCCCGAGTTCGACCGGGACGCCCATTTGCATTTTTGTGAAGTGAAGCTGGCCCCGGCTAGGCCGGGATCAGCCGTCCATTAGAGGGGCTGTACGTTCGAGGCCTGCAGGCCCTTGGGGCCCTTGGAAACTTCGAATTCAACCGCCTGGCCATCGTTCAACGTCTTATAGCCATCAGCCACGATCGCGGAGAAATGGACGAAAACGTCCTCACCGCTCTGGCGCTGGATGAAGCCGAAGCCCTTACTGGCATTGAACCACTTCACTGTACCTTGTTCTTTACTCACTGCTTTACTCTTTTCCGTCAGCCGGGTTACGACTGAGCACAACATTAAGCTATCTGATGCCCCAAGTCCCGAGCCCCTCAACAGAGCCGCGGCCGTCTTCAAGCTTCGTTCGGGAAGACCGCAAAGCGGTCCAGCGAACAAAAAAATGGCCGCAAGTGTGACCTTGCGACCGCTTTACTACCCAAAGGCGATACAAGAGCAACAAACGCAATACCAAACTACCACGAGACGAGGTATTGCGCAAGGGAAATTTTTATCCCTATCCGCTCAATGGGTTAGGGACAGGGAGCGGCGAAGAGAGGGCGTTTTCAAAAAAGGGCTTGACCAGCTAACTGTACTAGTGTATTAGTACAATATGCTGTTGCACCTCAACCCCTCCTCGGGCGTGCCGGTGTACCTGCAACTGGAAGCACAGGTAAAGCAGGCGGTGGCCGCGGGGGCTTTGCGAACAGGCGAAGCGCTGCCCTCCACGCGGAAGCTGGCGGCGGAGTTGCGCATCAATCCGAACACCGTGGCGCGGGCTTATCAGGACCTGGAGCGTGACGGGGTGACGCGGAGCGTGCCCGGCGGCGGGACGTTTGTGGCGGACGGTCTCCCGGGGCTGCTGAAAAGCGAGAAGGTGAAGCGGCTGCGTCCGCACGCGCGGCAACTGGCGGTAGAAGGGCGGCAATTGCGGCTGACGCGCGAAGAGACTTTGAAGCTGCTGGAAGAGGAGCTCGACAAACTGGGAGGCCAGCCATGAGCGAAGCGGCCATATTGACGGAGGGCTTGAGCAAGTCGTTTGGCACACAGGCAGCAGTGGCGGAACTGAACCTGAAGATTCAGCCAGGAGCGGTTTACGGATTCCTGGGACGCAACGGCGCGGGGAAAACGACGACGATGAGGATGTTGCTGGGGCTGGTGAGGCCGACGAAGGGAAGCGCGAGGGTGCTGGGGCTCGATCCGGGGAAGGAGGCGGAGCTGCTGCGCATCCTGGAGCGCGTGGCGTTTGTGCCGCAGCGCAAGCAGCTCTATGGATGGGCGACACCCGTGGAACTGGTGCGCATGAACAAAGCGTATTTTTCGTGCTGGTCGGATGAAGCGGCGGCGCGGCTGGCGCAGCGACTGGAAATCCCGATGAAGACGGAGTTTAAGAAACTTTCGATCGGGAACCAGAGCAAGGTGGCGCTGCTCCTGGCGCTGGCGCAGGAAGCGGAAGTCTTGGTTCTGGACGAACCCACTGCCGGGCTTGATCCGGTGATGGTGGACGAAATTCTGCGGACGCTGATTGAAGATCACGTCAGCCAGGGGCGGACAATATTTGTGTCCAGCCATCATCTGGGCGAGGTGGAACAGATTTGCGACTGGGTAGGGATTTTGGAAGAAGGACGGCTGCTGCTCGAGTCGCGGCTAGAAGAAATTAGGCAGGAGTTCCGGCTGGTGATTGCTTCTGGCGAAGGCTTGCCTGCGGTGTCTTCCACGGATGTCGTCTCTGCGACAACTGATGGGCGGTTCCGGCGCTACGTTGTGGCGCGGGAGGCCGAGCGGTTTGCAGCGGAATTGCGCGGGCAGGGCGCAACGATACTGGAAGTTTCGTCGCTCGGTTTGCGGGAACTGTTTTTGCACCTGGTTCGCAAGGAGGATGTATGTACGCCTGGAAATGCTGGCGCGAAACCCGCGCCAGTTTCATCTTTCTCTTGATGTTATGCACAGTGCCCGCCCTACTGGTAACGCTCGGCCCGGGCCTCACGGAACAGAACGGGTGGTGGCGTTTCGATCGGAGTGAATACCTACACAATGCGGGGCCGACGTCGCAGCTGGTGAGTATCATGGTTCTCAGTGTACTGTGGCCGAGCGGTTTTCTTTCCGCGGTGTTTCTCGGCGCGACTGCCCCGGGAAGCGAGATCGAACCTGGAACGATTGAATATCTGTGGACGCGACCGCGGACACGGACTTCTTTGACGTGGACACACTGGGGGGTTTGCCTCGCGGAAATGGTCATCGTTGCGGTCGTTCCCACATACCTCGCGGCGGCCATATTGGGGACACTGACAAGAACCTGGAACCTTCCATTGCTGATGATTGCTCCCTGGATAATGGTGATCGTGGGACTGCCAATGCTGGGGCTGACCGCGCTGATGACCGCGTTGCGGCGCAGCGCGAAGGGTGGATTGATCTATACGGCTGGGATAGTGAGCGTGTACCTGATCTTTCGACAACTCATCACCGTTCCGCTGCACCTCAATCTGCCACCGCTGTTTGCAGGACCCGTGACTTGGCTGATGAACAACAAACCGTTCGTCCCGCCGAGCGCGTTTCCGTGGGGATCCCTGGTTCGGGCCGTGTTGCTAACCGCGGCGTTCCCATTGGCGGCGCAATATTTGCTCAAACGCGCCGAAGTGTAAGGAGGACCGGTCTCCATTCAGGGAGTTGTGGCCTGGAGGTCGACCACGAGCTTGAGGATATCGTCGGCAAGGCGGCCAGCGTCCACCCCATCCATGTTGGCCAGCACGACGACCCCGGCGAGCCGGTCGGGACGACGGCAAACGCGGTGCTCGTGCCTTGTTGCCCGCCTGTGTGGGCGGCCATGAGAACGCCCAGCTTATCCGAGATGCCCCAGCCGAGGGCATAGCCCGTCGACTTGCCGTCAGTGGTTTTCTGTGGAGTCCACATCAGGTCTCGCGTGGCCCTTTTTACGAGTTTGTCGGCCAGAATCGCGGCTTCGAAGCGCGCTATGTCGTCAGCGGAAGAGATCAGGCCGCCGCCGGGGACTTTGTAGCTGGAGTCCAGGACGCCGGCATTGCGGACCACACCGGATTTGTCTTGGTGATACCAGCGCGTGCGATGTCGAACGACCGCGAAAAAATCATCGGCCTGGGTATGGTCCATGCCGGCCGGCCCGAAGACATTGTCGCGTACATAGTCCACGTATTTTTCTGACGCGGCGCCCTCCAGCACGCACCCGACCAGCGTGTAGCCGTAGGTTGAATCGTTGAATTTCGTTCCAGGTTTCGCCACCAGCGGGTCGGCCGCGAAAATGTGCAGCGATTCCTCCATGCTCGCGAAATGCCGCGCGCTGTCTTCCGGAATGTCTCCTTTGCCGTCCGGGTGGTAATGCCGGATGCCTCCCAGGTGGGCCAGCAGTTCGCGCGCAGTGATCGGCCATTCTTTCTGTGGAAATGCCGGACAGTACTTCTGGACGGGCGCATCGAGGTCCAGTTTGCCGCGCTCCCAAAGTTGCAAAATGGCGGTGGCGGTGATCGGTTTGGAAATGGATCCCAGCCGGAACAATGTGGATGAGGTCACCGGAGCAAAATCTTCCAGATCGGCCATGCCGAATCCAGCGGACCAGACGGGTTCACCCTCCAGGACGACGGCGACCCCCATCCCGGGCACGCTGTTGGCCGACATGAAACTGGAAACAGCCTTTTCGATGGCCTCGCGTTCTCCGGGGAGAGGCTCTTCGGCCCGGCGGAGACGGGCGAAGCGCAGGTAAGGAACAAGGAGATCAGGCAAACCACGTGCGTGCAGAAAAGGTTGGCCTTGGCGAGTCTCGCGCTGCTATTCACGGGATCACCCCCGCCGCGAGTCTATCCCAAACCGTGGACGCCCGGAACAGCGCCGAGGGAGGGCACTCGGTGTAGTGAGAGCGTCACCCCCCACCCGCGGGAATGCGTTGACCTATTGGCTGGCGGCTCTTTACCATGAAGAGGTGAGGCCAAGGCTCAGCGTCGCGGCGGGTACCATGCTCTTCGCAGCAGGCCTGCTGGGCTGCGAGGACGCCGGGAAAAAGCCCGTGCAGGCGCGGGTTACGGCGCTGGCGCCGGCGGCCGCACCACATGCTCCCGTGGAACTTGCGCCTTTACCGGTATTGAATCCGCCGCGCCGCTACTATGTCTGGTTGTTGCCCCCCGTTCCGTCCGGAAAGGATTACTTGATCCAGAAGGTCCAGGAGAAATTCTCCTCGGGAGAGCAAAATTTTAAGGCCGGGCATCTGGAAGCCGCGCGTAAGGATTTTGACGACGCGGTCGACTGGATGCTAGAGAGCGGTTATGACCCCACGGGTGATCCTAGACTGAGCGAACTATTTCACAGCGTGGTGGACACCGTGTATGCCTACGAGCTGCAGGCCTTCCGAGCCGGAGACGGCTTCAGCGAGGCTCCCGCGGTTCCGGCCGCCATTGACGAAGTGGCGGAGATGACGTTTCCGGTCGATCCGCGGCTGAAAGGCCGGGCCGAGGAAGCCGCCAAAAACATTTCGCACGACTTGCCTCTGACCGTAAACGATCAGGTACTTTCCTTTCTCAATTTTTTCCAAACGCCGCGCGGCCGTGCCATCGTGGAAACCGGACTGCGCCGCGCCGGGCGTTATCGCGAGATGATTTCCCGTGTGCTGCGGGAAGAAGGACTGCCGCAGGACCTCATTTACCTGGCGCAAGCCGAGAGCGCCTTCCAGCCGCTGGCGCTTTCGCGCGCCGGCGCGCGGGGGATCTGGCAATTCGTGGCCTACCGTGGGCAGGAATACGGACTTCGGCACACCTGGTGGATCGATGAACGCCAGGACCCCGAGAAGGCCACGCACGCCGCCGCGCAGCATCTGCGCGATCTCTACAAACTTTATGGCGACTGGTACTTGGCGATGGCCGCTTACAACTGCGGCCCCGGCAACGTGCAGAAGGGCATCGAGCGCACCGGTTACGCCGATTTCTGGGAGCTCTACAAGCGCAACGTGCTTCCGCGAGAAACCAAAAACTATGTGCCCATCATCATCGCGCTGACGCTCATCGCCAAGGATGCGGCGCACTACAGCATTCAGGTGGAGCCGGAGGCCGCGGTCCCGACCGACGTCGTGAAACCGGGCCGGGCCATCGATCTGCGGCTGGTGGCGGAAACCATCGACGTCGACGTGGAGACGCTTCGCGCTCTCAATCCTTCTCTCCTGCGCCTGGCCACTCCCGACGATCCTTCCTTCGAACTGCGTCTGCCGGTGGGCACGGCGCAGAAATTCTCCGCGGAGATCGCGGATATTCCTCCCGACAAGTGGGTCAGCTGGCGGCGTCATCGCGTGGAAACTGGAGAAACGCTCACCTCCATCGCCAAGAAGTATCGCGTGACGGCTGCCTCCATCGCCGATGCCAATAATCTGGAACGCAATGCGGCGCTCGATGCGGGCGAGAAGTTGATCATCCCCGCGATACAGCCGCAATCCGAAACCAAGCGCCGGCTGGTGAGTTATCGCGTGCGCCGCGGTGACACGTTCCTCGGAATCGCCGACCGTTTCAGCGTGAGTGCCGAAGACCTGCGCAAATGGAATCGCTTGAAATCCAACAAGGTGGGTCGCGGCATGGTGCTGCGCATCTACACCCTGGGCGGGGCTCCCGAGAGTTCGCCCACGCGGGCGCGATCCAGGTCCAAAAAGAAACCCGGCCAAGCCGCCACGGGTAACACGGCGGGCGGAGCGGTCGCGGCAAACCACAATTAAACCCTTTGTTATAAATGAATTGCAATGGTTTAAGTCCTTCGAATGGTTCTTCACGGCAGTTTGATCCCGTCCCGCTCCCGGCCACCAGGGGAGTCTCGTAGAAGGAAAACCGCAGAAAGCTTGACAACGCCCGGCGAGTACGATAACAACGGCTCAAGGACGGGGTGGAATTTAACGCAACTCCGGCCAGAACAGCGACCCACGGGACCCCTTTTGAGGCCCCAAGATTCCCCCAGGGGAGGACGGAATGGATTTCGAGAAGGACAATTTCGAAGACGACAACGAGCTGTCACGGCTGGAAGACGACGAGGAGCTGGCGGGCGAAACCGAAGAGATCGTAGAAACCGAGGAAGAGGAGCTGGTGGTCGTCGGCGAGGAGCCTGAGGAAGAGGCGCCCGCGTCAAAGCCTGCGCCCAAGCTGCCGGCCAAGAAAGCAGCCAAGAAGAAAGCCGCGCCGAAGAAAAAGGCAAAAAAAACGAAGCCGAAAAAGAAGCCCGCCAAGAAAAAAGTGAAAAAGGCGGCGAAGAAGAAAAAGAAACGCTAAGTCTTTTTTGAAAACCCGAGATGCGCGTGAGGAAAGGGCCGGGACTATCGTTCCGGCTTTTTCATTTTGCGGTATATCGCGCCTCCCGGAGAGAGAGAGTGAGGGATTCGAAAAGCTCCGGGCTTCTAGACCGGAGTTCTGGACCTCGGGGTGAGAGGCTTTTCGTTATCATGGCCAGGGGGCCGCCGGGAGATGTTTCTCTATTCACAGGTCTTTAGGCATTCACGGCCAGCACCAGCAAGGTGGCATCGTCCTGCCAGCGGCCTCCGCTGAATTCGGTTACCGCCGCCAGGATTTTGGCCTGCAATTGGTCGGCGGACAACGCGCGTTGATCCGTCAGCAAACAAAGCAGGCGCGCTTCGCCAAACTCCTCTCCAGCGCCGTTCGAAGCTTCCGTGACACCGTCGGTAAACAGAATCACTCGATCGCCCGGAGCTAACTGCGCCGAGCCCATCTCATAATTCCGAGTGGCGAAGACGCCAAGCACACTACCGCCATCCCGCAAGCGCTCGTGCGAGCCGTCAGAGCGCACCACGAACGGCGCATTGTGGCCGGCGTTCACATAATCCAAACGGCGCGTGGCGCCGTCCAGCTGCGCGTAGAAAAAGGTGATGAACCGGTCGCTGTCCGTATTGCGGTAGACAATGGAATTCAGCCGGCTGCAAAGCAGATTTGGCGCCAGGGAAGGGGAAGAGAGCCCGCGCACGGCGGCCTGCAAGTTGGACATCAACAAAGCGGCCGGCATTCCTTTCCCGGCCACATCGGCGATACAAATTCCCAGCGTTTTCTCATCAAGCGGAAGAATGTCGAAATAATCGCCTCCTACCAGCCGGGCTGATTGCCACGCGCTAGCGATTTCAAATCCCGGCATTTGCCGAATTTTGCGCGGCAGAAGTTTTTCCTGAATGGCCTTGGCTTCTGCGATCTCCCGTTCCTGCTCCTGCTGATGAATCCGGGCCTCCCGGGCCTCTTCCGCGGCGCGGCGCCGCGATTCGCGTTGCTCGCGACCCACGCCGATTTGCTTGCGAAGAATTTCCAGCAGCCGCGTGTTTGTCCACGGTTTCTCGACAAAGTCGCTCACCCCATACTGCATGGCCTCCACGGCCAAGCCCACGGTGGCCCATCCGGTCATGGCCACGACGGGTGGAGCGTCTTCGATCTCCCTCAGCCGACTGAGCACGTCCAAACCTTCCCGGCCGGACGTCGTGTCGCGCGCATAATTCAGATCGATGAGGAGAATATCGAACTCCTGGCGGGCCACCGCCGCCAGCAAGTCCGCCGGTGAATTCACCGTTTCGATGCTGTAGCCGTGCCCTTTGAGCAGCAGCCGCAGGGCGTCAAGAACGTCCTGTTGGTCATCGGCGATTAGAATGCGCGGCTCGATCGTTTCGCGGTCCATTGAGATCTCGATCACCATGACTGGCCCCGGCGTACTCCCCGGGTACCAGCGTCTTATCTCCAGTGTTGGGGGCAGCCCGACTGCCAGCGATGCCTGCAAATAACGGCTTTCCTGTGAATGGTTTGTGCGAAACGAAGGAAGACGGGAGCGCCTCAGTCTGGCCACTAGCGGGAACGCTCGTCCCAATTTCGGACACCGCGAAAGCTGGAATGGTTCACTGCGAAAAGAAAAGCCTGATTCACGGAGGCTTTCCTTCGCGCGCTGCCCGAAACTGCCGTGGTGCTGCACCCGCGACTTGTTGCCCGCCTCGCTCGAGGCGTGTCTTAAAGTACTGGCTCCGACCAGTTTTCCAGCGTCTCCTTCACCTTGTGCAGGAACTGGTGGGCCACGGCGCCATCGACTACGCGATGGTCGTAGCTGAGAGTCACGTAACACATGGAGCGGATGGCGATGGAATCGTTGATCACCACCGGACGTTTTTCGATGGCCCCGAGACCGAGGATGCCCACGTTTGGCTGGCTGATCACCGGCAGACCGAACAAGCCGCCAAAGGTGCCCGGGTTGGTGATTGAGAATGTGCTTTCCTGCACCTCTTCAGGCTTCAGCTTTTTCGAGCGCGCGCGTTCCGCAAGGTCGTTCATGTTGCGCTGGATACCGAGAATGTTTTTCTCGTCGGCGTTTTTCACCACCGGGACGAGCAGGCCCCAGTCGAGCGCCACGGCGATGCCCACATTGATCTCCTTGTGCAGAATCACGTTTATCCCGTCGAGCGAGGCGTTCAGCGTGGGAAACGCGCGCAGTCCCGCGACCGCGGCCTTCACGAAGAACGGCATGAAGGTCAGCTTAGTCTCATAGCGCTTTTCAAATTCGTCCTTGGACTTCGCGCGCAGCGCGGCCACCTTGGTCATGTCGATTTCATCGACGGAGTAGACGTGCGCGGAGACACGCTTCGACGCCACCATGTGCTCGGCAATGCGCTGTCGCATGGCGCTCATAGGGTGGACTTCGTAATTGCCGAAATACATCTTTTCGCGTGCCACGGCAGTTTCGAGCACGTGCACCTGCCCGCCCGAGACTCCGGGTGCGGCTGCCGGTGCTGGAGGAGGAGCTGGCCGCGAAGACGTCGCCGGAGCAGGAGCAGAGTAACCCGGCGCCGCCACGGCCGGCGCGCCGGCGGAGGCGATCACGGCCTCGATGTCCTGCTTGCTGATTCGCCCACCCGCGCCGGTGCCCTCGATGGTAGAGAGGTCGATGCCGTGCTCTTTGGCCATACGCCGCACCAGCGGCGAACTGTGAATCCGCTCGCCGGTGGAGCCCGAGGAAACAAGTGCAGTCGCAACCGGCGCGGCGGCCGGAGCAGGAGCGCTGGGCTTCGGCGCTGCCGGCGCCGGAGCAGCAGCGGGAGCTGCCGCAACCGTTTTCGCCGGAACAGGAGCAGGAGCCGCAGAGCCCGCCGCGTCAATGACCCCTACAATGGTCTGAATCGGCACCGTCTGTCCTTCGCCGACCTTGATTTCCTTGAGCACGCCCGCCGACGGCGATGGAATCTCCGCGTCCACCTTGTCGGTGGAAATTTCAAACAAGGGCTCGTCGCGTTCTACCTTGTCGCCGGGCTTCTTCAGCCACTTGGTGATGGTGCCTTCGAAAATACTCTCGCCCATCTGGGGCATTACGATATCCACGGCCATGATCGCTCTCCTCTGGTGGTGCAGAAACCTAGTACCGCGCCAGTTCCTTGGCGGCAGAAAAAATCTTTTTCGCGTTGGGCAGAAAATACTCCTCGAGCGACGGCGCGTAGGGGACCGGCGTATCGAGCGAGGTTACGCGCATGAGCGGCCCGTCCAGGTCGCCAAACGCCTTCTCGCATAGAATTGCCGCGATCTCGCCCGCGATTCCGCCCGTCTTTGTATCTTCGTGCACGACCAGACATTTGTTGGTCTTTTTCACCGAATTCAAAATCGTCTCTTCATCGAGCGGCAGCAGCGTCCGCAGATCGATGACTTCCGCCTCGATGCCTTCCTGGGCCAGGGCCTCGGCCGCTTCGAGCGAAGTATGCATCATCGCCGCGTAGGAAATAATCGTCAGGTGTATCCCTTCGCGGCGCACCACAGCTTTCCCAATCGGCACGGTGTAATCCCCGGCGGGAACCTCTCCTTTGATGCGGCGGTAGAGGAACTTGTGCTCGAAGAACAGCACCGGATTATTGTCCCGCACCGCGGCTTTCAGCAATCCCTTGGCATCGTACGGCGTTGAGGGATAGATGACCTTCAGCCCCGGGGTGTGGACAAAATACATCTCCGGATTCGCCGAGTGGAACGGCCCTCCATGCACCCCGCCTCCGGACGGCCCGCGCACCACCATCGGCGCCGGGGCATTCCATAGGTAATGTCCCTTGGCCACGAAATTGGTAATCTGATTGAAGGCGCAAACGATGAAATCGATGAACTGCATTTCGCAGATGGGGCGCAAGCCGCAGTAGCTCATCCCGCAAGCCGCGCCGATAATGGCGCTCTCGCTGATGGGCGTGTCGATCACGCGCTCCCAACCAAAGCGCTCCAGCAACCCTTCGCTGGTCTTGAATGCCCCGCCGTACACGCCCACGTCTTCGCCGATCAGCACGACGGCCGGGTCCCGCTCCATCTCTTCAAACATGGCCTGCTTGATAGCTTCGAGAAACGTGACAGAGGTTCCGTTCGACGCGCCTCCATTGGTTCCCGGCATGGCTATCTCCGCGCCTTTCTCGAAGCGCCGGTCGGGGCGGTCTTCACGGTTTTCTGGGGCGTCACTTTCGCTGGCGGCTTCCCCGCGGGCTTGCCCGCCCCAGCGGGTAGCGTCTCGGCAGCCTGCGTATCGCCGAAGTGCATCGGCGCGTTCGCTCCTCGGGAGCCTTCACCAGATCCAAATCCCGGAACCGTCCAAACCGCCTCGACGCTCGATCTGGGCGGCGTCACCTCCGCAATCGGCCGCTCCCACTTCGCCCGGATCTTGTGGCAATCGTCTCCCGTACAGTACACACCGGTCTCCGCAAATTCCGGCGGTGGCATCGGAGAATTCTCAGCAAACTCCCGTTCCTTGGCCAGCAGGGCGTTGATCTTCTCCTCGATCTCTTTCTTGTCCCTGGCGTCGAGCAGTTTTTCGCTGGTCAGGAATTTCTCATAGAGCGCTATCGGATCGCGTGCTTCCCAATACGCGCGCATCTCTTTCGGCACGTACTCAGCCGGATCATGCTGCGCGTGGCCCATCCGCCGGAAACTCTTGGCTTCGATCAGAATCGGCCCTTCTCCCGCTCGCGCCCGTTCCACCGCTTCCTTCGCCGTGGAATACATGGCGACCACATTATTGCCGTCGACAATGTAGCTATCGATGCCATAGGCCTTGGCGCGGTCCGCGAGATTCGCAAGCGGCACCTGTTTGCGGACCGGCGTCGAATAGGCCCACAGATTATTCTCAAGAATCAAAACAAACGGGGCCTTCTGTGTGGCTGCAAAATTCAGCCCTTCGTGAAACACGCCGGTGGAGCTTCCGCCGTCCCCGATCCAGGTCATGGCCACGGTTTTCTGGCCCAGATAGCGTCCGGCCATGGCCACGCCGGTCATCACCGGAATTAGATCGCCCAGCATCGATATCGGCGAAACGATGTGCAGATCGTCCAGATCCCCGAAGTGGCTCGTGCCGTCCTTGCCCTTGGTCGGCGAATCGTACTTGGCCATGTGCTGCATGAAAATGTCGCGCGGCCGCACGCCCTTCACCAGTAATGCCCCGATGTTGCGGATCATTGGCGCCAGCCAGTCCTTTTTCTCCAGGGCGTACGCCGTTCCCACTGAAATCGCTTCCTGGCCCAGACTGGAGTAAAGCCCTCCGACAATCTTGTTTTGGCGGAACAACTTCACCATCATGTCCTCGACACTACGGTTCAGACGCATGTAGTAGTACAGATCCAAATACTGTTGCCGCGTCAATTCCTTCTTCATCCCCTGCTCCAATTCCTATGCGGAAACCAGGGCGGCCTGCTCGGCGTGCTCCAGCTTCTCAAGCAGTTCTTTCCTCGATACTTCCTGGATCTCCCGTCCGAGCAACGCACCCAGATGCCTGGTAATCCGCGGCGCGACGTCCTTTTCCTGGACATTGCGCCCCAGCAATTTCTCGAGCGACGTGGCTTGGCGGTCCGCCATCCCGCACGGCACGATCAGGTCGAAATTCCGCAAATCCGTGGACACGTTATATGCAAATCCGTGTGAACTAACCCAGCGGCTGATGTGTACCCCGATCGCCGCCAGCTTGCCGGCCTGGACCCAAACGCCGGTCCTCCCAGGCTCGCGCTCCGCGGTAATCCCGAACTCCGCGGTCGCTCGGATCATGGCCTCTTCGAGCGTCCGCACGTACCACCCGACGTCGCGCCGGATGGCGCCCAGGTTCAGGATCGGATATCCCACAATCTGTCCCGGCCCGTGGTAGGTAATGTCGCCACCGCGATCCGTGGCATGGAACTCCACGCCTTTTTGCCGCAGCACATGCTCCGAGGCCAGCAAATTCTCCAGCTTGCCGTTTCGCCCCAGGGTAATCACATGCGCATGCTCGCAAAGCAGAAGCACATCCTCGATTGCGCCGGCTTTCCGCGCCGCCACAACGCGCTTCTGCAACGCGTAAGCTTGCCTATAGCCAAGCAATCCCAAATCGACGGTCAGGAATTTATTCAACACCGCCCGAGTTTCTTTGTAGAGGCGCGGCATGCTGCGCCCTACAAGCTAGATGTCAAACGTTAATCTGCAACCCTCGCACCGAGGCAAAAGCATCGCCCAGCGCTTCCCATACCGTGGGATGCGCGTGCATCATGTTCATCATGTCGTCGATGGTACCTTCAAGGTTCAACACCGTCGCCGCCTCCGCGAGAAGTTCGGTCGCCAGCGGCCCGATGATGTGAATCCCCAGCACCTCGCCGTACGCTTTGTCGGAAACCACTTTGATGAATCCGCCGTGACTCCCCAGAATGGTCGCCTTGCTGTTCCCCACAAACGGGAACTTCCCGATCTTTACTTCGTGGCCTGAGTCGCGCGCCTGCTTTTCCGTTAGTCCGATCGAGCCGATTTGCGGTTCGCAGTACGTGGCGTTCGGAATTCGGGTCTTCACGATCTGATGAGCCGGCTTCCCGGCGATGTGCGTTACCGCGATAATCCCCTCCATCATCGCCGCGTGCGCCAGTTGTGGCAGCCCGGCAACGATATCTCCGATGGCATACAGCCCCTTCTCGGCCGTCTCCATGTTGTCGCCCACCTGGACAAATCCGCGCTCTAGCTTGGCCTTCGATTTCTCCAGACCGCAATTCTCGGTCATCGGCTGGCGGCCCACGGCCAGCAGCAGTTTCTCGGCTGGCATCGTCTGGGCCTTGCCGTCCTGGTCCTGGAACGCCACCGTGACGCCCTTGGCGTCCTTCTTCACCGATTCCACTCCGCAACTGGTGAACACCTGAATGCCTTTCTTTTGAAAGGCCTTGGTCAGCTCTGTGGAAATCTCTTCGTCCTCGACCGGCACAACACGCGGCAGCGCTTCCAGGATGGTCACCTGGGTCCCGAAAGAATTGTAGATGGACGCAAACTCCACGCCGACAGCGCCGGCACCAACCACAATCAAGGTCTTGGGGATCTCCGGAAGCTGAAGAATCGAACGGTTCGTGAGAATCGTCTTGTGGTCGGGCGCAATCCCGGGGAGCGATTTCGCCTCCGATCCGCTCACCATCAGGATGTTGGCTGCTTCGAGCTCGGTTTTCTTCCCGTCTTTCTCCACGCTTACGCGCCCAGGGCCTTCATACTTTCCCCAGCCCTGCACCCACTCCACGTGGTTCTTTTTGAAGAGAAACTCGATGCCTTTCGAATGCTTCTTGACGATCTTGTCCTTCCGCGCCAGGACGTTGGCCCAGTTGATTTTCAGCCCGCTGACCTCGAACCCCAGCTCCTCGCCATTCTTGAACTGATCGTAAACTTCGGCGTGATGCAGCAGCACCTTGGTCGGAATGCAGCCCACGTGTAAACAAGTCCCGCCCAGGTAGGGATCCTTCTCCACGACAACTGTTTTCAGGCCAAGTTCGCCCGCCCGGATCGCCGCCACATACCCGCCTGGACCGCTTCCGATAATCGCTACATCGTACTTTGCCACTCGTAGTCTCCCTTCCGTAGGGGCCAGAACCGATGAGTTGAGACCTCCTCACCGCAAGCACGCTCGAAAAAAGCTCCAGGGGGGTCAGGCCGATAAGACGGGTCGGCGGACGTTCGCTTTCTGAACGCCATCCCAACGGAGAAAAAGCCGTCCGCGCTTACGGCGCAGACGGCTGCGTCCCAGCAAACATTAAATTTTAACAGTCGCCCGCCCCCCGAGCAACCTCCGCCCGATTGCCTTCGCGGCAAGCTGGTTGGCGCGCTCCTCGGGTGCCACATAGTCCTCAGGTAAGACATTTCTTGAAATGTCCTTTTTCCTGCCCCGTTTTCCCGGGCACCGACGAGCGAGAGCTTCTGCTTCGAAGGCGAGCGGCTGCTTTACGGGAGGGAACCCCATGGTGTAAGGGAAAGCCGAAGCTGCCGGACGCAGGAATTAGCCTGAAGCCGTCCCAGGAAAATGCGCGGCCAAGAAAAAAGAACTTACCGGACTCGCCAGAGAATGCAGATTGGGAAGCAGACTCGGATCAAAAACAGGCGCCCCTATTCGTAACGCAAGGCCACCAGCGGGTCGACACCGGTGGCGCGCCGGGCGGGGATGTAGCAGGCCGAGAGTGCCGAACCGGCTAGCAGCAAAGCTACTGCAGCGAAGGTTGCCGGATCGCTTGGCTTGACCTCAAATAGGAATCTCGCGAGCACGCGCGCAAAGGCCAGCGAACCCGCCCCTCCTATGACAATTCCCGCGCAGATGACGACCAGCGCTTTTTTAAGCAGCATCCGCAACACATCCACATTCTGGGCGCCCAACGCCATGCGCACTCCGATTTCCTGGGTGCGTTGCCGAACGGAATAAGACAGCACACCGTAGACGCCGACGACAGTGAGCATCAAGGCGATCAGCGCGAATGAGGCGAGCAGTCGCGTCTGGAATTGCGGTTCGGCAATGGTAGTTGAAATCAGGCTGTCCATCGAAGCAATCGATATTGGTTGGTCCTTGTCGACATTTCTGAGAACGGCCCGCATCCCCGCAGCGACACTTACTGGAGGCCTCGTTGTTCTGAGCACATACGTCATGTGGCTTAAGAAGAATGGGTGTGAGACTTGAAGATACGGTTGGTAGATGGCTGGATCCGGACTCTTGGCTAGCGCTCGTTGTTTAAGATCATCCACAACGCCGACCACCGTTAGCCAATCTTCGGGTTTGGGATGATCTTCCATCGAGATGCGCTTCCCCACGGGATCTTCGCCCGGCCAAAGGGTTCGTGCGACGGACTGGCTCACGATGACCACACCGGGAGCAGTCTTGTTATCGCGTTCAGTGAACTCACGTCCGCGCTGCAGGCGGATTCCCATAGCCCTGAAGTAACCGGGGCTAACACAGGGTTTGTCCACGATGAAACTGCGCGGCCGGAGGCGCCCTTCCACTTGGAAATCGCCCATGGCCAAAGCCTCGCCAAGCGGTAACCAATCGACGGCGCCTGCAACAACAGCTCCGGGCAGACCGGAAAGCCCTGCGAGTGTGCGCGTGTGAAAGGCCTGCATTTGACCCGCTGTGCGATAGGTAGAATCTTCGAGGTCGACAGTCAGGGTCATCACGCTCTGCGACACAAAACCGGGATTAACGGACCGAAGCCGCAGAAAGCTCTTCAACATCAAACCAGCGCCAGTGAGTAACATGAGCGCCAGGGCAATTTCGGAGATCGCCAGCGCGCCTCGTAGTCTTTCGTGGCCTCCAGTCACACGGCGCCCCACCGAACTCAAGGAGTCGCGGACATCAGGCTTGAGGACTTGGAACGCTGGAGCCAAGCCGAACAGAATGCCAGTGACCGTGGAGATGCCAAAAGTGAACGCCAGCACCCAACCGTCGATCCTGATCATTTCCGTCCGAGGGACTTTTCCTGCGGGTGCCAAAGCGAGCAGGGCCGGGACGCCCCAAAATGCCAGTAAGAGTCCCGCCACGCCGCCTGCCAGCGAAAGTACAGTGCTTTCTGTAAGTAACTGGCGCACGAGCCGCCAGCGGCCTGCGCCTAACGCACTGCGTACGGCCATCTCCTGTCCCCGGCCAGCGGCCCGAACCAAGAACAGACTGGCTACGTTGGCGCACGCGATCAGCAGCACGAATGATACTGCCCCTGTGAAAACCACAAGCGCGGGACGAATTTTTGCAACGAACAAATCCCTTAGCGGAATAATCTGCGGCATCCGTTCATTCTCCCCTGGAGCGAGAGGCAGATGCCCCGCGAAGGTCTGCACCTCCGCTTTAGCTTGTTGAGGAAGAACGTCCGGTTTCAGTCGCCCCACGACAGGTCGAGTAAACGAATTGTGCCCATCGATTCGGATGGCCAGTGGCATCCAGGCCTTAGCACCCGGGAATGCGAACCCGGGCGGCATGACGCCGATCACGGCGCGGTCAACCCCGTCGAGTCTGATCCTTTTTCCCAAAATTCCGGAGTCCGAGCCGAATCGCTCCTTCCAGATTTCGTGGCTGAGTAAAACGACGCTGTCGCGGCCAGGCTCGTCTTCGCCGGCAAGAAATCCGCGGCCGATTTCCGGCTTTGTGCGCAGGGTTAGAAAAAACTGCGTGGTTACATAGGCCACCGGAATCTGGACGGGATCGCCGGCGCCCGTCAGATTTGCCGTAGTTCCTTTTGTAAATGACGCAACATTCTCAAACACCTGGTCCTGATCGCGAAACGCCAGGTAGTCGCTATCTGAAATCCCGGGTTGCCATTCAAAGGGTCCACCTCGCGGTGCCAATGAAACGAGGAACAGTCGGTCCGCTTCCGGGAATGGCATCGGTCGCAACAACACTCCATTTACGACCGTGAAGACGGCGGTGTTGGCGCCGATGCCGAGAGCGAGCGTGAGGACGGCCAGTGCGGTGAAGCCAGGGGACTTGCCCAGCGTTCGGAGAGCGAAGCGCAAGTCCTGCCAACACGTCTCGACAAAAGATTCCCAAGCGGCAGAGCGGATGATTTCCTTGGTAACTTCGAGGTTTCCTCGCTCCAAACGCACTGCTCGAAGCGCATCCTGGCGGCTCATGCCCTCCTTCATTTTTTCCTCGGCCGCCATCTCCAGGAAGCGGCGCAGTTCTTCGTGCAACTCCCCTTCGACGCGTTGTCTTCGGAACAGCGATCGGAGTCCGTCTGACAGGTTGCGCAGCAGTGACATGGGCCCTTACTCCTCGTAACGAAGTGCCACCGTCGGATCAACGCTCGCGGCTCGACGCGCGGGGATGTAGCTGGCCAGCAAAGCCACAGCGGCTAACAGGAGCGAGACGCTCGCCAAGGTGGCGGCATCGAACGGCGTAACGCCGTAAAGGAGGCTAGCTATCGATCGTGCAAGAAGCATGGCTCCGACTAAGCCGAGACAAATACCGATACCGACCAGTTTCGCCGCTTGTCCGAGGACCAGGCGAAGAAGAGCGCCGCTGCTTGCCCCAACCGCGACGCGGATGCCGAACTCTCGTGTTCGCTGACTGATCAAATAGCTCATGACGCCGTATAGGCCGATGGAAGCAACAAAGAGAGCTAAGATCGCGAAGATCAAAAGCACCGCTGTTCTGAAACGCGGCTGCCCAACCGAAACGGAAACAATCTGCTTCATCGTTTCGATGTGATCCAGGGGCACATTCGCATCGACCTCGGAAACTGCTTTCCGCAGAGCGCTTGTTAGGCTCGTTGGCTCAATCGAAGTGCGCAACACAATCGTAGGGCGCGACTCCACGTTGGCAATCTGGCCATAGGGAATGTAGACCTCAGGTTCAGGTTTCATTCCCAAACCCTCATGGCGAACGTCGCCTACCACGCCTACTATGGTCCGCCACTTCTGGTCGCTAAACCGCGCCCGCTGATCGACGGGATTCTGCTGGTTCCAATAGGTGCGCGCCATGGACTCATTAACAACAACGACGATAGGGCTAGCCTCGTTATCGGTGGGACCGAAACTGCGTCCGCGCTGCACCGGGATGCCCACCGTTTCGAAATAGTTGGCGCTCACCGGCCGGTAGTTGGTTATGTCGTACACGCCGAGGGGTTTTGCTGCGCGGCCTTCAATGTCAAACGCCCAGGAACTGTCGGCGCCACTCAGCGGTAGGTACGCCGTGAAAGCGGCCGATTGCACACCGGGAATGCCGCGCACCCGTCCAAGCAGCTCCCACTGGAAGGCCGAAATCCGGCGATGCTGGCCGATTCCGAAGACATTCCCGTTCGTATACTGCGGCGGGAGTGAAAGGCGAGCAGTGAGAATGTGCTCGGTCGGAAATCCTGGCGAGACCTTCAATAACATCCAAAGGCTCTTGATCATCAGGCCCGCTCCGACCAGGAGGACCAGAGCGACAGCGACCTGCCCGATGATGAGAGCGCTCCGCAGGCGGGATTGGCCAGCGGCCATACCACGCCCATTTTGTTTCAAGGAATCGTTAGCGCTTACTTGCTTAAACTGAAGCAAGGGAAGCAGGCCGAAAAGAAATCCTGTGAAGAGGGAGATCAAGCTGGTGAAGGCTAGCACTCGACCATCAACGGCGATCTCGGAGGCGCGAGGCAGATCTGCCGGCAAATAACGCACCACAGCAGGGACGGCGAGACATGCAAACGACAATCCCAGCGATCCGCCAAATAGGACAAGAAGCATGCTTTCCGTTAATAGTTGTTGCGCGAGTCGCTTACGGGTGGCACCTAATGCGACGCGTAGAGCAGTTTCCTTTTGGCGTGTCACCGCGCGAGTGAGCAGGAGATTAGCTATGTTGGCCGAAGCAATTACTAGCACCATGCCGACTGCGGCCAAAAGGGTGAACAGGGCGGTACGCAGGTTTGCTACCACATGCTGACCCAGCGGAACGGCCGTAATACCTCTCTCTTTGTCGTCAGCCGGGTAAAGGTGCTGTAGATTGGCGGCTACTTGATTCAAATCTGTTTGAGCCTGCTCTAACGGAATACCAGACTTGAGCCGGGCGAATACGCACAATGGATGGGTCCCGCGCTGCCACGGCTCCGGAGGAGAAGCAAGGGCGAGCGGCGTCCACAGATCGAACCGGTTTCGAGATTGGAAGTCAGAAGCTTTACTAACCAACGAAAAGTCGCGCGGGAGTACACCGACAACCGAGTAGGCAGTATTGTTGAGCGTGAGTTGTCTTTCAACAATATCCGGTCGACCTCCAAAGTAATTTAACCAGGTGGAGTAGCTGACGATGGCCACTTGGTTATGGCCGGGGCGGTCCTCTTCTGGCAGAAAGTCGCGGCCCAGGGCCATGTGAACACCCAGCAGAGAAAAGAAATCTGAGCTCACGGCGGCGCCCGTCAAGCGTTGCGGCTCGCCGGAGCCGTTTAGAATGAAGTCCGGATATGGGTCGATGGCAGCCATCTTGTCAAAGGAGTGGTTCTGCTCACGCCAATCGACGAAATTCGCTGGCGCCACGGTCCCTAGAGTGCCATCGGAGAGCTGCCTTTCCCAGAGCATCACCAGGCGGTCGGGGTGGGGGTATGGCAGAGGCTTCAGGATGACGCCATTCACGACGGTAAACATGGCGGTGTTTGCGCCGATACCTAGCGCCAGCGTGAGCACGGCGACCGCAGCGAAGCCGGGAGACTTGCGGAGCACGCGGGTGGCGAAGCGCAAATCCTGCCACAGTGCCGCGACAAAAGATTCCCAGCCGGCAGAGCGCACCACTTCCTTCGTAACTTCGAGGTTTCCCCGCTCCAGGCGCACGGCGCGAAGCGCATCCTTGCGGCTCATGCCCTGCTTCATCTTTTCTTCGGCGGCCATCTCCAGGAAGCTGCGCACTTCTTCGTCCAGCTCTTTGCTGACCCGTTCCTTTCGGAACAGCCATCGCCATCCGTCTGATAGGCTTCGCAGCAGTGACATGGGCCCTCACTCGTAACGCAAGGCCACCATAGGATCGACCCGCATGGCACGGCGAGCGGGGAGGTAGCACGCCAGGAGTGCAACGGCTGAGAGTAGGAGTGCTGCAGTGCCGAACGTGAAGGGGTCGGCGGGCTTTACGCCGAAGAGCAGCCCTGAAAGAAGCCGCGTAAGCATCGTTCCCGTAGCGAGTCCGGCCGCAACACCGGTGAACGTCATCCGCAATCCATCCGTCACGACAAGACGCAGGACCTCGCGACGGTTGGCTCCCAGAGCGACGCGAATTCCGATTTCCCGGGTGCGCTGTGAAACCATTTGTGCGAGAACACCGTAGAGGCCAATTGCCGCAAGCAATAGAGTTAATCCCGCAAGAATTCCCATGAGCATGGCGCGAAAGCGAGGATGAGCCAGGAATTCAGCGTAGCGCGCCGACATGGTTCTGATGTCGTAGGCGGGGACGCTGCGATCGAGAGAGGAGATCTCTGCCTGTAGCGTGGGACCGAGACTCATAGGATTACCTGCGACTCGCATCATAAGGATCATTGAAACAACTCCGACAATCGTGAGCCACGGCGCCTTGCCCTCAGACGTGCCGAGTTTGATTTGCTTGCCGATAGGATTTTCCTGCGGAAAATACCTGTGGACCATTTGGTCGTTTACCATGGCAACAGGCTGCGACACTTCTTGGTCACGCGAATCAAACTGGCGGCCTTGCAGCAGGGGGATGCCGAGAACCCGAAAATAATCAAGGCTAATTTCTTCTCGGGTGACAGCTTCCAGACTTTCTATTTGAGCTTTTCCTGCTAGCGAAAGATCACTGGAGTGGCCACCTTCGTAGCCCACCACGGCTGAGCTCCAAGCCACTCCTTCGACGCCTGGGAGCGTGCGGAGCCGCGCGATCAAGTTTTCGTAAAAGCCGGATCGCTGGCTCAATTTTGTATAGGTGGCCGGCGGGAGAGCAACTTGGGCGGTCAGAAGATGATCTGGGCGCAAGCCCAGCGGCACGGACGCCAACCGAACCATGCTTTGAATCATCAGCCCGGCACCGGCAAGCAAGACCATCGAGAGCATCACTTGACCGACGACCAGGAGTTGGTTTGTGAGCCGGTTTCCGCGGACAATGCTTCGACCCGACTCCTTCAATACTTCGTTTAAGTCAACCTGCGAGGCTCGCCAAGCCGGCAGCAAGCCAAAGAGGAAGCCGGTCAGGGTCGTGAGGAAAATTGCAAAACCCAGGACGTGTGGGTTTATGGCCACGGTGTTGCCGGGTGGGAGCTCAACTAAATTCGCTGAATTGAAGTACCGCACGACTGCTACAGCAAGCAAAATTCCGACGAGCGTTCCGAACGCCGAAAGAAGGAGGCTCTCGGTGAACAACTGACGAATCAGGCGAGAACGGCCCGAACCAAGCGCGGAGCGAACTGCCAACTCCCTGTGCCTTTCCACGCAGCGACCAAGCAGGAGATTGGCGACATTGAGGCACGCAATGAGCAGAAGAAGCATAACCGCTGCGGACAGAATGAACAGCGCCACGCGCAAATTGCGGCCCGCCATCCAGGTGAACTCTTCCCGCAGGTCCCGGACGATAGGTTTGATCCGTGCGACCCAGCTTCCAGCGGGCGATTCCTGAACGACGCGTTGATGAAGCGCGACCAACTCCCGTTCGGCGTCAGTCATGCTAACGCCGGGTTTGAGCCGTCCGAAGATGCCGACCACAGAATTAAAAGGCTGTTTGGAGAATTGGCTATCCGGCGTGATCAATACCCATAGCGCGGTCCGCTGGGGATAGAACTCGAATCCGTGAGGCATTACGCCCGCGACAGCGCAGGGCTTCCCGTTGAGAGTCAAGGCCGCCCCAACGATGCCCGTGGGCGAGCCCAACTCCGTCTGCCAAAACGAATGCGTCAGGACAACGGCGCACCCATTTTGAACATCCTCCGGCCCAAACGTCCGTCCTTGCGCCGCTGAAATTCCCAATAAGGGGAAGAATTCGGCGCTTGCCGGGATTGCCAGTACTTCGTGCGGCGAACCATGCCAGGTGAGAATTTCTCCCGCCCGAGCCCAAGTTAGCGCCGCGACTGCATCCAAACTATGGCTGTGAGCCTTAAATTCCTCAAAATCCCTATACGAGGCGAATATCTTTGTCCCGGGCTGCCCAATTTCTGTACACCAGACAGCCACCAAACGCTTGGCATCCTTATAGGGAAGGTCTCTCAGAAGGATGGCATCTACAATGCTGAAAATGGCGGTGTTGGCGCCGATGCCGAGGGCAAGAGCGAGAACCGCAACGGCGGTGAAGCTGGGTTTGTTGGCCAGCATGCGCAGGCCGAAGCGCAAATCCTGCCACAGTGCCTCGACAAAAGATTCCCAGCCGGCAGAGCGGACGATTTCCTTCGTAACCTCGAGATTCCCACTCTCCAACCGCACGGCGCGAAGCGCATCCTTGCGGCTCATGCCCTGCTTCATCTTTTCTTCGGCGGCCATCTCCAGGAAGCCGCGCACTTCTTCGTCCAGCTCTTTGCTGACCCGTTCCTTTCGGAACAGCCATCGCAATCCGTCTGATAGGCTTCGCAGCAGTGACACGGGCCCTCACTCGTAACGCAAGGCGACTATCGGGTCGACACACATGGCCCGGCGTGCCGGGATGTAGCTCGCGACCAGGGCCACAACCAGCAGAAATAAGGGCACAGAAATGAATGCTATGGGGTCGTGCGGGCTAAGACCGAAAAGCATGCTGGAAAGCACCCAAGACACCACGGCACATCCGGCTACGCCAACGAGCCCGCCAACCAGGACTGGGCGCATGGCTTGCCGCAAGACAAGGTTCATGATTTCGCCGCCGTCAGCGCCGAGCGCCATGCGGACGCCGATCTCGTGCACGCGTCGGCTCACACTGTAAGACACCACTCCATATACGCCGATCGAAGCGAGCAGAAGCGCGAGGGCGCCAAGTGCCCCCGAGAGCGCGGCCACAATGCGCGAGGGCTGACGCCAAACTTCGAGGTAGTCCTCGAGTTTGGTCACGTCGACGGGCAGGTCGGCGTCGAGCGACTGCACTACATTGCGAATGCCTTTCGCGGTCGCGGGGAAGTCTCCTGCATAGCGAACCAGCACATAAACGCGAAGATTGTCTTGCGTCCCAGCAGGAAAATAGAGATACGTCGTGTGGACATCGCCGAGGTGCGCGACTTGTGCGTCCCTCGCCACTCCGATAACCGAATATTCCCGCCCACGGCTTTCGCGCAGTGTTTTTGCCAGTGCATCTTCGTCGGGCCAAAGTCGCCGCGCTGTGGATTCTGTAACGACTACTCCGGGCGAGTCATGTGTCTCTCCTGGCAGAAATCCGCGGCCCCGCACGATGGGAACGCCGACAACGGAGAAATATTCTGGGGAAACGTGGTTGTATTCGATTCCAA
>QHYZ01000309.1 GCA_003225295.1 Acidobacteriota bacterium | reverse complement strand
AGCTCGGACGAGCATGTGAACGCGAAGTAAACGAAGTAAACCAGGCGGAGTGTGCGGCGTAGGCAAAAGCTTCTTGGCCTCTGCACTCGCACACTCCACTTGCCGCGCCGACTAGTCAATGCAACAAAAACCAAAGGAGGAACAATCATGGAACGGAGAATTAACTATATGCAAGTCGCCCCCGGTGCGTTCGAGGCGATGTTTGGCTTTTCGAAGTACCTTCAGAAGTGCGGCCTCGAAGAATCTCTTCTCAATCTGGTCTACTTGCGAGCTTCGCAGATCAACGGGTGTGCTTACTGCCTTGATATGCACTGGAAAGATCTGAGGGCTGCTGGCGAGGGAGAACAGCGCCTGTATGGACTTGACGCTTGGGAAGAGTCTCCCTACTACTCGGACCGCGAACGAGCGGCACTCGCGTGGACGGAGGCTGTGACGAACGTCCGGGAAGGTCATGTGCCTGATGAAGTGTATGAACGCGCGCGAATGTCCTTTTCGGAGAAAGAACTGGCGGACCTGACCCTCGCGGTGACGGTGATCAATAGCTGGAATCGCCTTAACATTGCAGCCAGGACTGTACCCGGCACATATCAGCCGGCCAAGCCGCGCGAACTCAAGAAAGGTGCGTAAAAATAAGAGACGCTGAAGACATTCACACTGTCGTTGCCAAAAACATCGGTTGCGAAATGCGGTGGCCATAGAGGTTCCCATTGGTCCATGCCGATCGCGCGGTTGAACAGCCGGAAGTTATCAGCTCGCCGCCGGGTTAGTACCGACAAACGCCCAGCTCGTCAGTGCTTGATTTCCTAACGAGATGCCGAACTTCACAGTACTAATCTTGTGAAGGCGAGTCGGCAGCAGATCGTTTCCGTGTGCCGCCTATCCGGAAACCGTGCACAATCCGTCTAGCAACCGGAAGAGAGATACCGGACTTTGCCGTGAAACTACAACGACGAATGTGACGGGCTCGCATTTCACAGGCGAACATTGATAGCGCCATTGCCTCCGGCGCTCGTTGCTGCGAACGCAAGCAGTGGGAGACATCATCATTTCAGAGGTTGGCTCGAAAGTTTATCAACCCAAACTGGCTCCTCGGGTTCCGGTTCGATCGGCTTCCCCCGCGCGAGTCCCCAACGATGAATCCAGGAGAGCCCCTTGCGACCGACGTATGTGTCTGGCGTACGGTAGCATTTGTCGTCCATAGCCTGCTCCAAGCTGACGAAGGTGTACCCTCGTTCTCTGAACATCTGGAGGAGTGTGGGGAGCATCTTTGCATTTAATCTGCTTGCGTGAATAAGAAGGACCTGTGGGCATTCCCTGCCCAGCACTTCGACAGATCGCCTCTCAAAAAAAGCGGCGATCGACTCCATATAGGGAATGTAGGCATCTTCAATCCGCTCGGCAAGCGCCGCGTCGTTCTCTTTAATCGCTCGACGATATGCCGCTGCGAACACCCAGTCGTTATTGTCCAGAGTAACCGGCGCTTCCTGGTAGTCATGCCGTGTCAGAAAACTTTGAAGCAGCCTCTTCGTCTCGGCTGTCGCTCCATCATGGAGGTACGGAGGGCGGAAATACCTAACCTTTAGGGGACCGATGGTGTGATGAAGATATTCGTCTGTTGCAAGAATCTCCTTTTCGTACTCTTCCAAGGGAACCCGATTGAGGTCCGGATGAGACCAGGTATGATTCCCAAGTTCCGCACCGCAGTCCATCCACATCTTCAAAAGATCTCGCCTCTCCTCCGGGCCCAGGTTCCCACATCTTTCTCCGATTACAAAGCCAACCACGGGCACTTTCGCTGCGCGGATCGGCTCTAGCAATTTCTTTGTATTTGCGACGGTCTCGTGCTCATTGCATGGCCGTGCGTCCGCATAGGGTAGATCGTCAATAGTGATTGCGACCTGCCGAGGTGTCGTTTGTGCAAGAGCGCCATTCGCCAGCATCAAAACAGAAGGCGAAAACCCTTTCAAGACCTTGAGTGCAACATCACTCAGTTTCATAGTATAAAACACCCCGTCTTGTCTGCACACAGCTGTGCCAGCAGCTCGGAGTTGCAATTATCCATAATCAGATTCGGCTGCGAAAGCATTCTAGTATGACACCTGACGAAGCTCGCCATTTGGTCATTGAAGGCATAAATTACGCCGCGTATCACGAAACGGACTTCTCGCTTCATGATTCTGACAAGAACCGTCTGTTCGGTTCCGCGCACTACGAGTCGGATCGGCCTGTCCACGAGCCGAGTCCTTGGGCCGAAGGGGACTTCGAAGAAAAGATGGCGATGCTACTTGTCTGGGTTAACGTGCTGAACCGTTCCGTCCCGGCGTTCACAGAAGCTCAGAAACGTCTCGAGGGTGAAGATTCGGTAGTAGGTCGAATCATTCGTCGGGCAAAGAATCGGAAAGCCACAGATATTGCACTCGGAACCAAGTTCGGTCGCTCTAGTGCCTGAGTAGTGGGTTACCCGACATTTGGCTTATAGTATCCACTTGTTCAGTGAGCCCGTTCATCAGACGTGCAGATAGTTCCCGAGTTGGCGTAGGTGCGTTTGAGACGTGTAGGTTAAGATCTGTGGAAAGGAGTTCCGCATGTTCGGTGTTCCGACCAGTGTGTCTTTGATCCACCTCATGGCTGCCTTGAGCCCGGCAATGGCCCAAACGTCGGCACAGCGTCCTCCCGACAGAGAAACGCCGGCAAAGGCCAGCAGCGAGGCGCGCCCTCCGGCTCCGACCCGCGATCCGAACACGCCCGGGTATGTCAAAGCAACCCGGCATTGCGCGTGAGCCTAACACCTTCGCCGTGCCAGACCCAGCGGACCCGAACAAGGTGATCGTCAACAGTTATCCTGCTCCCTATACGCGCAGGGTGGCGGTGTACGTTCCCAAACAATACGTACCCGGCACTGAAGCCCCGTTCATCGTCGGGGCGGATGGGCCTGACCAGACTTTGTTCACTGCACTCGACTATCTGATCGCCGAGCACCGGGTGCCGGTAATGATTGCGATCTCCATCGGCAACGGCAGCGGCAACGCTCAGGGCAGCGAGCGCGGACTGGAGTACGACACGATCCGGGCTTTACGCGGAGTTCGTGGAGAAGGAAGTGCTGCCCCTGGTGGAGAAGAAATACAGCGTGAAGCTTACCAAGGATCCCGACGGGCGGGCCACGACGGGCTGCAGCTCGGGAGGAGCGGCCGCGATGGCGATGGCCTGGTATCACACGAATCTCTACCACCGTGTTCTGAGCTACTCGGGAACGTTCGTGTACCAGCAGTGGCCGTACAACTCTGAGACTCCGCACGGCGCGTGGGAGTTCCACGAAACCCTCATTCCCAACAGCCTGAAGAAGCCGCTGCGCATCTGGATGCATGTTAGCGATCAAGACATTCTCATCACGCGCGACAACTATCACGACTGGGTCGTCGCCAATGAGCGCATGGCCAAGGCTCTGGCCGCCAAGGGGTATCCTTACCAGTTTGTCTTTGCTAAGAACGCAGTACACTGCGACCGCGGCGTTAAGGCACAGACTCTGCCCCTGGCACTGGAGTATGTATCGCAGGAATACACGCCGAAGAAGTGAACCGGCTTAAGGCCGGGCTATTCAGAAGTTATCATCGGACTGTGCATAGCCGGACATTGAAGATCGGGCCGATTTCACTTGGACGGCAACCGCGTTATCAGGAGTTGAGATGGGGGCATGAGCGTGCACGGCATTAGGCCCGATGATGTTTTCGCGATATATCCGGTAAACCAGAATCTGACCGACCAAGAGTCCAAGAGCGAAGCAAACGTCGATAGCGAGCGTCCAGAACCCAACCGAACCAATCGTGGGACGCCGAAGGGCGCCGCCGATTGCGCTGGATCCCGCGATGCACGTAGAAATAAACAGCGACTGCAGAGGGTCGTGCCACCAATTCAGAGGGTTTCTGCTCAATGAGGGACGAGCAAGCCTGCGGTGATTCCAGCGCTGAATCGAGTATTGAACGCTCCATATGGCGAACAACGGCATTAGCAAAAGAATTGCGCAGCAGGCAATCGCATCTGGATTAGTATGTCGCAGCTTTTCAGGCGATAGGGAACGATAGCCCGCCCGGCAAAGCAAGCGCGACCAACGCGATATTTACAACGTACCAAATGTTCTTCATTTGCTTCGATCAGTCGAGCGATTATTTCCACCTTGGTTCAGTTCCAGTTTAGAGCGACATGAGAACAGGTCAGACGGATTCGGTAGTTGGAGTCCGCGAGAGAGTCATCCCATCTGGTAACTTCGCCTTACCGGCAACTTGGGTCCGGGGCATAAAGCTCCGCCTCTTTGCGTTTTCCTCGGTCGCGGCCTCGCACGATAGTTTCGCCACTGGGCTCCGGA
>QHYZ01000308.1 GCA_003225295.1 Acidobacteriota bacterium | reverse complement strand
GCAGCCTGATCCGTCGCCACAATCGCCCTCATCGTTCACCTCCCTGGATCGAGTTCTTGACTGTAAGATAGCTGCTCCATCCGTTGTTCCAAGAAGCGTTATCGGACAGAAACGGATCAATCAAAAACTTGGCCGCGCCCAGCGCCCGCATTCCATGCGGAATGCGCAATGGTCCCCAGTGTCAGTTTCATAGGAATTGTCTCCTTGATAATTTGTCTTTTTGCGCTGAAATGTAAGCTATCTTCCTAGCTAGGGATGTTGCTTGACGCCAAATGGTTTCATCGGGAAATACAATGCTTCGCATGCGAAGCTAGCGGGCGGGAGTAAGAATCCGTGCTCCTTCATTTTTGATAAAAAATACGACGAACTCCGCTGCAATCCACTCCTGAAGAGTCAGGAGCTTTTCGGCGATGGGTCTCGACAAGTCGGTATGGAATTATGGACCATGGGCTCATGATGAGTCCGGTTCCAAGCCGATGTGATCGTTTACTGCATTGCGAAAGCGTTGTTTACATCCTAGGTAACGCTCTGTGGTTTGCACCGAAACGTGGCCAAGCAAGAATTGGATCTGCTCCAGTTCGCCTCCAGCTTCGTGGCACAGTTTCGCGCAGGTTCTCCGAAGATCATGAGGCGCTACTCGAGAGAGACCGCTGTTTGACGCCGCCTGTTTGACAATGGACCAGATCACTTTCGGTGTGAAACCCGTACCCCACACACGGCCCGCCTTGTTGATCGATCTAAACAACGTCCCCGATATGATGGATGCCGGGATTGCCCACTGATCAATTGCTGTCTTGACCCAATCAGGCACTGGAACGGTTCGAATGTGACCGCCCTTTCCGTTCAGGTTGGCGAGCACCCAATGCCCCTCACGAAGCTGCAGATCTTCGATTTTCAATGCTGCTGCTTCTGCCCGACGCAGACCACAGCCTGCCAGAACTGCGAGCATTGCATAATTCCGACGCTGTCGCAGAGTCGCGTTGCCAGCACCCGACAGCAGACGCCGGCCCTCTTCAGCCGTGAGCCAATTACCGATCTTAACTCCGAGACGGCGGACTCCTTTGACACGGCGGATTCCAGCCGCCAAGTCGGGGCTCAGTAGCCCGCTATCTGACGCTTCGTAGGCCAGTCGTCGGACCGCGGCCAATCTCAGATTGATGGTGGAAGGAGCGTAATGCTTCTGCTCCAGAGCAATGCGATACCGAGTCACGGCCGTTTTGTTGAACGCCAGTCGTGGTTCAGAGCAATACCATTCGATGAACTCACGAATCGCATGATCGTAGGAACGCTGGGAGCTCGAAGAGACAAGGCTGTTCAGCACAGCGGATTTTGACAGTTCGAGATCAGGCAGCTTGAGAACAGTTTTCGGGACCTTCTTCCTTTTGGGATTCGAGGACTTAGCCATCGGCGCGGCCTCCTGTTGCCGCGCCAAACAGGATCTTCCCGATCGCTCCTTTGTGGCCAATCTGCGCGTTTAGCGGTACTAATCCAACGAACGAAGCGATAACTTCCGGATTGCCCGTAATACGCTCAAAAAGAGGACTGGCCCCCATGATGAGTGCAATCCCCTTGATTTCGACAGCTATACTGCTCCACTAATGACAAAGCAAAAAAGGAGTTCAAATGCAATCTGAAATTAAGGTAGGGCAACGTTTCAAGTTCAACATATTGTCCGACAACCCTTCGCAAGAGCGGCAGGCCGTAGTAACTCGCGTACTTTCTAATAGAGAGGAAGGACTCGGGCCAGAGGTGGACTTCTATCTTGCATATTGGGTGGAGGCTTGCGAACTTCCAGAAACAGAGGCTCCGACAACGTTGGTGTTTGAGCGCGGGATTGACGGAAACGTATATTTCGACGGACGTCAGGTTACCATCACTTTGCTGAAGTGATCTTCCGCTTCCGAACATCGACCTTCTGTCCACGCTCCCTCTGCACCGCATCGAATCCCGTCCTTTCAGCATTTTGTAGTCGTGCATCGACGAGGTGACTTGCAATGAGATGATTGCCAGAAGGCCGAGGATCGTCGGCACTTCGGAAGTTGGACAGAACTTGCAGTTGTGGAAAAATCGCTTTTACGCTCATCGACCTCGCCAGAGGGGTTTTGAGCGGTATCGCCTATTCATCGCCACAATGCACATGGGTTTATCTATGTGCTGGAAGGCTCGATCGTGATGCAAGTGAGAGGCGATTGGATTACCTCACGCGCAGCGTCCGCCGCGCCAGCGGCTTCGTTCTTGTCCGTCATTCGGAGGACAATGAGACGTGAGACGAACGATCAGGAGCGGAGCATGCAACTGTCGGAGAATCACGGTCGGCTCGTTGCCTCACCGCCTGAGGGCTTTAAAGCCTTCGCATTCCAGCGGCGGTTTAGTTGGCGGGCACCAGCAGAGGAGCGCCTTTGTCCTTCACGAAGAACACGACGAATTTCGCCGGTTTGGTTTTGCTTGCGTTCCGCCCAACCACGTGAACATCATCGGGGCCTTCATAGAAGGTCTGACCCGGTGTCAGAGTCACTTCTTTTCCGGGTCTGTACTGCCCGGCGGATATTCCACGGTGATCATCAGACCCTCTTTGCCTGGAAGGTTTGTCAGGTCGTTCGAGTCGGAGTAGGGATCATGATTGCTCACAACCCCCTCCACGGATCCGGACGAGCGGATTTCCCGCATCCGGCTCTTGCCTTAGGTGACAACGCCCATGCGCCGCAGAGGATAGGGATGACAGACCGAAGGCACAGGCAGCCAGCGAGTGATGATACGCCGCATGCG
>QHYZ01000307.1 GCA_003225295.1 Acidobacteriota bacterium | reverse complement strand
TGGTGGCTCTCAGATACGAATAGAAATTAGGAAATGGAAATCAGAAATTAGAAATTGGGATAAGAGGAGCACGATGAGCTGGCTAAGTGGACTCTTTGGCAAACAGAAGCGAGAGAAAGAACTGGAAGAGGAAGTGCGGAGCCATCTGGAGATGGCGGTGCGAGAGCGCGCGGAGCGAGGGGAGAAGAAGGAAGAAGCGGAGCACGCGGCGCGGCGGGAATTTGGGAACGTGGGATTGGTGACGGAAGTCACGCGGGACGCCTGGGGAGGAAAGTGGCTAAGAGACGTCGTCGATGATGTGCGATACGGATCGAGGATTTTGCTGAAGAATCCGGGATTCACGGCCGTTGCTGTGCTGACGCTGGCGCTTGGTATCGGCGCCAATGCTGCCATTTTTAACACGGCGAACGTTGTCCTGTGGCGGGCGCTACCCGTGGCTGACCCGCACAGCCTCGTGCGCTTGATAGCGGTCCGGCAAGACAATACAGAACACGAATCTATACCTATCGGGATAGCCGAGGAACTGCATCGCAGCCGTAACATTTTTTCCGATGTGATCACCAGGAGCGATGACGGATTATCTTTTTCGTACAAGGGGGGCGCGACGGAGCGCGTGGTGGGCGAAGTGGTTTCACCGAATTTCTTTGATTCTCTCGGGATTCGGCTCGCTCTCGGCCAAGGATTTTCAGCGGCGGTACAGAAAGGTCAGTGGGCGCCTGAAATCGTCCTCTCGTATCGCTTTTGGCAACGACGGTTTGGCAGCGATCCGCATGTGCTTGGACAAAGCACCCGGCTGAACGACTTTCCCTTTACGATCGTTGGGGTTTCACCGCAAGACTTTTACAGTTTGGTCGTGGGATTTGACCCAGAACTGCGTGTGCCACAAATGCCTCCTGGACAGCGCCTCAGCCAAAGCGAACTGCTCAGCACGGCGGACCCGGCAATTATGGCGCGGCTCAAGCCGGGCATTGGAATCGTGCAGGCAGAAGCTGCCGCGGACGCGGCGTGTCAGCAATTCTTGCGCGACGACCAGCTCAATCAGCATGAAGTGAATCCGACACGTCATATCCGCGTGGCGCCTGGCGGCAGAGGATGGCAGGGAGACTTGGCAAAATATCGCGCTTCACTGTTGGTTCTAGTCGGCCTTGCCGGCGTTGTTCTACTGGTCACCTCCTTTAACCTTACAAGTATGCTCCTTGCACGTGCGACTACCAGGCGACGCGAGCTTGCCGTTCGCGCCGCCATCGGCGCAGGTAGAGGCCGGCTTGTTCGGCAGATGTTTACGGAGAGCGCGCTTTTGGCAATGGCCGCAGGAGCCGTCGGTCTTGCCATCATGTCCTCGACAGGGAGCACGATCCTGGGTTTTCTTCCGCGGGGACACATAAATGTGGTTCTAGACCTCAGTCCTGACTTGCGAACTCTGTGGTTCACGGCGGGTCTGACGGTGGTCGCAGGCGTGGTCATCGGTCTCGTTCCCGCCCTTCAGTCAACGCGAAACAACCTGACTCTTGGACTCAAGAATGATTCTGCCGCTTCCATCGGCGATGCTAGGGGAGATATCTTTCGCCAAGCCTTGACGATCGGTCAGGTCGCGCTGTCGCTATTGCTTCTGACAATAGCCGGACTTTTCGAGCGGTCCATGGCTAACCTTCGGGCCGCCGATCCATTTCCTCAGCCGGATCGAGTACTGCTCTTCCGAATGAAGCCGCAGAAAGAGTTGTACGATGATCAGCGGATTCGGACTCTCACCGCCGACGTGGTCCGACGCATATCGACGCTTCCCGGAGTCAAGTTCGCAGCTCTTGCGGAAGAGGGGCCGTACGGGAGCCGTGGTGCCATGCGCGCCACCGTCCATACGTCCGACGGCCGAACTGTCGCTGCCGATATGGACATCGTCAGCCCAGGCCTTTTCACCACCCTTGGAATCCAATTGCTCAACGGGCGCGATTTTTCCGCACGGGATAACGAAAGCTCAAAGCCTGTCGTAGTTGTCGACGAACTTTTGGCCCGGCGGCTTTTTGGGAGTGGCAACGCCATTGGCAAGATGATTGAGGCGCCTGTACAGGGGAACGATGTCGCATTTGAAATTATTGGAGTAGTCCGTTCTTCCCGCTATTACGACCTGCATCAAACTTCGCCCCCAATGATTTTTTATAACCTTCAACAAGCGGGACCGTATATGCCGACACTTCACGTTCGAGTGGGTTCCGCAAACCCCGAAATTGTGGTTTCCGAGGTTCGCAGGGAGTTCGGTGTTATCGATAGAAATGTGCCCATATTTGATATTAGGACTCTGCGAGACCGCGCGCTCGACACGCTCGCGCAACAGCGGCTGGTGAGCGATCTGGCCGCTGCATTTGGAGCCTTGGCCCTAAGTCTGGTAGCCGTTGGCCTCTACGGCCTCATGGCATTCTCAGTTGCGCAGCGTACGCGTGAAATCGGTATCCGCGTGGCCCTTGGCGCAGACCGCAAGCGAATCCTGAGTCTCGTTGCTTGGCAGGGAATGAAAATCGTATTCATTGGCGTCGCACTCGGTCTGCCTGCGTCATTCCTTTTGACTCACCTGATGGCAGGCATGCTCTATAACGTTCACCCGGACGACCCGGGTTCATTCGCAACGGTGACGTTCGCTCTCGGTATGGTAAGCCTCCTCGCATGCTATATCCCCGCGCGGCGGGCGATGAAGGTCGATCCGATGGTGGCGCTGAGGTACGAATAGAAATTAGGAAATGGAAATCAGAAATTAGAAATTGGGATAAGAGGAGCGCGATGAG
>QHYZ01000105.1 GCA_003225295.1 Acidobacteriota bacterium | reverse complement strand
TCCTGGCCGTGCCCACCGTCGCAAGAAACACTTGGGGATCGAAAGAAACCCCTCCCTTTGGTTTCCTAGTCGACTTCGGTAGCGAACTCACCCGACTGCCTCACTGCAGAGTGACTCACGAATTTGCAATGCATCCTTCATCCGTGTTCTGGTCGCCGCAATCAAGTGTTTACCCTGATTTCAGGTCAGGTGTTTCACCTAGTATCCGAACGCCGGAAGGCTAAGTTCCAGAACAAAAATGAAAGGGAGGCCTCCTTTGTATCGGTAGCGGACCCACCGACTCCCTCGGTCGCGGAGTTACGTGTGTAATGCCACAAAATCCATCTTGCGGTCCACCGCAGTCCCAAAGTGGTGGTCAAATCTGGACATCTCATTCGAATAGTGATGTTGCTCTTTTGAACACTGAGTCAGAATTAGCCCTTGACTAGTATGGTGCATCCAGCGCAACAGTTTGAATAGGTATAGGGATGCGAACCATCTGAAAACAGGGTGGTTACCTACAATCGCCCTTAACGGGGCACTGTGCGAAGGAGGTTGACATGTTTGCACGCAAAGTCTCCATGCATCTGAAGGGCAGCGTTCCGGAGTTCACCCAGACTCTGGAAAGAGAAGTCATTCCCCTGCTGCGAAAACAGAAAGGATTCCGGGACGAAATCACGTTTGTTGGACCGGGTGGAAAAGAAGCATTTGGGATCAGTTTGTGGGACCAGGCAGAGAACGCGGAAAGCTACAACCGCGGAGCTTACGCCGAAGTGGCGAAGGCCTTGGCGAAGGTGATTGACGGAACTCCTCAGGTAGAGACCTATGACGTTGCCAATTCCACCTTCCACAAGATCGCCGCCGCTGCAGCGGCCTGAAGCCGATAGGTCTCTTTGTTGGGGGTGGGCCAAGTCCGCCCCCTTTTAGTTTTCGAGGAGAGACGACTATAACAAGGATTCTCGATGTTCATGAGAGCTACAAAGCGGGCCGAGGAAGCCCCGAAGATTAAGACGCTCCGGGAGAACGATGCGAGCTTCCACTTTCTAGTCGAGACTATTGCAACGCCGATATTCATTAGCCGCGGAGAGCGGTTACATTATGTAAATCACGCCGCGGAGGTCCTCACCGGCTACACCCGAAATGAACTCTTATCAATGAATTTCTGGGATCTTACCCTCCCTGACAGTCGAGAACCAGTCGGACTCGCTTCGCGGTGTGAGGTCAGGATTCTTACGAAGAATCATGAGAAGCGTTGGCTGGAGATCACCGTAGCAACGATTGACTTTGATGGCGTGCCGGCCAAGCTGTTTTCAGCCTTCGACCTGACTGAGCGCAAACAAGCGGAATCGCAGGCACGACTGTTGGCGGTTACCGACCCGCTTACCGGCCTGGGCAATTACCGCCGGCTCCTAGACGTCCTCCACGTAGAGATCGAACGATCCGGGCGCACGGGCCGACCGTTTGCTGTTTTGCTGCTCGACTTGGATGGGCTAAAGAAGATCAACGATTGCTACGGCCACTTGGCCGGCAGCCGGGCACTATGCCGCGTCGGCGAGGTGCTCCGTTTGTTTTGTCGGGCTATCGACACAGCCGCGCGATACGGGGGCGACGAGTTTGCCGTCGTGCTGCCCGAGACAGACGCCGCGGCCGCAGGGCTTGTCGCGTCTCGCATTCGCAATCGGCTTGCAACGGATAGTGAGCGGCCGCCACTTTCCGCAAGCATTGGAGTGGCGGCCTATCCGCAGGACGGCGAAACGATTGAAGCCCTCCTCGAAACAGCAGACCGCGAGTTGTACAGAATGAAGAGTCGCGGTGCGGAAGAATCGTCTTTGTCCACAGCCATATGATTTCACCGGCCGGCCGACTGCTAGTGCCAGTTGCTGCAGAACAATGAACCGCTGCAGACGCTGAGGAGAACCCAAATGTCAGACACAATCAAAACGGGGACCATCCTAGAAGGACACGCTCTTGCCAGAAGCCGTGCGGTTCGAAAGTGAGTGCAGTGTTCCGGGTTGGAGATTAGTCAAGGATCTCGATAGGTACGGATTAGATCGAGAAATCCGCGAAGCGGGAGGGACTTTCTTCTGCCTGGCTGGTGAAATCAGAGCGACGGTCTTCGGTATTGACGAAGAAAAGATGGTCCGCAGGACAATCGCGGAAATCCTAGCGAGACTAAAGTTGGAGAAATTCAATTCCTTGGAAATCACCCAAGTAGCCTCGGAGGCCTCGAGACGTTTCTTGGGACTGCTCTGTGTGACTGTCTCCGCCCAGTCACAGCATATCCAGGGCCCGGCTCGATTGGCTGCCGCTTGAACCAAAGAGTCTCCCAAGCGATGGGAACTGTCTCGGAGAGCAATGGTGAAAGATGTGGGTTAGGCCGCGCACAGGAACACAAAGAATGAAGGATGTGGGGGATGATTCTTCTGGCACGAACTCGAGAAATGACCGGGGAAAGCAAGACCCGTTCGAGCTTGACATTGAAAGTGCCTGATGGGGCTCGAATCCTGATCGTCTGTGACGACGACTCTGACACGGAACGGCTGAAGAGCATTCTCCAAAAAGCAGGGATCGTCTCGGAATGCGCAAAAAGCATTACGGCGGGTTGTGAGGCTGCGAAATCCGGTCGGCTTCAGGTGGTCGTCTCGACACCCCTGCTGAGCGACGGGTCGTGGAGGCGGCTCACCGACACTGCGAATCACTATGATCTTGGCCTTGACGCTCCGTGTGGGCTACCAAGAGGCTGTAGCTATCAAAACCGCTTTGCGGCTAGCTTATCTGAAGGGCGCTGGTCCGATCCCAGGGCGACTAGTCGCCAGAAGGCCGCCTACTGTAATTGGTCCATGTCCTTGGGGAGTGGGAAGAAAGGTATGAGCAACTCAGCAATGATCGATCAAAAGGGTAGATTGAAAATCCCCGCGACCCTCGTTCCTGAGCTCAAGGGGTCCGGTACCGAATTCTTCATCACCAGCGAAGGTGGCTCCTCGGTCCGCATCTAGCCGATGCAGGTCTGGAGCCAAGTCGAGGAACGACGGGAGCACCTGTGCTGCCGCACGAAGTACTTCGGCCAGGCTGTCGCGATGAACAACCAGGGCAGGGTGCTAATTCCGATCGTTTTGCGGAGCAGTGCGCACATGAGAGGTGGGGTGGATCTACTCGATTACCTGAATTATCTGGAAGTTTGGAACCATGCCCAATTCCTGAAAAATCTGAAAAGCAGTCCAATTACGGCGCAGGACAAAAAGATGCTGAGCAAACTGTCCTGCGCCCCACGATTCCCTCGGACGATACGCCGGAACAAAGAGGAAGGACATGTGCACGGAACAGAAATGCTGCGATTCAGGATAGACCGCGAGTGCATCCGGATTTACGCGGTCAAGCGGGCCAAGCCCTTATCCGGCCACGGCACCTTGGGGCAAGACAGAACGCGCGCCAGGGGCCGAAAACACCAATCCAAACTCTTCAACCCCCAGCGCGGACAGAACAGTGTCTCTCAAAGTGTGTTTGCCCCGCTGACAGGGTTGGTTGGTCGGGGAAGGAAACACCCGTGAGCGATGTACGTCTGAAATATCCGCTGTGGCAGAACCACTACCTACAGGCAATGGCTGAAACTCATCCTGAACTGCTGAAGAGTAAAATTAGCGCCGCAGAGCAGGTCGTCAGCCTGCGACTCAGGCAACTGGCAAGCACCACAGACGACTATGAGGAGCAGATCGCTGGCAGCCGCGCGCGGAGGGAAGCGCCAAGGAGAAGATCGATGGAATCATTACTCAGTGGTTTGGGAAAGGAACAATTGCGACCGACGCTTTGAGTCGGGTGTTGGTTAGGATTGCTAAAAACGCAGTACACTTTTGTCCGCAGTTCCATAAGGCGGAAGACTTCATACTAGGACATGCTATTCAAGAGTGCCAACGCCTATACTCCGAGGCAAACACTCGTATAGCTCTCGCCCACTTCAACTGAATTTAAGGTTCTCTGGTTTCGATGGGAGTATCGCTGGCAGTCCTCCTGAAGCTCACTCAACCTTGAAACTTGTCGAAACTTCCGCAACGCGGACATCGTGAAATTCGTCGAGCACAGCAAAAAAGCCAGCCCAACGCCAGAGCGATGAGCAGAGTGACTGAAAGCGTCGCGATGAAGAGCTGCTCGAGGAGAATGCAGTCATTCGGGCCTTCAATCAGCTCTTCGATCTGAAAGACCCCAACACCGGTGTCCACAGCACTCGCGTCTGGGTGGAGTGAGGAATGCTCGTGTCCTTCGCCAAAGTTCAAGATGCGTTTGAAATGAATAGCGCGTGGAGTGCTCTGCAACACAGCCGGACGAGTCGTGCATACGGGTAAAGATATCTACGCCGCTCATACGCCTGCGTGCGCGGAACCAAGGATTAAACGAAGGCCATTTCGACAGGTTTCTTAGTCACTTTCGCGCAGCGCTGGATGAAGTGGACGTTGAGACTGATAAGGTTGAGAAGGTCACGAAACTTCTTGAAAGTAAACGCTGTGCTGAATCCCTGAGAATCTTTCTGCATGGACTCTACGCAAACAATCTGTGGAATTGGCGACCGAAAACTCAGATTGCGAACTCTCGATCTCGCCCGCAATCCCCTACTTAGTGATATGGGCTCTTCCTCCTTGCCTGTGAAGCCTACGGAACAAATTATGGTGCCGCCGATTCGGACTCTGGTTCCAAGACATCCGTGCTTCTTCGCCCCCAAACCGTTCCCACGGGATGATGTTTCGAGGCTTCCGGGTAGACCGCCCTGGCGCGGCTCAGAGCTTCCGCTATGCTGTTGCACATATTCTCGGGTCCGATGTGTTGCTGAAACTCAGCCTGATGCATGAGTCTCGAAGGTTGTTCCCTGGCACCGCAGAGAATGAGTTCTCGTCCCGATTCGTGCACCTGGTCCGCTAAGCTCTCCAATGCTTGGAGGCCGGTGGAATCGATCGCGGTCATGTTGCGCAATCTTAGAATCAGGATCGGGGGCAGGCCGGACAACCGCGTTGTGATCTCCTCGATCTTGTCGGTCGCTCCAAACAGGAATGGTCCATGAATTCTAAAGATAGCGACGTACGCAGGGATTACCTTGTGCTGCAGGATGTGAACATGTCCTTCGCGGACGTACTCCTCAGTTACCTCTGAGACTGTGGTCGTCTGTGTGACTTTCCTAATGAAAACTAGCACGGCGAGAATCATCCCTGCTTCTACGGCTACCGTCAGATCCGCAAACACGGTCAATAAGAAAGTGACGAGCCATGTCGCAATCTCCATTCGAGAGAGCTTCAAAAGCTCGGGGATTTCCCCCCACTCACCCATGTTGTAAGCGACAACCAGCAGAATTGCGGCAAGGACCGACAACGGGATAAATCTTGCCAGGGGAGCTGCGAAGACCACGATGGCCAGGAGGGTTAGGGCATGAATCATTCCCGATACCGGAGTTTTCGCCCCGGAACGGATGTTGGTGGCCGTTCTCGCGATGGCGCCCGTCGCCGGAAGCCCTCCGAACAGCGGAGAAAGAATATTCGCGACCCCTTGTCCCACAAGTTCCACATTCGGATTGTGTTTGTCGCCGCTCATGCGATCGGAGACGACCGCGGACATCAACGATTCGATTGCGCCTAGCATGGCGACCGTGATTGCCGGCGAAATCAACGGCCGGAGTAAGTCCAGGTGAACGTGCGGAACCTTGAGCGTTGGCAGCCCTGAGGGGATACCACCAAAGCGAGTCCCAATCGTCTCGACTGGTAGTTTGAGCAGCACGACCGCCGCCGTACCAACAAAGAGAGCGATGATGTAACCAGGAACCCGCTTCACGTACCGCATGAAAACGATAATCACCGCGAGCGCAACAACGGCAAGCGTCGTCTCGAGAGGCGAGAAGGAAGGGAAATTGCGCACCACCGTCTGAATGCGAGCGAGGAACTCTCCCGGAACCTTGTCGATCTTCAGCCCAAAGAAATCCTTGAGTTGCGTGCTGGCGATAATAACCGCAATGCCGTTTGTAAAACCCACGACCACGGGCCGCGGTATGAACTTCACGGCCGTGCCCAGACCGGTTACACCCAGAATCAGCAAAAGGATACCGGCCATCAAGGTGGACATGAACAGTCCGTCCAAACCGTATTTCGCGATGATGCCGAAGACCACGACCACGAACGCCCCGGTAGGGCCTCCGATCTGGGTTTTTGATCCACCCAGAGCGGAAATCACAAAGCCCGCTACGATCGCGCAGTACAGACCGGCTTCCGGTGGAACGCCGGAAGCGATGGCGAAGGCCATCGCCAGAGGAAGCGCGACGAGACCCACGGTTATGCCGGATAGAAGGTCCGCCACGAACAGGCGCTTCGTGTAGGACTTGAGACAGAGGATTGACTTGGGTAGCCAGTTATTCATTGTGTTCTTCGTGTTGTCCGCTCTTCCAGATTCCGTATGACTTGCCCGCTCCTGCAAACCGCCTACGCGTGTAATATTGGACTTCTCTAATTCGAATTGCGTTTTCTGTCCAGTCTCACTTCAAGTTTCCGGCAGGCTCGGCCACGAAAAGGCGGGCACTTCGATTCTGCCGCTGGCACTCAGTTACGCCTGCACGGCGCGCTCCTTTTAGCTTTTCCCAGCCCTTGACGCCCGCAATTTGATCCGCTCGCGTGCCGAGCCTCAACAAGAATCGCCGAACCACTTCTGCGCGGCGCTCCGCAAGTGCCGGAGTACACGCCTCCGAACCCGAGTCGTCACAATATCCGACGATCAGAATTCGGGCCGCGTGATGTTCATGCAACCATGCTGCTGCGCAATTCAGTGCGTTCCCGCCCCTTGCGGTGAGGTTGAGGCCATTCGGGGTGAACCGTAGAGGCTGTTTCAGAAAAATCGGCTCTTTTAATGCCTCAGAACTGGATTGTCCACTCTTGCTTGGCATGCTCACGAGAGCGAGCCGTGGGTCTCCCGTCAGTTCGTACTCGGTGTCAGCTACGGCACTATTCGCGGTTGCCTTCTCGACTATCGGTTGGTCAAAGTGCTTTTGTAGCGGTACCCAATCGGGTCCGCTCCCGAGCAGGCAGAACGCCATCAGTGGGGTCAGAATGTTTGCGGCAAATCTCATGGATGTGACCCTTTGCTATTCCTCGGCTCGCTGAATCAAGGGTTTGATTTTGGCCGCCCGTCTTCCTTCCCTCGGGTCCAGCTCGTCGTACTCCACCCAGTCCCCTACGAAGAGCTCCTGGGGGTCCAATCCTTGAAGCGAGGATTCATCAAACGCGACCAGGCACCCGTCGTCACCCAGGATATAGCCGGGACGCCGATTTCTAAGCAATTGGGTGATCGATCCTCTCGCCTTCATTTCTTGCTCCTAGAGTCACTGCGAATCTTGCGCTCATCGCATCAGGGTCCGTCTGCTGTTGCCTCAAGGCCCCGGAAATCTACCGGCGAAGGGAAGCTCAACTCCCACGTGCGGGTTCACTTCGGGAATCCGGTATGATCTTGACCCCGGCAGCCCGCAAACGCTCGTGCCCAAAGTGTTCGCGGTATTCCACCGCTTTCCCAATCGAAAGCGCCCGGATGTCCGTTCCGTCCAGGGAAGAGAGATCGAAGTATGCCTCGGTAGCTGACGCTCTGGCCCGAAGAAAGCGTGTGAAACTCCGTTCAACTCAAAGCCGATTTTCGGAAAGGTACCTGCACTCCGTCATCACCGCGAATCATGCCTTTTTGCTGGTTGCAATAGATGTGCCAGATCACTCCCTGCATGTTTCTAACTCCTGTTCGTTCCGAAATACCCAACCTCCGTTTCCTTTCGCGCGTTCGGAGAATGACCCCTCTACCTTCGCGCAGGCGGCTCCAGCCCCGACGACTCGCAGATTTACATTACCCCGGTCCCACCGACTCTTGCCGAAATTACGTTTTCTGCATCCTCGCTGGTTGCCGTTGTGCCCCCGACCGCAGGCTGCACATTAATGCCAGTGGGAAGCTTCGCCCCCGTGGCGAAAAAGATCCCGTAAGACACTTTTAGGCCGAGGCTAAGCTCACCGTAGCTCAAGCCCACGACCAGCGATTCCTCGTTGAAGGTTACATCGTCTCCGTCGTCTCCGTGAATCATCCCCGTCCTCCGCGAATGAAAGAGCTGCACAATCTCCCCGCGCAAGCCCTCCCTCTGCATTAATTCCTTGACTCTGGTACCTCTTTTCATGGAGCCTCCGCGGAAAGAGTACAGGACAGTTCCGGTACTCGGTGTGATGCGAGTCCGCCGTTGCTTCCTTCATTTCGAGATTCTGCTCGGATCAAAGGCAGACGCTTTGGCTTGCCACGCTCAAATTCGATCAGACCGGCAATCAGTTCGTTGAGCGCGGAGTCGACCAGTTGTGCGGTGCTGGTGTTTGCGTTTCCTGTCATCATGAATTGCCGTGTCCGAAGCGAGACCAAGGCGCACAGGAGGAAGGTATTGGAGGTCTGTTTCTCCGCTTCCGCAAGGAGCCTCGACCGCACGCTCATTTGGTTTAACCCTCGCTCGACTCCTGCGCCGGCATTCGCCGCACACGGAAAACCAAACTCCTCTTGAACCACAGGAACCGCGGGATCGCGAGCCTCTCCACCTCCAAACGGTTCGGCCAAGTTTCCTTGTCGGAGCGAGCCACGCGGCCAATCCACGAGCCTAACGCCTTTTCGGCGGGTCTAGCTAAGAACCGGCCGGCAGCGCCACACAATGCACACAACAACAATCCGCTGCCGAGGGCAACTCCTCGGAAAAGGGTTAGCGCGGCTAAGCCTCCAACGATTAACCATAGAGCAAAAAGAAACTGCATCGTCTTGCAGCCGGTCGCAGCTTCCTAAGAAAAAACCGTCACGGGTCGCGCAGCCATCTATTTTGGCGAGCGAGTCTCCTGACTCTCGAAGCAGACCTTGCGTCCGATGGAGCCAGAAGTGGTTCGCGCGCACTTTGCGACTCAACACGAATTCCAGAGCTTCCCAAGGAACCGTGAAGAAGAGAGGAGATGGGTCGGCAATCTCTTGCAGGATGAGGACGAGTCCTGCGCCGGTCAGCGCCATCGGGAACGCTCGCCACAGCATGGAAGCCGCCAAAAGAAGAACTAATCCACCAGCAAACGGGAGCTCCCCTAGGGCCAAGTTCTTGATGTTTCGCAAGTGACCAAGGCTCCAACCGCCCAGACCCAGGGATGAACTCGGCAGCCTGGAAACGCTGTTGCATATGCGAACATTTGCAGATGGCGGACAAAATTTTTCCTCCCTACTGCACTGCCTCCATCTGCTGAAGCATGTCACGCACGCCCACCAAGTGGTTGTTAAAGATATCTTTGGCCACGTCAAGAAGACGGAACAGAGTCGTGTCGGAGACGGAGTAATACACATTGCTCCCAGCTTTGCGTCCAATCACGATGTTGCGCACTCGCAGAATTGCGAGCTGCTGTGAAACATTCGCAGGTTCAATTTTCAGAATTTCGCTGAGCTCGTTGACCCCCTTCTCACCATCCCGGAGACAGTCCAAGATCCGGATGCGCATGGGGTGCGCGAGAGCCTTGAAGAACTCGGCCTTGAAGTTGGCAATCTGCTGTGGCATGCTCATCCTTGGGTACAGGCATACTCTAATCTGCGAAGTTTGCTGTGTCAAGTGCTATCATCGAACTGCATGAGGCTCGTTATACCCGTAGATGTACAACGGTAAGCACTTAGAAAAGTCGCAGAGGGGACCTCCCGCGTAGGCACGGTGCAGCAGACAGCAGGAGACGGTCATGTTTCGCAGCCCCAAGTTCTCTGTGTTTCTACCTTGGGTAGAGCTTTCGTCCTCCACCAAAACAAATGGCGACAAGCAACGGTTGCTTTCCCCCAATAATGGTGACGCAAGCGAGGAACGAAAGGCCAACATCAAGCGCGCATGGTTTTTCGCGACGGTCGCTGTCTTATTTGTTCTGGCGAATCAGCTAGGTCATGTGAGAAATGCGTCCGATTCAACCTCCGGACCGGCTTCCGCAGCATCTGTGAGCTTGACACTATCTCGCCTCGAAGGGCCGCGAGAGCGAGTCGGGTTCTCCGTTCGGTTCCGGCTGAGCAACCGAGGGAAACATTCCATCTTTTATCCTATGCGCGCAGGGACGACTGTTCCGCTCGGACGGATTGTCGGGCGGACTTCCCCGTCATCGGAGTGGATAAATCTGTCGACTACGTCAAAACAGGGAGTGTCCCCTATCTCGGGGCTCATGGACGCAAATCTCACTTGGATTGAGATGCCGCCGGGCGGTTGGGTTGGCGGTGAGTTTCATGATGCTAACGAATCTCCTGGAGAGCATGCCTATGTGATCTACGTAAAATCAGCGCCAGATGCGAGTGGAATCAGGATTGTCTCAAATTCTTATCCCTCTCTTGCCAACCAGTAAGAGACCGCGTAGTGCCGTAGCTGTGAATTAAATAGCAATATAGATCGTCAGGCTTTGTAGCTTGTGCGTCGAAGGTTGAAAAGACGGCAAGAAGTCACAAAGGGAAAATGACGCAGCGCAGAGGGGTTACGCATCGTAACGAAAACTCGCACGGAAAACTGTGCGACGATGGTATCCGAACGTTCTATCATTCGCGTCGTGAACAGGTCTCATGAACACGCTTCCAGTTGGCCCGGCCTTCGCACTTAGTCTTGCGGCCTACTCGACTGGCGCTCTTGCTAGTCTTGCGATTTGGAGAAAGCCAGCGCTCTGCCGCTACATCTGTTGCGGCAGCGCCTTGGCAGGCGCCAGCTTCGGCGGCCTCGCCGCAGTACTCGGGATTCTTCAAGGCGCGCCGCTCCGGTGGTCGATCTCCTCAGGAATTCCACTGTTTGCATACAGCTTTGACTACGACGCTCTGGCAGGCTTCTTCAACTTGACCCTGGCGATCCTCGCAGGTGCAGTTTCCATCTACTCATTCGGCTATTTGAAAGAGTTCGAGGGTAAGCGGAACATCGGCTTCTTCGGCTTCTTATTCCATCTCTTGCTTCTCAGCTTGACGATCGTTTTTACTGCCGCCAATGCTTTCCTCTTTCTGATCGGGTGGGAAGTTATGGCGCTGGCTGCCTATGGTCTGGTCACGTTTTACCACGAAGATCGGGAAACCCGGCGAGCGGGCTTGCTCTACATCGTCATGGCCCATATCGATGCCGGGTGCTTGCTCCTTGGTTTCGCTCTATTGATGCAGGTTAGCGGCAGCGCGGACTTTGCGAGCTTTCGCACCGCCGCCGGGCATTTATCCAGCAGCCAGCAAGCTGTCGCGTTTGTGCTGTTCTTTGTCGGCTTCGGCATCAAGGCCGGTGTTATTCCGTTCCATATCTGGCTTCCCGCAGCCCACCCCGTTGCTCCGAGCAACATCTCGTCTCTGCTTTCCGGAGTCGTGCTCAAGGCAGGCATTTATGGCATGACGCGCGTTTTCCTGGATGGACTAGGGGTGCTGCCGTCTTGGGCCGGTTTGCTGGTGCTCATCGTGGGCGTAGCCTCTGCCGTTCTTGGTGTCTTGTACGCCTTGATGGAACATGACCTCAAACGATTATTGGCCTACCACAGTATTGAGAATATCGGGATCATCCTCATCGGCCTCGGCGCGGCTTTGGTTTTCCGCGTCGCGGGCCATCCACAACTCGCGGGACTAGCCCTCATCGCCGCGCTGTTTCACACTCTCAATCACGCCATCTTCAAGTGTCTTTTGTTCCTGGGTGCCGGGTCGGTGCTGCATTCGACGGGGACCCGAAACATGGAGGAATTGGGCGGATTGATCCGTCCCATGCCGGTTACGGCCTTCTGTTTCCTGATCGGAGCAGTCGCCATTTCCGGCCTTCCCCCATTGAACGGATTTGTCAGCGAGTGGCTCACGTACCAGAGTCTCCTTGCCGGATTTGGCGCGACCGGAGGCTTGACGCGAATCCTGTTTCCGCTTGCTGGCTCCATGCTCGCGTTGACGGGAGCCTTGGCCGCGGCTTGTTTTGTGAAGGCATTCGCGATTACGTTCCTGGCCCTGCCGCGCAACGCTGGGTCCCGCAGTGCCCACGAAGCCCCACGCTCCATGCTCGTTGGCATGAGCTGGTTGGCGATGGCCTGTGTGGCCTTGGGCTTGGGGGCTACCTGGTTTCTCCCTGCGTTCGACGCGCTGACTGAGCAACTACTCGGACAGAGAATTGGCAGCAATCTCATCAGCTCGCATGGATGGGTGCTCTCCGCAGGAACACCTCATGGAGGTATGGTATCCACCTCGGTGATTGCAATTGCACTTCTGCTCCTGCTGATTCCTGCTCTTCTCGTGGTGTCGATTGCGGCGAGGCGGTTCGCAAGCAAGCGCGGACCCGCGTGGGACTGCGGCTTACCCGGCCTCACCGAAGACAACGAGTACACCGCCACCGCATTCTCAAAAGCATTGCGGATGATCTTCTCCGTTTTGTACCAGCCGCGTCGCGAGATTCAAACTGTCTTCGATGTATCCCCGTACTTTCCGAAAGCGATTCGTTTCGAGAGTGAGATCGAGCCGACGTTCGAGAAGCGGCTGTACGTTCCGCTGAAAGATCTCCTACTGCGGTTCGCCACCAGAATGCGAGCCATTCAGGCCGGCAGCATTCATGCCTACCTGGCATACATCTTTGTAACCCTCGTCTTGCTTTTGCTCTTTGGAGTTCGCCCGTGACCGGCCTGATAGCCAAAGCAGGTCTGCAATTGGTATTGGTGTTGCTCGTTGCTCCGCTCCTCGGCGGCATCATCAAGACTCTGAAGGCCAGACTGCAGACACGTCGCGGGCCGAACATTCTTCAATCCTATCGCGACATCTTCAAGTTGTTTCGCAAAGGGATGGTCATTCCGGAGACCGCGTCGTGGATTTTCTCCGCAACTCCGTACGTCGTCTTTGTGACCGCCGCTCTTGTCGGACTCATGATTCCTATGACCGCGACAGACGCCCCTCTGAGCTTGTTCGGGGGTGTTCTCGCGGTCGTCTATCTCTTAGCGCTTGGACGCTTCTTCCTTGCTCTTGGCGGGCTCGACGCAGGCAGTTCGTTCGGCGGCCTCGGTAGCAGCCGGGAAATGACCCTTTCGGCGATCGCCGAGCCTGCCATGATGCTCGCGATTTTCACTGTGGCGTTGGCAGCAAGTTCCACAAACCTAAGTGAAATGGCCAAGGTCGCCGTGAGCCAAAGCTGGAAGTTTCTGGCGCCGTCACAGATGCTGGCATTTGCGGCGTTGTTCATCGTGCTGATTGCGGAAACGGGACGCATTCCAGTTGACAACCCGGCGACGCATCTCGAATTAACCATGATTCACGAAGCCATGATCCTTGAATATTCCGGACCCTACCTCGCTTTGATTGAATATGGCGCCTCGATCAAGCAGCTCGTCCTCATGACCTTGGTGGTCAACACGTTCTTCCCGTTCGGTTTGAGTTCTGACTGGACGGTCCGCGGACTCGGTGTGGGCCTGCTCTTTTACTTTACCAAGATGCTTCTGCTGGCATGTCTCATTGTTCTGGTGGAAACGACCAACGCGAAATTGCGGCTCTTTCGAGTGCCGGAACTGCTCATGGTTTCTTTCATCTTTGGAGCGCTCGCGCTCATCTCTACATTCTTATTCTGAGGCTTTCCATGACCTTCCTCCAAGATCCAGAGTTCGGCGACAGAATCATCACCCTGATGGCGGCACTGGTCCTTGTGCTGCAGATCGCCGCGGTCGGGCAACGCTGGCTGGTCTCGAGCATTCGCATTTTCGCAGTGCAGTCGTTCCTCTTAGCGGGAATCGCGGGGATCATCGCGTACTTCAACCATGCCAGTCATATATATATCGCTGCCATGCTGACGCTCATCTTGAAAGCGGGGCTGCTTCCTTGGTTGCTGGAGCGTCTCGTAAGAAGAATCGAAATCCGGCGAGAGATTGAACCGCTGATCAACGCTCCGCTGTCGATTCTGATCGCAGGCGGCCTGACTCTGGTGGGCTACGTTGTTGCGCAGTCCTTTTACCATCCAGAGGAGACGTCCGTCCGAGGGGCGCTTGGGCATAACACGCTCGCTGTCGCGATCGCGCTGTTCCTGATCGGTTTCTTCACCATGTTGAATCGTCGCAAGGCCTTGACTCAGGTCCTCGGGCTGCTTTCCCTTGAGAATGGCCTCTTCCTGGCTGCGATTTCGTTGACTTACGGAATGCCGTTGGTCGTTGAACTCGGTATTTTTTTTGATGTTCTTGTTGCGGTCATGGTTCTCGGCATTCTCGTCTTCCGAATCCGAGAGGCGTTCGATTCGATGGATGTCAGCAAGCTTCGGAACTTGCGGGAGTAGACAAACGTATGATTTTGCTCTGGCTCCTTATCGTTCCTCTGGTCGCCAGTCCTCTGGCCTACGTCCTCCGAAAACGGCACTTCATGGAGGCGGTCAATCTCGCGGCCTTCGCGGTTTTGCTGTGTTTGGCAGCCACGCTGGGCGTTCGGGCACTTCGGAGCGGCCCCGTTTCGGTTTGGGATGGATTCTTTTACGCGGACGCTTTGAGTGCGTTGGTCGTTCTCCTGTCCGCTTTTGTGGCCCTGGTATGTTCGATCTATGCTGTTGGCTATTTTCGTCACGACGAGAGTAACGGAGTCTTTCGGGAAGGTGAAGAATTGGGTGGCGGGCCCGCTATCAATAAGCTGCGAGAATACTACGCGCTTACTCCTCTGTTTGTTTTTTCCATGATTCTCGTCGCTCTTGCCAACAACCTTGGAATACTCTGGGTGGCGATCGAAGGAACCACGTTGGCATCCGTGTTCCTGGTCATGTTCTACGGGCGCGAAACGTCTCTCGAAGCTGCATGGAAGTACGCCATCATCGGGGGCGTTGGGCTCTCGATGGCCCTGTTCGGCACGATTCTGACCTACTATTCCGCTCATCAGGCCCTTGGAACGGACACGCTGGCGGGGCTGAACTGGTCCGTCCTTGTCGGAAACGCCTCTCAGTTTGATAAGCCGACCATGCGGCTGGCCTTCATTTTGATTCTGCTGGGCTACGGAACGAAGGCCGGCATCGCTCCCATGCATACCTGGAAGCCGGATGCCTACAGTGAAGCACCCATCCCTGGGGCGGCCATGCTCGCCGCAGGAGTCCTCAACTGCGCTCTCTATGGTCTCGTGCGATTCTACATATTGAGCGCGAAATGTTTAGGCCCTGGGTTTGCCTCGCACCTTTTGATTCTTTTCGGACTGCTTTCGATGGGGGTAGCCGTCCCTTTCATCCTCGTCCAGAAGAACTTCCGGCGTATGCTGGCCTATTCCAGCATTGACCACAGCGGGATTATGGTGCTTGCCCTCGGCTTCGGGGGGCCTTTGGGCGTCCTTGGCATGCTTCTTCACATGACGTTTCATTCGATTACCAAGCCTCTGCTTTTCTTTTGCGCCGGAAATGTCCAGCAACAACTGAAGACAGATTTATTCCGCGAGGCGAAAGGAGGCCTGATCCATTCGATGCCTCTGACCGGCGCTGCCTTTCTCATGGTGACTCTGGCGGTCACCGGAGCACCTCCTTTCAGTTTGTTTCTGAGTGAGTTCACGATTCTCCGCGCAGGTTTCAGCCGAGGCTATCTCGTTCTAGCCGTTCTGTTCATCACCTTTCTCGTGGCGATTTTCTCCGGATTCCTCATCCACATCGCCAACATGGTGCTTGGTCCGGACCCAGGCCTTCCTCCGGCCGACAATTGCCGCTGGAAGAGGTCCTCCGTCGCGGGCTTGGCTCTGGTGATTATTGTCATGGGTTTCTGGATACCGGCTCCGTTGTTCCGGCTCATTCAGGGCGCAGTGGGCATTGTGACGAGCGGACGATGAGGCAAGCGATGTCTGCATTCTTTGAGGCTCTTGAACAGAAGTTTGGCGCGCAGATTCAAGCGCCATCTGCCGAACGCGAGGATGAAATCTATGTTGTTGTGGGTGATCCGGACATTCGGGCTCTGGCCGAATACCTGCGGAGTGAGTTCGAAGCCAGGCTGGTTACGGTGTTCGGCGAGGACCGGCGTTCTGTAGAACGTGTTTTCTTCAACTACTACGTATTTGAACGGAAAGGCGACACTCGCTATCTGATTGTGCGAGCTTCAGTCCGTGCTGACCATCCCGAGTTTCCATCGCTCTCTGCGGAGTTGCCCGCCGTGAACTGGCAAGAGCGGGAAATCCAGGATTGGTTTGGGTTGAAAGCCGTCGGACACCCCAATCCTCGCAAGGTCGCCCTGCATGACAACTGGCCGGATGTTCATCCCTTGCGCAAGGACTTTCTGCTTGAGACAGTACTGCCGCCGTTCCAGGGAGAACGCCACATCTACCGACCCGCTTTGGGCGAAGGCGTCTTTCAAGTTCCGGTAGGGCCGGTTCATGCGGGAACCATCGAGCCCGGCCATTTCAATTTCGCGGTAGCCGGTGAGCCGATCCTCTATTTGCAGCTGCGAATGTTCTATACCCATAAGGGCACGGAAAAACTCTTTGAGAAGCTGCCCATACCTAAAGCTGTGTTTCTCGCGGAGAGCATCTCCGGGGACTCTAGTTTTTCGCATGGAACAGCTTTCTGTCAGGCCATTGAACGCGCGGTTCAGATGGAAGTTCCGTTGCGGGCTTTGATCATGCGAACGATCCTTCTGGAGCTCGAACGAATTTGCAATCATGTAGCCGATATCGGGGCGATTGCGACCGATGTCGGCTTTGTCGTTGCCAATGCCCACGCCAGTCGGCTGAAGGAGATGCTCGTCACCCTAAACGAAAACTTGACGGGCAATCGTCTCTTGCGGGGCATGATCTGTGTCGGAGGCGTGCGAAGGGGCTGGAATGCCGTGCAATTGGGCTTGCTCCGTGCCACAGTGGACGCTTTCGCAGCCGATTTTCAAGATCTCGTCACGCTGATTGACTCCTCCGAATCCACTCGCGACCGGTTGGAGCAAACCGGAGTCCTCCTGCCTGAGAAGGCAAAGGATTTGGGAATCGTGGGCGTGGCAGGACGCGCCTCAGGCATTGACCTGGACGTTCGGCGCGATCACCCGTATGCGGCCTATGGCCGCTACTCCTTCCGCATACCCGTTTATCAGGTTGGCGACGTGAATCATCGGATGCAGGTCCGTGTCGACGAGGTGAACGAATCCCTGGGGATCCTCCGGAACGCTGCGGAGGACAGCCAGCACGGAGAGTTCCGTGCGCAGATCCCTCCCATTCCCCCGGACCGTTGCGCGGTGAGCGCCGTCGAGGGATGGCGCGGCGAGATCATCCATTGGATTCGTACCGGACCCAACAATCATCTGGAGCGTTGCAAAATTAAGGATCCTTCTCTCAACAACTGGCCAGCCCTGGTCGAGGCGGTTCAGGGAAACATCATTGCGGATTTCCCGGTCATCAATAAGAGTTTCAATCTTTCTTACTCGGGCACGGATCGATAGGCGATGTTCAAGATCATCCAGAAGACGATCCGCACGGGCATTGTAACGAAGGCCTACCCAGCCGAACTGGCACACGTTTCCGAACACTTTCGCGGCCGGCCGCACTTCGATTTCGAAAAGTGGACGGACGCCCGGCCCGCTGCAGAGGTATGCCCCACCGGGGCAATCTCTCTTCGCGACAGCCACGATTCTCGCGAAGTGACCGTCGATTATGGCTTGTGTGTCTTCTGTGGCTTATGCGCCGAAGCCTCGTCCGACAAAGCCGTCCGAATCACGCAAGAATTTGAACTGGCGACAAAGAACCGCCGCAACCTCGTCCTCACAGCAGAATACACATTGAATGCCGACCACACGCATCGGCAATTGGGCACGGTGCGTCCCGGTTCCGGGAACGTCGAAACGGATGTCAAGATTGTTGGGCAGAAAGCGCACGAAACGATCCGCAAAGTCCTGGGGCGTTCTCTCGCCATCCGAGAAGTGGATGCCGGGTCATGCAATGGATGCGAAGTGGAGATTGTCGCGCTCAACAATCCGATCCATGACATCGAACGCTTCGGAATTCAGTTTGTGGCATCTCCCCGTCACGCCGACATGCTGTTGGTCACCGGTCCGGTCACCCGGAATATGGAGCTGGCCTTGCTGAAGACGTATCGAGCGATGCCAGAGCCGAAGGTAGTCGTCGCGGTAGGCGCTTGTGGCATCAGCGGCGGTATCTTCGGCAAGAACTACGCGTCTCTGGGAGGCGTCGACAACGTCTTGCCCGTCGACGTTTACATTCCCGGCTGTCCACCCCGGCCGCAAGCTCTCCTCCACGGAATCCTGCTTGCTGTCGGGCGGCTCGGAGAGAAGCTGTATCACGAGCGCGGTGGGTGATCCAACTTTCGTGTCATCCAAAGTCCTTTGACGATGGAATTTGCCTTAAGCTGTGGTGGACAAATCATCAGGGCAGGCAACACTCAAGTTCGTTCTTCTCACTTGGAGACGTGCCGAAGGCGGCTTCACTCCAACTTTCTTATCCCCTATTGTTTAGCCCTTATTGGCCACGAGTAAACCAGTTGATGTTGGCGGGGTAGCCTACACCTGGGTTTTCGGTCGCCAATTCCATAAATTGTTCGCGTAGAGACCGATGCAGAAAAGATTAGCGGGAACGAATCCAAATTGAGCGCTTTGCACACCGATCACACAAATGATGATGCTATTTGCTCCCGCAATGACCCAACCGTGCCATAGTTTTTTCCCAATTAAAACCGTAGAGATAATGGTCAAGATGCAGGATATGTAGTCTAGCTTCAGCATTTCTTGTCCCTTGCACTCGTTACGTGGGCTACTTCCAATCGGTCGTCACCATTGTAAGCACCCAATCCGGTGACGGCGATAGTGGTCAACCGGACAGGTGACACGAAAGTTGAAATGAGGCTTGCGACACGCGAAGAGCCGGTCAAAAACAAAATCCCGGTAGGGATAGGATAGTACAATGAATTGATGAACTGCCAAGTGAAGGACGAACTGGTGAGTCAGCTCATCGCTTTGAATAACAAACTCAATCTGCTCAGTCCTAATCTGGTACATGGGGACGAACAACGCGCGGAAGTGCAACAACGACGTGAGAGCTTATACGCCGAGATCAAACACCACAGGGCGAAGGGACACGAAGGCAAACCGTGCCCGGCGGCAAGACAGGTCTAGGCCAGTCGCCCCTGCCTCGCTTGGCAAGCGAAACCGCTCAGAAGTTCGAGGCCAAAACGGTTTCATTTCCATCATTTCCAATTCCAAGTGCTTTGACTTGAGATAAGTGCCGCCAGCTCAGCGTGTTAGGGTTTGCTAGAAGGAGCTTGGGAAGCGCTGTTCTACCAGTGAACTAACCCGCTCGTTATTTCTGATTGGTATTTCACTGAGGGACCATCTGTACAGCGGTCGGATTGATTCTCTTTCATGGTTGAAGGTTGGAGCAGCTGGGTCCCACCAGCGCCGACGAATCGGCGGAATTCAGTTGCTTTGAACGCCTGCCTGTCACGCAGTAGTTCGCAGGTCGAGTCGCCGTTGCTTCCGTCAAATTACCGTTCAATGTTCTGCGATCCAAGTCGAGGACTGCGGCGACGGGACCACCCAGAGCATTGGCGCGACCATTGCAAACCTCAGGGGGGCTGGACTCGCCCGATTGATTGCCCGGCTCGATGGCGGAAGCTATGATGTCCGGCTCGCTTCCAAGGGGCCATGATGTCTGAGCTCGTCACCATTGGCACGTATTCGGTTTTCATTGCGAGTTACGTCGTCTTCGCCCTGGGAAAGTTTCCTGGCATGAAAATTGATCGCCCCGGCGCGGCCATCATCGGGGCGGTCCTGATGTTTGCAATCGGCGCCATGCATGCACACGATGCTCTGCAGTTCATTCATTTCGGCACTGTAGCGTTGCTTTTCTCGATGATGCTTGTGGTGGCCCTGCCTGCATTTGGCTGGCTTCTTCGATTGGATCACGGAGCTGGTCGTGACTCGACTCAAGCCCCACCACCTGCTCCCCACAGTGATTTTCCTGAGCGGATTGCTTTCCGCGTTCTTCGTCAACGACATCATTTGCATTGTCATGGTTCCTTTCGTCTTGAAAGCCACCCGCCGAATGGGGGTCAAACCAATACCCTATCTCTTAGCAGTGGCAACGGCGTCAAACATCGGGAGTACCGCAACCATCACGGGGAACCCGCAGAACATTCTGATCGGGTCTTTTTCCGGCATTGGGTATCGGGATTTCCTATGGCACTTAGGTCCCGTCGCGCTCGTCGGCTTGTTTCTGAATTGGCTCGTACTCTGGTGGCTCTATTTCCGTAGGCGTATTCACGATGTCCAAACCGAAGCTCCCGTCGATGCGGTGCAAATTGACCGCGCAGCTCTGGTCAAGGCTGGGCTGGTGACCGTACTCGTTCTGGCCGGATTTCTTGCTGGCTTCCCACCACCTCTGGTCGCCGCAATGGGAGCAGCCATCATGTTGATCACACGTACGCGCGACCCTCATCTGGTATACGAAGAAGTGGACTGGGGCCTTCTTGTTTTTTTCGTCGGGCTCTTTCTGATAGTGGGAGGCGCAGAGAACGCAGGTTTGACGGAACGCCTGCTAGGTTTCGGCGGGCGTTTCAATCTGCAGCACCTAGGTGTGTTCACATCGGTGACCGCGATATTGTCAAACTTGGTCAGCAATGTGCCCGCCGTAATGCTATTGAAATCCCTCGTGACTCGATTTGCCAACCCTCATACGGCTTGGCTCACGCTGGCAATGGCCAGCACCCTTGCAGGGAACCTGACCATCACGGGTTCCGTCGCCAACATCATCGTGGTAGAACGGGCTCGCAAAGAGGTAGCTATCGGCTTCTTCGACTACTTTCGAATCGGTCTGCCCATCACGCTTCTAACGCTGTTGTTTGGCTGGCTCTGGCTTTCCTGGATTCAATGACTGTCGCTACAAATGTCGCTAAGTAGCCGAGCAACCGCTGGCACCTTTCCTCTCCTGCCACGCCTAAACCAATTCAGGCTCCGTCCATTCACGGTAGGAAGGTTGTAATCCTCCAATCGCGGCAACGGCGCACACCACAATCCAAGGTGGTGTTTTTCAGGCGACCAGTGCGAGAAACGACGCCAATACGACTAGGAATTTGCAGTCATCTCTCGATTGCCCGACGTGGGATGAACGCGTCCCTGACCTCTGTTCGAAAAAGATAAAAGAGCAGCGCCCCAGCGATTGTGACACGCGTCGTGCCCCTAACGAAATGGCCCATAAAAATACCGATCAAGTCTCCTAAGACCTGGGTTGCGATGATGACCACGGCGAGGCTCCATCCCCAAAGGCGTCGTCCAAACCAACCTACACCGGCAGCCGCCAGTGCGGTGCTCCCTTAGGGCGTTCGGCGGAAGTTATCGGGTCGTCGGTCGGATTAGTACCGACAAAACGCGCCAGCAGTGACCAACCAATTTGCTGCAGAGAGGCCGACGTGGAAGCCGGATAGCTTCCGGTTAGCAGACACCCGTGGGCCAACGGTCCAGGGCATCAATGGTCGTGTTTCCCAGAAGGACCGAGCCCCATGCCATTTGCTAAGATCGAGCAATGACATCGAGGGACAGGACAGGGCATAACGCGAGTGATCTAGGTTCGGTCGAGTCTTGGCTGGTCTCGGCAGGACGGGACCGGCGCCCGGGCTTGCCGCTAAACGTGCCGCCATGCCCGGCGTCGAACTTCGTGCTGGGCGAGCGCCGTGCGTACTCTCGCGACGACGGCACGCCGAGTTGGGAGGCACTGGAAGAGATCGTCAGCGGCCTCGAAGGTGGCTCTTCGGTCTCCTTCGCCTCCGGCATGGCGGGAATCGCGGCGATTTTCGATCAACTCCACACAGGCTCGGTCGTGGCCCTGTCGGACGACTGCTACCAGGCTGTCGCGGGAATCGCCAAAGCTGGCCAAAGCCGCGGCCGGTGGACCGTGCATCGCGTCGCCGTGGCCGACACCGCGCGCTGGATCGAGATGTGTGGCGTGGCCGACTTGATCTGGCTGGAGTCGCCTTCGAACCCGCTGCTGACCGTGGCTGACCTGGACGCCATCTGCGCCGCACCGCGGAAGCGTGGTGCAATCCTAGGCGTGGACAACACCTTCGCTACGCCGCTCAATCAGCGTCCACTGACGCTCGGGGCCGACGTGGCCATGCAATCGGCGACGAAGTTCATCGGTGGACACTCGGACCTGCTCAGCGGCGTCGTCACCGTGCGCGACGCGAACCTGCTGGCGGCGCTGCGGCAGGCCCGGGAGCTCGCGGGTGCAACACCCGGCACCCTCGAAACGTTTCTCGCGGTCCGCGGGGCTAGGACGCTGGCACTGCGGCTGGAGCGGGCGCAGTGCAACGCGATGACACTGGCCGAGCGCCTCGCGCGACATCCAAACGTCACTCTGACGCGCTATCCCGGCCTCGCGAGCCACCCAACTCACGCGGCCGCGCGACGCCAACTCAAGGGCTTCGGCACGATTATCTCGTTCGACGTGCGTGGCGGCGCCTCCGCCGCCGACGCCGTGTGCGCCGGACTGCAGCTCATCCAACACGCCACCAGCCTGGGCGCGGTCGAGTCCACTATCGAACGGCGGGCCAGCATTCCTGGGCAGGAGCACCTGCCCCCGGCGCTGCTGCGGCTGAGCGTGGGTATCGAGGCCGTCGAGGACCTTTGGACCGATCTAGATCGAGCACTGCGCAACGTGGCCGGATGACGAGCCGGAAGTCAGACACCCCCCGCGGAGCGGGTAGCTTGGTGAGTGGGGCCGCCAACAAACGCCGAGTGCGGCGCTTCTATGGGCACCTCGTCGTACGGACAGACAGCCCGTGCCGCGTGTAGGGAGCGCCGGCTTGGCTGAACGCACCTCATTCGACGGTTTCTCCGACGGGAGTTCCGGGAAAACCGCGATACGAGAAGATGCCGGCCCGCTCAACCGACTCCTCTTGCCAGCTCACGCGCCATTTGGTGCCAAGCTGCAACAAGATCAAAGCAGCGGCAAAGAATGCGCCGGCGAAAAGAAAAAGTCCCCCCGAATACTGCCCGGTTCGCTGCTTGATCGCTCCGAGAATAAAAGGCAAGAAAAAGCCCCCCAAGCCGCCGGCCGCGCCGACCAATCCAGTGAGAAGCCCGACACGGTCAGGGAATCGCTGCGGCAGGAGTTGAAAAACGGCTCCATTCCCCATGCCCATCATTCCCATGGACAGAAACAAGAGCCCTACTTCTAGCGGAAGCACAGGAAGCCTCCCTACACCTCCGAGGCAACCGGCCACGCCAGCCAAGAGCAGCAAGAGCAAGCGATAACCTCCGATCTTGTCCGAGAGCCATCCGCCCACGGGCCGCAAGAAACTTCCCGCAAGGACAACAATGGTCGTAAAGTCGCCAGCGCGAACTTTTGAAAGTCCATACTGGTCATGAAAGAAGGTGGTGAGAAAACTGGCCATGCCCACGAAGCCACCGAACGTAAGGCTGTAGAAAAAACAAAACCAAGCCGTATCCGGTTCCCGCAAAATCGCTGCGATTGCTTTCCAGTTGGGTGGTTCACTGCAGCGCGGGCTGTCCTTTGCCAGCAAAGCGAAGAGAACCAATACAACGATCACCGGAAGCATGGCCAAAGCGAAAGTGTTCGCCCATCCAAACTTCTGAGCGAGGCGCGGCGCGAAGAGAGTGGCGATGAGCGTCCCCGAATTTCCTGCACCAGCAATGCCCATGACGAGCCCTTGATACTCTGGCGGATACCAGCGTCCCGCAAGCGGCAGAGCTACGGCAAAACTTGCGCCACCAATGCCCAACAGGAGCCCAAGAAAATAAAAGTGTTCAACCGTATGTGCTAAGCGCCAGGCAATAATCAGCGGAAGCAAAGTGAAAGCGAGCCCGAACAGGCCGGTCCTGCGTTCACCAAAACGCTCGCCGAGAAATCCGAGTACAGGCCGGAACAGCGCTCCACCCAGAAGAGGAATCGCCGTTAGCGACCCTTTCTGGTAGGGCGTGAGCTTAAGCATTTCGGAGAGGAACGGAGCAAGGGCACCGAGCAAGACCCATACCATGAAGCTGACATCGAAATAGAGAAACGCGGCGATGAGCGTTGGGAAGTGGCCGCTTTCCATGAACTTGCTTTTTTCCATCTCATCTCCTTGCGCGGGACGGAATTTCTTCCATCCCGTCCAACCTCATGCCTGGACTCTGGCTCTTGGGCTCCCGCGTACGCCCCAATACTGCGGAGCGATTTGCGCCCTCTCGATACGCACGGCGCACTGCTTGTAATTGGGCTCGCGAGAAATCGAATCGAAGGCGCTTTGCGTCACTTGATTGACATTTGCCTCGGCGTAGTGAAAGGGCATGAAGACTTGCCCCGGCGCGATGATCTCCGTAACACGAAGCTCTACGCTTTTCACGCGTCCTCGAGCTGAAATCACGTCGATGCGGTCATGCGGCTTTAGTCCGAGCGACTGCGCATCCCGCGGATTCATCTCCAGCCATGCGTTTGGCGAGAGCCGTTCGAGGATCGGAACGTTTCCTGTTTTGGTGCGCGTATGCCAATGTTCGACGGTGCGGCCAGTATTCAGCACGAAAGGAAAGTCCGTGTTCGGTTGCTCCGGAAAAGGTTCCCACTCAACCGGCAAGAGCCGCGCTCTTCCGTCCTCTGTCGAGAAGTGCCCATCGGAGTAAAGCCGCGTCGTCTTTACTTCTGTGGCGCCTGCCGGATGGGGCCACTGAATCCCGCCGTGGCGCTCGATGAGCTCGTATGTGAGCCCGGAGTAATCGCAGAGCCGGCCCGCCGAAATCCGCTTCCACTCCTCGAAGGCATCTTTCGGCTGGGTCCATCCCGGAAAAAGCTCGCCGTAGCAGCCGAGCTTTTTTGCCAAATCCAAAAAGATGTCGAAGTCCGTGCGGGCCTCTCCAGGCGGTTTCACAGCGCGATTGACCTTGCTCACGCGGCGTTCCGAATTCGTATAGGTGCCTTCTTTTTCTCCCCAGATAGCCGCGGGGAGGACGAGGTCCGCGACTTCGGTTGTGGGCGTGGGATGAAATCCATCCTGAACCACCAGAAAGTTCAAACTATCGAGGCTGTGCTGTAGCACGCCGAGATTCGGGAACGACACGATTGGATTTGTGGCGATGACCCACAGAGCGCGAATCTTCCTCGCAACCGCTCCTTCGATAATGTCCGGGTACGCCCATCCGCGCGATGTAGGCAGGCGCTCCGCGCCGATACCCCAGAGCGCCGCCAATTCCTCGCGGTCGGATGCACTCTCAAATTTGCGATACCCAGGGAGGCTCGACGCGAAGCCCGCCTCCCGTGTTCCCATTGCATTGCATTGCCCAGTAATCGAAAAAGGAGACGCTCCCGGCCTGCCGACGTTGCCGGTGATCAACGCAAGATTGTTGATGACGTTTACGGTTTCCGTGCCCTTGGTGCTGTGGTTCACACCCATCGTCCAGCCGATGAAAGGAGCCTTGGCTTTGCCGTAGATGAGTGCAGTCTTGTAGATTTGCTCGGGCGTAAGCCCGGTGAGTTGAGAGACGTGGTCCGGCGTGTACTTGCGAACCGACTCTTCCAGCTGGTCGAAACCCGTGGTATGCGCCGCAACGTACTCGCGATCGATGAGACCGTTCTCGATGAGCAGATGAATCATGCCGTTCAGAAGAGCGATATCCGAGCGTGGCTTCAGTGGCAGGTAGAGGTCTGCCATCATCGCAGTCTTTGTCACGCGGGGGTCGGCCACGATCAAGGTCCTGCCGGGATTTGCGTCGAGGTACTGGCAAAGGATCGGGTGGTTGTCGGCGATGTTCGCGCCGATGAGAAAAATGACATCCGCTTGGCTGAGATCTTCGTACGCGCCTGGTGGACCGTCGCTGCCAAACGAGCGTTTATACCCGGAGACGGCGCTGGCCATGCATAGCGTCGTGTTCCCATCGTAATTCTTCGTACCAAGTCCAAGCTGCACCAGCTTGCCAAGCGCATAAAACTCTTCGGTGACAAGCTGACCGGTACTGAGAACGCCGAGGGCGTCTCGGCCATACTTCTCCTGAACGCCGTGGAATTTCTCCGCCATGATGGCGAGAGCTTCGTCCCACTCGATGCGCGCAAGCTTTCCGCGTTTGTTGCGCAGAAGCGGGTAGAGCGCGCGGTTCGAAGCCTCCAGCGTGTAATGTTCGGAAAGACCTTTGGGGCAAAGCAGCCCAGAATTGACGGCGTGGTCCGGATTTCCCCGCACGCTCACCGCGCGGCCGTCCTTTACCCCAATGAACATCCCGCAACCGACCGAGCAGTAACCGCAGGTCGTGGAGACCCAAGTGTCTGGAATTTTTTGCTCGGAGGTGTGCCCCATGACCGGATCACTGGCGTACGCATACCTTTCTTTCAGGATGTCCAATCCGAGCTGGCGCTTCAGACTCATGCCGCGGCCTTTCCGGCGGCTACGTACGAAGCAGCCATATTCTTTGGAACCACGCTTACGAAGAAAACATAGCGGCTGAGAACTTCACCAGCTAGAACAGTGAGAAGTGAAGCGCACGCACCGGCCCAGCTCGGCACAAACAGCGGCAGAATGATTCCACCCAAGCACAGGAGCGCATTACTTCCCAGGAAAGAAGACGCCAACGTCGTGGAAAGCAAGCGCGCCGATGCTTGCAGTTCGAAGGAGTCGGATGCGGTCAGCCAGAAAAATTTGCCGGCTTTGTTCAGCAAGTGCCCTGCTGTCGCGACAACAATCGCTATGCTCAGCCAGCGCCGATCCCCGATTCCGAGGCTGGCTGCTAGCAACGGGCCGAGCAGCATCGCGGTAAGAAAAAATCCGGCCACCGTGCGCTTGGAGTTCCATGCAGGCCGCGCCGGGACGAGATAGATGCAGGCACTCGCAGTGACTCCCGCGGCGCCAAGCAAGGAGGTCAGTGCGCCAATCGCAAGGCTTCCGGGCAGCTTGAACCAGAGCAGCCCCGCGTACACAAACGCCACTCCGGAAAAACATCCGAATAGCAGGACTTCGCGGCTCAGCCAGGACCGCTTCCACATTTTCAGGGCGCGATACGCGTAAATGGGACGCCCGAGGTGGAGCGTCGAGGCACTCAGCGCCAGCCCGGCTACCACCAGCGAAACCAGCGCCGCAACACCCAAGCGCGTGGTCTTTCCGAACAATTGCAGCAGCCAGATGGTGACAAAAGCGCCGACCGATAGTTGTGTCAGCACGGTCATGGCCACGAGAGGCCAGTGCGGATCTTCGGGCTTGACGCGGAAGAAATCTGCTTTCCGCGTGTCGGGCGGCAAATTGTCGGGAAGAGTGATGCGCGTCGAGGAGATGCTGTCATCTGCCGAAGGAAGACCCGGCGCATTGGCGTTCGTGGCGTACTCCCGCTTCCATTCGGCAATGTTCACGATTTCGATGCCGATCGCAGCCTCTGGACAAGCGCTGACGCACGCCGGCGCGCGCCCTTTGTCCAGCCGCTCATGACACATATCGCATTTACCGACGACACCGCGCTCCGGGTTGTACTGCGGCACGGCGTAGGAACAGTTCCACGTGCAGTATTGGCAGCCGATGCAAGCTTCCGCGCTGTGCAAGACCACGCCAGTCACAGGATCTTTGGAGTAGGCGTCCACGGGACAGCCTTCCAGACACGTCGGCTCCATGCAGTGATTGCAACCCATGGACAGATAGGAGCGGTGTGTATTCGGGTACCAGCCGCCTTCGATCTCCCCGACTCTTCGCCAGTTGATGTCCGCGGGGTTGCCGTTCTGCTCGTTGCAAGCCACAACACAACACTTGCAACCGATACATTTGGTCATGTCGAAATGAAAGCGGTACTGCTCGCCGGGCTGGGGAGCACGCTGAGGGACACTCGCCGCACCGGGGGCGAACGCTGTACCGCACTGGGGTACCACACCGGAACGCGCCCCAGTTTTAGGCGTCACCAAGAAGTAGGCGTTTTTTTCCTTCGCTCTCTCAAGCAGCGGCAACAACATAGTGTAGTCACAGACTGCGGCCATGATCCTGTATTTGGACGGTTCGAATCGACCAAACAGCACGGCTCTTTCGACGCGCAAAAGGTGGACAGTTTGGCGAAGGGAACGTCCTCCTACTACCTTGCGGTCCTCAAGCAGTTAGCGAGTTCGCTGCCGTCACCTTGTGACTTTGAGACTGCGATGGGCGTAATGGAAAGGCAAACGCAAATTTTGACTTCAGCCTATTATAAAATTACCGAGGCGGTGCCAACCCCGACAAATCCAATTCTGCTGTAGCTCCTGCACATCGCTCTGGATCATCCCCGATTACGATATTACAGTTCGGCCCGCTGCATTCATCGCGCCCGAGTGAACGGCTTTAGCGGCCAATCTCTGCCCGCCTGCGTGTGTTTACTTAGGATTGACGTTTCGTGGGGTGGTCAGCAAATCGTGCACAAGGGAAGATCTCCAATGAGCTACGATTTTTGTTGTCCCACTTTCCGACCCGCTTGACCACTAAGATCTTAGCCGGAAGGTGAGCTCTTTCCTTCTAAGAGAAAATCCAACTGGAAAAGGATAACACTCCCAGCTAAACCTCTATTAGAAATGTGATTCAAAAGATTGGCCGCTAATACCGGCAACCCGGAAGTGATCAGCTCGCCCGTTGGGTTAGTACCGACGCGCTTGTATTGACTGGTCTGGCCACCTTACGGGTGGTCGGCTCCACGGAAGCAATCGCCAACCTATGACCTTTGACCTCGCACGCCGCCTGCGCTGCGAGCCGGATCAGTTCCAACCTAGACGGCAGCACTAACAATTCGGATGGTTGCAGGCCGCCGCAACGAATCGATGAGTTTCGCGAGATCACAGGAAGAGCGTGGTACACAGCGAGGTACACAACAGCGATGTCTAAGCATGTCTTGCAATGACTTAGGATGCCGTCCGTGCGCAAGTCGCAGGCAGCTAGACCGGGTGTACAATGCCAGCATTCCCAGCTCACGGAGGCTAACCGTGATGACTCTCGGGAGACTTGTGCGCCGTGGCTTCGGCGCGATCCTCGTATTGGCTCTTGCCGCCAGCGTCTACACCTTCGCTCAATCTAGTTCCACTCCGCCCAGTTCAGGGCCAGTCGATCCGGGCGTGCGCACTGGCCCGCCAAGCGTCGGCGGTTCGCTCAGCGGTCTTACTGCGGACGAAACCGCCTTCTTCCAAGATGGCCGGGCGCGCTTCGCTGACATCGAAGTGGTGACCGGCGGCGCGAACAATGGCCTCGGTCCGCGCTTCAACTCCACGCGCAGCCGGCCTCAGGCGGCACGAGCCCCGCGCGGAATCCGTTGATCGCGGTCGCCACTTTGAACGGTGCAAAGAACATCGTCCCCTGGTTCATCACTGCCAATGGCCCAGTCCGCGAAGCGCGCTTCAAGAAGACCAACGGTGTCGCCGACGGCAACGTGCACGCCCTTTTCGTCATCACCGGCCGAGCCGGCGCCCCCGGCTGCAACATTTCCCAATTCGATTTCATCCCCGCCGGAAATCCGCTCACCGGCCAAGGCGGCAATCCCAACATCATTTTCCGCATCCCCACTCCCGTGTTCGGCGCAGGACTCGTTGAAGCCATTCCTGACTCCGCCATCCTCGCCAACATGCAATCCAACGCCGCCGAGAAGTCGGCAATCGGTATTCGCGGACATGTCAACGCTCATCTTAGCGGCAACGTGAACCGCAGCGGCAACGACGGCACCATCACGCGTTTTGGCTGGAAAGCGCAAAACAAATCGCTCCTCATCCGGCATAGTGGAGCAATTCCCCTGCCGAAGATGATCGCGCAGATCAATGCCTCGCTGGCCGGTTGGGTCACATACTTCCGAGTCGGCAACTCGAGCCGCGCCTTCAGTGAAGTGCAATGCAACATCGGGCCCCCCAAGGTTGATGCGGCCCTCCTGCTGGTCTACTGTAAGATCTGCAGGCCCCGAGACCTACACATCGAAGGACTTTGCCGTTACCTTGGGAGGACCTGGCGGACCTGGGCCGGACTTGCCCACCCGTGGTGACGTGTGTAATGATTCGGCCCGAGGCGCTATGTCAAAGATCTATGTCATGAAGGTTGAGGATACCTACCGGGTGGCCGGAACGCGCATCTCGCTCGACTCGCTGGTGTACCTCTCCGTGAGGGGGTCTCTCCCGAGGGCATGGTGGAAAGCTACCCGACGTTGACGCTGGAGCAAGTGCATGGCGCACTCGCCTATTATTTGGCCAATCAGAAAGAGATTGACCACTACCTGGCGCAGGCGGACGCAGTCGCCGAGACCCAGCATCAACAGTCACGGCGAAGCAACGCAGAACTGATCGCGAAACTGCGGCGGATGCGCCATGCGAATCAAATTCCAGGCTGACGCCGATTTGGACGGGCGCATTCTCCGCGGTTTGCGGCGGGTTGCGCCCGAAGTTGACGTACGAACGGCGGCGGAGGCCGGCCTGGCTGCCCTCGAAGACCCCGATGTTTTACGCTTGGCCGCAGAGGCTGGCCGAATCCTTATCAGCCAAGACCGCAGTACGATGCCGGCTCACTTTCAACGGTTTGTCTCGCGGTCCCAGAGTCCCGGCGTGATCCTCCTACGCGCCCGTGTTCCTATCGCAGTGGCAATCGAAGAACTGCTTCTCATTTGTGCGGCTAACGAAACTGAGGAGTGGATCAACCGATTGGCCTGGTCCTTTATGAGGCCACCAGACATGTAGTACACGACATTCAACACAGAACCCACGGAGCCGCACTATGGTTTGATTTGGTCCATGGGGCGATGAGGAACTGAGCAAAAATAGGTGCTGGAGCCAAGGTGTAGTCCAGGCATTTTGTGGTCGGAGAGCACAAGTTGTCGCAGTTCCTGAACTTTCGGTCCAACGTCAGTCCAATTCGAGAGGGTCGTTGCACCGTGCGGTTCCGTGTATGCGACACCAAATGCGGCACTTATGTGATTTGACCTGCTTATTTGCAAAGCAGGTGCTCCGAGCTGAACCACACGACGGCCAGGTCGTGCGGGCAGGCAGACCCTCAGGCTCTTGGTTCCCCTCCGTGGACCTGGAGTGGACGGCGGCGTTGTGTGCTCTGCTGATCTCGGGGACGACACGCGCGCGGCTGTTGTGGTGAAGGTGCTCCAGCATGGCGGTGATGGATGCGATGTCACGCTGCATTTTTTCTTAATTTCAACCCGAAGGCCAACCCGAGATGTGTCCGACTACTGGGTATTATCAAGTACTTGGCAGTCCCCAACAGCCTTGTAAGTACTTGATGTCCCTTGACACGGTAGAGGCCTGGGGTTCGAGTCCCCACGGGCCTACCATATCTTTCAACGAGTTAGCATCCACAACCCCAGTCCCCACGGCTCCAAATGGCTCCATTAAGGACGCTCCCGACACCCGCGATGCTGGTCACGATTCATGGAGCGGATCGTCAGGAAGGCGAAGCATCGTAGTAACTGAATGACTTCCGTCGGTCACGCAGGGTTGAGCAACCTCTCTCGGCCCTCCCCCACCTGTTG
>QHYZ01000104.1 GCA_003225295.1 Acidobacteriota bacterium | reverse complement strand
GGTGGGCACCTACGATCCGCTAAAAAAGCCGGCGGAGATCAAGCTCGACGCCGAACGCATCAAGTATTGGATGGGACTGGGCGCACAGCCCAGCGATACCGTGCGCAGCTTCCTTCGTCAGCAGAAGATCGCTTAATCTAGAGCGCCTTCCTAAATGTGCGAGTCTCCGGTTTCGCCGCGGGTGCCATTCCCAGGTACGCTATGAAGGAACTGGTGGAAGCGATTGCCAAGGCCCTCGTGGACCATCCCGAGGACGTGCAGGTGAAGTCCGTCGAAGGGTCGCAAGTCACCGTGCTGGAACTGCGAGTGCATCCCGAGGATCTGGGGAAAGTGATCGGGCGGCAGGGGCGAACGGCGAAAGCCATTCGAACACTGCTCGGCGCGTCGGGGATGAAGCTGCGCCGGCGGTTCACGCTGGAAATTCTTGAGAGTTGACCGCCCGCCGGTCAATCCTAACCATTGAGCCGCGAAACTCCACGCTGGGTCCTGGTTGCCCGCATCCTTCGGGCGCGCGGTAATAAGGGCGAAGTCGCTGCTGAAATCCTCACTGATTTTCCGGAGCGCCTCACAGGATTGCGGGAAGTTTTTGCCGGACCTGCCGACGGCAAGAATGAGCCGCGCCGCATAGCGTTGAAATCCTGCTGGCTGAGCCAGAATCATCGCGGACAGGCAGTTTTTCATTTTGAAGGTGTCGATTCTATCTCCGCAGCCGAAAAACTTCGGGGCTTCGAAGTGCTGCTTCCGTTCGAACAGCGCGTGACTCTGCCTGCGGGACAGTATTTCGTCTCCGACCTCATGGGGTGTTCCGTGTTTGAAAATCCGGCGTCGCCGCCGGTTTTTGCTTCCTCCCCGTGTTTTCTCTCTGAGGCTCCGTCTTTGCTGGGGACCGTGCGCGATGTGCAGTTTCCCGGCGAAGGAGTCTCCGGGACACCGCTCCTCGAAGTGGAAACTTCGCTCGGAGAAATCTTGATACCGTTGGCCGTGGATATCTGCACGAACATCGACACAAATGCGCGGCGCATTGATGTGATCCTCCCCGATGGCCTTCGTGACCTCAACCGTGAATAGCGTGTACTCTTTTTCAAAGGTCCCCGGTCTTTCGAACCCTGATTTTCACCATCCCCGAGTGTCATCGAACGTCGATCGTGGTGACGCTATAGGCTGGCAGGGTGATGGTTAGCGACGAGCCACTGACCGGCATGGTTCCCACCGCGACAGGCTGAACGGGATTCTGCCCCTGAGCAGAGGCCGCCGTCATCTGGTAGAGATGGGCCGTGCCGGAGAGTACCTGGCCGTTGATGGCGGTCACTTTGGCGGCGCTCGAGCGATTGATGGCTACGAAAACGACACGGCCGGGCATGCTGCTGTCGAGACTGGCGTAAACCATCACGTTTTGGACGGCGCTGGAGGTAGCCTGGAGCGAAGTGTCGCCGAAGCTGGCGTTGGCCCCATCGAAACCGCGAAAGGCGCGGAAACCAGCCAGGGCGTAGGAATAGGTGCCGTTCGGAGGCCAGAAGTTAGCCGCGAAGACTCCCTGGCTGCCGAAGATGCCGAGGGTATCGGCCTCGGCGATGGTTCCCGAAATGTGATTCCAGCCGCCGTTCTCGTACTCCGTGATGGCCACCTTCATCCCGGAGAATTCGGCGTTGATCTTGGCTTGGAGGCGACCCAGGATGTTGATGGGAGTTTGGCCGAGTTCGTTAAAGATCCACGGGTTGCTGTTGCCGTCATCCCGGAACGTGGGATCAGAGAGGTTCCGGGGACTTTGCACGATGAGCTGGACCTGGGCGTCGGTCAGGGTCGTACCATTGAGGTTGAGGATCCTCGTTCCGCTGGCGTCATAGACCTCCGCGTACCAATGGAAGTCGTAGACATCCACGAGGGGTTTCCCGTAGGCGGTGGAAGCGGTTTCGAGGGCTGGCAGGTATTTGTCCGGGAACCAATTCGTTCCGCCGGGGGTGGCGCTCAGCTCCCCTTGCCAATTGTAGAGGCCTTGAAAGCCGTAGTGCACCGGGCCGAAGATCACCACATTTGGAAATTGGTCCTTCAGGGCTTTTGAAAGATTGATGGTTTTGGTGATGTAGTCGTCCGATGTGATCGGGTTGCGTCCCTGCACTTCCAAGTGGGTGGAATTCCAGAGTTCAGGCTCATTGTCCAGGCTCAGGAAAGTGGGGTGTGTGGGATGGGCACCGAAGATGCCCGGCAGCTTCTGGTCCAGCGCCCAGACGAACTCATCCATGTAGACATTGGCGTCGGTCGTGGGAGGCATGGCCGTGAAGGTAGAACCCTTTTTGTCCACTACGGTCTTGAAGCGCGTCAAGTCCGGTGGACTGGTCACGCTGACCGGGCCGTTCTCGTCGGCGGACACCAGGCCCTGGAGTTGTACGGTCACCAGACTTGCCAGACCTTGGCCTTGGTCCGCCGCAATGAAGCTGCGTACCGCTTCGGCTGGGACATTGCTGCCGCTCAGGTAGCTGTCATTGTTGTAGATATAGTCGCTGCCAGCGTTGGAGGCATTGGTCTCCCAGTTGTACGCGGTCCAGCGGTTGCCTCCGGCGCGATCGAAGGTGAGCAACGGCGAGACACCGGGATTGCCGGAATAAAAATTGATCCCATAGATGTAGGGAGAAATGGGCTTGGTTTTGGCGGGATCGATGGTAATGGTGACGTCCACGGCCGCGTTAATGGGGGTGGCGCTGGCCTGATTGGAATTGCCGCTCTCGCCGGCGGTGTTCACGGCGGTTACAACGTAGTAGTAGGTTGTTCCGTTTGCCAGGCCGGAGTCGGCGAAATTCGCGGTTGCGGGAGCGCCGATTTGCGTGTACCCGCTGCCAGCGGTCGTGGAGCGCTTGAGGTGATAGTTCGTTGCGCCGGCACTGGCGTTCCAAGTCAAATTCACCTGCGCATTGCCGGCCGTGGCTTGTAGGCCCGTTGGTACTGCCGGTGGCGTTATCGGAGCGGTGGGAGTGGCACTTACTTCCGCGGAGTTTGCGCTTTCGCCTGCGGAGTTTACGGCCGAAACGAGGTAATAATATTTCGTTCCGTTGCTTACCGCGTTGTCCGTGTAGGCCGTCGTCGACGGCGCCGCGATTTGGGTCTCGCTTCCGCTGCTGGCAGAGCGCTTGACGTAGTAGCCCGTCGCGCCGGAACTCGTGTTCCAGGTCAAATTCACCTGCGCATTGGCCGCCGCCGCCGCGAGAGCTGTGGGTGCCAGAGGAGCGGACCCGCTTCGGCTCGAGCTCACATAGCCGCCACAGCCCGCTAGCCATGGAAGGAGGACGGTCGAGGACAAGAGCAATGAAAAGCGGGTCAGGCGAGCGGCAAGCTTCATAAGATGGATCTCTCCGGGGCAAGTGCCAGTACGGGCATTTCGGGCTGGAGACAACGGCTTGTGTAGCAAGAGGTTAGCGGGACTAGAGAGGGCTCCGCAAGCTGTCCAAAAGGACAGAAAAGGGACCAGCGGCAAAGTTCATCGGGACGAAGATCAGCTTCCGGCAGCGTGGCAAGAAAGAGGCAGGAATGGCGGCCCGACGATCAATTGGTTAGACTGGCGGAGCATGCGTTTCGATCTCATCACCATTTTTCCGGAGTTTTTCACCGGGCCGCTGGATCATGGAATCCTTCGGCGGGCGCGCGAAACGGGCCTGGTGGAGGTAAATGTCAAGGATCTGCGGGTGTTCACCAAGGATCGTCACCGCACGGTGGACGACCGGCCCTTCGGGGGTGGCGAGGGCATGGTGCTAAAGCCGGAGCCGGTGTTTGAAGCGGTAGAATCTCTTCTCGGATGCAGGGCGGGCGAAGCCTCGAGGCCTAGTGCGGCTGATCCGAAGACAGCCATTGTGCTCATGTCGGCCGCAGGAAAACTTTTCGGTCAGGAAACGGCCCGGCGTTACGCGCAGCTCGAGCGAATCATTCTTATTTGCGGGCGTTACGAAGGCGTGGACGAAAGGGTGGCCGAGCATCTGGCCACCGAGGAGCTCTCCATTGGTGACTTCGTGCTGAGTGGTGGGGAGCTTCCCGCCGTGCTTGTTATTGATGCAGTGACGCGACTCCTGCCGGGGGCCTTGGGGAACGAAGCTTCTTCGCAGAATGAATCCTTCAGCGGGATGGCTCATCCAGAATCGAAGGCGCTTCATCCCGGGGGCCGCGCGAGTTCCCCGCCACGAGTCAGGCGTGCCGGTCTTTTGGATTTTCCGCACTACACGCGGCCGGCGGAGTATCGAGGTTGGGCCGTGCCGGAGGTTCTCATCGGGGGAAACCACGCGGAAGTGGCCAAATGGAGGCGCGGCGCCGCGATCGAAAAAACCCTCCGCAATCGCCCCGATCTGCTGCCCGAGGAATAAAATGGAACTTCCTGAGGTTCTCATTCAACTGCAGACAAGTTATTCAACAGCTGCAGGACCATGCTGCTCCGAGCGGGAGACTCCCAGGATGAGCACTAAGCGCGAGGATTCATGAGCCACAAGACCAATGGAATCGGCTACGGAAGCGAAAAGCCCATGGCCATTTACTACGAGCATCCGGACTGGTTCCGCCCGCTGTTCGAGCAGCTCGATGAACGCGGTGTGCCGTGGCAGAAGATCGATGCGCGGCACCACAGTTACGATGTTCGGTCGCCGGAACAAGAATATTCTCTGCTCTTCAATCGCATGAGTCCTTCGGCGTGGCAGCGGGGATTGGGCCACGGAATTTTCTACACGCTGAACTACCTAGCGCACCTCGAAGGCCAAGGCGTGCGTGTCGTCAACGGTTACCGGTCGTTCCATCACGAGATTTCCAAGGCGCTGCAGCTTACCAATCTAGAGAAGCTGGGACTGCCTTATCCGCAGGCGCGGGTCATCAATCATCCCAGGGAGACGCTGGCCGCGGCGGAGGCCATCGGATATCCCGTGGTCATCAAGCCGAACATTGGCGGGAGCGGCGCGGGGATTGAGCGCTTCGATTCGCGGAACGACCTGAGCGCCGCGGTGGAGGCCAAGCGCCTCTACTTGGGGATTGATTCGACAGCGCTGGTGCAGGAAGCGTTTACGGCACGCGACGGAATCATCACGCGAGTCGAGGTTCTCGGTGGGAAATTTCTCTATGCCATCCAGATTCATATCACTGGCGAGAGTTACAACTTGTGTCCAGCCGACATCTGCCAGAACACCAGGGGCGAAGAGCTGACGCGCACGGCGTGTCCGGTGGACGCGCCGAAGAGCGGGATGAAAGTGGAGGGCTACGAGCCGCCGCGCCAGGTGATCCAGGACGTTGAACGGATCGTGGAACTCGCAGGCGTGGAGGTTGGCGGGATCGAGTACGTGATCGACGATCGCACCGGACGGCAGCTTTATTACGATGTGAACGCGCTATCGAATTTCGTTGCCGATCCCGTGCGCGTCATTGGCTTCAATCCCTACGCGCGACTCGCGGACTTCCTCATCGCGGAGGCGCGAGGTCACCAGGCGAGTCGCGGCGAGCGCGTGGTAGCAGGCGGAGGCCCGCGATGAGATACGGCTACTGGCTTCCCGTTTTTGGCGGCTGGCTGCGCAACGTCGAACATGAAAATATGGAAGTAAGCTGGGCGTATGTGAAGCGGCTCGCCCAGCGGAGCGAGCAGATAGGCTTCGACCTGACGCTGATCGCGGAACTCAATCTCAACGACATCAAGGGAGTCGAGGCGCCTTCGCTGGACGCGTGGTCCACCGCGGCGGCGCTGGCCGCGGTGACCGAACGGATCGAATTGATGGTGGCGGTGCGACCGACGTTCCATCTTCCGGCGTTGCTCGCCAAGCAGGCGGCCAACATCGATCGGATTAGCAATGGGCGGCTTACGCTGAACGTGGTTTCCTCGTGGTGGGCGGACGAAGCGCGCAAGTACGGCGTGGCGTTCGAACAGCATGACGACCGCTATGCGCGCACCGGCGAATGGCTGGACGTTCTCGATGGCGTGTGGAAGCAGGACCATTTTTCATATTCCGGGAAGTACTACCGGGTGGAAGACAACGTTCTGGAGCCCAAACCGGTGGCCAAGCCGCGGCCAACGCTTTACGCGGGCGGCGAATCGGCGGCGGCCAAAGAGCTGATCGCCGAGAAATGCGACGCCTATCTGATGCACGGCGATCCGCCGGAGCGCGTCGGCGAGAAAATCGCGGATCTCGGAGAACGCCGGGCGCGACACAATTTGCCGCCGCTCAAGTTTGGGGTTGCTGGATATGCCATTGTTCGCGAAACGGAACGCCAAGCGCAGGACGAGTTGCGGCGAGTGACGGATGTTCAACAATCCGCCGCGGGCTACGCGAACTACCAGCAGTGGCTTGCCGGAACGCAATTGGAGCAGCGCGTTTCGCTGGAAGATTATTCGGTTTCGAATCGCGGCCTGCGGTCCGGGTTGATTGGCACGCCGGAACAGGTGGCCGAGCGTCTGGCGCAATTCGAAGCCGCTGGTGTTGACCTCGTGCTGTTGCAATTCAGCCCGCAGCTCGAGGAAATGGAGCGCTTCGCAGGAACTGTGATTCGCCCGGGCAGAACGTCTTCCGCCCTGGCTTGACGCCGAGGTAATTTCTCGTGAGCACGCCCTCCTCCGACCGGAGTCGTTGAATCGACGGCTCTTGGCAACTTCCGGCAGCTCGTCTGGTTTTTTTTGGTGGCCCCCCGACGTGCGACGAGCAGGATCAGGCTTGTGAATCTTCAATCAGTGCGGCAGCCTCGGACTGACTCAGGATACCTTTCTGAACCAGAGAGCGGATGAGCTTAACGGCCAAACGACGGTCCCGTCCGTCACGGTGCTCAGTTTCCTCCGCTGGAAGCGGTGCCATAGGTGAAGACTTGGGCGGAGCAGCACATTCGTCCAACCAGCCCGCTAGCGTGGAGCGTTGCTCGGGTGTCATTTCCCGAAAGAGCAAGCCCATCCCCGACCCTGTATGCGATGAGGCGGTGCTCGCTCGCGCGTCGAAGATCTGATCGTTCTTATGGATTCTCAACCGCACGGTTGTGCCAAGAGGAAAGGGATTCAACGTGTCGACGTAGCATCCCGCGAGACTCAGATCCGAAATCCGCGCCGAAATCCGCGCCCCGCTCCGCTCGTCAACCACCACTACCTGAGCCACGAAGGGATAGCGGGGTTCGTTACGCTGTTCCCTATTCTTCTTCCCGGAAGGCTGGGGACCAGCGTGAGCGCCGGACGTCGCCAAATGGCTCGGCGCTGAGAGAACGACTGCTACGCCATACTGACCATCGGGTCGACAATCAACACGAGCGACCTGGCCAAGGTCTTTCCAGCTGTCTGAGCCCGTACTGGGCCCGTGGGCAGGCGCCACCCACAGGCGCATCCCTTTGTAGTAGCGGTGGAGCGAGGTGAGGAAATAGAGGGCCCCGCGGGAGACGTTCTGTGTGGTTCGGAATTCCTCGAAATCCCCGTCACGCGAATCGGCGGGGCGTACACGCACGTCGCGGGAGACGGGAACCCTACGATTCCGTCTACGGTCCTCGGTGCGGGCCGATGTAGTGCTGGCTGTCCTCACGTCATCGATAGGAATAGGAATTTGCATCTCGCCTTGGGTCTCGCATTCTTGTAGAGCCAAGGTTAGGGGGGCGCTTCGCAGGTCTCCATAGAACGATGGTACCGGTCTAGCTGGCTAGAAGTACGGCGTTCCCTGCTAGAACGGACCCTTTTCCGATCATAATACTAGTACTACTGTAACTTTCTTCAGGACTTCCTTCTCATTGTGGGCTGGGGAGAAGGAGCCGACACTGGTTGCAGATTTGGACGGCCGATGAGGGACTTGAACATGGAATATCCGGGCAGGAAATCGACCATTACATCCCATGCGGACAATCGGGAGCGGGGGTTCACGTTGCTCGAATCGCTGATCGTGATCTCCATGAGTATGACCATCATGGCCATCTCGATCTTCCAATTGCAGCCGACCATGCGACTGTTTCGCGCCAGGGCAGTCACCGGGCAAGTGCAAGGCACGTTGCGGCAGGCGCGCGAGCTGGCCATATCCCAGCGTCGCAGCATTGTTGTTCAGTTTGCGGGAAACAACACCATACAATTGTTTCAAGTGCTAGAGCCGACCAACACCATGGCTCTAACCCCTTTCCTGACAGTACCCATCGGAAGTGGTGTGCAGTTTATGACCTTTTCGGGAGAGACGGACACCCCGGATGGCTTCGGTTTCCCCGCCACGGGAGGGGTCGAATTCGGCGGAATAGTTGGCGGCCCCACAACAGGAATGCAGTTCCAGAGTGACGGGACGTTCACCGACGGTAGTGGCAACCCTATCAATGGGACAGTATTTCTTGCTTCCCCCAATGCCAACTCGACAGCTGGTGCGGTGACTGTCCTTGGCAACACGGGGAAGGTGCGCCACTACTACTACAACCGGACGGGATGGTACAAATGAGAAAACGGAAGAGTGTAGGGATGCGCCGGCCTTCCCAAGCGGGGTTCACGCTGATCGAGATGATGATTGCCACCGTGGTGTTGTCGATCGGCGTCTTGGGTTTGGCAGCCACGCTGGCCGACGGCTTAGCTTACATGGATATGTCCAAGTATGACTACATCGCACAGCAAAAAGCGAGTGAGGCGGTTGAATCCATATTCTCGGCTCGCGACATGGGCGAAGCGACTTGGGCTTCCATCTGCAATGTGGGTAGCGGTACGGGATGCATTTTCTTGACTGGCGCGAAGCAGTTGTGTGATCCCGGACCGGACGGGATTGTGGGCACCGCGGATGACAATTGCGCCGGCTTACCCGACGCCATCCTCCTGCCGGGTCCCGACGGAAAATTTAGCGATGCCGTGCGCGTGCCGCTATCGAATTTCACACGCACCATCACCATTACATCGATCAACGCGAACTTGGCTCAGATCCAGGTGGTGGTCACTTATTCGAGCGGACGCTGGACAGGGCGCACCTACACATTGACGACGAATATCTCGAATTTCTCGTAGCCAGCCCAATGGAGACCAAATGAAGCGCCAAGCGGGATTCACCTTGATCGAAGTGCTGGTGGCCACGGCCATAATGATGATCATAGCGGGGTCAGTGTATGCGGCCCTCACTAATGCCATTCGTACCACCGAGGGCGTCGCGCTCCTTGCCGATACACAAGAAAACCTACGCGCGGGGATGAACTATGTGGTGCGGGATATCGTCCAGGCTGGAGAAGGAATCCCCCAGGGCGGGATCCCCATTCCGAATTCCGCCGGCCCGGTTTCCGCGCTGAACCGTCCACTGCCTGCGGGCTCAACTCCGTCGACATTCCCGACCTCCTGGACGGTGCTCCCGGCCATCTCGCCGGGCTACCAGCTGGGGTTGCCTGTTCTTACCCCAGATCCGGTCACACGAGGAGCGACCGTAAGTGATACCCGTTCGGATGTCATCAATGTGATTTATGCTGACACCACGCTAGTCGACGCGAACGGCCACTGGCTGAACGAATTTCCAATCTACCTCACTCCCGGCGCGGGCACCCCGGGATGCGCGGTCAGTAATCCCAATCCGTTGCCGGCCGGGAGCATCGTAACGGCTGGCAGCACTACGACGGTGACCTTCGATTCCACTTGCATCATCATTGGAGTTGGCAATACCGCTCTTCGTGCCGGCGACCTCATTATGCTGCAGAGCAACTCAGGTGCCACGGCCTTGCTGACAATTTCCAGCGTGGCCGGCAATTCCATCACCTTTAGCGCTGGTGATGCGTTCAATCTGAATGCCTCGGGCAAAACATCCGGCACCATCACGCAACTTCAGCCGTACGCGACGATTACGGCGACGCGCATCTGGATGATCAGCTATTACATCAGCAATGCGGATCCCCTAAGGCCGCAGCTGATGCGCCAGGTGAATATGAATCCGCCGCAGGCCGTCGGCGATGTCATCGAGAACTTCAATCTTTTGTATGAGGCGGTCGTGCCGGGTACAACGCCCCCGTCGGTGACCACCAATATCACCAGTCCAACCATCGCTCAGTTGCCGTACCTCCGCGACGTATATGTGTCGCTGTTCGCCCGCTCGGAGAACCCGTTCAGTCAGAACGGAGCCTATTTTCGCAACAATCTGGTGACCGCGGTGAGCATTCGTAGTCTGAACTTCTTCAATGAGTATCGCTGAGAATGATTTGGCTTGTTCCCCTAGGAGGAGAACGCACGTGAGGAATCGTCGGGAAAAGGGAATGGCGCTGGCCATCGCGCTTATTGTGCTCTTGCTGATGTCCATTATGATTGCTGGGCTGGGCTGGCTGATGATGACCGACCAGAAACTGGGCGGCAACAACGCTGACCGGCAACGGGCTTTCTACGGCTCGGAAGCGGGCCTGGAATCGTTGACCGCCAGCTTGGAAAACGCGTTCAACGCCAAATATGCTTTGACCGCCAGTGATATCAATGCGCTCGCACAGACGCCACCCTCCAACATTCCAGGTGTTCAATACGTAGCTCCGGGCGGATCGAACGGCTCCGGCTACCTGATCAACTTCACGCCCAATGCGCAGGGAAACCCGGCGTCCAGTTTCAGCACGCTTACTACCGGGCCGTATGCCGGGCTGGTGGCGCTTTCCACGAAGTACAACATTGCCGTGACCGCCAAGTCGGTCTACGGCTCGGAGACCAAGCTCCAGCGCCAGGTTCAAACCGTGGCCATTCCCCTTTTCCAGTTCGGAATTTTTTCCCAAGGGGACCTCGACTTTTTTGCCGAACCACCGTTCAACTTCGGTGGCCGCGTGCACACCAACGGCAACCTGTGGCTGGCTGAATTCGCGCCCAACACCCTGACGATTTCCAGTAAAGTGACGGCGGCGGGCGAAATCATTACTTCGAACCTCGAGAATGGCGTAGCGACGGGTTCCGGCATGAACGGGCCTCTACAAATCACCACCAACCCGGGTTCGGCTAGTTACGCGAACTTGTTTAGTCAGTCTCCCTCGCAAAGCGTGTCGGGTACCTCTAACTCCATTACCAGCATAGGCGCCTATAATCCTGCTTTTGCGGCGGTGGCAAGTGGCGTCTACAACGGCAATGTGGGTGTCAAGGAAACAGGTGTGAAGCCACTCAATCTTTCGATTGCCACTCCCAACATTGGAGGCCAGACGATCGACCTGATTCGCCGGCCGGTGCCGGCTGAGAACACCTCGAATCCCGCCAAGCTTTCGGAACGGTATTACAGCCAAGTCAGCTTGCGAATTCTTCTCTCCGACTACGGCTCGGATGGAACTTGCAACACGACCGACATCAAAAACCTTCCGGGCCTTTCTCCTAACGGTTCGGGAACAACGCTCACGCCTGTCGACTTGGCGAGGCTAGCCTGGGATCTCGCCGCTACGGCGGGCGCGAGCGGGCCTCCCTACACGGCCGCTCCGGGCGGGATTACGCCAGCAAACGTGGGCGTGAGCGTCTTCCCATTACCTGTTTCCGGCGCGGCGGCGGGCGTCCTCTACAGCACCGCCAACGGCTATTGGGTCACCCAATACTTCCCCACGGTCACGGGCTGCCTGAAGATCGACTACCAATCCCAGGCGGGAGGGTCATGGACGGACGTGACGTGGGAATTCCTGAACCTCGGGTATACCGGCCGTAACATATTTCCACAGACCGGCCTATCTGGTGCACCTTCTTGGGTTGCCCCCCCGACGCTTTCCGCGTTGCCGGCGTCGGCGACGCAGATAAAGAGTTCCGGCCCGACCTTAAACTTAGCTGTGGCCACAGTCGGATGTAAGGACCCGAGCCCTAACGCGGTCATTCGCTTGGCACGCCTTCGCGACAATCCCTCGACGGCCGCAAGCGGCAACAACTGGTGCGGAAACAATCCAAGCGGTGCGATCATTACCACCACCCCCCCTAGTTCGACGCATGGGACGGACTACTGGCCCAACGTGCTGTTTGACGCTCGCGAAGGCTTGCTGCGGGATATATCCCCCACGACGGGCACGCCCACACTGGCCGGTGCCATGTACTATGTCGAGCTCGATGCGGTTAACCTGGCGAAGTGGTTCAAAGGCACGATCGGTTCCAGTGGCACCAACGCTAACAATACGACGGGTTACTCCGTTTATTTTTCCGACCGGCGCGGCGAGCAGCCGGACCCGAACCCGCCAGCCTCCGTGGGTGGGACGAATGTTCTGACCGGTGGCTATGGCTATGACGATTTCACGAACCCCAGCGATTCCTTTGGATGTCCTAACGGTTCCTTGAATCAAGGGGAAGACATGGAAGGGGATTATAACGCCAGTGGAGTGGATACGAATCCGCTTCTGCGCACCTACGGAAACATCCTGGCTTCTGCTACGCTCGCGAACTTATGGCCCATCTCCATAAATGGAAGCGTGAGTGGCACCCAACTCGGAGGCGTCTCTCTGGCCGCCGTCACGACTCTGGAAACCGCCGTTCTCGCTAGCAATCCGAACTGCGCAGGTCCAGGCGTCAAATGGCCGTTCGCCATCGCCAAGGCTGTCAAGGGGGCCCAGGAGCTGCGGGAGAACCCCCCGATCTTTTTCCGGCGGGCGCTGAAAGTTCTCGATGGCGCTAAGATCAACGTCAACATCGGAACGTGCAACGCCATTAGCTGCGGCCTGACCATCGCTTCGGAAAACCCGGTGTATGTGCAAGGCGACTTGAATAATGACCCCACCACCGACGCCACCCTAAGCACACCCTCGACCGATGCGCACGTGGGCGCTTCGATCATCGCCGACGCCGTTACCGCGCTTTCCAACAACTGGAATGACGTCAACTCGTTTATCTCGCCGTATAACTATGCCGGCCGCATGGCCACCGCTACGACCTACCGTTTCGCCATGGTCGGTGGGCAGGGCGTGCCCTTTTTACAGCCTGCTGGATCGAGCCTCGCGGACCCTGCCCAGGGCACGGACGGCGGTGTGCACAATTTGATGCGCTACCTCGAGAACTGGAACACTACTGTTCCGTCCTATTATCTTGGCTCGATGGTCAGCATGTATTACGACCATCAGGCGGTGGGCATTTGGAAGTGCTGCGGCGCCGCCGGCACCGGTGGTGCGGTATACAACCCGCCGCAACGCAACTACAAGTTCGACGCGGACTTCCTGACGCCTAGCTTGCTACCGCCGTTGACGCCCATGCTCCGCGCCATTAACACCATTGGCTTTACGCAAACCATTCTTCCGACCCAGTAGCAAATGGGACGATGCCGGTGCTCTTAATGGAAAGAAGCCAAATTCCAGCTCGAAACGATACAGGTGTTATGTGCTTTGTTTTTGTCAACGCGCTGCCTCCCTTGCCGACGGCCAGTGTTAGCAACGAGAGCGCACGCAAGAGTTCGAGAGCGTGTCCTGGTGGTTAGAATTTAGCTATGAAATGCCCGAAATGTGGGAGTGAAGCGCGCGATATCGCACGGTTCTGCCGGCGGTGTCACGCAACCCTGCGTTATCAATGCCCTTCCTGCCGCCACGAACAGCGCCAGGGCGGTATTTGCGAAAATTGCGGAATCGATTTCCTGAAGTATGTCACCGCAGTGGTCGCGGAAAAACAAACTGCAACTGACGCCATTGACGATCGTTTGGAACGGCGCTCCACGCTGCTCAAGAATGTTCTGTGGGTGCCGCTGACCGGTGGGATCTCACTGCTGCTGCGTTTCTTCACGGCCTCCGGTGATCGTCGCGGATCCCGTTGACGCTGTCTTTGGGGTTTTCGGAGGCGGAGAACGCGCGCTTGTTTAGGCGCACGGACTGGCAGAAAGACGGGCCGCTGATTTCACCTCGCCGGCACCGAAATGTCCTAGGCAAATTGTTACCATTTCCCTATAATTAGAGGTTGACTGTCGACAGCTGGCCCTGCCTGAGTGGGTCTAAAAGGAAACAGGAACATGAATCCGGTAATTCGTAAACTCCATGAAGCGCAATTGCGCAAAGACCTCCCCGAGTTCCGCGCGGGCGACACCGTGCGCGTCAACGTGCGCCTGCAGGAAGGCGAAGGCGAGAAGACCAAGGAACGCCTGCAGGCCTTCGAGGGTGTAGTGATCTCCAAGAAGGGCCGGGCCTCCAGTCGGACGTTTACGGTGCGCCGGGTCAGTTTTGGCGTGGGCATCGAGCGTATTTTCCCCCTGCATTCGCCGACCATCAGCTCCATTGAAGTTGTCAGCAAAGGTAAAGTTCGCCGCGCCCGGCTGTACTACCTGCGCGACTTGAAGGGCAAAGCGGCGCGCATCAAGCGCGCGGCACGCGAAGAAGTAGCGGCCGTAGCGGTCGCGGGCACCGAAGCAAAAGCCTAAGCGTGGTTTCGCCCATGGCTTTCAGGAAAAAAGCCCCGGGTCACCGGGCCTTTTTTCTTTTCCCATCAGGGCTGCACGTTGGTGACGCCTTCCATTCCGGGCTTGGGAAAATGCTTCTCGTACCAGGCGATCGATCGGTCGGTGGAATCGATGTTGTGCTTCACTTCGCTGAGGCCATGGCCCTCGCGCGGGTAGCGCAGGAAGACCGCCTCGGTGCCGACGTCTTTTAAGGCGATGAAGAACTGCTCGGCTTCGGCGATGGGCACGTCGTTGTCATTCTCCCCGTGGATTAACAGGGTGGGGGTGTGCGCGGCAGCGACGTGCTTCAGCGCAGAACGTTCCCAAGCGACGTCCATGAGGTTTCCCTGGTGCAGGAACTGGCCGAATTCCATTTCTTCGTATTGGTTGTAATAGGTCATGTAGTTGTAGCTGACCAGGTTGGCGATTCCGGCGGTGGGCACGGCGGCCTTGAATTCATTGGTTTGAGTGATCAGCCAGTCGGTCAGCTGGCCGCCATAACTGACGCCTTCGATGCCCATGCGCTCGCGATCGATCCACAGGTAACGGCGCACCGCGGCGCTTACCGCGTACAGAACATCTTGCCCTTCGTTGCCGTCCTGATCGCCGAAGACGGCGTCGGCGAACTTCTGCCCGTAGCCCGTGGAGCCGCGATAGTTTACCTGCAGGGTGGCCCATCCGTGTGCGGCGTAGACCTGATTTTTGAAATTGAACACCGGCCCATTCTGGCCGTGCGGCCCGCCGTGAATATTGACGATGAGGGGATGTTTCGATGTGGCGGTCATCCCCAGCGGCTTGGTGAGAAAGGCCTGGATTTCAAACTTGTTGTCGTTGCTGATGAACGTGAAGGACTCGACTTCGGCGATTTGTTTTCCGGCCAAAAGTTGGGCGTTCAAGTTTGTGAGCTTCTGTGGTGCGGCGCTGCCGGCTTGGAGATAGAGCTCCGCGGCGTCCTGGGGAGTAGAGAAACTGTAGGCCACAGATCCGTCCCGGGCTACCGACCAAGCGCCCACGCCCCCGGTGTCTTTCACCACGTACTCCGGCTGGCCGCCTAAAACCGGCAAGCGTACCAGCCGGATGCTGCCGCGCTCTTGAATCGTGAAGTACACGGCGCGGCCGTCCGGCGTCCATCGTGGGGCACCTTGGCGGTTGTCCAAGACTGAGCCGATCTCCTGGCGATCACTGCCGTCGGCATTCATGACCCACACGTGACTGTCTTCCATGGTTGTTTCGCGGTCGGTCAGGCCGCGACGCGTTCCGCGAAAGACGATGCGCTTTCCGTCCGGGGACCACAGCGGATCGTACTCGTTCGATTCCGTGGCGGTAAGGCGGCGCATGCTGTTGTCCGCCACCTTCAAAGCGAAAATGTCGTAATTGAAAAACTCATCCTGATTTGGTTCGCGATTCGAAACCAACAGAATCTCCTTGCCGTCCGGCGACCAGTCGATGGAATGCTCATCGGTGTTTCCCCGCGTGAGTTGACGCACCTGTTTTGTGGAAATGTCCACCACGAAAATGTGCAGGCGCTGATTGTCGTTGAAGCGCGTCAGGCCTTCTCCGGCGTCGGGCTTATAGAGATAACGGGTGATCACCATGGGATCGCCGCTGGCTTCGGCCGCTTCAGTTCCGGGCGTCGCAGAGACGAAGGCCAGCTGCTTGCCATCGGGCGACCAAGTAAAGTCTTTGCCGGTGCCCGGCAGCGGGCTGTTGGTGCCTTGGCTAGCAGCCAGATAGGTGAGCTCCGATCCGTCCGGCCGGGCCACGAACAATCCGCCCTTTTCCGCTTGATGCCCCTCGAACACCAACCATTTGCCGTCCGGGGACCACAATGGACCACCGCCAGAATCTTTTTCGCTTCCGACGCGGATGGATTTCTGGCTGGCGAGGTCCATAATCCAAAGCTGGCCGTAGGGGCGGCCGGGACGGTCGCGCATGGTCACGCTATAGGCGATGCGATGGCCGTCGGGCGACAGTTCGGCGCTGGACACGGAGCGCAGGCGGGAAAGGTCGCTGCTGACTAGGCCTTGGGCTCCGCCGGGTGGCGCCAGGGTAAGCAGAGTTAGAGCAGTAGCGATGTCCAGCATTAGGCGAATTGCTTTCGACGGTAGTGCGAGACGCATGGATTTGTCCCCCTCGAGTTTCAGATAGACGCTGGTGGCTTGCGGTGTACTTGATGCCGCGCGGAAGCGCTCTCATTTTAAGTATTGGTCCATCCATTCGACCCAGCGGCGATCGACATCCATTACCCGCACGGGATCTCCCGGAAAATGACCCGCGACGGGATAGGCGATGAACTTGACGGGAACGCCGTTGTCCTTAAGAGCGTGATAGAGCGCGTAGCCCTGGGTGATGGTGACGCGGGCGTCGCCGGTATCGTGCATGATGAGCGTCGGCGTTTTCATCTGCGCGGCGTAAGCGATGGGCGATTGCGCGCGGTAATCCTTGAGGTTATCTGCCACGTAGGGCGAGCCTCTGAAACTGTAGCGGTTGATCACGTTGCCATCGGACAGATTGTATTCGTCGTAGATGTCCGTCACCGGAGCGCCGGCCATGGCGGCCTTCCAGATTTGATAGTGGCCAATGAGCCAGGAAGTCATGTAGCCGCCGTAGGACCAACCGGTCACCCCGATTTTGCTGGCGTCGATGAAGCCGAGTTTTCTGACTGCAGCAATCCCGGCGATGACGTCGCGCCCTGGGCCGTCACCGGCATCATTCCAAATGGCCCGCTGGTAAGCGTTGCCCAAATTGTCGCTGCCGCGATAATTCGGGGAGAAAACCACGTACCCGTGGGTGGCCATGAGCTGGGGAAGGAAACTAAATTGCGTGGTTGTGGAAGCCTGCGGTCCCCCATGAATAATCAGCACCAGCGGATATTTGCGGTCTTTCTGAAAGTCGGGCGGATAGAAAAGGACGCCGTCTTCCGGGAAACCATCAGGCCCGAGCCACTTGAATTGTTCAGCTTTGCCGAGGGCCAGCGAGGCGATCTCGTGATTGAAATCGGTAAGACGTCTTGGCGCGTCGTTGGCAGAGCGCATGTAATAGAGCTCGGAAGGCTCGGTCGGGGTGACCCCAGTAAAAGCGATCTCGCCCTTGCGGCCGACAAAAACATCCACCCAGAAGGCCCACGAGGGGCTGATATCGCCCAGCGGGAGTTTTTTCGCAGCGCCTCGGAGCGGTTGGAGCCACAGTGAAGTCGCGGTACCGTCATGGCCGCCGACCAGCAGCGAATTGCCGTCCGGCATCCAGATCACGCGCACTAAGTCGCGGTCGATGGAGCGCGTCAAGTCCGTGCCGTCCCCGCCAGAGGTGGGCGTGACAAAGATCTCATTTTCATTATTTGGATCGCCGTCGCGCGGATACCAGTAGGCCACCCGGGAGCCGTCCGGCGAAAACAGACCGAAGCTTTCGAACTTCTCGTGTTTGGTCAGCTTGCGGGTCTCGCCGGTATTGATGTTGAGCAGTTGCAGCATGGTCAAATCGGCGTTGCCCTGGTGCGGGTGCTCCTGCCTGGTGAACAGCAGCCATTGCCCATCGGGAGACCAGCAAATCGGAGACGCGGGAGAGCTGGGCGGCGCGCTCTTCGGAAGGCTCCAGGTGCCCGAGGTCAGCCGCTTGGCCGTTCCGCCTTCCGCCGGGGTAATCCAGAGGTGAGAAGGTTGCTCCGCTTCCCTCGCCAGGTAATCATTGTCACCGACCTCGAAAGCGTCGTGGTGCTTTTCCATTTCCTTTTTGTTTTCTGGTTCGTCGGAGCTGACGTAAGCGATCTCTTGCCCGCTGGGCCGCCAGGCAAATTGCTCAACGCCAGTCAAGGCGGCGGTAATCTTGTGAGCCTCGCCGCCGGTCATGGGGAGAATAAAGACTTGCGGCTTGGCGTCCTTTCCCGCTCCATCCACGGCGACAAACGCCAGGCGGTCGCCGGCTGGTGACCACCGCGGCGAGCCGACCTCCTTGCGTTCGTAGGTCAGGACATGTTGCGCTCCCGTGGCGATATCCAGCAGCACAAGTTGGCGATCGCTGCGGTCCTCGTCAAGATTCGGCCGGGAGACGACAAATACGATGCTCTTCCCGTCAGGGGAGATTTGCGGGTCGGAGACCGAGGTGATTTTGGCGTAGTCGTTTAATTCGATCTGGCGCGTTTGGCCGAAAGCGGGGCCCAGGGGGACGAGAGCGGTGATCAGCAAGAAGCCAGAAAGGCGTCCAGGAGGAAAAAGTTGGCGCGCACGTTGGTCCAGAATCATCGGTCCGCTCCTTTGAAAAGAAATAGCGAAGAATTCCGCAGGGTGAACGCGGTCGGCAGAGTATGCTGCCACGCGCTGGGAACTCCCGTCAATGCGCATACGGGGAGCATAGGGGGCCGCGGGCGGCCCCTTCTTGGCCAAGGAATCTTCCTGTTGACATTCAACAGGACGGAGCCTATGCTCCTGTTGTTTATCTAAAGGAGAAAGCATGGCTCCTCCACGCGGGGAAGTTTTGCAAGGCACGCTCGATCTGATTGTTCTGCAGACCCTCGAGGTCATGGGCCCGCTGCATGGCTACGGCATCGCCCAGCGCGTCCGGCAGGTTTCTGACGATCTGCTCAAGCTGAACCAGGGCACGCTCTATCCCGCGTTGTTACGGCTCGAACAGCGCGGCTGGATCTCTTCGAAATGGGGCGCTTCAGAAAATAACCGCAAAGCGAAGTATTACTCGCTGACGCGTGCCGGTAGGAAACAGTTGCTCCGAGAGACCGAGAGTTGGGAGCGCATGACCGCGCTTATGGCCCGCCTTCTCGGCGGCACGGAGGGAGCCTGATATGGGCTGGCTGCGCATTTTCGGCGCGCGCTGGCGCGGCCTGCTCTCTAAGCGGCAGCTGGACCAAGACCTCGACGCCGAACTTCGAGCGCATCTGGAGATGCTCACGGAGGAGAATATTCGCCGCGGTATGAGTCCGGTGGAAGCACGCTATGCCGCCCGGCGTGAATTCGGCGGCGTCGAACAAACCAAAGAGCTGCATCGCCAGCAGCGCAGCATCGCGCTTCTCGACGCGCTCGTCGAAGACCTGCGATTTGCTCTCCGAGGACTTGGGAAACGCCCGGCGTTCGCGCTGGTCGCCATCCTCACTCTGGCCCTGGGGATCGGGTCTACCACGGCGGTGTTCAGCGTGGTCGACCGCATTCTTTTCCGCAGCCTGCCCTATCCCCGCGACGACCGGCTGGTCAGCTTTGGCGATACTGCGCCCTTCGAAGCCAATGAGTTCGTGCTCGGTCCGGATTACGTCGACTGGAAGAAAGCCGAGACTCCCTTTGAGTCCGTGACATCATTTGTCCCCGGCGGGGCGGATTGCGATCTCACCGAGCAAAACCCCGTGCGCTTGAAGTGTGCGCTGGTCGAATCGACCTTCCTGCCGACATTCGGCATCGAGCCTTTCCTTGGCCGGAATTTCACCAGCGAAGAAGACCGGCCAAACGCCACGCGCGTCGCGCTGATTTCCTACGGACTGTGGCGTTCCCGCTTTGCCAGTGACGGCCATCTTCCCGGGCGCACCATTTCACTCGACGGGCGCCCCACTCTGGTTGTCGGTGTTCTTCCGGCGCAATTCGAAATGCCCAACCTCGGTCACGATGACATTCTGGTTCCCGCGGCCCTCGATGGATCCACCGATCGCCGGCCCACTGCCCGGCAAACCATTTTGCGGGTCTTTGCGCGGCTCAAACCGGGCATAAGCATCCAGCAAGCGGCGGCCGCCATGCAGCCGCTCTTTGAACAGTCCCTGAACTACGTTCCGCCGCAGTTTCGACACGAGGTCTCGTTCCGCGTCCGCTCGCTCCGCGATCGGCAGATACAAGACGCGCGGGTGGCCTCCTGGGTCCTGCTCGGCGCGGTGCTGGCAGTGCTGCTGGTCGCGTGCACCAACGTCGCCAACCTGCTGCTGGCCCGGGCCACCGGCCGCATGCGGGAGTTGGCCGTGCGCACTGCCTTGGGTGCTTCGCGCGGACGCTTGGTTCGTCAGGCCCTCACGGAAAGCCTGCTCCTCGGAGTGCTGGGCGGCCTGGCGGGTTGCTGGTTCGCCCAACTCTTGCTCCGTCTCTTTGTCAGCATTGCGCCCGATGGTATTCCGCGGCTGGAACAGGCCAGCATCGACGTTCGCGTGCTGCTCTTCGCGCTCGCAGTATCAATCTGCTCGGGAATTCTCTTCGGGTTGGCTGCGGCGCTCCGTCGCCCCGCGCCCGAACTGCTCACCGGAAAAGAGAACCAGCCGACGGCACGCGGCCTGCTTCGCCAGGTGCTGGTGACCGTGCAGATTGCTGTTTCGCTGATGCTTCTCGCCGGAGCTGGCCTGCTTCTTCGCAGCCTCTGGAAACTCCAAACCGTGGCACTGGGCATGGACACCAAGAGTGTCATCACCGCAGCAATCGATCTCGCCGCTTATCGCTATCCCGACTCCGCGAAACAGCTAGCCTTCTTCAATCAGCTCGAAGCGCGGCTCAAGCACATGCCGGGGGTCACCTCGCTGGCCTTGAGCGACACGCTGCCCCCTTCCGGCGGCATGCAAGCCACTTTTCTATCGTCCATTGAAATTCCCGGGCACCCAAAATTCAGTGCCGGCACCGGTGGAATGATCGGCTATCGTTATGTGACCCCCGGGTATTTTCCGGCGCTGGGCATCCCCATCCAGCGCGGCCGCGGCTTTGCCGAAGAGGATCGTTCGCCTCGAGAAAGGCCGGTGATCCTGAGTGCAGCGCTCGCGAAAAGGCTCTTCCCTGGCGGAGAAGAGCCCGTGGGCAAATCTTTTCGATTTGGCTCGCAAAACGATTGGCGCACCATCGTCGGCGTTGCCGGGGACGTAAAGAACAACGGCCTGGCCGCGCCCGCCGACCCCGAGTTTTACGTCCCTTGGAAAAATGAGACGGAGGGCTATTTTCGCTCCGCGCATGTGATCGTACAGAGCGCCATCCATCCGCAGGGTGTTGCCGAGTGGATTCGCGGAGAAACCGCGGCCATCGATCCGACTGTTCCGCTGACCATCGAAGTCATGACCACGCGCGTGGGAAAGTTGACCGGGCGGCCCCGGTTCACGGCGGTCCTGCTCGCCTTGTTTGCGGGCCTGGACGTGCTGCTTGCGGGCATCGGTATCTACGGAGTCGTGGCCTTCTTGGTCACCCAGCAAACTCGGGAAATCGGCATTCGCATAGCGCTGGGTGCCACTCCCCGGAGTGTTCTCGGGATGGTTTTCCGAAACATGGCGCGCTGGACGGCTGCCGGGGCGGCCTTCGGTATTCTGGGAGCTTGGCTCTGCTCGCGTTTCCTGGAGTCTTTGCTTTTCGAGGTCCGCGCGCACGATCCGTTCCTTCTCGGTTCGGCTTTGTTGGTTTTACTCGCGGTGGCATTTTTGGCCGGCTGGATTCCAGCGCGACGGGCCATGCAGGTGGATCCCATGATGGCCCTGCGTTATGAGTAAGTCATGGCTCTCTAGCGGAAACCACCACGAAGGATAAAAGTAGCGGTGCGCTAGTATTTTCAGCGAGGCAGGCGGCTTCTTTCAGCTAGGAGAAGAAATGTACCGATGGCGAATTCTACTGCTGCGATTGTGGAATGTGTTCCGCAAGCAGCATCTCGAACAGGAGCTGAACAGCGAACTGCAAACGCACCTGGACCTGGTCACTGATGAAAACATTCGCCGGGGTATGAATCCAGCAGAAGCGCGTCATGCGGCGCGGCGCGAATTCGGCGGCGTCGAACAAACCAAAGAACTGTACCGCGATCGGCGCGGCCTGATGTGGATCGACAGCGGTAGAGAGGATGTTCGCTTCGCCTGGCGCATGCTCTTCAAGCGTCCGGGATTCACTCTCGTGGCGGTTGCCACTCTGGCCCTGGGCATCGGCGCCAATACGGCCATCTTCACCGTCGTTCATTCCGTGCTGCTCGAACAACTGCCGTTTCCCAAACCCGATCGGCTGGCCATCGTCTGGTCCATCTATGGCCACGAAGGGCGCGCTCCGGCCTCCGGGCCGGAACTGATGGCCATCCGCGAACGTAGCCGGCTGTTTGAAGACTTGGGCGGAATCTGGGCGCAGAGCGGTGCTTTGACGGGCGAAGGCGAACCCGAGCAGATAAAGCTGGGGATGGTGACGGCAAACTTTCTTGGCATTCTGGGAACGCATCCCCAGTTGGGGCGATGGTTCACCCCCGGCGACGAAGGTCCCGGCTCGTCTTTCGTGGCCATCATCAGTGACGGACTGTGGCGCCGCCGGTATGGCGCTGACCCGCACATGGCCGGACGAGCCGTGCGACTCAATGGCCAGCCGACCACCATCCTGGGAGTGATGCCACCGGGATTCAAGATCATTTTCCCGGAGGGTTCCAGCGTTCCTCCGGAAATGGACGCTTTTGTTCCCTTGCGATCTTCTCTGGCCAGCGATCCGCCGGATCAGAGTTATCTACGGGTGATCGGACGTCTTCGTGATGGCGCTACTATTCCTCTGGCGCAACAAGAAATAGAAATGATCGCCGCGCATCTTCGCAGCAAGTTCACCACGTTTGCCGAGCCTCCCCTCAACCTTCAGGTCGTTGCGCTGCAGAGAGACCTGGTTCGCAACATCCGTCCGGCGCTTCTGGCGCTCTTCGGCGGAGCGGGGTTGGTGTTGCTGATTGCCTGCACCAACGTGGCCAATCTCCTGCTCTCGCGGGCCAATGAACGCACTCGCGAAATCACCTTGCGGATTGCAGTTGGCGCCGGACGCGGGCGCTTGATTCGCCAATTGCTCACCGAGAGTGTCTTGCTGTTCTGCTGCGGCGCGGTTGCCGCAATCAGCTTTGGATGGGGCGCGCTGCACTTGCTGCTGGCCATGCAGCCGAAGGAGATGGAACGCCTTGCTGCGATTCGCATGGACACGCCGGTATTCGCTTTTACCTTTGCGATTGCCATCGTCGGGGGTTTGCTCTTTGGACTGGCCCCGGCGCTTGGCGCTCACAGGATCGATCTGGCGCGGTCTTTGAAGGAAGCCCGGCCAACGGGCCATCCGGCCAGCCGGCGTCACCGCCAGGTGCTCGTGACTGCCGAGGTGGCCCTGGGCTTCATTCTCCTCGTGGGTGCGGGTTTGCTGCTCGAAACTTTTGCAAAACTGATGCGGGTCAACCCAGGATTTGTCCCCGAAAATGTCCTCACCTTTCGCGTGTCAGTGCCGTGGGAGAAGTTCAACAACCCGGCCTCCGCGGTTCAATTTCTCCGCGCCTTGAAGGCCAATCTCGCGGGCCTGCCCGGCGTCGAAGCCGCGGGGATCACTTCCCACTTGCCGTTCGAGGATACTCTCCCGAACTGGTACAGCTACTTCTGGCCCGCGGGCGCTCCCCAAGATCAACAGAACACCATCATGGCCGACTACCGCGCGATCCTTCCGGGGTACTTCAAAAGCATGGGAGTCACGTTCCTCGCCGGCAGGGACTTCGACGAACATGATGTTGAACAGAACCTCCATCTGGCCATTATCGATGATACCGTCGCCGACGAAGCTTGGCCGGGCCAGCCAGCCGTTGGCAAGGTGCTGAACGTTGAGAATGGCACTCGCGATACGGTCCGTGACAACGCGCAAGTAATCGGTGTCGTCAAGCACCTGCAGTACCACACTTTAACCGATCAAGTTCGCGGCCAGATCTACCTGTTGTATCCGCTCGCCATTCGCACGCACATGGCCTTCACTTTGAAGTCCAAACTGGGCGCACAGACATTGCTGCCACTCATTCGCCGGGAAGTCTCCTCTCTCGATAAGGATCTGCCCATTTATCACCTGGAGTTCATGACCGAATACCTTGAGTCCGCTCGCCGGCAAGCTCGCTTTGTGACTCTGCTCGCCGGGGTTATGGCTGGCATTGCCCTGCTGCTGGCCTCGACGGGGATCTATGCCGTCACTACGTATTCCGTGGTGCAGCGTACCAGCGAGTTGGGCATCCGCACTGCTCTTGGCGCGCAAGCGGCGCAACTGTTCGGGCTGGTGGTTCGCCAAAGCATGCTTCCGGTGGCGCTGGGCGTCGCCATCGGAGTCGTTTTGTCGCTTCTGCTTACGCCGCTTCTCTCCAATTTGCTCTTCGGGGTCCGGCCCACCGATGCGCCGACTTACCTTGCCGGCGCCTTGCTGCTTTCGGCCTCGGCGTTGATCGCCTCATTTCTGCCGGCGCGCTGCACCATGCGCGTCGACCCGCTGGTGGCCCTTCGCCATGAATAGGGTCGAAGCTCTTCTCTTCTAGGAGTAGATACTGTTTCTCCGGCCTCTGGGCACATGCTAAAATCTCCCGCCAATGAGCCGACTCTGCTCCTCCCGTTTCGAGCGAGCGGCGCGCAAACTGGGCTGGATGCGCATCGCCGGCATTGATGAGGCCGGACGCGGCGCGCTGTTTGGTCCGGTGGTTGCCGCTGCGGTGATTCTAAATCCCCGGCGGCGCATTTTCGGGCTGGACGATTCGAAGAAACTCACCGCCGAACGCCGGGCCGAACTCGCCCCGCGCATCCGCGAACACGCTCTGGCATGGGCGGTCGCCGAAGTGGACGCGCAGCGCATCGATGCCTGGAACATTTACCAGGCGTCGCGCCAGGCCATGACCGCCGCACTGCAGCTACTGGCCATTCGACCCGACTATCTGCTCATTGACGCGATGCAGCTGGACGTTTTGATCGAGCAGAAATCATTGATTAAAGGTGATGCGCGTAGCATCTCCATCGCCGCAGCTTCGATCCTAGCGAAAACCCATCGGGACACGCGCATGGAGGAGTGGGACGCCATTTATCCGCAGTACGGCCTGGCGCGCCACAAAGGCTACGCAACGCCCGACCATCTCGAAGCGCTACGCCAACATGGTCCGTCCCCGCTGCACCGCCATTCCTTCGCTCCGGTGCGGGAATCCGCTTGTTGGGCCGCCGGTGCGACGCAAACTTCACTTCCGATGTTTTAGCCAGGCATTTCCGCCCGCTGGTTGGCCGAGCGCAACGCACTCACGCTGCGCTCGAACATCAGCCTCCAGACTGGCGTAGAATGACCGAGGGCGAAGGAAAAAGAGTTCCCACGGGGATTCGCCTTGTTTTCGCCATAGAGTTTCCTGGAAGGCAAGGGGATAACTGCCTGCTCACAAGAGCTTCTAGGTACGTTGACTTGTCTTTTTCCCCCCTGATAGCGTAACCAGTAGCCTTACGAGGCGTACCGCTGCCGCGGCAATTTGAGGGGAACCTGTCGAACCGGCTCCCGGAGGAGATTTGTCCCTTTTCGCGCATGGCCTATAACAAGAGCAAAAACGTTGAAGTCGCACAAAAGCTGCTGAACCAGGGCAAAGTCGCCCAAGCCATAGCCGAATACCAGAATATTCTGAAGTTTGAGCCTCGCGATCAGGTCACGCTGATGACCATCGGCGAGCTGTATATCCGGCAAGGCGAGACGTTTCAGGCCATCGACTACTTCGAACGCCTTGCGCAGATTTTCGTCGGCGACGGTTTCCTGACAAAAGCAATCGCGGTCTATAAGCGCATTGCCAAGCTCGCTCCCGAGGAGATTCGCCCCCTCGAAAAGCTTGCCGACCTCTACGTTCAACAAGGGGTCATGAGCGAGGCCCGGCCCCTGTTCCTGCAACTGGCGGAGATTCACCTGAAAAACAATCGCCAGCCGGAAGCCGTCGGGCTGCTGAAGAAACTGCTGCAGGCGGAACCTGATAATCTGCGCATCCAGATCCGCCTGGCCGATTTGTACCAGGCCATGGGCCAGACTCGGGAGGCCATCGAGTCTTACGTCTCCGCTTCGCAGCGCGCCCTGGCACGCGGTGATCATGGAGAAGCTGAAAAGCTCGCGGACAAGGCGCTGAAACTCGAGCCCAGCAATCTGGCCGCAGTTATCGTCAAAGCGCGATCTTATTCTTCACAGGGCGATCTTGTTAAGGCCGCGCAGCTTCTTGAACAGGCCGCCGATCTCGAAAAAGGCGGCGAGCAGACCGAACTCCTGCTCGATCTTTATCTCAAGAATTCCGATTGGGACCAGGCCTCGGCTCTCGCGCAGCGCGTATTTGAAGCAGACGAGAAGAATTTTGGGCCCATGCAAAAGGTGGTCGAATCGCTCTTGCAGGCTGGGAATGGCGAAAAGGCCATGGAAATCCTGGCGCAGTCGCGGCTGCCCATGATCGATGCCGGGGAGCACGAGGTTGTCGGGAAAGTCCTCAGCGAGCTGGCGGCCGGCCTGCCTGGCAGAATCGAGCCGCTCGAATGGCTCGTGGAATTGTACGGCCGCACCAGCGATTCTTTCCGTTTGCCCGATGCGCTGGCGAATCTGGGTGATGCCCTGGTTGCCCGGCAGCAGTGGGAACGAGCCAAGAAGACTTTCGAACAGCTTCTCGACCGCGAGCCTGACAGCGATTCGGCAAAGCGCAAGCTTAACGGCGTGCTCGCTAAGATGGGGCTCCTGGCGCCTGGCGCGGTGGTATCCGAGGAGCTTTTGCAGACCGAACTTGCGAAGCCACCTGCTCCCCGGGTGCGCCCTGAGGGAGAATCCGCTCCGGAAGTGGAGGCCAGGCTGGCAGGAGTGTCTGGCGAGCCGGTGCTTGACGAAGGGACACAAAGATTCATTGCGCAGTCGCTCACTGACGTCGACCTGTTTGCCAGCTACGGCCTCACGCAGAAAGCCATTGGCTTGCTTGAAGCCATCCTGCGCCGCGCACCGCGTCATACACCGACACTAGAAAAACTGCTCGACTTCGTGCTGGGCGCGGGCGACGACCGGCGCACCGCCGAACTTGCCGCGCAGTTGGCAGAGATCCACGGCAAAACGGGAGACAAGCGGAGTTCGGAACGATTTGGGGAATTGCGCCGCCGCTTCCAACGTGCTGCTGGCTTGACGGACGAAGAATTGGCGCGTGCTAGGCCTGCGGCACGACCGGCGGCCGAACCACAGCCGGCGGATGTTTCCTTGCCCGAGATTGCCGCGGAGCCCGTCCCGAGTTCTCCTGTCGAAGAAGCGCGCCCCGAGCCGGTGGAAGTGAACGCCGCTCCCGCGGAAGCGGAGATGCACGAAGTCGATTTGTCCGACGAATGGGCAACCCTTCTCGAAGAGTCGCGCCAAGGTCAGACCACGGTTGAGGCTCCCGCCGCCCAGCTCCCGGGCAGAAGCAGGCCCCACGAAGAGCCGGCTGTCGAAGAGTTTCAGATTTCCGAGGCACCACAGACCGTCTCGCCGGACGAAGCACCGGCCATCGCGGCGTTCACGCCGGAAGCCATCGCCGGTCAGGCGAGCGAGACACCCCGGCCTAAACCTAAAGAAGTACCTCCGGAACTCGAATTTGAGTTGGACCAGGAGTTTGAACTCGTACTGGATGCCGAGTCGCTGGTCCCGGCGTACGACCAGAAGCCGCCCCAGTCGCCGACTGTCCCTGCCGAGCTGGCGACCGCCGCGCAAAACGCCGGGCCGGAGCCACCCGCGGGGAGCGGTTTTGCCTCCGATCAATTCCTGGCAGATCTTGCCAGCGAAATCGAAGGGCTGGCACCAGCATTTTCCGGAACGATGCCCGGCGCCCACCCGGCACCCATGGACAAGGCGGAACGAGAGCCCGCGCCGTCCGGGGAGTCTGGCCCGCTCAAGGAAGTGTTCGACCAGTTCCGCGCCGAACTTGGTGAGATGGGCGCGGAGGACGAAGATCTTGAAACGCATTACAACCTGGGAATCGCGTTTCGCGAAATGGGGCTTCTCGAAGAGGCCATCAGCGAGTTCCAAAAAGTTGCCAAAGCCACCGATAGCGGGCGCCCCTTCCGCTACGCCATGCAGTGCTGCACACTTCTCGGTCTGGCCTTCATGGAGAAGGGCCAGCCAGCCATTGCCGCGATCTGGTATGAGCGCGCCTTGCAAACTCCCGGCAATGATCCGGAAAGCACGCTCGCCTTGCGGTATGATCTGGGTGTAGCTCAGGAATCGGCGGGCGAGGCTGAAGCGGCGCTGAAGAGTTTCTCCCAAGTTTACGCGATGAACATCGACTATCGCGACGTGGCCGAACGTATTAATGCTCTTCAGAAGCCCACCCGTTGATCCTGACCTTTCCTGACAGGACGGGTTCCGTTCATCCATGAACCGGGTTTATCAAGCACTTCTGGTTGTTCTAGCGTTCGAAATGGGCGCCATGCTTCTCTATCTCCCGTGGTCTGGCTATTGGGAACAGAATTTTTTTCTCAGCCATTATCCTTCGCTCATGCCCGTAGTGCTCCATCCGTCCTTTCGCGGGGCGGTGAGCGGCCTGGGAGTTTTGGATATTCTTTTGGCCATCGGCTGGATCGGTTCGCGCCCGGGGCCTAATCGTGTCCCGCCTCAATAACTCATCGTCCGGCCTGCTGCTCTGCTACGTGACGGACCGCCGCGGTCTGTCGGGAATCGATTCCCTGGAGGCCCAGGAAACTCTGGGGCAGAAAATCGCGACCGCGGCGGCTGCCGGTGTCGATTGGCTTCAGATTCGGGAGAAGGATCTTTCGGCAAGGGCCTGCGGGTCGCTCACGCGCAAAGCTTTGCAACTGGCCGCCAGGTCCCCGGCAAGCAACCATCGTCCAACACGCGTGCTGGTGAACGATCGCCTGGACGTGGCGCTTTCCGAGCACGCCGGCGGTGTGCATCTCGCCGAGACGAGTCTGCCGCTGCCCGAAGCGAAGCGGCTGGTGAAAGCCCAAAGTCTGGATTTCCTGATTGGCATTTCGTGTCACTCTCTGGAAGCAGCAAGATCGGCTGCCAGCGGCGGCGCGGATTACCTTTTTTTTGGCCCCATCTTCCCCACGCCATCGAAGGCGGCATTCGGCGCTCCGCACGGGCTTGAGCGTCTCGGCGAAGTTTGCCGTGCGGTCTCGATCCCCGTGCTGGCCATCGGTGGGATTACCTTGGCGAATGCCTCGGCTTGCCTCGCCGCGGGGACCTCGGGAATTGCGGCAATTCGCCTTTTTCAGGAGGCGCTGGACATGACCTCCCTGGTTCAGTCACTGCGAAAGCTCACGCGCTAGTCAGCGCTCCATCAGCCGGCGGAGAAGACGGATCTGTCCGGCATGATAGATGTCGTGAAACGCCACACCATAAAGCTGACGCATGGCTTTTCCGGCGCGCGCGGTGCGCAATGATTTGGCTGCCGCCCCGCGCAAGGCCCGGTGTTCCCGCTAAAGCAACTTCTTATCCGCGTGCCAAGCCCCTTCGTTCAACTTGCCTTGTTCGGGTCTTCGAAAGAAATTGCTGCCCAGCAGAGTGAAGGAGCCGCGCTTTCCGCCTTCTATCCTTCGCCGCACGGCATACTTCCAGTACGCCGCATGGAGCGCTACTTCCGGAGATGTTGTGGCGCCCCGGTCCCGGGCGCCACGCGGCTTCTTCTGCGGTTACTCCCTTGAGGGATTGTTTGAGATTCGGTCCGTGCCAGGTCTTTTTTTCGTAGGCTTCATCAAGCAGCGCGAGCACGAGCTTTCCGGAATCCATGGTGGCCTGCTCGTGGGGCGTGGCGAAGAGAAATCCTCGAAAGCATGGCGTTCTCTTTCTCCGGTGTCAACGCGCTGGTCTTTTGCTTTGAGGAGTTCGCGCCTTCAATCGGGGTATACCGTTATGCCGATGCTTACGCTGAGCTACCGCGGATCGTTTCGCAGTCCCTTCTGGGGGCGCTACGCGACCTGTTCCGCCATCACCGCTGCTTCACCCGGCTCCTCCAGCGCTTTACAACTTCTAGGCACTTACTAAGGGCTGGGCCCTCAAGATTCCCTCTCCTTCTGTTCGCTTCGCCCGAATGTCCGGCTTGTCCCTTCGCTTTGGAGTGTCGGAAAACCCTGTCGCCGGTTTCCTGCTCCGCGTCTTCAATCCAGCCAAGACCGTTGCCGACGGTTTTAAGTTCCGGAATAAAATCGGGCTCGACGTAGCCACCCAGGCTCTGAAAGAATCGCGCCGGCTCAAGAAGGCGTCCATGGACGAACTTTGGGCCGCCGCCAAGGTCTGTCGTGTCGCCAACGTGATGGGTCCGTACCTGGAGTCGCTCTAATTGAGTAACCCGCCACCGAAGAATCTCCCGCCTCCATCAATGACTGCACCGCGCTCAGGAAATCGCTCTAAACTATAAATTTCTTCGGCGAAGCCATTGAACCATGCAGCCGCTCTTTCGGAAGCAGCCGCTTGAATGAATTCGTAGATAGCCTCTATATCCCGCAGGGCGCGATCGGCCAGTCTAACGAGGTATGGCATGGTTGCGCCGGAACATTTCCAGAGCTTCACGCGCCGGACGCATACGACCCTTCTTTATGTCTTCGATACCTTGCCGGATTCCCTCAAGCGCATCGGCTTGTGCGGCAATGTCGAGCAGGCGCTGATAGGCTTCGGCGTCCTGCACGACCGCTTCCGCTTTTCCGTTGATGGTAAGCACCAGCGGTTTCTTCGTTTTTTTGAGATGCTTCATGAACTTCCCTGGATTGCGCCGGAATGTGGTCATCGCCTGAATGTCTTTCTTGATGTCGAACCACAGTGACCTCGCATGGCGATAATAGCACCCTTAAAGGTGTCACGGAATTTGCTTGGCAGGGTAAGGAGCGATCGTGCACTCCGAGGAACGGTTGGAAGTTGCGAAGCGAATCTTCTGGTTTGGTACTCCAGAGGAAGCGTTGGAATTCCCGCTGCGAACACTGCCGCAATTCTTAGATTCCACTGCTGGAAAATGGCCCCGGCAAGGGTCCTTATTTGACTTATATCCCTGAGCTGATGTCCGAGGATCCCACCGGTAACTTCTAGATGACAATCATTTGCAATTGATATAGGACTAAGTTAGTCTGATATACCGGCTGCAATGCACTGGCAAGGAGACTCCGTGGTCTCATTCTCTCGGCGCGCTTTGCTTGGTTGTTTTTCCTTTTCCGTGCTTTTGGCTCTCTACCTGCCCGTTGCCGCGGCCCAGGAGAACCCTTACTTTGTCGCCTATGACCACTATCTCGAAGAGCCCGGCAACCTGGAGATCGAGTATTTCTCCACCTTGGGCACCCAGCGGGGGGGTAACAACT
>QHYZ01000306.1 GCA_003225295.1 Acidobacteriota bacterium | reverse complement strand
CTGGCGAATTGCGTTCCGATGTTGTAGATGATGTAGAGGTCGCTGTCGGGCCGGTAGTTATACCTCAGGCGAAGATTGGCGCTGACTGCCTGCGTGTTTGACGTATCCATCTGAAGAAGACTGGTGAAGGTCAGAAACCGGCTGAACGAATAGTTCCCTTGTAAGCTTGCCAGCACTACGGAGAAATCCCCATTTGGCAGTGGCAACCGAAAACGATCCCAGGTCTCGGAAGCAGAGATCGAGAATTTGGCCGTCGGGCGATAGTTGGCCCGCACGCGAAATTCATTCAGAGTCCCTCCGTAATACCCGCCAAAGCGTTCGAAGAAATTGTAAGTGAACCTACGATCTCGCCCGGACCCATAGGTCAATTGATGGCGGGCAAAATGGTACAGACCGTCCGGAATAAACACGTTCTTGTAAATGTGAAAGGGCGTTGTGATTCGTTGAGTAAACACGTCGGCGATATCGTCGTCGGTATAACCGCCGTTGTTGAATTCCGCGCGGAAAGTGCCCTGCCACTCCTGTGTTTGCACGACATTGTGAGTGTCTGGAGCCTGGAGAATGAATCCCTCGAATTGCAACTCGCGTACGCCACTGATCTTAGGTCTCACTTTGAAGGTTAAATTCCCATATGTTTCGTTCGAGTCCGTCCTTTCGATGAATCCTACTTCCGGGTTGAAGTTTGGCCCGATTTTTCGCCGTTCTACGATCCCGTCTAGCCAGTTGGACCTGTAGGTCAACGAGGCCCCGACATCGCTGGCCCCGCTCGGGTAACCGGGTGATCGCGTTCCGGCCATATGGGCGTCGAGAAACCAGTCTTTGAAGAAGACGAGGCGCGTATCAACACCCCCCGTCTGATTAAAACTGTCCTGTATATTCCCCGATCGCTTGTCAATGCCCATTACGCCGATGTAGGAGCCAGCCCACAGAGATTCTTTCAGTCTCGCGATCGCATAGTTTGCATACGGGTTGGGACCACTGGAACGAGTGTCCACCTCCATAACGCCCAACTCCATGCGACCAAACATTCCCGTCAACCTGGCTCCGCCATTGATGGGCACCTGTTGGCCGGTTATTGGATCAATCCCAATCTGACGGCTAAAGAACAATTGATCCTGGTCGCCGATATCGAAATTGAAGATCCCTGCGTTTTCGAGGAAGAACTGGCGCTTCTCCGGAATGAAGACTTTAAACGGCATCAGATTGAAAGGCTCGAGATCAACCTCGGTATCGGCAAAATCCGTGTTCCCCGTGAGATTCAAGACGAGGTTTGAGGTAAGGCCGTACTTAATATCGACTCCGGCCGTCAGCGGGAATTTGGAGTCCTGCCCTGTCTGCTTGTCATACCTGGCAAGGCCGTATGGTTTCACGGTGAAGAGCCGTCCACTTCCGATGTCCTGGATGCCCCGCAGCTCTCCTGCTTCCGAGACCTTGGTGATCCCAAAAGTTCGCCGGTAAGCGCTCCAGAGGTCTTCTTCGTTTTTTCTACGGATAAAGCGTTTCAAATTCAAACCCCAGACTACATCGCTCGAGTGAATGAAATTGAGGGTTGTGAATGGAATTTCTATTGTCGCCGTCCATCCATCACGAGTGATGCGCGCCTCTGACGCCCATACTCCATCCCACCCTCGGTCGAAGTCGCCTCCATTCGGGTCTCCTTGCTCCTCCACGATGAGGCCATCGTCTTGCGTACCAAGGGGATTGAATTCGAAAACGTAGGCGCCACGACGATTATGGTTCGAATCGATCAGGATTTCGAAGTGGTCATCCAAGTCTTGGCTCACGTCGCGCCGCAGTTCGGTTGCGATGATCCGAGACGGTTCAGAGTCATAGCAATAAATTCCGAAGTACACTGCGTGCCGGGTGTGCAGGATGCGTACTTCTGTCTTCTCCGTGGGTGCCTCACCTTCGTGGGGCTCACGCTGGCGAAAATTAGTGATGGGTTTCGCTGATTGCCAAAGCGGGTCGTTGAGTGTGCCATCCAAACGCGGTGCACGGTCCGCCCGGACTGCTTCTGCCATGCGCGCCACTTCCTGCGGAGAAGGGGGACTTGGGTCAGGAAAGGCTTTCCCCCAAAGCACGCCCGCATTTAGACACACCAAACCCAGCGACCACAGGGCGCAGCGATACATTCCTGCACCTTCCGTGGCTCGGAAGAATGCGCAGATCCCTGCAACTTGTGACCGCCTGGGCTCGGGCACTTGATTCATATCAACGGAGGGCCAGCTCACGGATGCACGATTGCTTCGTAAATAACCATTCTTGCGACCGCTTTGCGGTCAGCCTCCTGCTCCAGTGCATAGACACGGTGAGTTTCAGGGTCCACTGCCAAGCTGTGTACCTTCTTCTGAACCGGAAAGTCTTCCAGCTTGCGGTAGTGGTCAGGGTCGTCCATTTGGAATACGGAGATGGCTCCGCTTGAACAGGCGACGTAGATTCGCCTGAGGCCAGGATCGAATTTGATGACGTCGGGACCGCCCGCCATCGGCAGGAATGCGATGGGCTGGTGCGTGTCGAGGTTAAAGACGGCCATGAGGTCGTTGCCTTCGCAGGAGAGGAAGGCGCGATGATGTTCTGGGTCCAGCGTCATTCCATGATTCCCTTCGCAGCGTCCCACGGAATAGCGCACCACGACTTCATCCGTAGCCGGATCGATGACCGCGAAAATATTTTTGTCCTGGAGGTTGACGTACACCTTTTGGGCGACCGGATCGTATTGTGGCATCCCGGCTTCACTATCAAAGTGCAGCGTCTTCACAATATCGTCCGTTCGGACATCCACGACGGCTTCCGCTTTGCCGCGTTCATCAGAAACGTAGAGCTTGTGGAATGGCGCAGCATAGGCGCTGCCGTCCGGCTTGCCTTCGGTGCGAATTTTCTTGATCACTTTCATCTGGCGAAGGTCCACCACGCCAATGGTG
>QHYZ01000305.1 GCA_003225295.1 Acidobacteriota bacterium | reverse complement strand
TCACAGAACTTCTCCCCGAACGCGCCGTCGCGGTGGCGCAGCAAGTACCTTGGGGCGTTGTCCCACGGGAATGCTTCCAAAAGCTGCCGAGCTGTCCATTCTGATGTCGGGTTAGAGGTCACAGCGAAATGAATCGGACGTCGCCGGTCATGGCCGAGAATCACGAAGGCAAAGAGGAGTTGAAACGTGAGCAGCGTGAGACGGTGGCGGAGTTCATTACCAGAGGGGCCTACGATTGCATTGAAATGGGCCACGTTGGTCACCTTCCCGTAGCCGTTCATCGGTCGCTGCAAGAGAAAACACTGCGCGAGGAACGCGACCGAGCCAAAAACGGCTTGGGGCATTCGGAAGCACGTTACCGCGCCTTGGCAGGTAATTTGAGCTACGGAATTTGCCGCTGCGACCGCCACGGCAAATTTCTCGAAGTGAGCGAGGCCATGGTGAAAATGCTCGGGTATGCCTCAAAAGAGGAACTCTTGGCTGTAAACCTTGCGAGTGGCCTGATTCAAGATCTCGGCAAACGAGCCCAATTGTTGGGGCAACCTGACCAGCAAGGATCGGTCGACCCCATCGAAATAGAATGGAAGCGGAAGGACCACACAACGCTGAAAGTCCGGTTCCTCGGACAAGAAATCCTGGGTGCGCAGGGCCAGCTGGACGCCTATGAGGTCATCACTGAGGATGTCACCAAACAGCGCCAGTTGGAGGACCATCTGCGTCAACAGGCGGCTCGCGACCCACTGACAGGACTGGCCAACTGCCGCCATCTCGCGGAAGTGCTGGATATGGAAATCAAGCGTTCCGAGCGCACCGGGCGGGAGTTTGCCCTGTTGTTATTTGATCTGGATGGATTAAAGCAAATCAATGACCGCTACGGGCATCTGACGGGAAGCCATGCGATCTGCCGGGTGGCCGATGTTTTGAGTTTCTGCCGGGACATCGATACGGCGGCGCGCTACGGAGGCGACGAGTTTGCAGTTGTCTTGCCGGAAACAGGCGCAGAGGCGGCCAACCAAGTGGCGCAGCGCATCTGCGACAACATTGCCAATGATGGGAAGGGACCCCTGCTTTCCGTCAGCATAGGCATTGCAGTTTATCCCCATGACGGTGAAAGAATCGAAGTCCTCCTACTCTAAGCTCCTAACCTGCGGCAGCGAAAAGGAGCTTGCCGATTCGCTCCGTGTCGCACGGAATTCCCGGCTTGTTCTCATTGGTCCGAAGACGTAATGGAGGTTTTGTTTTCGTCTTCACAGATACAGGGATTACGGAGACGGAACTAAGAGAACTGCAGAACGACCGGAAGCTAAGCTTGGCGACTTGTCCCTCGCCGTGGTCTACATCGAGAAACCTGGGGGCATCGGCTTGACGTGATCGTCGCAACCAGTGCATACGGCAATTACCTTAAAACCGACGCTGATAGAGAGCAACCGGATAAACTTCTGTCTCTGCCGACCTGTCCCTAGATTGAGGCACAACGACCGAAGCACACTTGAAAATTATTGATTCCGTACTTGTATTCTCCACGCGTTCTGGATGAAAGCTAGAGCTGAAGGTCCGCGAGAAATTCAAAAAGCGCATGCCTTTCGTCGACGCCTTTCTTCGGACGCTCTCTGAATGCAAAGCCGCGCTTGCGCAGCGACTCAGTGAATCGTTCGATGGGTCAGTCTACCGCTCCTTGAGGACTTTCAAAGACTTCAGCGCAGCCGCCAGCGATATCTGCTCCTCATAGTCGTCTGTGGTGCTTGCCAGTTGCCTGAGTCGCAGGCTGACGACCTGCTCTGCGGCGCTAATCTTACTCTTCAGCAGTTCAGGACGAGTTTCAGCCATTGCCTGTAGGTAGTGGTTCTGCCACAACGGATATTTCAGAGTTACATCGCTCACGGGTGTTTCCTTCCCTGACCAACCATCCCTGTCAGTGGGCAAACACACTCTGAGAGACTTTTCTGTCCGCACTGCGAGCTGAAGAATTTGGATTGGTGTTTTCGGCCCCTGGCGCGGCGTTCCGTCTTGTGCACAAGGTGCCGTGCCCGTGTAAGGGCTTGGCCCGCTTGACCGCGTGAATCCGGACGCACTCGGCCGTATATCCTGAATCGCATTTCTGTTCCGTGGACATGTCCTTCCTCTTTGTTCCGGCGTATTGTCCGAGGAAATCGTGGGGCGCTGGACAGTTTGCTCAGCATCTTTTTGTCCTGCGCCGTAATTGGACTGCTTTTCAGATTTTTCAGGAATTGGCCATGGTTCCAAACTTCCAGATAATTCAGGTAATCGAGTATATCCACCCCACCCTTCATGTGCGCACTCCTCCTCAAAACGATGGGAATTTGCACGCTGTCCTGGTTGTTCATCGCGACAGTCTGGCCGAAATACTTCGCGCGGACAAGAAGTTTCTGGTTGTTGCCATTGTGTGGGCACAGTGCTCCATTCGTTCCTCGACTTGGTTCCAGACCTGCCTCGGGTAAGATGCGGACTGAGGAGGCACCTTGGCTGGTGATGTAGAATTCGGCACTAAACCCCTTGCGCGCGGGAAGGAGGGTCGGGTGATTTTCAATCTGCCCTTTTGATCGACCATTGCTGAGTTGCTCATGCTTTTCT
>QHYZ01000320.1 GCA_003225295.1 Acidobacteriota bacterium | reverse complement strand
CGTCCATAAAGATCAAGATGCGGGGCAATGGACCCACAGCGCTCAGAAGCTGCCGGATTTCATCGACAAGCAGGATGAGCGGTATCCTGCGGCGCTTGGCGCTCTGCCGAACGAGATGGATGGGATTATCATCAAACAGTTCGTATCTGCGAGCATGATTAAACAGCACGCTCATGATGTTCTTGATCTTCGCGCAAGACGAGCGCGCCAGGGGAAGCTGGCGTAGCCACAACTCCACCTCAATCGGCTTGATCTTACAAAGTGCGAACTCCCCCATTTGGGAACGATCCACCGTTTCAGATAGTTCTCGTAGCCTTTTTTGGTCGAGTAAGACTTCCAGGTGTTGTCGGGAGATAGCTCTCTGTGCCGGTAATGCTCCGCCAGTTGGGACATCGTAAGGGCGTGCGTCTGCACTCGAGGATCGTTGACGTTGATCTCAAGAACAATGCCCGCGGCCGCCGCGCGCGCTTCGATCTCGGTCGGGAATTGCTGTGCACTGCCCAACACGATCCTGCGGTAGACCGCCTTCCCACTGGTTCGATCGCGCCACCGGAATTCCCACACTTCCTGTCCATTCCGGCGGTTGGCTTTTATCAGGCTTCCGTTCTGCATGCTGCTCCTTTTTTGCACCGGCATGCGCATTCTGTAAGCCGGGCGGTAATTGTGTAAGTCCCGGCGTAAGTATAGTTTAGACGATGCTTGTCTTGACCGAGGCTTCCATGGTTACTGCTTTCCAGCGGCAGCAGTCTTCGGCTCGTCTCTTCTACCTGCTTTTGCATCTCTGCCCACACCTCGGCCATCGGCAGGCAATGGCAACAGCAGCTCTTGCGGGCCGTTCAAGGTTCAAGTTGGCGAGTAGCGCGTTTACCAGATGGGACTGATGGGACTTGACTTGGTCGCTTCCCTGAGGAACCGCCTATGATTCTGCGGTGTCCAATGTTGATGATAAGTCGTGCAATCGCCTGCGGCTTTCTTCTCTTTTCACCCTGCGTCTACGGGCAGAGCGGCCCTCTTGAAAGACGCGCTTCCAGCTTCAACTCGAAAGGCGTTGGCCTGACTGAAACGCTCCTCAAGTTCTCACACGAGGAACATCTTCCTATCGCCATCGAATACGTTGACCGAGCATCGATGGACCGGCCCATTGATGTCCGCCTGCGAAACAAAACGATTCGGCAGGCACTTGATTCCATCTTGCTCAATGGCAACGGTTATCGGTGGAAGCTACGAAATGGAATTATAGAAATCACGAATAAGCATGGTTCCAAACATGCCGAAGGTTTGTTGAACAAAGTCATCCCGGTCTTCAAGATTCCAGAGGGGGAGACTGCTCAAATGATGTCCACGATGCTGTGGTGGCAACTGCAAATTGCGCTTGACCCGAGCATAAAAGGATTCGGCGGCGACATCATGGGTAGGTCGTCAACCGTAAAGGCTGCGACATTGCACAACCGAGAGGTTAGAGAGATTCTCTCCTACATTGTTGTGAATAGCAGAGCGGAAGCCTGGGTCGTGGCAGGTCCTCCGGAATGCCTTGGTTATACTCCATATTGCGGGCTTTGGTACATCGTGGAGCAGGAATCCTCTGACAATTCAAACCAATCCGTCTTGAGGAAGGTCCGTGAGAATCTCTAGGTTCGTCGGCAGATCGTAGCTGCCATCATCCTCCTGAGGGATTTACGTTCGCTGGATTGCGCGGCTAACTCCTGTGTTGTCGATTATTACCGGCCAATTCCGTGAATCACACACCTAAAAAAGCAGCAGCCGAGGAGCTGTCTTATTCTCTTCCGTTGGATTTGCTTCAGGAGCAACGGCTTCCGCTTCTCAGACCTTCGTAGGTCAAGCGGGGCGGAATGTGGGATAAAAACAATCGTAGCTGATTAGAGAGCTCTGCAGTCACACAGCAAGATGTCTATGTTCAATGGGCAGAGTTGGACGACCGTTAGCCGCTACACCCCTGGACAAGCCATCACATTTCCCTGGTAGATAAGCCCGCTTGGATCGCTAAAAAACGAAAACCGACATTGCTTATCGTCGACGTTGCGCAGAGACATTTGATAACTTTGCCCGTCGCGAGAGACGACGATTGCTAGGGACCAGCCAGGCACCACTTCCCGTCCGGGCCCCAATGCGAGGCCAGTCGCATCCGGCGAGCGCCTCTCGGCGGCGCCAATCGCACCTGACTGGTACAACTCATTCCAGTCCGCAAAGGTGCCATGCGCCAGTCTGTAGTCTAGTTCCAGAGTGTTGATAAACCGCACCACATGTGCACCGATGAGCCGACTGTCGCGAACGGTTTCAACCGCGCCGGGCCGGTCCACGGGCCTTCGCACCTGCGCAATTGCCAACGTCACGCATGTCACCATCGTGGCCGCAAGGATTCCCGCCGCTCTCTCCTTTCTCCTTCTCATCGCCATTTCTCCCCTCTCAAGAAGCAGGCCTTCAGCTGGCCAAAATCCGTTCTTGTCCTGTTCGTACGTCGGCTCATACTTTATACCGGTGCGAGAGATCACTTCAACCAGTTTTCAGTGTCAGGATCCTCGAGCCCCATCGAAGGTGCCTTCACGTAGGGTTAATTTCTGAAGCTCGCGACGCCATGGCAGAGATGGCCGGTTATGTCGGCGATTCGGAAATTGCCATCTGCACAGCAAAGCAAATGGCAGCAACCCATGCGGCACCATTCTAACCCGCCTAGATCTGCGAATACGTCGTGGGGCTCAGAATCAAGTTGGTTATGTTAGAGACGATGCTCTCAAAGGCGTACCGGGGTGCACCCGATAGTTTCTTCCACTCCGGCGTCTCGCGGAAGGCATTCCATTTGGCGGTGCGATCCG
>QHYZ01000153.1 GCA_003225295.1 Acidobacteriota bacterium | reverse complement strand
CGGCGCGCATTCGGTCCCTATTGAAAACCGGCCTGAAGGAAGAAGCTAAAGCGCTGTTCGAACTGGTGCGCAAGCGCTACCGCTCGGCGGCGGCCAGGTTTGCGGACGTCGGCGTTCTTGTCAGCGCTTCGAGCGGAAACCTTGAGGAATTGCTGAGGCCCCTTAACGACCCCGCTCTTCTACCAGAAATACGAAGGGCCATCGAAGAGGTCATCAAGAGTCAGGTGTGCGATCTCTCGGCCCTCGCCGAGTGCCCGTCGCTCACTGCTGATCACCCTCTTCGGACCGCTGCTGCCGCGCTCCTCGGCGCATTTGCCGCGGTTACGGTTGGCCCTGTTGAACAGTCCGCTCTGGTCTTGCCGGAAGTCTCTCATCGCGGTCCGTTGGCCTCGTGGAAAATCCTGGTGCGTGCCATCGCCTATTTCTTCGAGCAAGATGACGCGGCCTCGGAACGGTGCCTCGGGATCATCGATCCCGATTCCCCTCCCGCACGGCTGATTCCGGCCCTGCGGACCATGCTGCGTGCGAGTACCGACAAGCGCCTGACTCCCGCTGCGGAGTCCCTGGTGTCCCAGGTGTGCGGAAGCAAAGTGTCCTTCAGAAGGGCGCTCCAGGCGCTGGACGCCGCGTTTGAAACCAGGGTCCAAGAGAAGATCCTGACGGAAATCCAGCGCGCCATCGCTGCTTGTGACCTCGCCTGTCCCGAGCTGCTGGAGCGCTTGCGACAGCACATCTCCGTTCGTGCTCTACAACTTGACCTGCCCACGCGAAAAGTCCGGGCCGCGCTTGGCGGTGCGTCGCTCAAGAACGCTTACTTCTGGCGCCTTTATGCACGGTCGGTCGAGAGTTCCCGCGAACCAATCGAACCGCTCATATGCGCCCAATGGGAGCAATTTCGCCGGCATGCGGTCGCCGAGGGTTGGTTTAGGGAGAAGAGCCCAGAAGCGGCCGCGCTCTACTTGCATATGGCCGAGCGGTTGCTAGAGCTACCCGGTGACTTGCTCGAAAGGCTGTCGAGCAAGTTCGCGGAGCACTTCTCAGGTTTCCAAGCCTTCTATGAGGATCAGCCTCCGCTCATTCAGGAGGTAGAGGCGAAGTACAAAAAGGTTGATTTTTATTTTCTCTCACCAAGCCATCTCTTCGAGCGCGCTTGTACCATGGACCCACATCGGGAAGCGTTCGAACAATGGCTGAACTGGGCCAGGCAGGAGTCCGATGGTAGGGCCGCCGACTACGTGGCCGAGTGTTGGCACCGAGCGCTGCCGCTCAACAGCCAGCCCCTCCTGTACCTGATGGAGTCGGCGGAAAAAAGAGGAGCGCTCAACCGGGCGAGCGCCTTTCTGGCGCAGGCGCAGAAGCTCGACGCGGTAAACGCCGAGGTTCGCCGAGCTGCACTTCGCCTGTTGGTGGCCCAGACCGGTCGTCACCTCCGGCAGTCGAAGCCGCACCTGGTTGAACGGGACGTGGCAGCCCTTGAAGCACTGCCGCAAGCTCAGCTAGCCGATCGCCCGGCATTTGTGGTCGCCCTGCGCTGGGCCTCGGCGGTCATCGGCGGCGATGCCGAACTGGCTTCCCGCTTTTTCGGCCAGATCGGTCGCCTGCTGGGGAGTTCCGCGGCGGCGAGTCTTCTGTGCGAAAATGCAGGCGCCTTCGGCGGATTGGCGAGGGCGGATTTCGATCGTCATGTTCCGCAAGTCTCCCTAGATCCTCCGGAGTCGCTGGTTGCGGCGACAGCGCGTGTCTGCGTTCTCGGTGATGACGTGGGTGTGCCTTTCACCATCCCGACGGCGTGGCACGCACGGCTTTGGCAAGAGTTAGCAAACGCCCACGGTAAGCTGGAAAGCCGGCAAGTAGAGATGCTCGGAAAGGCGGCCCTGCGGACCAACCAAAAGGAACTGGCCTACGCAGCTTCTGCCGCGGGCCTCGAACTGGGAGCAGACCAAGAAGCACGGTTTCTGCTGCTGCGCGCCCGAGCCCTGCCGGAATGGGAGTTCGATCGCCGCGAGGACTGTATCGCGGCGACTGTCGAGCTCGGGCGGCGCCGGCGAGACATGTCCATCATCAACGAAGCGATGGAGCTACGGCGGGGCCGCCGCAACCGCATGAGCAGCTTTTTCGACTGGCTCGATTTGGAGAATTGGAACGAATTCTCTATGACCACCGAGCAGATCCACGCCGTGCTGCAACGCGAGAAGCACGCGCGCGCATTTCCGAAGGATCGACATGCTCGCTTTCACGTTCCTTTTCGGGAAACAGTATTTCTGGATGACGACGAGCTGGAGAATGACGATGAGCCATCCGCCCTAGACGACACTAACCAGCTGGTACCGGAAATGGGCCAGCCCAGAGGGAAACGACCGAAGCGGGTCCATCGCGATTTGCCGGGGCAAGGAGACCTGTTTTGAAAACCAACCGACAGGCTGACATCCAATTGCACGAAGATCCGCGAGTGATTCTCGGCGTTCCCCTGGATGCCGGCGATGAGCGGATCCGCGACGCGTACCTTCAAAAGGTGAAGGAGCATCCGCCCGACCGCGAGCCGGCCGAGTTTGAACGCATCCGTGACGCATACGAAGTCTTGCGGGATCCGCGTCGTCGCGCCCGGCACATGTTTCTTTCCGCCGATCCCCAGGCTGCTCTCGTTTCTTTGCTGCCAGCAAGCAGCCAAGAGAGAAAGTTCACCGGACCGGACGCCTGGTTGGCAGTCTTGAGGGAGAAGTGAGCCTCGATCGCCAAGAAATTCTGCGCCGCTTTGAAGTTTGGCTGGACTCCGTGTTGGGGGCCGAGGAACCCCCGCAAGGGCTTCCTGCCGAACTGCTCTCCTCGCTTATGGCGGAACCGCAAGCGGTTAACGATGGCCGGTCAGACCTCTATTCGATGTGGGCGGCGGTGACGGCTCTGACCCAGGAAGTGAGATTGCAAGGGCGGAGCTTCAAGCAGCTCAGCGAGTCCCTCGCTCCAATCGGCACGCTAGCCCCGCAGCTTCCTCAAATGCACCGTGAGGCCCAAGAAGTTGCTCGCCGGGAAATGCTGGATGTACTTCTCGATCTGCGCGACCGCCTGGCCGGGGGCCTTGAGCGGGTCCGCACAAGCCAGGAGAAGATGGAGGATTCCCTGCGGTCCCGTTGGACGGTTCGACTCCTGGCGCGCCATCGCGCTTTCCGCCAAGCCAGCGAGAACCTAGCGGCGCTCGAAGAAGGCTACCAGATGTGCATGGAGCGCCTAGAGGACGCCCTGGCGCAATTCGATGTGCGGAAGATTGCTTGCGACGGGCAGCCCTTTGATCCCAAGTCGATGCACGCCGTGGATGTAGAAGAGACCGATCAAGAAGCCGAAGGAACGGTGCTCGAAGTGTACCGTGCGGGCTATGAGTGGAAGGGGGAAGTTCATCGCCCGGCACAAGTAAAGGTAGCGCGCAGACCTACACCAATCTTCGCAGGAGGAAATGAAAAAAATGAGTGATATGATCGCGGGTATCGATCTCGGAACCACCAATTCGGAGATCGCCGCTTTCGTCAATGGCAAGGTCGAAGTTCTTGGCCCTGAGGCCGACAGGATGCTGCCATCTTGTGTGGGCCTCTCCCCGGCCGGCGCGCTGCTCGTGGGCCGGGAGGCGCGCCATCAGCAACTCCTTTATCCGCATCTGACCATCCGGAGCATCAAGCGAAAGATGGGTTCGACCGAGGCGGTGAAGGTCGGAGACAAAGAGTTCACGCCCCAGGAGATCTCCTCGCTGATTCTTCGCCGAATGGTGGAATGGGCGCAAGACGAACTGCATCAACCTATCGGAAAGGCGGTCATTACCGTTCCGGCCTACTTTTCTGACGCCCAGCGCAACGCCACGCGGGAAGCCGGAGAGCTCGCCGGGTTGGAGGTGGTGCGCATCCTCAATGAGCCGACGGCCGCCAGTCTGGCGTACGGTTTCGGGGATGCCGCGCATCACACCGCCTTGGTTTACGACCTTGGCGGCGGAACGTTTGACGTCTCGATCGTAAGCGTCGAAGGCGACGTCACTGAAGTCCTCGCCAGCCACGGAAACAACCAACTCGGAGGCGACGATTTTGACAATCTTTTGCTCGCGCGCCTCGAACGGGAATTCCAAAGCCAGTATGGAATTGACCTCGAGCACGGCCACCCGGTGGCGCGTGCCCGGTTATGGTGGGCCGCCGAGGAAGCCAAGAAGAAGCTGAGTTTCGAGCCCTACGTCCGCGTGCGGGAAGAAGCGCTGGTGAGTGAGAACGGGAAACCTCTGAACCTTGATGTTGAGCTTTCCCGTCTAGAGTACGAAGAGATGGTCCGGCCGCTGATCGAGTCCACCCTCGACAGTGTTTCCCTAGCGCTCAGCGATGCGCGGAAAGGTCCGAGCGATATCGACGCCATCTTGCTGGTCGGCGGCTCAACCCGCACGCCATTGATCTACCGCAGACTCCAGGAACTGACCGGACTGGCGCCCCGCCAGGACGTACATCCTGATTTGTGCGTGGCCCTCGGTGCGGGAGTCCTGGCTTCTCGGCTGGCCGGCCACGATGTGGAGCGGGTGCTAGTGGATGTCTCACCCTTTTCCTTCGGCCCGTCTTACCTAGGAGAACGCGGGGGCTTTCCTTATTCGCATTGCTATCACCCCATCATTTTATCGCAACACCCCGTTGCCGGTCACTCGCACGGAAAGCTACGCAACCGCCCATCCGTATCAAACCTCCGTGCGAATTGCCATCTATCAGGGCGAGGACGACGATGCGCTCAAGAATCTCCTGGTGGGTGATTTCTGCGTTGAGGGTTTGCGCCCCACGCGAGAGCCCAACGAGGTGCTCTGCCGCATGAGGCTCGACGTGGACGGCATCCTGCACGTCACGGCCATTGAAAAGGAGACGGGCAAGTCCAAACACGTCACCATCACTCGAGCACTGCAGGAGAAGAGCCCATCGGAGATGGCCTCTGCGCGAGAGCGTATGAAAGCGCTTTATTCATCTCGTGCCGACGAGGATGAAAATGAGCTCATCTTGGAAGACGCCCACGGGGTGAGTCAGGAGGCGGAGAGCGAGCCGGAGGAAAAAGCCACTACCGATCTGCCGCACGCCCTGGAGATGGTCAAGGAAGCTTGTGATCTCGTCGAGCAATCGAAACGCCAGCTAGGCGCATTGCACTCAGAGGATCAACAAGAAGCGATCGAACTGCACGAAAGAATCGATCGAGCGATCCGCTCGAACGACGCCGAAGCACTGAGTAAGGCTAGCGCGGAGCTGCGCGAGCTGCTGTTCTTCGTGGAGGGGCGTTGACCGCAAACGATGTACCTCCGAAGTGCCCCGTCTGCCAAGCGCGCTTCCGAGGTTCGGCGATCTGCTCGCGTTGCGGAGCCGACCTTCGACCACTGCTTTTGCTGATCGGCCACGCCTATCGGCTTCGTCAATCGGCCAGGAAAGCGATCGAAACAGGCCATGTCGAGCGCGCCCAAGAGCTGGCGGCAGAAGCTGAGTCGGCCTGCTCCACCGAGCGGGGGCGTGGGTTGTGGCTCCTCAGTTCGTGGCTGCTGTCTAGCTCCGAACCGCATTGAATGAAGACTAAGGCGTATACATATTGGAAATACACGACTTATTGCACAATTGCGGAAGAATTCGGTTGGCAGAGGGTTAGCAGTTACGATTTTGGCAGAACATGTAAAGAGGCAGAACATGTAACGAGATTGTAAAGTTTCACGTTCCTTTGTGCAAGAACAACGAAGCTATTGTCCTGCCTTGTCACAGTGCGCCCGGATGAGTTGAAACATGGATTGAACGCTGGTCGATTACGTCTTCCCGGTCGCCTCGCGCGCTTGATCGATCCACTGAAGCTTTTTTGCCCGCTCTTGTCCTACCCCTGACGAATGTCAGGCACGGGCGTGTTTTCGCACTTTATTAACACAGAGTAAAAAAGGGTACAGAACCCGAGCGGCTGGTGGTGTGTCGAAAGGCGGCGTACCAACTTTGCCTGCCCAGGCGCTATTCCGACGGGCCGACTCATCTCCAGATGGCAAAACGAAAAGACGCGCATTCATTCTGCTGGCGTTACGCGTAAGCGTCGCTGCCGGCTTACTTGCGGGCGAACTCAGCTTAATTTGAGGGCACGTCTTTCACCAGAAGAATGCGGTGCTCGGCCGTGCAATTTCGACGGAAACAAATCACACGAGGAGGAGCAATGAAATCTCTAGGATCTATGCAATTTACGTCCACCATCCGCTGGTGCGTGTTGCTGGCTGTTTTTCTGGTTCCGCGACTGGCCTTGGGCCAATGGCAAGTCCGAGCCGGCTCGCAATTCCCCGACTGTTTGGCCGGCGGCGACGCCGACCAGAAACTTGCTACTGGCTGTCAGGCCAGGCAAGTCATGGCCTTTGTCCCTAACGAGATTTGGATACATGAGAACGACAGCATCACCTGGAAGCTCGCAACAGACGAAGCTCACACCGTAACTTTCCTGTATGAGCCGCCGCCAGCGATCGTGGGCGTGCTGCCATATCCGGCAGCGCAACAGCGTGCGTCTAACGGAATCGGCTGTACGGCGTACGGAAGCGCGATGTCACCCAATGAATCCGCCTATGACCCGTCAGGCACGTTGGGCTTGCAATGCGTGCACAGCGGCGCGGCCGCGTCCGGGGGCGCCTTAGCGGCCTATGGAAATACCTACACCATCAAGTTCCCGGCCCAGGGTAACTTCAAGTTCACCTGCCTGATCCATTCGAGCATGAATGGAACGGTACACGTGCTCGACCCGTCTGCCGCGCTTCCCTACACGCAGCTCGCGTATGATGCCCAAACGGTTGCACAGATCGCGAACATCGCAGGAAACCTGGTTCCCCCCGGCCTGTTTGTGTATGGGGCGAACGCCCGCGTGTATACAGTCGGTAAGATAGTTTCGACCGGAGGCGGATGGCAGTACGGCTCGATGTTCCGGTTTGTGGATGCGCTAGGAAACGTAATCACGAAGAGCGCCCCGCTCCGAGTTCATGTTGGGCAGACGGTGGAATTTGCGAACATCGATCCCGCCGAGCCGCACACCATCACCTTCGGGTGCCCGACTGACGACGCGGACTGCCCAGTCGGTGGCGGACCCGGGGCATTCGTCGACACCTCGGGATTGAAGGGGACGGCTGCAGACGGCGCGAGGTACGCGGTGTTGAATGCAGGGTTTGATCCGGCAGACGAAACTAACCGCGACGCGAACTCCAAAGACGAGATCAACTCAGGTCTTCTCATTGCGGGAGCGCAGGATCGTGCAAACGGTATCAGTCCATTGTCGGGAACACCGGGAACAGCGACGCCCCTCGCGCAGGTCAGTCCAACCTTAGTCCGCTTCAACGTGACCTTTAACGCTGTCGGTAAGTACAGGTGGATCTGCGAACTCCACGACGAAATAGGAATGATCGGTTGGGTGAACGTTGTTCCATAGAGATGTTCGATGCGAGTGGAGGAATTGAATGAAGTTGCGACTGTTCGGCCTGTCGGTTGTCACATTGGCAGTGTGGCTGGGAGGGGCTGCCCAGTTATCGGCCCAGATACGAACACCTGAGGCCAAGGCACCTGGTGGGGGTCATCTCGAAACCACATACCGTGGCGGAGTGGTGACCCCACCACTGCCGAAGCCCAAGTTTACTCTGATGGATACTTCTGGGACCCCGTTTGATTTTTGGTCAGAGACTCAGGGTTACGTCACCATTCTCCTTTTTGGATATGCGCATTGTCCCGACGTCTGTCCCATGCACATGGCTGTTGTCGCCTCTGCCCTTCGGACACTGCCTGCCGATGTTGCGGACCGGGTGAAGGTAGTCTTCGTGACTACCGATCCCAAGCGTGACAATCCGCGATTCTTGCGCACGTGGCTCGATCACTTTGACAAGCACATCATCGGACTTACCGGCGACGAAACCGCGATCCAAGCCGCCCAGACAGCAGCGAATGTGCCCGTCGCCAACAGCGATCCTAGTTACGAGCACTCGGCGTTTGCGCTCGCCTACACCAAGGACAATCTGGCGCATGTAATCTATCCGTCTGGAATCAAACAGACTGACTGGATCCACGATTTGCCGCTGTTAGTAAAATCAAGCTGGGCCCCGCTGAAGTGATTCTTGGGACCGCATCTGGGGATTCTGGTGACGTATAGTATCCCCTCCATAGTCAAACGCCGCCACGTAGCGCGGGTAGAAGCCCAACTCATCCTAGTTGAGACGCCGGCAGCGCCTGGAATCCATTGCCGAGTGGAAAACTATTCGGCGTACGGCAGACCACCGCGCCGCCAGCCACGCGCGATTTACCAACAACTTTCCGCACGAAATCGAGATTCACCGCATCACCATCCGTCGGTAATTCAGTCCACTTCGCCTCGAAAAGCTCCAGCCGTCCGCCAACATCCACTACGAAGTCTACCTCGCGAGTGCGATCACGCCAGAAGAACAGACTGCCTAAGCGCCCGGTGCGGCGTTCGCGACCACGCAGCTGAGCGAAAACAAAGGTTTCCCAGATCGCGCCCGCAGCCGGCGATTGACGGAGGGCATCTACGGAACGAATATTCAATAGCGTGCAAAGGAGGCCCGAGTCAGCCATGTAGAGTTTTGGGCTCTTGACGATGGACTTGGTGCGGTTCGAGAACCAGGGCTCAAGCAGCACGACCTGCCCGGAAGCCTCCAGCATGGACAGCCAATGGTTAGCTGTGGAAGGCGCGATTCCGACGTCACGTGCCAGATCAGCCTTGTTGAGCAAGTTCGCAGAACGCAGGGCGCAGGCGCGTAGAAAGCGCTCGAAGTCCCTCAGGTTACCAACGCTGGCGAGCGACCGCACGTCCCGTTCCAGGTAGGTGGCTAGATACGAGTTGTAGAAGGCCACCTGGTCGAGGTCCGGGTTGGCGTGTAGCTCCGGAAAACCACCTCGAACGATGGCCATTTCGAGGGCGGTTTGCGGCCGCGCGGCGAGGATCTCGGCCAACGAGAGCGTTTCCAGTTCCGCAACGTCCGCCCGTCCAGCCAGGGATTCTCTGACGCTCTTCATCAACGTGAATTTCTGTGAGCCGGTGAGCAGGAACTGCCCATTACGGGCGCGCTGGGTGTCCACGGTTGCCTTGAGATGCCGGAATAAGCCTGGCGCGTATTGCACTTCATCAATGATCATGGGCGACGGGTGGCGACGAAGAAAATCGTGCGGTTCTTTTTCGGCCTGTTCCGCTTCGCTGGGGAGGTCCAGAGAGACAAACCCGTGATTCGGAAACAGCCTTAAAAAGGTGGAGGTCTTGCCGGTCTGGCGCGCCCCGGTCACGACCACCACCGGCCGGGTCCGGGCAGATCGTTCGAGTCGAGGTTCTATGTCCCGCACTATCCACATGTGTATAATATGCGATATAACCGCATGTTTTGGGGCTGTTCCGAGATCTTTACTAAGGTCCAGCTCCAGCCGAGGGTGACGGTTGCCGGTTGCCAGGAGCGAGAACCCGCCCGGTCTTAGGATGATGGCTGTTTTAGTTCGCCGATGATAAGCCAATAGGGGAGCACTCCGAGAAGAAGAACTAGGGAGCCGAGCGTGAAACCTGGGACATAGGAACCGGTCGTCTTGATCAGCAAACCGATGGCCAGGGGTGCGATGATCCCGCCGAGATTGCCGGCGAAATTCTCGACGCCAGTCCATATCCCGACTCGCTCTGGAGGTGCACAGGATTGAAGAATTACCAGCAGGTTGCCGGTGGCAAGTCCAACCAAGGAGGCTCCCACCAGCAGTGCGACTGCCGCTCGCACATCCGCAACATGTAAAGCCACGATGAGTAAGAGGCCCATGAGAAAAGCCACAGTCACGATTCCCTTGCGTGTCCTGGTTTCATCCCAGCCCCTGCGTATCAAGGAATCAGCGATCCATCCGCCCATCGGTTCGGCCAATCCAAATATGAAGAAAACGACTGAAGCATAGAAACCAGCCTGCACGATGCGCAGGTG
>QHYZ01000319.1 GCA_003225295.1 Acidobacteriota bacterium | reverse complement strand
CAGCGCTTCGGCAAGTCCCTCGCCGGTGATGGAGTTGACGCCCGATTTGGGTGACGCCGCCACGGCCTCGTGTCCCCGCTCACGAAGCTTGCTGACGAGCTTTGATCCGATAAGTCCACTGCCGCCGATCACTACGATTTTCATAATTGCCCCTTCATTTTCGACCGAGCCATTTCACAACTGCCGGTCGTACCAGCTAAGACGGAACATCCCATCGTCTGGTGTCCTCCTCTCGAGTAGGTTTGGATTGCCCCAACGATGGACCTGGCGATCATTGTTTTCACATCCCTGGAAGGACGGGCTCCGTCGGTGGGCGGCTAAGAGCCTAGCACAAAATGGACGCCGGGAGCATTAAGCCCCGAGAAGTCGGCATCTCGTCAGGAAATCAAGCACCAACGAGATGCGCGTTTATGCGGACTAATCCATAGCTGCCAGCTTGACGCGAGCTCAATGAGTGCATTGGGCTGTTTGCGACAGTTGAGAACAAGCCGCCCCTTGAACAACCGAGCAATTCAGCGTTAAGCGGCGTGATCGCCACGACTTTGCCGTTCGCAAGGCCTTGATATCGCGAATTGGGGGCTGGCCAAAGAAACGCTTGTACTCGCGATTGAACTGGCTTGCGCTTTCATAGCCGACTTCGAACGCTGCACTTGCGGCATCAAGGTCATTCGTGAGCATGTGCTGTCGCGCCGCACGCAGGCGAAGCTGCTTCTGAAACTGAAGAGGACTCATCGCAGTAAGGGCACGAAAATGGTGATGCAGCGTAGATCGGCTCATGCCTGCGACCGTTGCCAGTTGTTCCACACGCAGAGGTTTCTGTTAGTTCGCACGTAACCATGCAACCGCCTTCGCCGTCCGATGGCTCTGGTCTCCCAGCGTGGCCATTGCCCGAAGGCGTTGTCCCTGCGTTCCCTGCAGTAGGCGATATATGATCTCGCGTTGAATGAGTTTGCCGAAGAATGGAATATCCTGCAGAGCGTCAAGAAGATCCATCAAGCGAGAACATGCGTTGACCAGTTCAACCGTGGTCTCGCCGATAGCCATTCCGCGCGCGCCAGACGACGTCTCAGTCACATGGACTTCCTCTGTGTTCACAACGTCCCGAACAGTCGATATATCCAGCTTTAGGAAGAAGGCAAGGTAGGGTGCATCTTCGCTGGCCGTGATCACTTGGCTCACAACCGGCAGTTCGAGCGACGTCAGGAGAAATCATGATTAGCAGAATGGACAGCCCGTCAACTTCTGGAAGCATTCCCCTGGGACAACGCTCCGCGTTACTTGCTGCGCGACCGCGACCGCGCGTACGGTGAGAAGTTCTGTGAGACGGCGAAATGGATGGGCATTCGGGAAGTCCTGGCACACCGCGATCACCGTGGCAAAATCCCTTTGCGGAACGACTGGTAGGCTCCATCCGTCGCGAATGCCTGGATCACGTCATCGTTTTCCATGACGCCGGGTTGCGCCGGATTCTGAAGGATTATTTCGAATACTACGAAAGATGCCGTACGCATCTGTCGCTCGAAAAAGATGCGCCCGTCAGCCGACCCGTCGAGCTTCCTTCGCTCGGTCAGGTGATCGAGATTCCGAAAGTCGGTGGCCTGCATCACCTTTACACGCGCAAAGCTGCCTAATCGAAGCTCGCGTGAGAATGCAGAACGAGCCGTCTGCCCGTTTGCTATGCGAACTTTAGTTTTTTGTGGCAGGACGCTTGCCGTTCGGATTGTTCCGAAATGTGACTGGATGACTTCTGGTGGTTGCCTGGTTGTCCGATGGGTTTTTGGTAGGGACCCCCGTTCGGTCTTCATACGCTACGCAATCGTCGCAACCAAAGACATCCAGAACGCCATGAATGCCCTCGAAAAGAACGATGGAACTTTGATGGAACCTGACGCCAAGTTAGCCAGCGGTAGGTCACTGGCTTCAGGAACTCGTCTGTTTTCTTAGAGTTGGAGCCGAGGGCGAGAGTTGAACTCGCGACCTGCCGATTACGAAAAGACCCAACCTTGCGTATGTTGTTGTGAAGTATAGGTGTGATGCATCCGGGGAAGCGTCTGTGCAGCAGTTTGTGCAGCAACCCAGAGGTGACATCTCACGTGATTACCTAGCATCGCTACGCAGGAGTAGGACGGCCTCTACGAGAATAAAAATGGGACGAGTACCTCGCTCTCCGTGTTCCGCGCTCCGAACTAGAACCTGCGGGTATCAATCCGCCTCTGAACCTCGTCCGCAACGGAAAAAACCCACAAGAGTAGTGACGCGGGTGAACGGGCCGAAGTTCAGTGAGTTCTGGCTCAGGACAGTTTGTACTCCCCAAAAGCGATCTGTGTAGCAAATGGATGAGGTGTTCCTGGGCTGCCCCCGGTAAATTTCTCCCGGCCCGGATAACTAACCAGGAGTTATCAGTTCATCGCCGAGAAGATGAGTGGTATTTGGTTCTGGCTAGCGATTTTCTCTTTGAAGTGGTCGGCAAGAGCATTCGCTGCCCACTGGTGGCAATATTTGGCTATCGCGAGGTCCCCCATTTGTTGGGAATCCGGGCACACAAAATGGGCAAATCTTTGGTTTGTGCGTCTTATTGGCTTGCTTTGTGTTCTTCTTCCTGCAC
>QHYZ01000318.1 GCA_003225295.1 Acidobacteriota bacterium | reverse complement strand
GCCGCGCGACAACTGCTCCTCCCCAATCTGGATCAGACGGGCGAGGATCGCCGCTTCGCTATTGGAGCTAGTGACCTGGGAGCTCATTTCGCCTCACCTAGTTAATTGTGCCATCGCTAGACAATCATGTCACGGAAAGACTGACTTGGCGAAGAAACAGAGAACTGCCACTATACGTGTGGCTACCGAAAAGTCCGTCCGATCTGAAAACAAAGAGGTTCCGATCATTCGTGAGATCATGGTGGCTACCACGATGAACTCTCTTTTTGTCGCCCTTTTCGCTTTGGTAGCCTCCAGTGTTAGAACCCGTGCGGCCCTGCAGGCGGAGATCCTCGCACTTCGTCACCAACTTGCGGTTTTCCAAAAGAATGCGCCGCGCCGCTTGCACTTCCACCGCTGCGACCGACTCTTGTGGGTTGTGTTGTCGCGATTCTGGTCCTCCGTTGGCACAGCAGAGCTTTCGCCTGGCATTGGACTAGGAAATCGCGCCGCCTTCCCGGAAGGCCAGAAGTTGCCTCGAACATTCGCGATCTAATTCGGCGCATGAACCAAGCCAACCCCTTGTGGGGTGCTCCCCGCATTCACGGAGAACTGCTCAAGTTGGGGATTGCCGTGGCGCAATCCACGGTGGCCAGATATTTGCCTCGGCCCCGCAAGCCGCCTTCCCAGACTTGGCGAACCTTCCTGACGAATCACCTTACGCAAACGGCGGCCATCGATTTTTTCACAGTGCCGACGGCGACCTTCCGGGTCCTGTTCGTCTTCGTGGTGCTATCGCATGAGCGACGCCGGGTGGTGCACTTCGGGGTGACAGAACACCCTACAGAGGAGTGGACTATGCAGCAGATGCGGGAAGCATTTCCCTGGGACCAGGCGCCGCGATATGTGCTGCGCGATCGAGATGCCATCTACGGAAAAGACTTCGCCGCCGTGACCCGATCTTTGGGCATGGAGGAAGTGCTTACGGTGCCACGATCCCCCTGGCAAAATCCGTTTGCGGAACGGTTGGTGGGCTCCATCCGACGCGAGTGCCTGGACCACATTATGGTGTGGAACCAGAGATCGTTGCGTCGGACCCTGCAAAGTTATTTTGCCTACTATCAGCGGTCGCGTACGCACTTAGCTTTGGCCAAAGACGCGCCGGAGCCCAGAGCGGTGGAAACGCCGGCGCAGGGGCGCGTGGTAGCGATTCCTCAGGTCGGGGGATTACACTACCGATACCTGCGACGCGCCGCTTAGCTGGAGCAAGCCGGTTTGTCCTGACCCAACTTTTGCTGATCCAAAACGCGATTCTTTCGCGACACGAACTCCGTGCACTTCGATGCACTCGTCGACTGAGCGAGGCAGACACTGCCAGTCTTTAGACTCCGATATGCTTGCCAATACGAAACCAGTATGATTGACGAGATCCGCGATTAGCGTGCCATAAGGATGCTGGTTGACAGGATGACGTACGGACGGAATTCTCGGTAATCACACGCTAATAAACGGCATTAGCGGGCAAACCTGAAATTACTCGGCCCAGCTTCTCAGTTTCTTGTTTGCTGACCATCCGAGAGTTATCGCGTGGCACTCGAACTAAGACTCAAAGCGACTCTCTACCGCGTCTCGATGCGCGATTGTTTCAGACGTTTGCGGTATTCACGGGCGGCTTTGTCAGCGGCATTCTCGCGGACGCTGTTGGCAGCCAAGTGTCCGAGTTCATGCGCAACCCAGTATCCGAGGGAGTCATCGCTCACATATCGGTCGCTGTCGATGAACACGAGGGTAAACGCTGGGTTGCATGACGCGAATCTGAGCACGTACTAAGGTTTCTTGTTCGGGCGTGGCTCCCAAGACGCTGTAGCTGTTTGCGGAAGATTCAGGAGCAGTTGCTTCTGCGATGACCAACTTTGGCTTCGTGCCTGTTTGCCCCCAGGCGAACTGCGCTGTTGTCACCAAGAATAGGGTCATCCGAATTTTGAGCTTCATTTGCCACCTCCAGGCATGTGCTGGAGGCGAACTTGGGGCCGGTCAGGAGGAAGCTCAATGGACAGCGGATTGATTGAGGCTTGATTGCTTCTAGGCAGCTAAAGACCGTCGTTTCAGTCACGTAGGGCGCGGGCTTATCTAAAACTTGTCACCTAGCAGGCGGTGTTAGACTCGCGCTAAGATCTGGGGTAGACGCGGATGGCCCTCGAAGTCCGATCTCGCTCAATTCTGCGCTTCGGAGTGTTTGAGGTGGACGTGCGTGCTGGGGAGCTGCGCAAGCAGGGCGTACGGATCAAGCTGCAGGAGCAGCCCTTTCACGTCCTCACAGTCCTGTTGCAACGGCCTGGGGAAGTGGTCACTCGCGAAGAGTTGCGCTCGGAGAACTGGTCAGCCGATACGTTCGTGGATTTCGACAACAGCCTGAACACGGCGATCAACAAGCTGCGCGAGGCCCTGGGGGATTCCGCAGATAATCCTCGCTTCATCGAGACGCTGCCGCGACGGGGCTATCGCTTCATTACACCGGTCACGAATGAAGGCCGGGAAGCGTCAGCCACTGGAGCGGCTGCAGTGTCAGACAAGCGGGCTTGGAGGACCGCGGCAATCATGGCGGGTGTTCTTGCGGCAGCAGTGTCAGCCGGTGGGCTGTACTGGCGCTCACATCGGTTCCCGAAACTGACTGAAAAAGACACAATCGTTTTGGGCGATTTCACTAACACCACTGGTGATCCCGTATTCGACGGGACGCTTCGAGAAGGCCTCTCTGTCGAACTGGAGCAGTCACCGTTCCTGAGCCTTGTGTCCGAAGAGGGAATCCAGCAGACGTTGCGGATGATGGGACAGCCGACGAACGTCAGGCTCAAGCCGCAAATCGCGCGTGAAGTTTGCCAAAGGACCAACAGCACGGCAGCACTAGACGGTTCGATTGCTCTGATTGGCACCCGCTACAACCTGATTCTGAAAGCCGTGAACTGTGTTAGCGGAGAGTTGCTGGCGAGCACGGAAGCGCAGGCGAGCGACAAAAACCACATTCTCGATGCACTTGGGAAAGTCGCTTTGGAAATGCGAAGGAGACTCGGGGAATCCTTGAGCACCGTGCAAAAATACAACACACCGCTCGAGCAAGCGACAACACCATCTCTTGAAGCATTGCAGGCCTTCAGTCTGGGTGTTAAGGCACAGTTCGCGGGCGACGTTGCGCCGGTTGCTTTTTTTCAGAGTGCAATCCAATTGGACCCGAATTTCGCCGCGGCTTACGACGCGATGGGCAGCGAGAATGAGGTGATAGGTACTGCACTGGCCGTGGAAAACATCCGGAAGGCCTTCGAGCTGCGCACACGGGTGAGTGAGCGGGAGAAGTTGATCATCGAAGGAGATTATTACCATTTTGTGACCGGCGACCGCACGAAGGCACAGCAGAGCTATATCCTTGGCGAACAGATCTACCCGCGCGAGGTCACCTTCCGAGAGAGCCTTGGTGTTCTCTATAACGCTCTCGGGCAATATGAAGCGGGTCTCAGAGAAGATCAAGAGGCCGTTCGTCTTGCTCCGTCCTCCATTACGTATCGATTTCTTATATACACATATTTGTCGTTGAACCGAGACGAGGACGCTGCAGCTTTGGCCAGAGAGGAGCATGGAAAGGGCCTGGACTCTGGTCTTGGGACCACGCTTTATTCGCTCGCCTTTTATCGGAATGACACCGCCGAAATGTCGCGGCAAGTAGCCGCTTGGGCTGGCAAACCGGACCAAGAATACCTGATGTTGGCATTAGAGGCCGACACGGCTGCTTACTTCGGACATCTTGGAAGAGCGCGCGAGCTATCACGGCAGGCTTCAAATTCTGCCAAGCGGGCAGGGGAGAATGAAACTTCCGCGACTTACGAGGCCGTGGCGTCTGTGCGAGAAGGCCTGTTTGGCAATGCAATCCAAGCTGGAAAACGGACAGCGCTGGCAAAGGAACGTTCAGGTGGACCAGATAAGTATTATGCAGTATTGCTTGCCCTAGCCTATACAGGGGACGAATCGCAGGGATTAGCGGATAATTTCAATGAGAGCTTCCGCGAAAACACGGCCGTGCAGTTCAATTACCTTCCTACCCTACGGGCAAAACTGGCATTAAACCATGCAAACCCTCAGCAGGCGCTGGATACTCTGGAGGTCGCTGCTCCGTACGAACTTGGTCTGCCTACCTCTTGGTTTTACAACTGGCCGAATTTGTATCCTGTCTATGTGCGCGGAGAGGCCTACCTCGCGGCGCAGCGGGGCAGCGAAGCGGCGGCAGAGTTCCAGAAAATCCTTGGGCATCGTGGAATCGTGTTGAATGAACCCAGCGGCGCGTTGGCCCACCTGCAGCTTGGACGCGCGTACGGACTGCAAGGAGATGTTGCTAAGGCCCGCGCCGCCTACAAGGATTTTCAAGAATTGTGAAAGGATGCCGACCCCGACATTCCAATCTTTAAGCAAGCCATGGCGGAGTACGCGAAGCTGCAGTAGCTCTGTCACCGGTTTGGAAGGTGTCAGCTTTTGCCCCTGGCCCACCGGACACTCAGCCTTCGAACCCACAACCCACTGCAGAGTGAAAAATGCGCCAGGGTTTACCGAGCCGATCAACTCCCGGATGGTCGGCTTACCTTACCCGGATTATGGAAGGGTTGCTCGTCACCCGCCCTCAATCGAGGGCCAGCAAGCACGGACATA
>QHYZ01000326.1 GCA_003225295.1 Acidobacteriota bacterium | reverse complement strand
AGATAGCTTACATTTCAGCGCAAAAAGACAAATTATCAAGGAGACAATTCCTATGAAACTGACACTGGGGACCATTGCGCATTCCGCATGGAATGCGGGCGCTGGGCGCGGCCAAGTTTTTGATTGATCCGTTTCTGTCCGATAACCCTTCTTGGAACAACGGATGGAGCAGCTATCTTACAGTCAAGAACTCGATCCAGGGAGGTGAACGATGAGGGCGATTGTGGCGACGGATCAGGCTGCGGGAGCGGCCGGGGTAAAGCTGATGGAGCGGCCCGAGCCGCAGGCGGCGATAAACGACGTCGTTGTTCAGATTCATGCGTCGGCATTCACCGGGGATGAGCTGACTTGGCCTTCGACCTGGACCGATCGTGCTGGCCGTGACCGGACGCCTTCAATCCCCGGTCACGAAGTGGCCGGAGTGGTCACCGCTCTCGGCTATGGCACGACGGGGCTGTCGATCGGACAGCGGGTGTTCGGCCTAACGGATTGGTATCGCGACGGCACGTTGGCGGAGTATGTGGCCGTCGAGGCACGCAACCTCACACCGCTGCCGGGCGATGTTGACTTCACGGTTGGGGCGGCCCTCGTAATGCCGGGCCTGACCGCCTGGCAGGGGCTGTTCGAGCACGGTCGCCTTCGTGCGGGGCAAAGCGTCCTCGTTCACGGTGCGGCCGGCGTAGTCGGTTCGATGGCGAGCCAGCTCGCACGTGCGGCCGGCGCGTACGTCATCGGCAGCGGGCGCGCTGCTGCCCGTCAGGCGGCTCTCGACTTCGGCGCACAGGAGTTCGTCGATCTCGATAACGACGCCCTGGAAGACGTCGGCAAGGTTGATCTGGTTTTCGATGTCCTCGGCGGGCACATCGCGAAGCGGTCTGCGGGCATGATTCGCGCCGGAGGAACGCTGGTGACCATTGCCGGTCCGACCGAGGCGCGGCCCTCTGGCGGCCTGACTATCGACTTCGTCGTCGAAGCCGATCGCGCCCAATTGGGGGAGGTCGTGCAGCGGGTCCGGGATGGCCGGCTGCGGACAAACATCGGCAAGGTGGCTGTCCTGGATGATGCCGTTGCCGCCTTTAACCCGACCAAACGGATCAAGGGAAAGACGGTCATCCGCGTTCATCCGTAAGGAGTTTTTTCGGGGGCAGAGCTCGAAGTGAGAGATTATTCGGAACTACCTTGGACGAGCCTCCATGGTATCGCCGGAGGTAACAAGAACCAGCCGTCAGAAGGAGCGCGTGAGTGCGCACGTCGAGCTCTTCACTTCCCTAGACGATACGGCACAGGTGGTGAAAACCAGATGACTGTAATAGCCGCGCTCTCGTCTTTTCGCGAACTAGGAAAGATGAGTCCTCACAAACGCGCATGGGACGATCCATTCAGCAAGGCCTTCGGAACTGCAATTCTGGCGCGATGCCGACTTATGAGAACTAACTCTCGCGGAACTCTGGACGCTGCCCCCCGCCCATCGCTTATTCCCGGATTTCAAGCCTTCTTCCATTCTGCGATTGTGGAATACCACGCTGGAGTTCGCTCAATCTTCAGACCGACGATCATTTTCTCGAAATCTGCGCGATAGGCTTTGCTCATCTGGTCCTTCATGAACGATTCCGGAGTCTCATTCCATACTTCGTAATTCAGAACGCTTTTCGGGTCACGCATATCTTGGACTAACGAAGCCTCAACGAACGTCTCTTCCTTCACGATCTGCGTGAAGACGTCTTGCAATTTTGCCGTAAATCCCTTCTTCGCAGACTCGCTGATCCGAAAACGAACGACAAGCGTAATCCTGTCCGACATGACCTCTCCTTTGGGCGGAGCTCCTATAGATCAGATGCGTCTACGAACGAGCACGTTATCGCGAGTGCAGACCTCGCTTGAGATTCGTTCATGGCCATCCTCCACCCAGAGCGGCACAAAGCTGAATGAGCGAATTCATCCTGGGATGTCATTCAGGATAAGGCAGCCACAGAACAATCGAAGAGCCCTATGTTCGGGGACAGATTTCCGGCAAATTGAAGTGAACGCACTTGTTTGATTTCGCTTTAGTCCTGAGAAACGCGCTTGTGTTGACCAATCCAATCAACTCCCGGCGGCGACCCGGAAGTTGGACAATTTTGTCCTCGGCAGTGGTTTCTTTACTGCCCACGGCCTTGATCCGGCCGAACCACAGAGAGTTGTAACTACACCAAAGTCGTCCAAATTTTCATCTCATTGAGCGGCCATTCGCTCTTCAGTTCTGATCCTTGGAGTACCTCTTGATCGTGTCTGCGCGTTCAACTCTTTGACTTCTCACAATTTCCCGAACACGCCGCCATGCGATGAAACTTGCTCGTGGCTTGAGTACATTTGCTACCCAGTCATAGTCTTTCACGTTGTCTTGCTCGAAATTTACGATCAGCCTATTTTCTCGCTTGCGACACGGGAGGACCGCTCACCGAATCGCAGGAGAGAAGCACTATGGGGGTTTTCAGTTGGGATGATTGGCGGCAGCGCCTGGCTCTTGCCGGTCTCCTCGTCATCGTTTCGCTTCAGCTTATGCCGTTGACGTCTTATGCCCAGAACCTC
>QHYZ01000325.1 GCA_003225295.1 Acidobacteriota bacterium | reverse complement strand
CCTCCCAGAAACACCAGCCGCAGTCCCTCGAGCATGATTAAGCGCAGTACGTCGATTCGGGTAGCCCCCAATGCTGTTCGGATTCCGATTTCGTGAGTGCGTCGCGTGGCAGTGTACGCAGTGGCGCCATATAGGCCGATGGAAGCCATGAGCAGCCCTGTGGCAGCAAAAAAGCCGAGCAGGGCTGTCTCAAAACGAGGACGGTTCGCAAGCGTGCTGATCTCAGCTTGCAAACTGTGCAGTTCGATCGGTATCAAAGGATCGATCTCCTCAACCCGTTGGCGGATCCATGGTGCAGCGCTTTTTGTGGACAACGCACTTCGGATAACTAGCGTCCCAGCGTAGGTATTTCGATCCGTCCACTCGTCCGGAATTGCTCCGAGCAAAGTGTCGTATTCAGGTAGAGTTTGCTGGGTTAATCCATCGTTCCGCACGTCGGCCGCGATGCCGATGACACGATAAGAAGGTCCATCCTTCTCTGGGCGAATCGGCTGGCCGAGCGGGTCTTGATCCGGGAACATCAACGCGGCCAGTTTTTGGTTTATGACCATCAGGTGCTCGGTAGATTTAGCGTCCGCATCGGAAAATCCTCGACCCCGAACGATGCGTATACCCAGAGCGTTGAAATAGTCTGTCGTAACAGCTCGTGCACTGACAATATCTTCAGATGAAAGCGGCGGCTTTCCCGCAATCGCCATTGAGGAGTACCAATAACGCGTGCCATTCGGTGGCAGCGAATCCGTAATCGCGACAGAAGTGACTCCCGGAATGCCACGCAGAGCAGCAATGGCACGGCGAAAGAAATCGATGCGCTTTTCAGTCGTATTGTAGCGACGGGGCGATAGTGACGCGGATACGGTAAGAACATGATTTGAGTTAACACCCAAATCCTGCCGATCGATATTGTTCAGGCTTCGCAAAAGAAGAACTGCACCGGATAATAAAACAGCGCTGGATGCGATCTGCGCAACGACGAGAATTCGGCGAAGCTTAGGCCGATTGCTGGGCTGCGCCGATCTCGCGGCAATCCCAACGGAGCGCAGCCCCAAGACTGGCAACAAACCGCACGCGCTTCCGCAGGCGACAGCTACTACCAGCGTTGCCACAAGAATACGCAAATCGAGCGTGGCTTTTCGCAGGAATGACAAGCCGCCTGGTGCGAGCGCAATGAAGGTCCGGAGTAACGCTTGTGCCAAAACGCAGCCAACCACGGCGCTCACAAGAGACACGAGCAGTCCCTCGGTAAGCGTTTGACGTAAGATCCGCCTCTTTCCAGCGCCCAATGCGGCGCGGATTGCGAATTCCTGCTCACGTGCGGCTGTGCGCGCAAGAAACAGGCTGCCCGCGTTCGCACAACACACGAGCAACACGACTACTACCGCACCGAGCATAATCCAGGCTACGGGGAGCACGTCGTGCATTTGACGATCGCGCAAAGAGCGCACCACGAGGTGGATATCGCTGCGCATTTGAGGGGGAGCGGATCGGAGGCTTTGCTCAAATAATGGCTGCAAAGAGGCATCGGCTTGAGTTGCTGTAATTCCGGACTTGAGGCGAGCGAAAACTCGCATGTTTTCTGGCACTGAGCCGGCGCGCACAGCAGAGACATCGACCTGCTTGGGAAGCAACAAATCAGTCGGTTGCGCAGATGGCATTTCAAAATCCTGGGGGAGGACTGCTTTTACCTGTGCCTTGCCACCATCAATTTCTATGACCTGGTTAACGATTGAGGGCTGTTCGTTATAACGGCTCTTCCAGAGCTCGTACGACAACATCACGGTCAGCGGCGCGTCAGGGAGCATGTCGTCTGTTGTGAAGTTGCTCCCTACTACGGGTCTGATGCCTAACGTGGGAAGGAAATTCTGATGCACGTAGCTGCAAGTGAGCCGCATCGGATCGCGATCCGTGAGGTCGCAAGGCCTCGGCACAGCGCTCTGTGCCGTCATCTCGGTGAAGACGGTTTGGTGATCGGACCAATCATAGTAAAAATTTCCGAACATGAACTCGAAAGGCTCGACCGCGTGTCTGAAACCGACAGATACGAGTCGATCGGAGTTGGCATAGGGCAGCGGCCGGAATAAGACTGGGTCAATGATGCTGAGGATCGCGGTCGTGACGCCGATGCCGAGAGCGAGAGTGAGGACGGCGATAGTGGTGAAGCCGGGAGATTTGCGTAGCATGCGCAGGCCGTAACGCAAATCCTGTGCCAGGTCCTGCATCCAATTTACGCGTCGCGCGTCCCGGCATTCCTCCTTGCTTTTGGCGATTGGGCCCATCTCGCGCATCGCCGCATAGCGCGCCTCTTCCGGTGCGAGCCCGCGATGGAGGTTGTCCTCGATCTGGCGCTCCAGGTGATACTGGAATTCTTCGTCGAGTTCCAGATCGACTTGCGGTCTGCGGAA
>QHYZ01000103.1 GCA_003225295.1 Acidobacteriota bacterium | reverse complement strand
TTGCTGAATGGCATTGTTCCAACCAAGAACCGTGTGACACTGCGCGCAATCCGTGCCCATCTTGCGCTGGTGAATATCGGCGTGGCAATCCTGACAATTCTTCCCCACATCCGTGAATATCGGCTTTACGTGGCACTGCGTGCATTGCACTTTCTCGTGCATGCCGCGTAGCGGGTAGTTCGTTTTGTTATGATCGAATTCGGGAACCGCGCGAATGGGGCGCCAGCCCGCAGCGGTGTGGCAGTTCTCGCAAGGAATCGCCAGCGGTCCGTGCGGACTACGAGTGCTGCCCTGCTGACCAGCAGGGAGCGCAGCGCTCCCGGCCGGGGAGGAGAAAAGCAGCAGCCAACACAGGATCTGAATTAACTTAGACGTAACATTCTCCTAAGCTTCAGTTTCCCTGAGATCGCTTCTGCCGAAAACTGGTGGTGGAATGCCATAATGACAGTTACTCCAGTCATGATATTGTTCCTTGCGCGCAGCCAAGCACAACTGTACCTGTGTTCAGTTTTTGGCCAGGACAACAAGCCAGCCCAACTATAGTACCAGGACTATTGGTACCTTCGCGCCCTTGTCCTGCACAAATGAGCCAGATTCTAAACGTGGCCGGGGCAGAGATTTCGGCATCCTTCGACACTCCCTGCGGCGATCTCGTTCCCTTTCGAGCGAAATCCCGGCACGGCAGAGCGGCCAGAGAGGGGGGCTGGCTCAAAGGTTTGGTAAGAGCTCCTCTCCCGCCGGCAAGAGGCACTGCATACGGCCGAAGACTTGACTTCAAGGGGCCGATGTTCGGTCCATGGCAGTCGGTACACTTCGAAGGCGCCTGTTTGTAGACAATTACAGGCTTCGTGTCGACCATGCGCGTCTGCTTGTGGCATTTGCCGCAAGCCACGCCTGCGTGGCCGCCCTGCAAGGGGAAATGCGTGCGGGTATCATGGTTGAAGGTCGAAGGCACCCAGCGCTGCGAATCATGACAGTCTGCACAAGGCGTTTTTCCGGCCTTGGCGAATTGGGCGTCATGGGCGTCTTTGTGACAATCTTCGCAGACCTGCGAGGTGTCCTTGAACTGTATTTCCTTCTTGCCGACCGGCACTTTGTGGCAATCGCCGCACTTGGCGCTGCGGTGCGCCCCCAGCAACGGGAATTTGGTCTTGGAATGGTCGAAGCCACTCACCTCGATCCATGACCTCACGTTATGGCAGGCCTCGCATCCCTGAGGTGTGCCATCGGCGCGGCGCCGCGCCATGCGCTCGTTGAATTCGCCGTGGTGCACGTCGGTGTGACACGCAGTGCAAGTCCGATCCTCAAAATGGAATGGCAGGATTTTGTCGGTCCGTCCGGCGGCACCGACTTTGTGGCAATCGGTACAAGGCACGGCCGCGTGAGCTCCGCTCAGAGCGAACCGCGCTTTGCGATGTTTGGCAATCGTAAATGTGGAGCGGTGAAAATCCAGAACGGTATGACAATCTTCGCATTTGTCTCGATACGGCGCGGCCGCAAATTGTCCGTCATGGGCGTCCTTATGGCAGTCGGTGCAGGCCGCGAATTTCACCTTATAGATGGTGTCCTTGCCCGCGGGTAGATGGCACTTCTCGCATTTAACGGTAATGTGTTTGCCCTTTAGCGGATATTTGGATGTGTCGTGCTCTTTCACTCCGAAAAGCGAGGGTTTCCATCCGTCCACGGTATGGCATTCCGCGCACTCCCCCTTCTTCGGACGTGCTTCGAACTGACCCTTGTGGGGGTCTGGTTTATGACAATCATTGCAATTATTAAACGGGAGGGGCTTTTTGAAGTCAGCCTTCAAATGGCACTGAGCGCAGCCTACCTCGGCGTGTTTTCCGAGCAGGGGGTACTTGGTCTTGGAATGGTCGAATCCAAAAGCCGGCAGCAATTTCTTCCATCCCGCAGTGGTGTGACATTCTTCGCAGCGCTGTTTGAAAGAGCCTCGGTGCGGATCGATATGGCAGTCGATGCAAGCCTGGAACTTCATGTCCCGGTAACGTGCCGGACCACCGGCCACATCCGGTTTGTGGCACTTCTCACAGTCCACCTTGAGGTGCAGACCTGTCAGCGGATAGCGTGTCTTGGAGTGATCGAACTGTTTGGCGGCCTTCCAATCCATGTAATTATGACATTGCAGGCAATCGTTTCCGAGCTGGCCTTTGTGCACATCTTTGTGGCATGGCACGCAATTTTGCGACAACCCGAAAAAGGATTTCGAGACATCTTTCATCTTGATGAGCGCGCGCTCCTCGGCAACCATGTAGGCCGGCGCGTGGCACTTCTCACAAGCAAGGCCGGCATGCTTTCCTTCCAGGACGTAACCCGTCAACCGGTGATCAAATTGTTTTTGTGAAGGCTCCCAGTGGATGAGGCCGAAATCCTCGCCGTTGTGATCGAGGTGGCAGCGGACACAATCCTTGCCATTGGGATTCTTCATCTGGATCTGAGCGTGATATCCGTGCTTGGCGGCCAAGCGGTGCGCCACCTCTTTATGGCAATCCAGACATTTGAAAGTAGGCGTGCTGGTCCCGAATTGGTGGCAGGTCGCGCATTGTATCGTTCCGCTCAAAGACTGGTGGGCTTTCGCGAGAGGCCCGGGTGAGATCTGTGCCTGTGCTGGAACGCCGGCGAAGAAAAAGAATAGGAAAAAAACGGAAAGGCGTATCGCCAATGGGCCGATGTACTGCATACGCGAGGAAACACCCTTTGCTGATGGCCCGTTGCAGTGCACCAATCTCTCCCTCAAGGGGATTCGAAGCAATCATCCGAGGTCTGGGTAACGGCATGGTAGCACACGAAAAGACTTTTTCGCGCACCTTGCTACCGGATGGTACCGGATGGTGGCCATAGTTGAAAGGAGGACAGCCCACGTTCCCCTATGAGCGCTTGCACCAGTCATGTTTCAAAAAAGCCGATTGCGATGCGCACCATGCGCACCTCGCTCATTGACACAATCCGTTTTCCCCTCATAAACTAATGTCCCCCGGCCCGAGGAGTGTCATCCGCCGAATTCTACAGGCGCCAAAAGGATTCTCAAAAGAGTTCAATATTGAACAGAAATGAAAGGAACGACTGGAATAGGTTTCTGCCGTGGGGCAAATTCTGGGCGCGATGACCGAAGTTGAGCTGAGTGCGAGCGCGCGAGAACGCTTACGTGGGATTTACAGACACTTTACATATTTTTACCCCTAGCCCGAACCACCGGTCGAAAGGAGGTAAAGACGTGATCGTGCATCATAGGGAACAACTGGATGTGGGCAGTTTCCCAAAGCAAATGAATGAGGCATCTGAGATGCGGCTACAGCTGAGACACTTGGCCAATGCCCTCGCAGAGGTATATGAGCTGCTGGAAGACTATGCTCCGACGTGGTACACATTGCATCATCAGGAAAGAGTTGTGTCCGCGTTGCGCTCAGCGAAAAAGTTCTGAAGAAACAGGCAGCGGCGGATATCCGGAAGACGCGGTCAATACCCCCTCATCCTTGGAATTTATAGCCAATCCCGGGTACGGTGAGGATGATCTCAGGTTTTTTGGGAGTCTTCTCCAATTTCTGGCGCAGGCTGGCAACGTGCACATCGACGGTGCGCGTGAACGTACCAGCTTCGTAGCCCCACACCTCGCGCAGGATTTCATCACGAGAAAGAGTGATTCCTTTGCGCTCTATGAAATAGCGCAAGAGCTGAAATTCTCGAGCAGAAAGATAAACAGGAGTGCCTTCTCGCGTAACCTGAGTGCCGCGAATGTCTACTCGGACTGAGCCAAATTGGAGAATGCCCTGGCCGGTTCGTGTGGGGGCGCGTCGCAACAAGGCCTCGATGCGGGCCATGAGTTCCAGAGTGTCAAATGGTTTCGTGACGTAGTCATCCGCACCTAGTTTAAAACCAACCACCTTGTCGACAGTTTGGCCACGGGCAGTAAGCAGCAGAATGGGCGTCCCCAACCCCGCCAGCCGGATGTCGCGACAGACATCCAGACCGCTGCGGCGAGGCAGCATGATGTCCAGGATGATCAAGTCGAAAGGCAGAGTAGTGGCCTTTTCGAAGCCTTGCTCACCATCGGGAGAGAAATCTACGACATAACCCTCGCCTTGCAGACGGTCGCTCAGGGTCATCCGCAATGCCTGTTCATCTTCTATCAACAATATATTCTCGTTCATTTTCGGATAGTCGGATCCCCTTCGGAATTGACGGACGCCATTTCCAACTCTTGTTTCTCCACCATTGGTAAGCGCAGCGTGAAAACACTCCCAACCGCCAGTTCACTGACCACGGAAAGTGTTCCTCCCATAGCTTCGGCAATGTTTTTGGCGAGAGACAATCCCAATCCTGTCCCGTGAATCTGGGCAGCCGAGACTGCCGCGCCGCGATAAAAGGGTTCGAAAATGTGCGGCATCTCCAAACGGTCAATGCCCATGCCGCGATCTTCGACGCTGATGCTGATTTCCTTGCCGCTTTGCTCTCCGGAATCGTGGAGAAAAGCGCGGATACCGATCCAGCGGCTCTCACCACTATACTTCACCGCATTTACGATCAAGTTCTGCAGGCATTGAGAGAGCGCGGATAAGTCACCCATGACCCAGGGTAGCCCAGACTCGATGCGCTGCTCAACCACAAAGCCTGCTCCCTCGACCAATTCCGCGGTATTGTCTCGCACGGAATCCATGATTTGCGACACCTGCAGGGGGCGTAGAATATAGCGATTCTTACGGTCTTTCGTCGCGGCAAACAGCAGAATCTGATTTACAAGTTCGGTGATCTGCCGGCATTGGTTTCGGATGGCGAGGCCATAACGCTTCACCTGATCCTTCCCGCCCACAAGACCGTCGGCAATATTGTCTGCCGCGGAGGAGATGACCGTCAGCGGAGTGCGTAGTTCGTGAGAGACCGAGGCAACAAACTCCATTTGCAGCTTGGCCAGTTGAATCGTGCCGAGCATCTTGCTTCTCTGGATGGCCCAGACCGAAGTACTGGCCAAGGTCAAAGTAATACCCAGGACACCGATGAGCCGGAAGATAGTGCGCCGAGAGGTGGCTGCGACGTTGGCGAGCTGCTCGGAGGCTTGCTGGTCGTAGAGCCGCTTGATTTCCTCCAAGTCTTGACGGACACGTTCAAAAGACGGCACACCCCCCTTAAGATCCAGGTTCACCGCTTCTTTGGTGCTGCCCTCAAGAATGGAAGCTAACACCTCATTGCGCACACTAAGATAGTCGGACCAATCGCGCTGCAGCCGTTTGCCCACCTCGATTTCGTGAGGCATGTGAACCTGACGAAGATATTCGCCGATCCCTTCGTTTACACGGCGATCCGCTTCGCGAGACTGGTCGGCATATTCCAGTTGGAGATTGCTATCGTTGGTGGTTAAGGCATAAAAAGTACTTCGGCGTGTCTCCTGGGCCTGATATTGCAGCTCACCAATTCTGTGCAGTCCCAGCACCGAGCCAGCATACATTTTCTGAGCCTCAACGTTGGTGGAGTGAAGATCGCGTACCACGAATAGTCCCACCACAATCACCACCAGGAACACGATGAGAAGCAACAAGGACGAATTGTAGGGGGAGGCCAGAGCCAAGACGCGGTCCAACAGCGGAGCCGGGCCGACCAGTGTCGGTCTGCGTGCGCGTTTGTTTTGCCCGTTCATGTCTATTTGGAAGAGCGCGGTGGCACGTGAAGCTTGTAGCCCTTATCCTCGGGACCGCGCTCATCGACGCGCACCGCTTTTACCGAGGAGTCCAAATCCGAGACCCGCAGATAGCCAATGGCGCCGGGCACGTTGAATACGAACTTGCGCACACCCACAGGAGTTGCCAGAGTTTTTGGTGAAACAAGCACTTCGCCGGTGAAAACGCCATGCAGGAAGTGATTATTGAAATCGGTCTCATTCATCTGGCAGATATCTCGAAGCACGACGGCGCGCTCAGGCTGGCCGGGTTCCATCATAACCAGGGTGATGCGGCGGCCATTCGGCCAGTGACTGCGCTCGCCAAGAAAAATCCTTCGTAGCTCGGCCATAGAAAGGTTCTCCACCGGATTAGACAGGCTCACGACAATGGCCAGATTTTGTTCGGTCGTGATCTGCGGCTCCGGCAATCGCCCGAGGGTCGGCACTAAGGCTAAGGACAGGGCCGCCATTGAGAAAACGGCACTCGCCAAAATGAACAGCAGACCTGCCAAGCGCGGCATGCGTGGGTCTTTCTAGAACGTAAATCCGACTTGTAGGGCAAGCGCATTGACCGCCGGCTGTCCTCGCAAGGCAGTGTAGTCGTATTGGAGCTTCACGGCCACCGTCTCGCTAGCGTCATAACGGAGACCGAAGGAGGGTCCTTGGCGCAATCCAACGTCGGGGAAGATGGGTTCGGTGCTAGAAGCGTTCACATACTGGTATCGGAAGTAGGGCCGATAAGAGCCGAACTGTTTCGAGAGCTGGGTGTAAAACCCTGGGGTATTGAATACGCGCGGGATACCGTTGGGAGCGTGGCGCACCAACAAGATTTCGTTGAGCCATTCAAACTTTGGTCGGACCAGCACGGCGTGCGCCGCAAAGATAGTTTCTCCGATTCTCGGGAGACTTGCTGGCGCGAGCAGGTCGCGGTAAGCGGAAAAACCCACTTGCAGGCCGCGAACTGCGTCAGGACGGGCGAAAAGTGCAAGGTTGAAGGCCTTATGGTTCTGGTCATCAACCACATTCTGCACCGGTTCCTCAGTAATCGGGGAACGCGAGGCACGCCCGTTCCCAACTTCTGCGACGTAGTGCAAGCCGAGATGGCCGGAGGGGATCAGGCCCGACGCCGACGCACCTACAGTATGAACCGGCAGAATTCCTCCGCGGTCCTCGAATTGAAAGAGAAAGGGGCGCCCCGTCGTTGTTTGAAACCAAGTGCTATGGTGATAGGCGGTGTTGTAGTAGCCGATCGCGGTATGATATCGGCCAACAGCGAGCTTGAAAAAATCACTGTGGGAGTACTGAACCACCATGCGTTCGACATCCACACCGAAGGTATTATTTTCTCCCCGTGTTTCGCCGAAAATGTTGTCTGGCCCACCTTCAAAGACAATTTCGCTGAGGAACTTAAATTTTTCCGAGATGTCCGAAGTGATGAACAGGTTGAGTTGGCCAAGGCTGAAGGAGGTCGTATCGTGCCTCTGGTTATCCCCGTGAAGGGTGATATCGCCGAAACCGCGCATGCGCAACAATGTCTTGCTAGAATCCATCCTCTCCGGCACGGCGTTGTCGGCCTGCGGCTCAGCTTCACTTACAGGCGGCGCACTCGATTGGGCGGTCGCCGATGGAAGGCTTACCGGGGCAGCTTGCTGCTTGGCCGCTTCTAATTGCTTGACTCTAGCCTCCAATTGATCAATTCGTTGGAGCAAGAGTTGCAATGTTTGCTTATCTGCAGCCGGCGCGTCGATCAGTTGCTGCGAGCGAAGAATCGTGGCGTTGACCAGAATTATCAGAAGCAGTGGAAATATTCGCCATACGATCATCCGGCCGGTGAGCTTCAGCGCAAACATAGCTCTGATGGGGAGTGGACCAGGGAACTTCATGCGTTCCTCCTTCAGCAATGTATTCCCAACGGGCAGAAGGCGTTGACAGTACTAAGGTAGCTCAAAGCGCGGCCGCTGACGGTGTGAATGTCGTGATGGTATAGAACCCGTTGCGCTTGCCAGCGGCCGGATGATGAGATCCGGGGCCTGCGGGATCAAAGAGTAGCAGCCTGGGCAAGCATGAATCGATGCGCATGACGACGGAACAGCAGCGGGAGATCGTGGAAGGAGGATCAGAGAGGACGCACTCTCGGCACAAACATCGAGTGTCAATGACCAGCATGATCGGGCTACGCAGGATAGGTTTTTCAATCATCCGTGCCGCTAGCATTCGCTGGACATTAATCCCCTCGAGGAGATGAACTCATCATGGAGATTAATCTGGCGGCGTCAGAAATGGCAGCTCGGGAAAGGGCGTTGGCGCTGGGCGTGTAGCGCACCATGGCAAGGGGCGCTAGTTTAGGTTGGCCGGGCTCGTCGAACTGGGTGGCATCGGAATTCTGGTCCGGCGAGCGGCTACTGCCGGGATCCTGTAGTGGGCGCCGCTGGATATCTTTCTTGCGGTTGAAATCGCGAACAACCCGAGCCACATAGGCCAGTGTCTCCGGGTAGGGAGGCACGCCGTGATATTGTTCCACGCGATCCGGTCCGGCGTTGTAAGCCGCCAGAGCTTTGCTAAGGTCGTGGTGATAGCGGACCAGCAGTTCACCCAAGTAGCGTGTTCCACCTTCCACGTTGGCGGCCGGGTCCAAGGCATTCTGTACCCCCATTCGGGCGGCAGTCTGCGGCATCAGCTGCATTAGTCCCTGCGCACCCTTGGGGGAAACTGCGTGGGGATCGAATCCACTTTCGGCCAGGATCACGGAGTTGACCAGATCGGGGTCAAGGTTGTTTCGTTTGCTGGCGGCACTGACGACCGCGTCGAGATCACGGGCAGGTGCGGAGCGGACGGCTGGCGGTAAGGGCGAGTCCACCTCTTCGAAACGCACGATCTCCGCAGTAGGTACGTCAATGTAGTTGTCTGGCGCCTTTAGCAGGTATAGGCGAGTCACCGTGTCTAGGGTTTCGCGACGTTCGTGACGGATGGCAAAGCCATTGCGCAAGATGGCCATCTCCGCTGCGGACGCAGATGGACTGGCCAGAAAGATCAAAGCCGCGACGATGCCAAGTTGGTAGCCAAGTTTCATAGCTTGAGAGACCTACTCCATCGGACCAGCGACAGGCAACCGCGCATTTCGGCTGCCAGTTCAGCCATTAAACAATAATATCAACGTATCTTGGCGGTTCGTCTTTGCGCTACAACAACCTTGGCAGCGAATTGTCGGGGGTATGAGAATTCATGAGTGCCCGGCATTATTCATGCATCTCGATTGCCGTGGGTAATCGACCTGGTCTCCGCACGTTGATCAGCTCCGTAGGCCTTTCCTACGGGTCCGGCATCTGCCTCTGAATAGGGGTTACCTTCCTCAAGATTTCCATTAAAAGGACATTTCATTCTTAGCCGCCCTAAACGCCGACTGGCAGCACGCGAGTATTTGAAGGGGAGCAAAGGGTCCTTCTTTGCGCTACAGCAAATAAGTAGACCAGGGTTATGAGCTATAAGGTGGGTCATACGGGATGATGTACTGAAATAGCGATTTCCTACCGTGGCCGTACATTTGCTCTTACCTCCACTGGATTTGACTTTTTAGAGCGGCCCCGTGCGGTTCAGGCGGGTTTTCATGGTCCGATTGAGGCCTGCCGTGGAGGCAGCAACGATATGAGGCATTTTCGCATGGTGTTGGCTTCCATCCTGATTCTGGCGATCAACGCGCCAGCCTATGCCGATAAAGCGAAGGCTGCCTATGATCGCGGTGTTCGCGCCGAGTCGCAGACCCAATACGATGCTGCTTTTGAAGCATACAAGGAAGCGTACGCGCTGAAGCCCAAGGATTCGAGATACTTGGCTGCCTACCTCCGGTTGCGAGGCTCCGCTGCAGCTGAGCATGTGCGCAAAGGCCAATTGCTGCGCAGTAGCCTCAAGTTAGCCGAAGCGCTCGCGGAATTTCAGCTTGCGGCGCAGATCGACATCACCAACATTGCGGCCCAAGAAGAGCTGGGACGCACAGCCGCCATGCTCAAAAAACAGCAGGAAGGCCTGGCGGCTGCCCCGACGCCGGAGTCGCCATTGAGCAAAATGATAGAGCAGGCTGAAGGCCCGGTCGATCTGGAACCCTTTTCGGATACTCCGCTTACCCTGCGCATGACGACCACGGCTGATAATGTCTATAAAACGATTGGCAAGCTGGCTGGAATCAACGTGCTGTTTGACCTGGACTACAAACCACAGCGAATTAATATCGAGTTGGACGACGTCCCCCTGCGCGAAGCTTTGAGGATGGTCGCCATGCAATCGAAGACCTTTTGGCGGCCGGTTTCGACCAAGGCCATCTTTGTGGCCTCGGAAGGCAGGCGCAAGGACTTTGAAGACAACGTGATGACCACATTCTATCTTCGCAATGCTTCGACGCCGGCCGAGTTGCAAGAGGTGGTCAGCACGCTCAAAGGAATTCTGGACATCAGCCGGATTCAAGTAAATCCCACGCACAGCGCGATCACCCTCAGAGGCACGCCAGACCAGATGGTACTGGCGCAGAAATTGGTCTCCGACCTTGACAAGCCGAGGGCCGAAGTGGTGATCGATATCGCCGTGTTGTCAATCACCCGCGACCGGGTGCGGAACCTAGGCACAACTGTTCCAACGGCTACCTCCATCGCTTTTGCGGCTGCCCCACTGGCCGCGGGTGCGGTCAAACTGGGTTCGGTGAATGGAGGCAGTTTCTCTATAGCGGTTCCGAGCGGTTCGTTCAACTTTCTTATGTCCGACAACAACACCAAGGTTCTCCAGAACCCGCAAATCCGCGTCCTTGACCAACAAAAGGCTAGCTTGAAAATCGGCGATCGCATACCAATCGCTACCGGGTCGTTTCAGGCAGGCGCCGGTGTCAGTGGGGGAGGTATCAGCCCGCTGGTCAACACTCAATTTCAGTATCTGGATGTCGGCGTGAATATCGACATTACTCCGCAAATTCACTCGAATCGTGAGGTCACCCTCAAGATGGTTTTGGAAGTTTCAGCGGTCACGGGTACTTCCAATATCGGTGGAATTAATCAACCCACCATTGGACAGCGCCGCATCGAGCATGAATCGCGGTTGGAGGACGGTGAGATTAATCTGGTGGGTGGCATTCTGCAAGACACAGAAACACAGTCACTGAGCGGTTATCCGTGGCTGACAAAAATTCCCCTCTTGAAGTACCTGTTTGGTCAGGAGAATAAAGAACGGCACGAAAGCGAAATCGTCTTCGCTATCACACCTCACATCGTGCGGGCCGAGGAGATCACCGACGAGAATTTGCGGCTGATTGATATCGGTACCGGCACTTCTGTTGCCGTGCGGCGTGGAGAAACAAAGAAAAAGGCCGCCAACGGCGCGGCGCAGCCAAGCAAGCCCGCGGCTCGCGGTCCAGTGCGACCACAGCGCCCGACTCCGGCTCAAACAGCACCAACTTCCTAACCGGTGTCCTAATGCCAACACCACACACTCAAGAGCTCGGGCGTCCTGGTCTGGCCGACTACGGATTCTCACCTAGAGAGATAACTTCCCTCCTTTTCCCATATTTTTCCCTTGCGTTCCCAATTTGCGCAAGATATTTCACGCAGAACCCTGTGCCCTTAGGTAACTCCTTTAGAATAAATTGTTTGGGGACACGAACCATAGGCATGGAGCTTGCTTGGAGTTATACAACACTCCTTCCGGGGAAGGGTGCCAAGATGAACCGATTGCCTCGTGCCCTCTTCAAGCCTATGGCCTGTTATTCGGTCGGAAGAACTGCATCGTCCTGGCAAAGCTCCGCGAAACTTAAGGTCCAGCCCCCGCAGCTAGGACCTGTAACTCAATCGAGACGGGGACAACGCTGAAAATTATGGCAAACGCCCAAGCGGCCTCACTTACAGCAAGATTGCAATTGCCGCAAAGCAACAACAACTTGGACATGAAGGTCGTGGCCCGCCAAGGGAGCCAGTGCGCGGAACTGTCCAAGCTATTTGAGGGCATCCCGCGGGCTGATTCCGCAATCATTGTATCCGCCGCGCGCGTAACAAAGTTCACGCGCCGGCAGACGATCTTTTTCGCTGGCGACGCTATCAAGGAAATAGTGCTGCTAACCGAAGGATCCGTAAAGGTAACGCAATTGGGAGAGAACGGCAGCGCCGTCATCCTTCGACTCGAAGGACCCGGTCAAATAGTGGGGTCGGTTGGATCAGCGCAGCGTGGCAGGCATTGCTCAACGGCGGAGGCCCTTCTTACGTGTAGGGCGCTGGTCTGGAATGCACCGACGTTTGAAGCTCTGTCAGAACGGTTCCCTCTCCTGCAGCGCAACACCATGCGTATCCTGGCACAACGTTTGCAAATGCTCGAAGGCCGATTTCGAGAGATATCCACGGAAAGGGTTGCGCCACGCCTGGCTCGTGAGCTGGTTCGCTTGCTTCCGCAAGTAGGCCGGAGTGTGGATGGCGCGCTGGAAATCAACCTTTCGCGGGAGGAATTGGCGCAGATGACCGCGACTACGCTGTTTACCGTGAGCCGGCTGCTCTCCGGCTGGGAAAGGCAAGGCATCTTAGTCCTTCGACGAGAAGCCGTAGTGGTGAAAAGTCCACTTGGCCTGTTGGGTATATGTGAACTCAAGTGATCTCCGCGCTCTTTTTGATCGAGAAGGTCGCTCCGCATCGGAGCAGTCAACTGCTGCGACAGTCAGCAGGGTCTAGTGATTCCTTTTGTACAGAGGCCGCCGCCGCAAAGGGTTGTTGACCAGGTAGAGGGACCCATGATAGACAGTCTTCGAACGGACCTGGGGCTCGACGACCTCGCCGATGGTGAAGCGGGAGAGAGTTATCGTCAGATTTTCTCCCAGATGGTAAGGGCCAAATCGATGAACAGGATCTTCCATGAGTTGCGGGCAGCGTTCGGGAGAGCGTGGCGGTTCAATCTCGAGGGGCATTCTCGTAAGCTGTTCACTCTTGTATGCGGACTGGCGGTCATGATCGTGGCTCCGGCCGTGAGAGCGCAGAAACTGCCGACACCGCCTCCGAACGGCAGGAAGGCATCTAATGTTGCGAAATCCGTACTGACGGCAGCAGCGTCGGCGCTGCTGCAGGAACCGATATCACCGCAAGTGCCCCTACCTCTCACCGCCGAACAAGGGACGCCCAGCCGGCAGCAGGTGTCCTATGAGGACGGGCAGCTCACCATCATTGCAGAAAACTCAAAGTTAGGGGAAATCCTGGCAGCAGTCAGCGAGCGCCTGGGCGCAAACATCGAACTCCCAGCGAGTTCTTCCGACGAAAGGATCTGGGTCCGTGCTGGACCGGGTCCGGCACGCAGAGTACTGGCCGCCCTTCTGGGCGGGACGGACCTCGACTACGTTATCCAGGCGTCTGATACCGATCCGGAGGGCATACTGAGCGTACTGCTGACTCCCCGCACTAGGGCTGCCGGCGCCGTCACAACTGGCAGGCCAGCAAGTCCGGCAGAGCCGGCACAGGCGCGGGGTGCGAGTCGAAGAAATCCCCAGGCCAACCGCGGCCCAGTGGAAGCTCCCAGCCTGGAGAATTCAACTGAACCAGCCAGTCCCGTGGAAGTGCCACTAGCGGGCTCGCCGCCCGCGTCAGCAGAGCAGCAACCCGCCTCAGCCGAGCTGCAGGCCGTGCCAGACACTTCCGAGGCCGACGCTGACAAATCGGTAGTTAAGTCACCAGAGCAAATGATCCAAAAACTACAGAACATGTACCAGCAGCGAAAACAGATGCAGCAGGACCGCAACAAACCTCCCACCCCAAACTAAGCACAACGTCATCAGTAATTGGGTAGTTGCGAATTAAACCGATGGATCTCTCGTGGAATCACGCCATGACCACCGGCTTCACCACGTCCTAGCTACTGGCGGGTCATGATATGACGTGTCCGGAAGGCGGCGCAGTTGGGAGGCGTACCGAAAACCTGTCGAGTATTGGATTCGCAGGTTCGAAGGCAAAGGCCAGCCGCACTGCGCGAGGGTGAACAGTCGGGGCGGTCGAGACTCCTGAACGAGAAGCACCTTTTGGGGAATCAACGCTTTGCTTCGGCGGATGCCGCGACGCTAGGCTTGAGCGGAAATCTGCGAGGGCAAGACGCTGGCGGCATGGAACGAGCGGGCGTACGGAATAGACTCGGGCGTACGGCAATGCCAGCACATGTTTCGGCAATTGGGTTTTCGGTTACGCAAGCCTGGTTCCGCAATTGGGCAAGCCGATCCGGAACGGCAGAAGGCGCAAAAAAACTCCCAGGCCTGCGGGAAGATGCCCGCGGTCTACCACTGGGCCACTGACGAAGTCCACTTCGAGCAGCGCGGCTCCCGCTGTCGCATGGGGGTGCCCCCGTGGATGACTTGCCGCCCTTCAGCCTCGAACCGAGTCCGATTGAGCGGGTCTCGAAAGCCGATCGGTCGTCAGTGCTTGCACCACCGATACTTTCCTGTGCTGGAGGAGGTCGTTGAGGCGCAGCTTGAAAATTGGCGTAGGGAAACGAAACCCTACCTCGACTATGCGCAAACACGTAAGACGCTATGTTTAACGTTCAACCAAAATCGACTGGGAACTGCAGGCCGCGCCGTGATGTTTTGTTTACGATGGGCAACGCGACGACAACAAATTCACTGGTTGGTGCAGTCGGTTCCAGCGTCGTGGCGCTCTCAAAGAAACCATCCCGGGATTGAATCTTCATCTTTTCTGCTTAGGTGCCTGAACGTTAGAGGCCTGAAACCATGTCCTGGCATGGCTTGGAATGACGGACAAGTCGGGCGTTGCAGACAGCCAGCTGCGCATGATTTGCGATCGTGGCGCCCAACCAGACACGCCCGGTCCAACGGACCCATGCGTTGTGGTTATGTTCTGTCAGATAGAAGAGAGTAGATTGCGCGATGAAAAACCCAGCGTTGATTCCAGCCTGTTTTCCCGACGATGGATTACGGCCGAAAATGGGATTGCCTTCTCCTCCCCCACGGTTAAGCAATTGGCGCGTCGAGATTGCGTCAGCCGTCTTTGCCGCCCCGAGTAGACTGATCTCCACAAAGAACATGCGCCTATCGAACCTGTGGCCTTCGAAAGACTTCGGCCTTTTCAAGAACGGGTCAGCCTTTGGTATTGGTGCAACGATGTAGTGCTGGGCCAAGGTAGTCTGGGCACAGATGAACAGAAAGATAGCGATTCGAATATATTTCACAGGAATCCTTAGTCTTGCTTGGCCATTCTGCGCGGTCGTTGCGCTTAGAACGATTGTAGAACGCTAGGCGTGCCTTTAAATCATCTTCGTCATTCGATGTTCTTTGCTTTCAGGCGAGAGACTCTGTATCTTCGAGTTGGCAGCAAAACTTCCAAGGTAACGGGAACCGATTTCGCATAGTTCAACTGGCCGTGTTCACTCCCGCGGATGGTGGAAGGTGATCCATTCCGTGTGAGTGGCGTGACTCGTTGGGGCATCCTCGGGTGCAACAAACCTGTTCCATTTTTCCAATACTTAACCGAGGTCCCGTAGTTTAGTGAATAAGTACCTGTGTTTTGAACGCGAACAGGCCCGAGTCTTCGCAGCACGCTTGGCCATTTCGAGCGAGTTGCAGCGCTTTCGAATCGTTACTCCGTTGCGCGTCGGTAACACCACGCCGACCAACTGCGGAAGTTGGGTTTCCGTATGGCGTTTCATCCTGATTCTCTACTCTCCTGAAATGGGACATACGCCAGCGCATTGCATTCACCGCAACCGTCGAACCGCTTGCCAACCGGGATTCATTGTCGCGAATAAACGCGCGGGCTGCCATCACCATTAACTGGGTAGGGGTTCAGTTCCGAAAGGTCGCCAGCATTTCGACGGAATTACCGGATCGTATCGGCGCCAATCGCTTGCGCTGCGCCTACATGGCCGGCCACCATGATTGGATCCCGAATGGGTTCCTTTTTCAGTCCTTTTTCTCGCCATACCGCATAGATAGGAGGATAAACGAGCAGCTCGAGAATGAAGGAGGTGAAGATACCGCCGATCATCGGAGCGGCCATCCGCTTCATGATTTCCGATCCGGTTCCATTAGACCACAGGATGGGAATCAAGCCGATGCACATGATCGCAAAGGTCATGAATTTGGGACGCAACCGGCGGGCGGCCCCTTCCACAATGGCATCATAGAGATGCTCTTGCGTGAACTGCGGGTGCTCGCGCCGCGCGGCCTCATACGCGAGGTCAAGGTAGAGCAGCATAAAGACTCCGGTTTCGGCATCGATCCCGAGAAGGGCGAGAATGCCGAGCCAGACAGCAATGCTCATATTGTAGCCGAGCGCGGAAATCATCCAGATGGAGCCCACTGCGGAGAATGGAACTGCCAGGGCAACGATCATGGTTTTCACCGCCGATCGCGTATTGCAGTAAAGCAGAAAGAGGATGATGGCGACAGTGACCGGCACGATGAGCATCAATCGATGCCGGACGCGAAGAGCCATTTCATATTGGCCACTCCACAAGATCGAATAACCAGTCGGGAGCTTCAGCTTGTTTTGCAATTCGCGTTGCGCTTGTTCGACATAGTCACCAACGGGGACGTCCGTCACGTCAACAAAGACATACTCGGTGAGCAATCCGTCCTCGTTCCGAATCATGGAGGGGCCAGTTAAAGTATGAAGGGTGGCCAGCTCGGACAATGGGATTTGTTTATCGCCGCTGACGGACACCAACACGCGGCCGAGCGACTCGAGGTCCGACCGAAAGTCGCGCAGATAGCGGACGTTGACAGGGTACCGCTCCCTGGCTTTGATCACCGTGCTGACGTTTTCCCCGCCAACCGCGGTCGAGAGGGCGTTTTGGGCATCTTCGATCGAGAGCCCGTAGCGGGCCAGTGCCTGACGATCCCAATTCACGTCGAGAAAGTAGCCATCGCCGATGCGTTCGGCAAAAACGTTTCGAGTGCCGGGAACAACGCTGAGGAGTTTTTCTGCCTGCCGTCCGATCTCCTGCATCTTGTTCAGGTCGGCGCCCTGAATCTTTAGCCCCACCGGCGTGCGTATGCCGCTGTTCAACATATCAATGCGTCCCCGGATGGGCATGGTCCAGGAATTCGAGAGGCCTGGGATTTTCAGCGCCTGGTTCATCTCCGCAACGAGTTGTTGTTGCGAAATGTGGTCGGGCGTGATGTGCCGTAGAACGGGAAGGAGCCACCGTGGCGCCCAGGAGGAGTACCAGGTGTGAGCATCGCTCCATTCCGATTGCGGCTTGAGGACGATGACGGTCTCGAGCATGGAGAGTGGCGCCGGATCGGTCGGAGTATCGGCGCGCCCCGCTTTGCCCAGGACATGATCGACTTCCGGAAAATTCATCAAGATCTGATCCGTCAGCTGCAGAAGTCTCTGCGACTCTGCGATGGAAATACCCGGCATAGTGGTAGGCATATAAAGGAGGGAGCCTTCGTCCACTTGGGGCATAAACTCCGAGCCACGCGTCCAGTACATGGGAATCGCCAGGAGCACGAGGGCGATCGCCGCCGCAATAACCTGCATTTTCCGACGGAGAGTCCAGCGAACGACTGGAGCGTAGATACGCATGAGTGGCCCGGTGATGGGGTGATCCTCTTGTGATCGGATCTTGCCACCCAATAATGAATCAAGCAGGCGCTGAAGCCGCGTGCCGGCATTGGCGAGGATGGGCCTGTTGCGCACTAGGAGAAGCCGAAGTGCCGGAGTTAGTGTGACGGCGAGCCCAGCCGCCACCAGCATGGCAAAGTTCTTGGTATAGGCCAGTGGCCGGAAGAGCTTGCCTTCCTGGCCTTCCAAAGCAAGAACCGGCAAGAAAGCTACGGCAATAACCAATAAAGCAAAAAATGTGGGCCCAGCTACTTCCTTCACGGCCGCCAAAATCACTTCGCTAGGGGAAAATGGCTTGCCGGATCGCTCGCAAATTTCCAGCTTCTTGTGTGTCTGCTCGACAACCACAATGGCGGCGTCCACGAGTTCGCCGCACGCAATGGCAATGCCGGCCAGTGACATAATATTTATGCTGACGCCGGCAAAGTGCAGCGGAATAAAAGTAAGCAGGATGGTGACCGGGATGGTGACAACGGGAATCGCGGCGCTTGGGAAATGCCAGAGAAAAATCACAATAACGATGACCACCGTGAGCATCACTTCGATCAGCGTCAGGCGTGCATTCGAAACGGCACGGAGGATTAATTCCGAGCGGTCGTAAACCGGGACAATCTTGACTCCTTGGGGCAGGCTCGGCTCGATTTCTTTCAACCGCACCTTGACGCGGTCGATCACGTCGAGGGCGTTGCTGCCCTCGCGCGTGACTACAATTCCGGAGACGACTTCCCCCATGCCATTCAGATCAGTTGCGCCGCGCCGGAGATCAGGGCCAATGACCACGCGAGCCACATCCTTGATGCGGATCGGAGTCCCGTCAACGGCCGTCAGGACGGTCTCCTCAATATCTTTGGTTGAGCTTAGGTATCCGCGGCCCCGGATCATATATTCAGCGCCGCCGAATTCCAGCAGCCGCGCTCCGGTTTCGCGGTTGCCTTCGCGAACGGCGTCGGCCACGCGCGAGATGGGGATTCCATAGGAGCGCAGCCGGTTGGGATCTACATTGACCTGGTATTGCTGTGTGAATCCGCCGAGGGAAGCGACCTCGGCGACTCCCGGCACGGCTCGCAAGTAATAGCGGAGATACCAATCCTGATAGGAACGCAGCTCTCCAAGACTGTGCTGCCCGGATTCGTCCTTGAGAACGTACTGGAAAACCCAACCGAGCGCCGTCGCATCGGGCCCAATTTCTGTCTTGACCTCCGGGGGAAGCCGGGAAGTCACGCCGGAAAGATATTCGAGGGTCCTAGAACGCGCCCAGTAGATGTCGGTGCCTTCCTCGAAAATGACATAAACATAGGAGTACCCAAAGTCCGAGATGCCGCGAACGGTCCGCACCTTCGGCGCACCAGTCATGGCGGAGAGAATGGGATAAGTGACCTGGTCCTCGATAATATCCGGGCTTCTATCCCAACGGGAGAGAACGATTACCTGGGTCTCGCCGAGGTCTGGGAGGGCATCCAAAGGCAGATGAAAAGCTGACCAGGCTCCCCAGAGACAAGCTGCGGCGAGTAAAGCGAATACCAAAACCTTGTTGTTTGCAGAGAATTCGATGATGCGGTTAATCATTCAGGTCTCGAAGCGCGCGCCGGATCCGATACCGAACTCACCTTTACGCCTGCATACTTAGCCGGATCCTGTTGGAACTTCTTTTGACATTTGTCCGAACAGAACTGGAACACTTCACCCTGGTACTTCTCCGAATACCCGGCAGAGGAAGCTCGGTTGGGATCGAGCTCCATTCCACAGACCGGGTCCCGCAAAGCGACGGCATGCTGACCGGAGGACAGTTGCACATCTTTTATTGCGGGAGAGATGAGCGCCGAGGAGCGCATCTTACTCTCCGAATCGATCAGAAAATTCCCCGAGGTGACGACTTTCTCGCCAGCGGCCAGGCCGCTGGTCACGGTGACGAGATTACCGTAAGCAGTTCCAAGAATCACGGGGCGCGGCTCGAACACCCCGTCACTGGTTTCCACGTAGACAATTTTTTGCAGACCGCTGTCAATGACGGCATCCTGCGGAATCGCAAGTCCCGCGGGTGCTTTGGCGCTGAATTCCAGATCCACGAACATATCTGGGCGCAGGACAAAGCCGGGATTCTCGGCTTCCAGCCGCAGCTTCAAGGTGCGTGACGCCGGATCGAAGAGCGGCGCGGTATCGCCGACGGTGGCAAAGATGGTTTTCCCCCGTTCGCGAATAGTGGCCTTCACTCGTGCACCCGGCGCGAAGAACTGTGTGTCTCCTCCAAAGAGATCGGCAGTGATCCAGACATTGCGCAGATCGGCGATGCGGTAAAACTCCGTCCCTTTTTCAAACCTCTGGCCGGGAGAGACATCGCGGGAGAGTACAATTCCATCAATGGGAGAAGTCAGCGTGATATCGCGAGTGATCTGCCGTGTTTTAGCCAACTCCTTTATTTGCGGCTCACCCATCCCCAAAGAACGCAACTGTTCCTCATTGATTCGCAAACTTGCATCGCTCGATCTGGCGGGATCTTCCTGATCGTGGGTGCCTTTCAAGCGCTCCAGGCTGGCAAGGGAGCCTAAGTAGGCCTGCTCGGCGTTGCGAAATTCACGGCTGTAAAGGAAGGCCAGGAGCTCGTCTTTTTTTACAAACGCGCCAGCAGGGTTATTCTTGACGGATTGCACCCAGCCCTCGGCGCCCGCCATCACGCGAAAGATCTTGCCACTGTCCGCATCCACGCGGCCGGTCGTGCGTATCATGCGAGATCCGGAGTTTCTTTCAACTTTCAAAACACGAACTCCGATCAACAATTGCTTCTCCGGACTGATCGAAACTGCGCCGGGCCTCAACTGAAGCTTCGCCGCCCGATCTTCACCCTCGTACACAGGCTCCAAGGCCATCCCGCAGTCGGGCGCGATTCCCGGTTTGTCTGACCGGTAGGAAGGGTGCATCGGATCGACGTAATAGAGAACGCGTTTCGCGTCAGTATGGTTATCGTTGGGCTTAGCAGTATAACGGCCTGCTGCGAACGCAAGCAGCGCCAGGAAAGCTAGGGAACCTAGTGCGAGGGGCCTCTTCATGGGGTTGTTCGGAACGGCGTAGACTGAACCTGCGTGCCTTCTAAATCAAAAAAGTTGCCATTCTTTGGACCATCCGTTCCGCTCGAGGTCTCCTGTCTAATCTCAGAAATGGCGCAGAATGAACAAGATACGACGGAATCAGGGGTCTGCGCCTCTAGGGACATACGAAGGATAGAGAGCAAACAGGTTGCCAAATCAGTGGAAGATCCGCTGGTACTCGTAGCAGCCGTTTTGCGGACCTTTCTCCCGGGCAACGCTTTGCTTGTTGCCCTTGGGCTTTCGGAAGATGGAATCCTCGAGCCTGGGGATTCACCGCCTTCAGCGGAAGTCGGAACGAATTGAGAGCGGAGTTAGGTTACAGCTCAAACCAGCCTACTTGGCATTCGGTGCGACTGGGAGTTCTGGTTTCGAGAAGTGGTTTTCATCAAGCTTGGGATTCACCACGACCTTTTCCACGATGATTTTCTCGCTCGGAACAACCGGGTCTCTGAACCCCTGCGCTGTTCGAGCCACTTGGAGAACTTTCGTCTCCAAAAGATGCGCAATCTGAAGGCCGCTTACTGGCCGATAATCGCGATAATACACCTCCACTGGATGATACACGCCATCGAGCCGCCTAGGCTGCCCTTCAATTTTCGCTTCCAGAAAGGTCTGCGCGTCTATCCAGTCATGGATCGCCTGCCCATTTTTCATGGTCAGCTTGAGCTTATATGTGTCGCGGTCCTCAACCTTCTCCATGCCAACCAGTTCGATCTGGGTGCCCTTGGCCGCGTAATCGATCAAGTAACCATCGACGTCTGCCTGCATGGATGACAACTTCATTTCCTCTGTCGTGTAAGGCTCAACCACAAGCCGGTTGAGGAACGGCCTCAGCTTCCAGCCGTTGGCGCCGTCAAAGACCTGAATGGCCGTCTGGCCGTTGAATTGAAGCTCCATCCGCATTTTGCCGGGTCGCTTCAACTCCATAACAAACGGCAGTTGAACCTCCTCGGTCGGCCGCGTCGGGAGCGCCTGTCTGCTCGACTTCCTCTCCGGAATTGGAACCGAGATGGTAGCCCGCCGATTCCCTCCGGCGCCCAGTTTTCCCTGCATCGACATCGTTTGGACCGCGCGCCACGCCTGCAAACCGCCGCGGGCCGCCACGTTCTTATCGACGATGGCAGCAGCGGAAAGCTTGGCTTGCGAAGGAGTTTCGCCCCCGGCTGCGCCAAGGGAAACGGCAAACGCCAGCGACATAGAAATGACCAGTGATTTTCGTAACATCGATGCGACCTCGTTCGAAGATTTGAGACTTAGACTTAAGTCAAGCATAGGATCAAAAGACATATTTTTCTTTGCGCGGCATCAAGCTCCAAGCGAGCCTACGCCGGTCACACCAGAGGCCAGCAGCGAGACGCTAATCCACCACCAGTCCGTCAGCTCGAAATCGCCCAATCACCACGCTTACACGGTCTCCGCGTTTCACCAGCCTGCCTTTGTTCGAGAACGCCATCCAGTAGGACTTACCCGCCTGGGGTGTGCTGCTCTGACGCAACTGCCCGACCTTTTCGAGCGACGGCACCACCAGCTTGACCTGGGCCCTCGGGTCGATCAGGAAGGGTTCAGCCTTCTTATCGTTGAGCGTCTTGGCTTTATCCGCGTCTAACACGCGGTAGGTAAATCGGACGACCTCGCCCGACTCCGTCCACTTCACGGCCAGAGAGTCAACTCCCCAGACCAGTTCGTAATATTTGCCCGCTCGTCCGGCAAACCTGTCGGGCTGATAGCGCTTGGCATCCGCATGTCCCGGCTGCCCGGTCGGGGCGGGAGATTGGGCCCCCACCGTCATAACCAAAGTGCTGCTCGCGAGAACCCCTGCCAGCAACATTACTTTAGTTCCTCTCGTCACATTATGTTTAGACATTGCTGATTTATCCTTGTGCCAGGCTCCGGGGGGATGTGCAGGCTGCGCCAAACCGCCCCTGTTTTCCTGGCTTAGTCCACGATACCGCTGGCAAGCACTGATAGCCCCCGGTCAACAAACGCCCCGAAGTCAAAAATGAGAAAAGATCTGCACAACTTGGTAAGTACACTCCTCACGGATCCCTCTCCAGGGCCTGTTGGAAGCTTCTATAGGTATCTGCCTGCACGAAACGTGCCAATCATCACATCGGCGTGGTCGCTTGGTTTCCCATCTCGGAACACCATTCAGTAACCGCCTCCATTCTCCGGGGTGGCTACTTGGCGCACTTGCCCATCATCGGACAATCAGGTTTGGCGCTGGATTGCCTCGAGCGAGCACTCGAGAGTAGCTGAACTACTTCGAACTCGTGTGCACCGCAGTCGACGATCCCTTTCCTGTGACATTCCTCGGCCCCCTTCTCTTTCGGGGTCTTGGCGAGTTCCTCGCTAAGCGAATCGTAGGCCGCATCGTATTCGCCGGAATTCCCTGCTTCCAGCAGCCTATTTCAGTCCATGCTTAACCAACCGTTTGCGCCATTCCCTATGTTTCGCCTCGGCTTGGGATTCACGTGGAGGCATTCTTCACAAATCCACATGCGACTGCCGTAAAATTGCGTTGTTCGTTAGCACTGACTAATAAAATGCTTCGATGAGTAGTAGCCTTCTCATGGACTTCTTGTGTAGGCGTTCCGGCCCATTTACTTCTTTCGTTCCTGGCACTTTTGAGGCCGCCTACCGCCCTTCCTCACTAACGGCCCAGAAAAGCCAAGTGCCGTCCCGGTTGAAGCGGGACGGCACTTGTTTGTTTCTACTGGGCATTAGCCGCCCTGGTTATCGTCAACTAGCCGCTGTCGCCTACCGGGCAACCAACGCAAGCGGTGTGTACGGAGGAGCGGGAATAGGAATCGTTCCCGTACCGTTGTTGCGAACGGCCAGCGCTCCCACATCAGGAAGTGCTGGTAGAGTGGCTGGCGTTGCGTACCTCACACTGAAGGTGCATGTGCCACCGCCGGGTACTGGGGCTGTGCAGCCGTTTGCAGTCACAGAGTACAACCCGCCGATGTTGACCAGGAGGTTCTCCGCTGTGATTTGCACGGGTGCGGTACCGCTGTTAGTTACCGTGACCACGCTAGTGACGGGAGCGCGCAGCGTCGGAATTGTGAAGGTGAGGGTCCGAACGCCCGCTACGGTCCCCAGTGTTCCATTGGTCGCCGAGGTGAAGGTCACCGTCCCCACGTTCACTGTGAACGTCACAGTGTTGCTGGTTCCCGCTGGCGTCGTGACGCTAACGGTCCTGGCCGAGAGGGTGGCGGTATTCGAGATTGTGAAGGTGGTCGTAACCGTAGTCGAAGTCACGGTTAAGGCGCCGACGGTGATACCCGTTCCGGACACGTTCACAGCCGTTGCGCCGGTCAGGTTCGTGCCAGTCAAAGTCACCGGGACGATGGTGCTGCGTGCGCCTGATGTAGGAGCGATCGAGGTCAGCGTCGGCGGCCCTGTAGTAGTACCACCCGTGAACTCAACCGCGCCAGCGTCAACAGCGTTATTAGCCTTCCTTGAGGTGCCGAAGAAGTCAAGGCTCGGCGCCTCCGCGAAGTTCGTAGCCGCAGAGGAGGGGATGTAATTAATGGCCGGCGAACCCGCCGCCAGCGCATAGTTCCCGAGTACGGCCCCAGTGGTCGGACTCGCCATCGCCAGCGGGCCCCAAGCCATGTTGATCCAGTTGTTGCCCTCGTCCACTGTCGCGGCTGGCGTCAGGTTGAAGATGGGGTTCGGCACAGTCGCGTCCGAGATTCCCGGAGGCACCTGATAACCCATCCCACCGTTTTCCGGCGGAACTCGTGAGCCGTTGCAATACTGGCTGACAACGCCCGGGTTAGATGCCAGGTTATTACCGCTGGGATAGTCCGCCGCGTCCGTTAGCACCGAATACGTCGGGGCGAGCGTGACCGTCGAGCTATGGTTGCTCGGTCCCGTGTCGCCGCGCACGCCGATGTCCCAATAGGAGGCCCCAGTGGCGCACTGGCCTGTTGCGGTCTGGCTCAACGTGGGAACCAGCGTGACGACGTGCTGCTGGTTTAGAGTTCCCGCCCCGAGAGCGCCTACCGTGATGTTGAACGGACGGTTCTGCCAGAACACATCGTTGGCGAGAAGCGGATATGAGACGGTCCTGCAGGTCCCATTGCTAGCGGTCGTTCCGGCAAAATGACCTGCTGGACAGGTAATCGGATTGGGCAAGTTTGCGATCAGGACCGCGCTGTTCTGGATACTCACCAGACCGGCGGGCTGAGGCGTCGAACCCGAAACGCAGGGATTCGGGGGCAGGCCAGTACCGGGGTTGGTAACGCAGGGGCCCTGGCTGCTGGCTATGGGTGCCCCAAGAGTGTTGAAGAGCACACCCGATGAGGCAGTGGTGTCGTTAGACATGACCGTGTTGTTGATGAAATCCACGTTTAACGCGTCCACCAGTGAAACTCCGGCACCGTCCCAGCCGGCCACATTGTTAGTGATGATATTGTTGGTGACCCTGACAGAGTACCATTGCGCCGGAGTCGTGGGGAAAGTAACCACTTCCGAGCCGTTGATGTTCTGCAAGCGTAGTCCGCCGCCGCTGCCACTGTCTGCTGCGTTGCCCATAATCAGGTTGGCATTGATCAGCAGGCCGGGACCCACGCCGTCGCTCGGCCCAATAAGGTTAGTGGCCCCCACGCAATCCTGGTCGACCGTGGAACATGGAGGATCCACATCGGGGGAGCCCATGATAAGGAGTCCGCCGCCGTTGGCTGGGATCGTCGGGTTGGTGCTCTGATTGAACACAATCGCGTTGTGTTCGATGTCACCGCCGTAGCTGAACCCAAGCTGACCGACGCCGCCGCCGTCGCCCGTGCTCAGGTTTCCACAAACCCAGTTGTAGTTGAATTTGTAGTAGTCGGAGCCGGCGCAGAAGCTGACACCGCCTGCTCCCGCCGGCGTGGCCGAGAACAATTCGTCGCCGGTGGAAGAGTTCGACGTGACCGAGTTGTTGTGCACGTTCACGTTCAGGTTATGACAGTACGGCAGCTGCACATTCGTTACCAAGCTGGACTGGCAGGACCCGGGAGCTGCGTTTGTGGCCGACCCTTGCATGTAAGGGGCAGGAAATTCACCCAGGCCGATGCTGATGCCGCCGGTCAGAGTTCCCGTATTGTTGGAGACCCGGTTGTTGGCAATTTGAATGTTGTGACCCCAACCGTGCACGAAGATGCCTCCGCCTCCCTGGGAGCTGTTGGTGATACCCAAGCCATCGATGCTCGACGGATTGCACCAGAAGCTGCTCGGGAACGGATTCGGCCCTGCGACCGGCCCGCAAGTGCTGCCCGTAAGCAACGTAGTAGCAGCCGGGAAGCCGGCGAGGAGAGTGGGATCCCATGGATTCCCTCCGTGGAAGTCCGCGCCTTTCGACAACACGGTAATGGCTGCTCCTTCTAGCGCGCCCATCAGCGAGGGCTCTTGCAACAACTCGGCCAGGTTGCCGTTGAGGCCGGCGTCCCATCCAACAGTGGACTCCAGAGGTATCCGGTCGATCTGCGGATTATTGGCAGTGGCATTGAAGGCGGTCCAGCCGGTCGCGCAAGCAGAACTCCACCCGTTCGGCGTACCGCTGGTCGCCAGCCCGAACAGACAGTCGATCTGGGTGCGCCACAATTCCACCTTGCCCGCAGGGTGGGTATTCGCGTTGATGATGCTGGAGGCAGCCCCGACACCTTGCAGCCGGACCGGCTTCCACATCAGCAGCATTTCTTGGTGGGCAGACTGGTTGTGGATCTGACCAGTTTTTGTACACGCCACTGGCGTGGCCCCAGTAGTCGGCGCGCAAGTGGGGTCAACGATAATCAGGTCGCCCGGCGCCGCCGTGTCAATCGCACTCTGGATCGTGGTCGAGGCTAGGACGTGGCTTGGAGCTTTGCCGCCGATGGTGACGGTCACGGTGTCGATGGACTGATGGCCGTTGTCGGCTCTGGTGATGAGCAATTGACCGCACTGCGCGGTCGAGCCTCCGTATTGCGCTTGCTGCTGAATGCCGCAGTTCGGCAAGCCGGTGGGCACACCACCAGTGATCGATAGGTCACTCCAGCTCACGCCTGTAAGCGGATGGGAAACGCCATCGCTGCCGACAAGAGCTACTGTTCCCGCGGTGCCAAATCCATAGTGGCGCAGAACAGTCTTCTGATTGAAAGGAGCTGCTGTGGCCGAAGGCCCGGAGTATGCGTTGTTGTTCACCATCTGGTCGCCCAATGCCGTAATCGTAAGGGTGTTACCGGCCGCGCTCACGTAGGGTCCAACTCCATCGCCATCCACTTCTTTGATGGCGGGCGTCAACGCCGGATAGTTGCAGTCAGGATTGTTGTATCCCGCGCCCGCAAAGGCGGAGGTGGGCACAACCGGGGTATCCATGTACTGGGTTTGCCCAGGCATGAATGGGATTTCGTAGCAGAACTGGCTGTATTGCGAGTTGTACAGCGGATCCGGAGTCGCTCCAGTCCCTGCGTCGTTCATGCACGTCACCATCATCTGGGGCGCGTACCCGGTCGGATTGGGCGGGTTGACTTCCCAGGTCGAGTAATTCAAGCCATTGTAGGCCCCCCAGTGGTCGGTATACACGCGGGAAATCTCGTTGCCGTTGAAATCCTTGATGGCTACCGGCAAGTTGGCCGGCGAGAATTTCTCGCCAAACTGTGGCGAGAACGGGTCGAATTCTGAAGTGAAGTCGTCGGTGATCACGCCGGTGAAGTGGGCGGCCACGTGAGCCGAGGTGAAGAGGTAGAACTTCGCCAACGCGGACGCCTGGTCAGTGAGCGTCACTTCCTTACGGTCGCACAGATTGCGAGTAGCTCCGGCGAACGGCGATACTTCCTGGGACCCTGGGAACAGGCTGATGTAGTCGGGAACGACGCGCGACGCCCCCACGCAAGGCCAGAAGGTCTCCACGCTCCCGGTATCACCCTCGTGACGTGGTACAACGCCCAGATCCTGCGTCGGGTTCTGTGCATTGTTGGCGTTGTAGGTAGCGCCGACGGCCGCTTGGTCGGGAATAATGTAGATGTTGCCGAGACCTGCGAACTGTTGCACCACCGGCGCGATGTAGGTGTCGCCGATCAAAATGTTCTTGTCTTCTTCCTTCACCAGTTCATAGTTCGGAGGCACAACCACTTCTACCACGTACTTGCCAGCGGGCAGCATGGGAGTCCCGTCGGTCGGATTAGCTACGCAGATTGTGCAGTTCGAACCGGGACGCGTTCCGGGCGTTCCGTTGGTTGATCCGGTCCCGGTGGGTGCCCCGCTCGTCGAATTTCTGCCGATGATGCTGGGGAACAGATAAAAGCCGTCGTAAGGCGCCGGCTGGACCTGATTCCAGTTGTGCATGCCGTCATAGCACTTGAACTGGGAATTGTTCGGCAGCGTGTGGACGGCGGGACCGCCGTGCTGGGAGTTGTACAAATCAAGGTAGTCCGGCTGGTTGAACAGCGTGAAAAAGAAGAGATCCGCGTTTGTTCCGCTGGCCGTTCCCTGACCCGGGCAGCTCATGTAGGGCTTGTTGGTTCCCGGGTAAAAGCCCTGGGCCCAATCGTCCCAGCTGCTGGTCTGCGTGGTGTCAACCAATCTGAGGGATTGGCTACCATCCGCCGCTGTCCCCTCCTGGTAAAGGTTAATGGTGACATGCGGAATCTGCGGCTCCCAACTCAGCTGCAGGAGCAACGATGGGTCGTCAAATGGACGAGTCGAAGCATACACAACATGTCCATTGATGCCGCCGTTCTCGCCGGCCGCGAAGGGCATCTTGCCGAATTCGATGAACGAGTTCTGTCCGGAAAATCCTTGCCAGCCCTCGGTGAGAACCCACGCGGGGTCAACTCGGCCCGTTGATCCTCCGGCCGTGTCGCCAGCAGGGCAGTCCGCGTTCGCACAGTACCTCGCGCCGGGAACCCGCAGGCCAGCGGGCACGGGAACCTGTTCAGAGGTGTTCGCGTAGAAGGTGCCAATATTGGAGCTTCCGCACGGGGCCGTTGCTGTGGTGCACGTGCCGTCGGCGGGGCCGCCTGCGTCGTAGACTACGTGAGTCCCAGTGCTCTTATAGCGTGTCGTTGTCGTTTCAACAACATACCAGCTGAACAGCGGAAATATCTCGTTGAAGCCCGCGTTGCCGGCGAGGTCGGTGTTGTTGAAATTGGAGAAGCTGCCATCTCGGAATCGAATGTTGGTCGATACCAGTGAGAGTCCGGGTTCGGTGTCCTGTGAAACGCCATCGCGGTTCGTGTCGAAGAACGTTCGGGTGTAAATGTTCGTCTGCCACTGGTTCATGGCAATCGCGCCTAAGCCGCCGGGAGCGTTGTCGAAGTGGGCGGTCGTTCCGCCGGCCAGTCTGACAGGCGTCGAAAGGCCATCCACCAGCATGTCGTTCCACTGGTCGAAAACGGTGATTCTCCAATCACCATCCGGCAGGCCAGAGAGAGTGAAAGAGCCATCGGCGGCGCACTTGGTGAATGCAAAATCCTCGCCGTCCGGGTCTCCAAAGCTCACGTAGCATTGGGTGAAAGCGAAGCTATCGTACGAGCCGCTGCTGTAGAGTCTCTGGTCCGGGGTGCGGCTCATACGCTCGGTCGTGACGGTGCCCGTCACAGTATTGGTGCAGTTCGTGCCGGTGACGGTGGGGTCGCTGCCTCCGCAGACGCCCGCCAAGCGATCATTGATGATCTTCGGGTTGGCAAAGCCGATGGACACGTGGAATCCCGCCGGTCCAAACTCTTGGAAGAAGCCCGGCTCGCCGACGCGGAGGAACGAATCGTGCGCCTTCTCTCCGTCCAGCGTATTGGTTTGCAGCCACTCTTCACCTCTGGCAATCCGATCGGCCGACGGCGTCGCGAAAACGCCATATCTGCCGGGGTACAAGTTAGCAACGATCGCCTGGCCCGCCAGGGGTGATAGAGTCAGTCCGTCCGATTCGTACTTCGGGCAGGTAACGATCATGCCCGTGATGCCGGTGGGACTCGAGGCACCGGGAAGACCAGTGCCTGTATCAATTCCAGTCGTCGCAAGAGCCGAAACCGGGCACGCATCATTCCCCGTGGCCGGATCGATCGTTCCTGCCAAGCTGTTCGACAACGGCATGTTGAACATGTCGTAGGTAGGTTGTCCGGTGGCATCACCGCTGCCGCCCGCATCGTCGAGGAGCGTGATCTGGAAGCTGCCCAGACCTGCCTCGTTGGGAGATAACACGTCGATACCGCCACCGCCATCCTGCTCACCGTTGAGCGGGAAGTCGTCCTGAAACACAAACACCGAGAGTTTGGCTGGCGTCATGGGCGTGGGTTCGACGAGCACGGTGACGAACGCCTGTCCGGCCGGCGTGATACCCGGGTTCACCCACCTGGCGAGGGTTGTGTTGTAGGCAAGCGGAGCGCCGCCCATGCCGTGTGCGTGGCCCTGGGCGTTGACGTCAAGCGCGTCGGCGCCGTCACCCGGCAGGACCGTGATGTAGTAGCGCTTGGTAATATCCAGATTGACTTGTCCGGGATTTACGGCCATCTGTTGTGCAGCAGTGGTCCTGCACACACCATTGCCAACATCGCACACCGCCGGCACGCCTAATACGCTCTGGCCTGATTCGCAGGAGCGCGTCCCGACACAGCCCGCCGCCACGATGGGCATGTAGCTGGTGTGGAAATTCGTGCCAAAGGTTGGAACGATCGTCGTGCCTGTGTTCGTGGTAGTGGTCGGGTCGATAAAGAAGGTGCGATCTTCCTCAATGATCCAGCGATAGTCGTTGCTGAGATCGGTAGTTTTGTCTACGCCGTCCAGAACCGAAACCGTAAGACCACTCCCCGCCGGGAAGTTTATCGTCACGGTCGCGCTCGCAGCGCTGATTGTCCCCTGCGAGTTTTGCGCCTTGTAAGTAAAAGTGTAAGTGGCTGGGGCAGTGTTCGGCGCCGCAAGGGACGCGATGAACCCGCCGTTCTGATCAACCGCAAGAATTAGACCTGAAGACGGTACGGGGGCATTCCCAGTCGACGTGGCAACTATAAGAGGATACCCGGCCGCATCTTTATCAACAGACAATACGCCCGGGGACTTGATGCTCAGGAATCCTGCTACGTTGGCGTTGTACGTGATGTTGCCCATGGTGATGCCACTAGCCGCCTCAATCGTCGCGGCACCCAATGACACCGTTGCGGTGATGGCCGTGTTGCCGTTCGCATAGTAAACGAACGAGTCCGTGGTAGCGGTCCCCGTGGGCACATACGTAAACGTGCCGTTGGCGTTGAGAGTCAGCGTGCCATTGGCAGGCGCTGTTAAGACGGTAACGCCGTTGACGTTCGTGTCGTTGGCGATTACACCTTTGGCTGGATCAGATACGATCAGGGTCTTGCCCGCGATAAGGGAAAGGTAGGTGTCCGGCCTGGCTACAGCGGCCGCGATTGAAGGAGTGGCCGGAAGTAAGGCGCCATTGACGCCAATATAGGCCAGCATTCCGGCGTCGCGCGAGATGGCGTTGGCCGACAGGCTCAACTGACGGTCGAACACGGGAATGGCCGTCCCGCCGGCGGCAGGGACATTCACCATCACATCGTATGTTTTGCCCGCGGCCATGAATACTTCGCTCTGCACGCGTGCAACGCCCGGCAGAGGGTTGCCGTCTTCCGCAATGAGTGAAAAGCCAGAACGGGGTGTGGTGCCTGTTTGTGTTCCCACAATCGAAGGTACGTGCATGCGCAATCCGGCATTCACCAAGCGCACCAAAACGCTTCCGGCAACCCCTGTTGCCGGAGAAGACGGGAACAACGAAGCCGCCGCGCTGGCCTTATTAAAAGCGACGCCATTGAAGAGGTAATAGAGCGGCGAGTAATTCACTGCGGGCGGATAGCAGGTGTTTACAATTCCGACTGCCGAACTGGGATTGCCGCACTGGCCGGGTTGGCCGGACCACACTGCGGTCTCGCTAAAGCCCGCAGTGTTGACCGCAGTGCTGACCGCCCTATTTTGCACCGGGTCGATTTCACTGAGTAGCAAGGGAACTTCCGCATTATAGTTCACCGCAGGAGTCGTCCCAACTGCGGGATACGCTATGCCCGCCGTGGTTCCTACGGGAGCAGTGGTGACCACCAGCATTCCGTACAGACCCATGGGACCTTGGATGGACGGGTGCGTGCCGGACTCAATCAGATATGTGCCCGGTCGAAGAGCTGTCCAAGTCAGTGACGTTGTCGCGCCAGACGCCACTTCAGTGGAGAACGACTGCACACGTGGACCCTGCACCGGTGGTACACCTGTCGGTGTGGGGTCCGCGATGGGCCACGTGATTGGCTGGGCGCCGCTGTGGTCCGGACCCGGCATAGAGGTCGCCGTCGTTCCGAGACCGCCGCCCAACTGACCCACGATCACCAGCGACGTGGGCACGGAATTCGCGCCAAACGTGAGGCTATTCGTGAGGCTAATCGTCAGTGGTCCTGGGGGAACGGTAATCACCACGGGGGACCAGACGCCAGCAGGAGCAGCCGGATTCAATTTGGCGCAAGTCGCACCAGCCACGGGCGCTCCGCAACTGTAGCCCCACATCGGCACCGCTGAGCCATCGGGCAGGGTTGCGGTGGCCGGTCCGGCAGTCAGATTAACCGTCTGGCCGAAGGCGGCTACCGCCGCGAACGGAAGAATACAGACTACTCGTAGCGCGGCCTTCAAGATAGCTTTCATATTGTTCGTTCGCATTTTTCTTTCCTCGTTGTCAATTGGACTCGTCGATCACGAATTCCCTAGAATCAACCAGCATCATCATCAGCATCCCGCCGGGGAAAATATTGTTGGTGGTGATCTCGCGCTCGTTGTGCGAGTGCCACATAAACGCAAAGCCAGCCTCGCCGGTGGGCGAGTTCGCGATGGTGCCTGACGGCGGAGTCGTGCCGGTGGGCCCGGTCGCGCGGACGGTTGCATTCGGCCCAAGGTACGGACTGCCACCGAACCAGGCGCCGTTCGCGAAAATATTCGCATCGGGCAGAGTTACCGGGCCGCCACCCGCCACATCGCCGAACGGAGCAACCTGCATCGGCTTGTTGTGGTCCTGGCACCACTCGTAATAGTTGATCGCCGATTGCGCCGCCACACCGGTGTTGTAGCCGTTGGCATCCGGGGTACAGGAAAGCTTGGCGGAAGCGTCACCAGAAGCAGGATTGTGACCGTAGGCATCCCAGTTCAGACCCTTGGCAGTCCAGTAGAAAATTCCGTCGAAGGCCAGCCCGGGAGTCGTCGTGGTGGTGAACATCAGAGGTCCGGCAAGATTGTTAGCCGGGTCAGCCTGGCTGAGAATCAAGTTCCCGTCGCGCCCCAGGATTCGCACGTGGTTGCCATGCTCGTGGAACGGATGTTGCCAGCGGCCCTGGCCGATGACGCGCAACAACACTTGCTCGCCTGGATGCATGTGGGGATTGCCGTTGTAGGGCTGGTGCGGATACTCGAAGGCATAGTTCGGGTCCATGTCGTCGGGCATGGAGCGCCCGTTAATCAGGAAATATGCAGGATGGTAAGGCTCGGTCGCGACGTTGAGACTGCATCCGGCAGCTCCAGCCACACATCCAGTCTTAGCCGCAACTTGCACTTGTGCCTGGCTGTGAATGACGGGATCCATTTCTGAGAACTGGAACAGGTATTCGCGGTCGTAGCAACTCTTCACGTGGTCGTAAGCGGAAGCCGACAGGCGGTAATCAGTTTCACCAAAATTAATTTCCACGGCTCGGTTCGCAGCCGCCAGCCCACCCGTGCACGCGGCGGGGACGGCGTTCGGGAGCACAATGATTGCGCCGTACAGTCCCATCTCGACCTGCAGGTCGCTTTGCGTTCCGCTGTAATAGGAGTGCGTCCCCGGCGACGAGGCCACGAACGTGTAAACCACCGTATTGTTAACCGTGGAATGCCCGGCTTCCCTCGTCAGCAGGCCGCTTACACCAAGCGTTGACGTCACCTGAAAACCGGGAAACAGAATCGATGTGTTGCCAGCTGCATTGGGCAGATTATTCGTCAGCCTCACTGTGACCGTCTGTCCTTCGGTGACGATCAGTGTGGGCCCGGGAACCTGCATCGTGGGGCACGCAGCACCGGAGATAGCGCTCGGCGCAAAGCCGCTCGGCGCGAAGCCGGTACGGCAGCCGTACCCCCAGGAGTAGATCATCGCTCCGTCGGGTTGGCTGATGTAAGCCGGTTGCGCGGTCAGATTGAATGTGGGCCCGGTAATCCCAGGAGCCGCCGCATGCGCCGGAAGGGCGAACAAAACAGCCGCTGCTGCCAGTACAGCCGGAAGCAGTCCTACAAGCGTGATCAGTCTTTTCGTATTCATTTGGCTCATCGCTGCTCTCCTAGTTGCATCCGACGCCGACTTTGGTGAGGGGATCTACCGAGGCGCAGACATGCACCTCGGTCATCAACCCACCAAAGTTCTCAGCATCGTTCGACAGATGGTCAAGATTTGGGGTGTAAAGATAGAAGGTATTGGGTGCCGTGTAATTGGTAGCATCCAGAATCACGTCGAGCGACTCGCCACCAGCTAGGGTGATCGAGTTGGAATCGTAAGCGAGGTTGATTCCCGCTTGATCGCGGAGCAGCTTGGCATTGAGCGCGATGACGTGCATGGGAATTCCCAGCGATGCCAGAGTTTGATACTCCGTCACGTCCAGGTCGGAAATGCGTAGGAGGGCTTTTCCGCCCGCCGGAATGTTGATGATTGAGGGCAGCGGCTGCGAGAAATGATTGGCGCCATCCGTCGAATTCGTCTCCAGTGGACCGGATTGCACCGTGTCGGGATAGCTCCGTCCGTTCAGCAGGAAGTACTTGTCCTTCATATCCGTAAAACCTTCCGGGTTGAAAGTCATGCCGACAAAATGGAAATTGGGGTCGAACCCGTGGATCTGGATGGGATACTCGACATCGTAGTGCGTCGAGCCGTCACCATCGTTATAGGCGTAGTTGCCGGTTGCTGCCCGACCGTTCGAAACCGGAACAACGGCTGGCACGGGATTGCTGCACAGAATATCGGCGGCGGAATTGCAAGCCGTGCGCGGATCGGTTTGCTGGGCCACAAGGGCGTTGTAGAGGCTGCCGCCGATCGGGACGCGATTCTGCCGCGGGCGCACATAAAGTTGCCCGACCATGCCCATCTGCAAGTGCTCGGGCGGCGTGATATGGCAGTGCCAGAAGTAAGTGCCGGCGTCCGGCGCAAGATAGTAATACGTGAAGCTGCCGCCGATGTTGATGGCCACCGAGGCGTCGGGCACGCCGTCGTAGTACGCCGAGGCGTTGGGATAACCGTGGAAGTGGACGGTGTGCTGCTCGAATAGATCTGGCCGCATGATCATGCCCACGTTAGTGAGGGTGAGGAAGAATTCGTCATCCTCATCGATCGCCATCAGCGGCGCTGGGATGTTGCCGTTCATCACGCCGATATCCTCGATCGGGCGGGCATCCACGTGCCCGTTGATGACCGTAACCGGGTTTCCTAATGCATTGGTGTAAGTCTCGGGAACCAGCCCCACGGCGCCGTTGTACGTAAACGAACCGGACCCATCAACCGTCGTGGCAGGATCACCAGGCAGCAGCGGCGTGCCCGAATAGGGGGTATTGAAGACGCTCGGGAACTCTGTACCGGGCTGGCCGTTAGCGATGTCCGCGAGCCCAGACAATGGTCCGAAGGAGAACATGTACGTCTGTGTGCCGTCACCCATCGTCGCGAAACCATCTCCGCCTGAGATCTGTTGGCATTTTATTGCCCCGTTTACGTGGGCGGGTGCTGCAGGAAATCCACTCGTGCCGGTGTAAGTTGGACCGGCGTAGGGAAGTTCCGAATTATTGTTGGCCGCCACCGGGTGAGTAATGGTGCTCGTTGGGCACTGAACCCGGAACGACTGTGCTCTCGCGACCCCCGTCGAAAGACAGACAAGAGCGATAAACAAACCAATATGGTGCAGCTTTCTCATGACAGTGTGGCCTCCTTGCAGACATGCAGGCGCAAGCAGCGCCCCCGAGAATCCCCCGCTTTATTGGGGGCCACTCGCAAGCACCGGGGTTCTGTCCGGTGCCAGTGTTGAGACCTTACCCCCAAAAGAATTGTTCTCTTTGCGTTGAAACAAAAAAAAGGAGGTAAATTTACTAGGGTCGGGCCGAGCAAGCTTCACTTTGGTGGGTCTTTGCGTCGTACTTCCCCGATTACCAATGCTTGCGTAGGAGTGCCCTGACCGGGTTTTTTGGTTTAGTCCAGGCAAAAGGGGACTTATGGGGGTCTAATGATGGCCGGAGGGCTGGGCTGTCGGAAGGTGGATCTGGTTGAACACACGGTGGAGGAATTGATAGTCCCGAGAGTCTACGGTCTGGCCCTGGGCTACGAAGACTTGCACGATCACGAGGAGTGGCTCATCGATATCGTGCCACCGATGCTAAGCAAAGTCGGCCGACGCTTATAACCCCATGCACAGACAGCCTCTGGCATCCTCGACACCGTGCCCAGAGTGATCGGCCCGATTTAGTGGTCATTCCACCCGTGGATTGTGAAGAGCTACCGGAGATTGCAGATCGCCTTCGTACGAATCCATTGGCCAGAACCTGCCGGTGGAGACATCGCAGTAGAGGTTGATCGAACCGTTCGCCGGCGAAGAGATAGTTGTTGGCTCGCGCCGGCGACGGGCAAGTCCGTGTCACCCGCGCTTGAAGTACAGACACTCAACTCTTGCCCGACGAACTCGACTCCACAAACTGCCCGCGATTCGCCGCCATATACCGCCGCATCATCGCCAGCGACCGCCAATCCAAAAACAGTTTGTTCCCGATTTCGGTCTTCATCTCCACAGCTTTCTTGTGCGCGGCGCAGTAGGGAACACCCGGCAGTTTGAATGTCTTTACCCGCACCGCACCAACCACCAGCAACCCTTTGTTCACGCTGAACGTGCCCACTTCGTCAAACCGCGTCGGTTCCACTCCGCGCTGCACGCATCCGCGTGGCCATACCACGCTCTGTGCTAGCGGCGATCGAAACGTGGGCCGCTCCTCCACCGCGTTGGGGTTGTAGGGGGACACAAAACCCCTTTGCAGCCCCGAATACTCCCAGCACTTCCTGCACTGCACCGGTCTCGGCACGCCATCCGCATTCGGCTTCGGCAAGTTGTCCAGCGCCGCCCCGCAGAACGGGCACGCTGAAACTTCGTCCCTGCTGAACAACATCACCAGCAACCCGCCTCCTCCGAAAAAAATCAACCCCGCAATTCCCGCCACGGTCCACCCAAAGTAGAGCAGAGGTCCTCCCAAAACGACCGCGAGGGCAAGGACCCCGAGCCCTGCCACGATTTTGCTCGCGACTTCCGACGACGTAGGCTTTCTCAACGGCACGCTGCGGCTCGGCACCGGCGCCGCAACCGTATCGGACATTGCTGGAACACTTGCCGTGAGTTTGTTCTGTGGCGGGCCATCGTTCCCATTAAAGCCGGGCATGCTTCACCTCACGCAATAGACTTGAGCAGCTTCTGACCCAGCCTTTCAATGCAATCATTCTTGGTCAATGGAACCGACTCCAATTGGCGCGAATCAGTCATAGCCTCTCAACTGATAAAGCCAGAAAGTCTTCCCGGATAGGTCTTCCTGTCTGTTGGTCGTCGTATCTGGCGCCGTAGGAATACAGGCCGGTTTTGGAATCGAACTCGCGCTGGGTCTGGGTTCTCAGAGGATGAGTTTGCATTGAGTCTCAAGCAGCACTCACGGCTACGACCGAAGGGGTAAGGTTGCGATCGGATGACGTCGACCTCGACGCACACACGCTCAAGAGGGCGCAGAGACGTGTGGCACGGAAGGTGGACACACCTGGGTATGAAGCTGGCAAACGTGTTGCGCGGCTTGGCCCCGTTCTGCTTGTGAATCTTATGAGCAGCAAGGAAAATCGAGAGCGTTGGGTGTTGGAAACCAGTGTGGGAACACCGGTCGGTCCGCACAGCCTAACGCGACGGAAACTTCATGCGGTACTCGTGCGGCTGCAATTGCCGAGGTTCTCGTGGCACCGGCTGCGAAAGCTGCATTCGACCTACGTGGCAGACCGAGGCGTCGAGCAGAGAGTTCTGCAAGCCCAAACCCCGGCACGCGGATGTGGCCGTGCCTCCCAATGTGTACGTTCAGGTTCTACCAGCGTCGCACCGGTGCGCAGCTGGAGGGCTAGCGCGCTTATGTTCCGATCCGAAGATCAGGGCCGAAGTGCGAGGACTCAAAGACGCTCTGGGTGGCTTCGGGAGCTAAGGTCTTGCAGCTCGATGGTTCAGGCAAGATGATTCAAAGCTTCGACTTGGTCCGACCCGGTGGGGGACCGCTTCAAACGTCCGGGCTTCTCGTGGATCGCGATTTCATTCGTGCTGCAGGCACACTTCATGGAACTTTTGAATTCTTGAAGCCACACTGACTCAGCGTGCCTCACGCACCAACAAAAATAACGCTGATCTCACGCATTCTCGACTCATCTGGTAAGTTCCCGGTCCGCTTTCCCGCTGGATTCCACACGGGAAAGCGCGACGTTGCCGCATCTCCAACGTTCAATACAACAATACAACTCATTGTTAATAGTCAATTCTGTCAGAGATTCTTTCGGTGGTACAACCAAGAGATGGTCAAGCGAAAAACATTCTGCGGCAACGCCAAGATGTGCTCGATGTTGCTTACCAACGTCACCCGGAGCGCTTCGTACGAAGCGCTCCCAAACCACGGCCCCCTCCCAGCGAAGTCTGGATTAACAAGCCGGTTGCCACTCCGGAACCGCTGTCTGTGGGAGAAGTCAGATGAAACGGCAGCGAAGGCATTACCGCGCAGAGGAGAAGGCCAAGATTTCCTTGGAGACGATCAGCTGCCAGTAGCAAGCTACTTTGGAAAACCGAAATGCGCCTAAGCAGTGCCAAAAGCGGGGATGCTGTGAGTCAACCGAGTTGCTGATCGCTAGGCAATCCTGGCGCGAAATTTCTTGTTGAAACTGGACACCCTAATCGAACAAATGAAAAACTCACTAAATTTCGTGAGCGCCTGTCTCAGAGTCGTCGACACACCCGTTCGCGATAGCATTGGGCTAAATTCTTCGAGAGAGAGTCTCAGCAGAAACAAAATGCTCCGAAAATTGAAACGTCCTGAACTGGCGGTCTTAGCAATCTTCCTCATTGTGTCGCTGGGAGCTTGGGCAGTGTGGATGCACCGATGGAACACGCAAGCCGCCCGGAGAGACGAGATGAATGCTTTGTACGCAATCGCGAGTGGTGGGGACCCTGCCAGCGTCAGGCGGCTCGCAGAATACCCTTCACCGGAAGCTATGCAGTTCATCGAGAAGCTGGCACAAGATCGAAACGCCTTCCCCGACGGACGACTGGAAGCAATCAATGTTCTTGGCGCTAGACAGTCCATTGATTCAAGAGCGCTGGCTCCTTTGCTTTGGATCGACCAACCTTTGGACATGCGCCATGCGGTTGCCGGGGTCTTTAAACAACGCGGATGCGAGAAAGAATGTATATCGGTAACTCTAGCAGCACCCCACGCCGTCTGGGCAGGACAACCTACCTTCGAAATGCAGCATTATGCTCAAATTCCATCGTCCACACCGCATTTACAAGAGAACTTGGATTATTTTCACAAACAAACGGATGCAGACTATTTAGTATTACTAAACAGTAGTCCATGCCTCACGGGGAAGAGCCTGCAAACCAAATACGCCTTAGACCCGGAATTTGTCGATAAAGTTCGGAAGAAGATAGGACTCTGCTGACCGAATTCGGCCTAACTCCCGTGTATAACCGGAGATCCACTTGTACGATTTCGGCGTTTAATCAGGCCATGTGGAACGAAATCGGCGGGTCCATGCGCTCAACCCGTTAGGAACGGACGTAACCGGGCAACTCAGCGGCGTCCAGAACGATGACCTGTCAGGCACCGACGGCGATGTGTCCCACTGGATTTCGCCACGCATGCAGGCCCGCTCGCTTAAGCACGGATACAGCCCTATCGGCGAACTCCCCCTCGATCTCATGCGCGATCTCTTGGTAGACCGGAAGCGCCCGCGCCGCCTCGATGGGGTCGGGCGGCTCAACGAGACATCCTTTCTCATCCCGAATGGCCATCCTGTTTTCTGCCAACAGAGCGTCCAACCGGGTGTCGTAATCGTGCAGAAACTCCCGATCGGACCGCAGAGTTCCCAACAATTCCGCAAGCCGCCAGGTCTCCCGCTCGCCATCGTGCAGAGCAAACCAGACGGAATGACGGACTGTTTCTACGCCGAACGCAAATTCCTTCTCCACTAGCCGACCGCCCTCGCTGCGGTACACCGAATAATGAGCATTTAGCGATTCCGAGTCGTCCCGGCCGCAAACGAACAATCCCCCCGGCCGCAGAACCTGCGCCACCCATTCCTCCGCCTCGCGTCGAAAATCCGCGTCGTAGTAGATAAGCACGTTGAAACTGCGCACGACTCCCGCTTCCGGCAAGCCGCTTGATCCAAATCCCCCCTGAACGAATGTGAGGTTGGATCGCTCGTAGGCACTCAAAGGATGGCGGACCAGACGCCTGCCGTCGTGTTCCGCAGTGGATAGTGTTCCCTCATCGGTGGGAAGACTGGGGAGCAGTTGTGCGAACGCCTGCGAAAAATGCTGAATCGTAGCGTCCCGATCGGAGTACAGGGGGAGAAACTCTTCCGGGCGGCTGGCTTGAAAATACCGCACTCTTCCCGTCCGGTCGAGACATGCATAGTTCTCGCGTTCGTCGTACAGGAGATATTGTTCAAAAGTCGGATCCGCGCCAACGATTCGCCATTCCGGAAACGCCTCCGCCGCTTCAATGGAAGTCTGAGGAGGAAACCCGCATCCCACATCCAACAAGACCGTCCCTGGCTCGAAGTTCGCCCATTCATTCGCGCGCAAATAGGCATCGATTTTCCTATGCCGCCCCGGGAGCGTGAAGGGCGGCACGATTCCTCCCCAGGCGCCAGGCAAAATGCCTGGCGCTATCACTGTGAAGAAGCGTGCCACGAAGGGAGAAAAATCGCGCGGATCGAACTTCGAGAGTGCCATGAGCCGAAACGCGCGCTCCACGAAATCGCGCACTTCCGGCCGTTGCTGTTCTGCGTTCCTGAGCACTTGAAGTGCGGCTTCGGACGGGCGCCCGCCCAGGTAGCGGTCGCATAACTCTTCTACGTTCTTCCATCGCTCCCGCTCCGGAGTTCCGGTTCCACCTGATGCTTGCATCGAAGTCCCTCGTCTTCTAGTCGATTTGCATCTGATCAGCCCGAGCGCTTCGCAACGTCAGCCGTAGTGTGCCCTGCCACGGTGGGCGAGGACGCAGGATCACGAAGCTACGCAAAAACTAAGGTTCTCGGAGCTATGAAGGAGGCAAAACCAGACAACCTCCACTATATATTTCTGCAAGCCACTGTCAACGAACCGATTATCTCGATGCCAAAGCTCTCGGGGGCGTTAGCAAGGCCCCTCGGCTACCGCGGAGTCCAGTGGCTTTGCTTTTTCGTACGCTTGCCAGCGCCAAAATAGCCCCTGGCAATAGCACGGATCACAGAAACGAACTGGCGTAGGTGGCCAAGGCCTCCAGGCCGGTGGCTGCTGCCAGGACGATGAACAAGATCGCGATTGCGATCGTCCATGATCTTGCAACCCGCCCGAACAGAAGCCGGCGACGCAGGAAGAGCGTAAACGAATAAAGAATAATAGGCAGTGATCCGAACATCACCCAGGGTGTGTGGATTTCGGCGGTATGGCGCATTCCATAGAACTCGTGCATCGCTTCCGTCCATGGCGCGCGGTCTGGCCCAAAAAGATAGATCCAAAAGCTGGCCAACACGAGGAACCAGGGGACGAAGACGAACCAATCCGCGCGCCCCCACCAGATGCTTCGCGGAGTAGGATTTTCACCCATCGGAACTGACTCTCCTCTTGCCTTTAAAAAACGAGCGCATTGTACACCCTTCTCTTGCCGCATCCCGCCTGCCCCGGCCAAAATGATACCGATCAAGGTGTTCCATGTCCGGTAAGCACGTTGGCGGAGATGTGAACTCACTCGCGAATGTCATATAGACGGGAACTAATCGGGACTTTGAAGTTGAAAGTTTAAGGGACGAATACAGTGCTGTATGATCACACGCCGGGGAGGCACAACATGAAAACGAGAGTAACGTTCTTGGTTTTGCTTCTGCTGGTTGTGAGTTTCGGCTTCGGCCTAGCTCGACAGTCGCAACAGAGCGGTAATTCATGTGGTTTTGCTGTTCATGGCGAACCAGCGCAGCCCATGGTCAGCGGGCCAGACGACATCGCGCCGCTGGTGTACGTCGTCGAACAGCCTGACTCTCCAATCGAGGTGGTTTCCGTGGACCTGACCGGAATGTGGGTTTCCGTTTCCCACGAGCAACATACTGAACGAGACTGCGCCAAGTACAGGATTCAGAACCGGAGCGATCGGACCGTTCAGCAATTCGAAATCATGCTTATGCTTTCCACGATCGGTGGTGCGGGTGGAGGCTCCGGAACGGTCAGCTCGTCACCTCTGCCTCCCGGGCAGGCCGTCGACGTCGAATCTTGTGGCATTCGTGGCAATGGAAGTGCCAAAGACGACTACGTACGGCTGCTCGTTTACGTGGACAAGCTTGATTTCGAAGATTGTCATTACAAACCATCCCTTAGAATTCCGCGTAGCCTCAAGGTGCACACCGTGTGGTAGGTGGTGTTCGCTCTTCCGGGGAAATCTGCGTCGTTCGCGTCCACATGGAATCTGCCTCGAAGGGGGCTCGTCAGATGGACGCGAAACAAGAGTTAGCCCTCTTTCCGAGGTTTACTACCGTTGTTTTTTCCGTGGAGCATAGACATTTGAATACTTCCGACCATCAACACGTAGCTGGGAGTGAACATGCGCGAGATTGGCACGGCGAAGATTACTTGGTCCTGTTCGATGAGTCGGAAGCAGCAGCGGTATCGGAGCGTTATGAAGTCTTGCGATTGTTGCCTGGGTTCAAAGTTCTGGGGCTGCGACGCTGGGATGATTTCATTGTACGAAACGCAGCCGGTCAGACTTATTCGATTCCTACTCTTCCTCTTGACACGCTATACCTTCATCGTTTTCTGTCCCCGACGGAAAAACTGCCTTGCAACCTGACGGGCGCTTTACCGGAAAAATAAAATGGTATGTGAAACCAATCGCGCTCGGTGGTGACGCCGGTGTCGGCGAAAACCTTGTCTGGGTCAGCCACGAGGAACACGGACAGCTGGTCAAATGGTGGAACGACAAATATCTTGCTTTGAAAGCCCCGCCAGGTCGCGGGTAAACGGCGTCGTTGAGTGCCCAAGTTTCCGATTACGCCCGTTTGCTTACCTATTCGTTCTTGACCCACACGATGCGAAAGTGCTGCTCGGCGAAGGAGACCGCAATTGTCCTATCATCTATCAGCTCCTCGCCGTCTGCTGAAAGGGAGCGCCGGTCCATGCCGCGCACGCTTGTCTTGCCATCGCGCTCTATGCTCCACTCCGTAACCAACTCGTTCCCGTCCCATCTCGTTTTGGAACGGTGCACCAACCCACTGGACAGCTGATTTACTTTCTCCTTGCCGTCAGTCGTCATTTTAATTCGTTGACCATGCGCGTCGACGATCACCAAATAAGGCTCGTGGTGTGTAAACCTCTCGGGCACCAACGAGAAAAACCATCCGTTGGTGGGCGGCGGCTCGATCCATCTGACGAGCCGCGTTTCCTTCGAACTACGTATCGGGTCTACTTGCCAAGTGCCGCTGAAATCTGGTCTTCGAAGTTGCGCGGCCAGACCAGTAGCTGCCAAGCCAGTTGCCGCCAGGCAAATGCACGTGACGATTGATAAGTGCCGAATCATAAGACAATCACCTCCGTCATTATTAGACGCCGAGCGAGCCGCGCAGGGAAGCCCATGGCGTTCAATATAGCCCAGCGGGCTCGCAATCTTACAGTCAAGAATGAATTGTAATCGGCTACGCGCTTCCGTCCAATATTCTAGGTGCGACATCTAGGATATGCTGTGCATCCACGTGGAGGTCGACGGAGACAACGTGTGTGAGAGTTTGGGCCAGAGTTTGAGCCAACTGCCTGGTTAACGTCATATCACTCGTAGACTTGAAATCCGTCGCGAAAGTTGGCGGGGTCAAATGGACTTGACAGCAGATAACGACCTGTCTTGGATTCTGGACCCGATTCAAATACGATTACACGGCCATGTACTAACTAGAGGAGGGTTTCATGAAGCGACTCAATATCCTGATCCCAGGGACTTTGGTCTGTGCTCTAATTTTCGTCTGTGCTCTAGTGGGGTGGCATGCAAGCCAGCCCTCTTTTGCGGACGAGAAACAAAATGCTAAACCGGTCAATTGGAAACATGTGACTTTCAAGTCTGAGAGAGGCAAAGAGGAAGACGTTCTGGTTTTGGAGGTTTGGAAATCTGCAGCAGGCGACCCAAAGTGGCCGCAGCTCGCGCTGCTGCGACTGCCGCCGGCAGTCTATAAGGAGTTCAGGAACGATAGCAAGGTGTTTAAGGCATTTGTTGACGGAACACAGACCGGAAAACCCGTGTTTGATGCTCTGGTGACTATCACAGAGGGATGTAAGCTGCCGGAACCGGGGGGCGAAAAATCGGACGATGTCAGTTGGTTGGTCACTATCGATCACAGGCAAAGTCTATGCAGTTGTACGGCTCTCCCGGAACACGCCATAGGACATTGACCGCGAAACATCATCACGGGGCGGCAGGCGCTCTACTGCGGGAAGCTCATTCGGCGCAAGAGATCCTGAAAGCGGGGATCCGAGCGAAGGGGGTCGAAAGTTGCGTCCCTCTTAAGATGCACCATGTACGGGTCGCGGTGGGTGTAGGCCTCTTCGAGCCAAACGAGACCCAGTTGGTTTTCGCCGAGAGCTACGTGGATCGCGCCGAAAAGATACGGCGGGAAATAACTTTGCCTGGACGCCTTCGTTAATTCGTCCAAGACCTTCCGCGCTTCGTTTCTCCTCCCCATGATTCCGTAGGCTCGGGCCAGACCCACAGTGCGCACCGGTTCGCCGCCCGAAGCGGCTCGTCGGAACTCCGCGACAGCCTGCTCAAACATTCCTTTGGCGAGGTAGCCCTCACCCAGACAATCGTGCGCGGAGACATAGTCGGGATCGATCTCCAGCGCCTTCCGGCACTGCTCGATCGCCTGGTCGTACTGGCGAGTGTAATTGAATACCCATCCTGCGGAGGTGTTGATGTTGAGAGAGAGAGGATCGAGCTGCTGGGCACGGCGTATCTCCCGTACGGCCTGATCCGCACCACTGACCGAGGCCAGATACAGGGAGTACAAGCGGTGCGTCTCTGCCCCGCTGGGGTTTAATTCCAGTGACCGCGTGAATTCTTTCTCGGCGGCGGACCAGTCCCAATTGTAATAAAAACGAATGCCCGCAAGTGCGCTGTGGGCCTCGGGAAGCGACTCATCAAGCTGCAGGCTCTTCAGGGTAAACTCCTCGGCTTTCGGCATGGCTAGCTGCGGCGGCAGTTTATCGGTGCCCCAATAATATTCAGCTAGCGCTGCATATGCAGGAGCATAGCGGGGATCAAGTTCTATCGCTCGCTCCAAATGGGTTCTAGCTCGCTCGTAATTCTCGCCCGTGACATTGTTCAAATAATAGAGGCCCTTGAGATAAGCTTCGTGCGCGGCGGAATCCTTGGTCGGGGAACGAAGTAACGAGGCTCGCTGGGAGGGGAGCAATTCGAGAGCCAGCGATTGGGTGATGCGGCTCGCGACTTCGCTCTGCACGGCAAATACATCAGCGGCTTGGCGCTCATAGGTCTCTGACCAAAGAGGAGTCTGATCGACGACGTGAATGAGTTCCGTGGCGATCCGGACACGGTCCTCCTCGCGGCGGACACTGCCCTCCAGAACGTAGCTCACGCCGAGTTCGTGCCCGATCTGGTCAATGCGTTTCTTGGATCCTTTGTAGTGCGTCGTGGAGGTTCTGGCGATGACGCCGAGCCGCTGAGGCTGCCACCTCCCCAACTGCGAAATCATCTCCTCCGTGAGGCCATCGCTGAAGTATTCCTGCTTGGGGTCGCCGCTGAGGTTTTCGAAAGGGAGTACCGCCAACATGATTCGCTGTGCAGCAGCGCTTTGCGGCCAATAGCGCCGCGAGACGAAGTAAGCGGTGCCGAGTGCCAGAGCGATCAGGAGTGTGGCGAGTTTCGACACAAGCTTCCACAGAGGGTGTTTTTGGTGACCGACCACCGTAGTTGAGTTCCCGGTGAGGCGGCGGAGGTCCACGAGTAATTCTTTGGCAGACTGATAGCGGTTCTCTGGTTCCTTCGCCAGGCACTTCAGAATGATCCGTTCCATCTCCGGCGAGATCCTTGGATTCAGCGCTCGCGGCGCGACCACCACTTGATGCAGAATCGAATCAAACAGGCGTGCCGTAGATTCCTCGCGAAACGACCGCTGATGAGTCGCCATCTCGTAGAGCACGCAGCCCGCGGCCCAAATGTCGGCGCGTGCGTCGATGTGCTCCCCGTTCACTTGCTCCGGCGCCATGTATGGCAGGGTTCCAATCAGATTGGAATCATCCACGCTTTGCGTCAGTGTTTCCGCTTTCAATCCACCTCGGGTCGGATCAAATAATTTCGCCAAGCCGAAGTCCAATACCTTCACTCGTCCTTTCGAAGTAATCGCGATGTTCGCGGGCTTCAGATCGCGATGAATGATGCCGTGCTCGTGGGCCTCTTCCAGAGCCTGGACAATTTGCAGGCCCAGTGCCGCCACTTCCTTCTCAGAGAGCACCGAAGCCGACAGGTGCTGCGAGAGCGTCTCCCCGCTCACATATTCCATCACGAGGAAATCCAAACCCTGTTGAGTATCGAAGTCGTATATGGTCGCAATATGAGAGTGGTTTAGTTTGGAAAGTGTCACGGCTTCTTTGTGCAGAAGCTTTCGGGCATGTTCATCTATGAGGGTTCGCTGAGGAAGGACCTTGATGGCAACTTCGCGGTCGAGGTGCTCGTCCCGGGCGCGGTACACCTCTCCCATTCCGCCAGCACCGATCCTCTCGATCATGCGGTAATGCGAGATGGTCTGCCCGATCAGAGATGAGGAATCCGTCATCTGGCGCTCATCTTAGGTTGCAGCCGCAACCAAGTCAATGAAGAGGGACAGCTTGCGAAGGCGAAAGCTATCGAGGGTTCTTGTGCGAACGAGGATTTCGATTCTACGCTGAAGGCCACAAGTCCACTTTTAGCACCGCATTCATGAGCTCTTCGATTCTCCTAGCGGACACGAAGGCCGGAATTTCACACAACACAGTGTTCCTCGTCGTGGAACAGCGTGCTTTTCGCGGCTCTAGCATGGGAGAGATATATCTCTCTCGATTTGAAGTCGTAGAGACCGCTAACCGGATGATCTAGCGAAGGGGTTTCGAATTGTGAGTTGCCCATCAATCGTCAGGCCATCGTGAAGGTTTTCGGAATAGAGAGTGGTGCACCCAGCTTCCAAGGCAGCGGCAATGACCAACGCATCATAGATGTTGTAACCGTGCTTCTCGGCAATCTTGAGTGCCGCTTCGTGGATTTCAATGGTGATGGGGAGCGGAGAGGGACAAAGAACTCGAAAAGCATCCAACGCTTCGCTCACGTCACTCCAAGACATCAAGATTTTTCGGCGAGTGACGGAGACAAATTCGTTCAAGATCTGAACGCTGAGTACTCCTCCTGATGCGAGGAGTACTTCAGCTTGCGCGCTGCGTGGATCGTTCTCCGCTACTGCATAGATCAGCACATTAGCATCGAAGAAAGCCTTAACGGTCATCGGCCTCTTCTCGGTCAAAAACAAATCCGGGAGGCAGAGGACGCCGGAGTTTGCGTAGCCGGGCGAGCGCGTGAGGTTTGCTTTGATCGCGGCTCACCTCGAACACCCGCTCACGCGCAATTCGAATCTCGATCTGGTCGCCTTCTTTGAGATCGAGCGCGTCGACCACTGCCGTGGGCAACCGCACCGCCAGACTATTGCCCCATTTTGATACCCGCATTGCCCCTCCTTGATATACATTCCAATGGTATATCTTAAGGAAGAACCTGCGCAATTCACTCTCTCGCGGTGGTTCATCGCGAATACCCTCACTAATACAGACTCAGAGTTCCTACCCTTACTCATCTCTTTGCGCCAACGCGCGGCAGGTCGTTTGCCACGGCAAGTCACCCCGCGGGCTGGTCTTCAGATTCGGTTATGGCGAATAAAATACGAATATGATAGTTTCTTCCTGTGGCGGTGCGCTGATGTCGCGCGACGGTCAAGATATGGATGGCGTTTCGATATACGGCTGAGGACACGGCCGCTGCATTATGTGGACCGGTGGCGACGAACAGGTTCCCGGAATCGCCCCGGCGCTCAACCTCGTTAAGGTGTCAGCCGCGGATGTTTGTGTCGAGCATGAGGTCAAGCCCATGGATTTCACGAAGATGTTGGAAAGAACGGACGGCTCGCCACGCGAGATATATCAGCCGCGCTTGATTTAGATTCCATCATCCTTGCTGGTTACTACAGGGGCGGCCGAGGATTGATCGAATACGGTGACGGTGGCCATAGCGGGCGAGAGGAGGTTCGTTCTCAGCACGATTGTTGGACAAAGATGAATAACATTTGTGGCAGTCCGTCCAACAAGATAGTCCCTTTGCAAGTTGCATGCGTTGCAGCGGCCAAGGAGGAAGATCAGCAGCGTTGGATTCTCGACGAATTTGCAATGGTTTTCAGGAATAGCCATACTTTTTGTCCCGCATCCCCAGGCAGAGCAAGGGTCCGACTCCCGTCGATGATGAGGAAGTAGGAGGCCAGGGTTGGCATCGTCGTCAAACTACAACGTCTTCGCGCATCTCACAGCCGAAAAGTGCGTGACGTATCGCACCGTACTGAATGTCTTTACGCAGGCCAAGGCCCGGTTTGTCATACATCTCCGGCCAACGGATGTGGAACGGCAGTTGGCGGACGATGGCATGAGGTACGCGGATGCGACGGCGGTTGAAATGATGTTGCAGCAGTTAATGGCGTGGGGGAATCTGGAGGCGCATCCCGACACTGCGGAAGTGTTGACGGTGGATGACTTTTGGCGGGTCCGGAACCTGTATCAGATGTCTGCTGCGGGCGAGGCGGCGGAAGCGGCGCTGGCGGTGTTCGAGCAATCGCTCCGGCAGCCGGGCGAATTGCAGGCGGCGGCACTCGACGACATACGCAAACAGCTCGACCAGGTCATCTTCCTTTCGCGGCAGGAAAAAGTTGACGATGCGGACGTATTCAATGCGTTTTCGCTCTTGAGGCAGCGGTTCGATGAGCTCACGGCGCAGGCGCAGCGGTTCATTGGAGGCTTGCAGCGGCGGATCGAGCTGCAGGGGCTGAATGTCGAATCCTTTCTCATCTACAAACAACGGCTGATCGACTATCTGGAGCGGTTCTTGTCGCAGCTAGTTCTGGCGGGGCATGAAATAGCTATGACGATTCGGTCGATTGAACCGGAGAGGATCGCACCCCTTCTACATCGGGCAGCGGAGCGAGAATTGGTTGATCGGCTGACGGTGACCGACGAAGACCGGGCGGTGGCGCGGCGAGCGTGGCAGCAGCGCTGGGAGGGGCTTTGTTCCTGGTTTGTCGGGAGCGACAAGCGGCCGTCGCAAGCAGAGGAGTTGCGCGGCGCGGCACGGGCGGCGATTCCCTCTCTCGTAGCGGCAGTGACGGGGATCAATGACCGGCGAGCGGGGCGGAGCGATCGGGCAGCCGACCTGCGGGCACTGGCTCTGTGGTTTGCAGAAGCGGAGGATGATCAAGCGGCCCATCGACTGTGGCGGGGCGCGTTTGCCCTCGATTCCTGTCGGCATCTATCGATTGACGCCGACACGCTGGACCAGCGCGGCGCCGAGCCTGTGTCGTCAACGACGCGCTGGATTGATGCCCCGCCGGTACGGATTTCGCCGCGGCTGCACAATTCCGGGCGATACGCGGCGCGGGGACGGCCGCAGAACGTGATTGACCGGAGTGCGGAAAGAGCGAAGCTCGGCCAGCTGGCACTTCAGGAGGCGGGGGAGATCAGCCAGTGGCTGCAGATACTGGGGGCCGGGCGGCGCGTACGTCTGTCGCAGCTTGACGAGTTGCCAGAGGGAGCGTTTCAGTTGTTTCTTGATGTTCTCGCCGATGCGCTGGCGGCCAAATCTGGATCCGCAGCGGCGGTCTCGGTGACATCCAGCGATGGCGTTCTGCAGATCGATCTTGAGCCGACCGAGGATGGGGCCATGGCCGTAATCCGCGCGACTGCGGGTGTACTGATCGGCGAAGACCACTATCTGATGATTCGTCCCCTTGCGGAGGATGGCGAAGAAGCGGATGACGCGTGGCGGCTGGAAGTTCCGCCATCGCTGGTAGCGGAGGGATAGATATGGACATGGATACGTCCTTACCGCGGCAGACGATATCGAGTAGCTTGCAGGCCCAAACCGTGTATGAGCGGCGGCGTGCGATTGCAGCGCTGTTGCGGCGGCCACTGCTGACGCCTGGCGAGAAAGGGGCTGCCGATTTCATCCTGGTTCGCCGGCATGCGGCGTGGCTGCGGGAGTGGTTCATGAGGCATTGCCAATGGACGCTGCACGTCGAAAGCGAGCTGGCGCGCCTGCGCAAGACGCCTGGCGAACTCAACGATTCCACGCGGCCGCTGCTCGACAGCAAGGAGCAGCCATTCGCGCGGCGGCGGTACGTGGTGCTGTGTCTGGCGCTGGCAGTGCTGGAGAAATCCGAGCGGCAAACGGTGCTGCGGCGGTTGGCGGATGCCATCGCCGGCGAGTTTGCTGCCGATCCGCAGTTGGACCGCAAAGGTGTTTCCTTTGACTTAGCGCTGCGCGAGCATCGCCGGGATCTTGTGGAAGTCATCAAGCACCTGATCGATCTGCGTGTTTTGACGCGGGTGGACGGTGACGAACAGCACTTCCTGACCTCTCCGGAGCAAGACGTACTGTACAACATCAACGGTGCGGCATTGGCGGCGATGCTGAACGTGCGGCGCGGGCCGTCAACGATGGCTGCACGATCGACTGAAGAGCGCATCAACGCTATGGTGGACGAGCCGTTTCCGGACACCGAAGAGGGCCGGCATCGCCGGCTGCGCACGCGATTGTTTCGCCGATTGCTGAACGACCCGGTAACGTACTATTCGGCGCTCAGCGAGGAAGAACGCGCGTATTTTGTGTCGCAGCGCCCTTCGATCGTGAAAGAAATTGAAGTCGCAACCGGATTGGTTCAGGAGACCCGGCGCGAGGGTGTGGCGATGATCGACCCGGATGAACTGATGACCGACGTGAAGATGCCGGAAGAGGGCACAGACGGCCATGCCACGCTGCTGATTGCCGAGCATCTCGCGAACCGCCTTCGTGACGAACGGACGGACCCCTTGAGCATTTCCGAGCTGGAGGGCCATGTCGAGTCGCTGATTCGGCAGCATCGACATCACTGGCGGAAGGACGTCGGCGAGCCAGGCGCAGCCGGCGTGTTGCTGTATGAAGCGCTGGGTCGCATGGAAATGTTGAGGTTGATTGAAGTAGACCCGAAGAAGCAGGCGGTTACGCCCTTGCCGACGATCGGCCGTTTTGCGGTTGGTACTCTACGTGACGATGCGTCACCGATGAGAGAAAGTACTCCGTGACTTCAGGAAATAACTGAGGGTCTGTGCGGATCGAGTGGAAAACATGGATACGGTGAGACGTCAGGCGATTCCGCTACCGCAGGCGGCCAGTGCGCGCTGGCAGCCGCTACGGTCGGGACTGGTAAATCTGTATCGCTACGACTATCAAGAATTTCACTTCCATTGCGGTCGGCTGCTGCTGCGGGGAAACAACGGCACGGGAAAAAGCCGGGTGCTGGCCATGCAACTCCCGTTTCTGCTCGATGGAGAGACCTCGCCGCATCGTGTCGAGCCCGACGGCGATTCCGCCAAGCGATTTGAGTGGAACTTGTTAATGGGCAAGTATGATGACCGTCTTGGTTACACCTGGATCGAGTTCGGCCGCCGGGACGATGTCGGCTGCGACCATTACCTCACACTCGGATGCGGCGTGCGCGCGGTGAGCGGGAAAGGCATCGCTGGGAGGTGGTTTTTCGTCACGCCGCAAAGGATTGGGCGTGATCTTGCGCTTTGCTCCTCGCAAGGCAACCCACTGTCAAAAGACGCGCTGCTCGAAGCGCTCGGTGGCACCGGCCAGCTGTTCACGACTGCCTCAGAATATCGGGCGGAAGTGAACCGCCGGATGTTTGGATTGCGGCAGGATCGTTACGAGGCATTGATCGATCTGCTGATTGAGCTGCGCCAGCCTCAGCTGGCGCGCCAGTTGGATGAAGGGCGGCTGTCGAATGCGCTGAGCAACGCGCTGCCACCGGTATCGCAAACGATTATCACGCAGGTGGCCGAGGCCATGCGCGGCCTGGAAGAAGACCGGCTCGCGCTCGAGAACCTGGTCGCGGCCAAGCGGTCGGCGGATGCGTTTCTGAAGGAGTATCGCCAATATGCCGCAATACTGGCTTGCCGACGATCCGAAGAAGTGCGCAAGGCGCACAGTGTGTATGAAAGTCGCCAACGGAAACTCCGAGAGGCGGAGAGCGCTTGCGATCAGGCAAAGGAACAAAGCAAGTCATTGCTGGTCCGGCTGGAGGAGCTGTCACTGGAGCTGGCAACTGCGCTGGGAGAGAAGCAGACGCTGGAGAGCAGTCCCGAAATGCGATCCGCACGGGATCTCGATGCCGCCGCGAAACGCGCCGCGGATCGCAGGCGCGATGCCGAAAGAGCTGCCGACGAGCATGGGGAATCGTTGCGGGAGCGGGAAATTTGTGAGCGAGCGGTCGAACGATACCAGGAGCGCGTTCAGACAGCGTCTGCCGCTCTGAAGAAATACATTGACGAAGCGCATCTCGCCGCCGCTGCATGCGGCATGGATAGAGAACACGACGAGGGGATTCTACAAGGCGTGATGGCAGAAACGAACAACGCGACGCTACTCGAGGAAGTCCATCGCTCGCTCACTGCGGCGGTTCGCGAGCGGCGTCGGGCGGCTCGGCTGCTCGATGAGCTGAATGCGGACGTGGATGCTGCGAGGCGCGTATTTCAGGCTGCCTCGGACAAGCGCGACCAGGAGCAAGAACGGGTCTCCGAAGGGGCCGAGGCGGTCAGCGCCGCGGAGAGAGAAGTCCTTGCTTCGATTGGCGCGTTGGCGGAAGCGTATCGCCAGTGGTGTGCCGCTGTTGTCGTGTTGGCGCCGGCGGCGGTTCCTGAAGTCGTGCCCGAGATTTCCTCGTGGTGTGAGGAGAACATGGCCGCAACCAGCCCTGTGCGTGCGGCCGTGGATCAGGCGATGGAGAACTTCCACCGCAGCGTGGCATCCGAGCGGGCAGCGAAGGAGCAGGAATTGCGGTCGGCTGAAGAAAAGTTGCGCGTACTTTGCGACGAACAGGAGCGGCTTTCTAAGGGCGAGCATCAGCCTCCGCCCCCGCCGTATACGCGCGATCCCGAATCTCGCCGCGCACGCGATGGGGCGCCATTCTGGATGCTTTGTGAGTTCTTTGAGCATGTGCCTGCCGAGCACAGGGCTGCTATTGAGGCGGCCATGGAATCGTCCGGTTTGCTGGACGCGTGGGTGAATCCTGAGGGAGCGATCCGAAGCAAGGAAGAACGTTTAGACACGTTCCTGCTGGATGAGGAACCGCAGGAGGCTTTGCCGAGCTATCCGACGCTGGCGGATGTGCTTCGTCCGTCGGGTGACCGCACGGGCGGCCCTGCAGGAGTGCCGGTGGAGGTGATTGCCCGCATTATTCACCGGATCGGGTTTGGAGAAGACAGCGGCCCAGTGTGGGTGGATCTCGCGGGACGATGGCGAATTGGTCCGAAGCTCGGGCGGTGGACGAAGCCTGCCGCGCAACACATTGGTCAGGCGGCACGCGAAGCCGCGCGGTTGCGGCGGCTGCGAGAGTTGGATGACGAGCTGATGGCCTTGCGGCAGGCGCTCTCGGCGATTCGCGCGGCAATGACGGAACTCGATCAACGGGACGCCGCGGCAAAGGCGGAGGCGGCGCACGCGCCCGATGACGGCAGCGTGCGCCTGTCCGTTGCCGAACGGGATGCGCAGCGACAGCAGCTGACGCAGAGACGAGTTCGCTTGCGCGAGGCGGAGGCGCGTGTTGGTGCGGCCGCAGAAGTGTTCGAACGCAAGACCACGGCGCGGGATGCGACAGCGGTCGATCTGGGCCTGCGCGAGTGGATCGACCGTTTGCGGTCGCTCGAAGATGCCCTCGGCGAGTACCAGCAGGTCCTGGGCTCGCTCTGGCCCGCGGCTCGCGAGCGGATGTTTGCGGACCTGGCCTTGCGTGAAGAGCGATCACGGTTGGAAAGCAACCGCCTTCGCGAGGATCGATTGCACTCGGCGAAGCAGGAAGCGGAGCAGAAGACCGCCGCTGCCGATGCAGAATTCGCCATGCTTCATCAGACGGTTGGCGCAGCGGTCGAAGAGGTGCAGCGACGGCTCCGCGAAGTTGAGGGACGTCTCGACCGCATTCAAAAGGAACAACAGGGAGCTGCTCAAACTTTGGGTGGGGCGCAAGAGCGCGTCCGACTGCTGGTGTCGTCCATCGCCGACATGGAACGGGAGATCGCTGCGGATACGGCCAACCGCGCGCGGGCGATCGAACATCTATTGCGCTTCGCCAACACGGGCCTGCTCCATCTCGCTGCCGCCGAGGAGCGGCTGCTTGCGGGGCAAACGCAGGGTGAACTTTCCGTCGCCGCGGCAGTCGATCTAGCAAGGCGAATCGACGTCGCTCTCCAGGCGATCGATTACAGCGACGGTGCCTGGGAAAAGAATCAGAAATTGATCTATCAGCACGTGCAGGAAGTGACCAATGCTCTGCAAAGTCACGACTATCGCCCCGAGCACACCACGGATAACGATGTGTTGGTGGTGACCGTGCTTTTTCAAGGCGAGCGGCGACGGATGAACGACTTCAGTTCCTTGCTGGCCGAGGAAATCGTCAATCGCGGCGCATTGTTAACCGCCAAGGAACGCGAGGTGCTTGAGAACTATCTCATTCACGATGTCGCTGTCGAGCTCGGATCGCTCATCCGCCGCGCCGCGGAACTGGTGCGTGATATGAGCAAGCAACTGCAACTGCGCCCGACCAGCACCGGCATGATGCTGCAATTCAAGTGGGAGGCGCTGTCGGAGGGGCCGGCTGCGTTTAACGAGGCCAGAAAAAAGCTGATGGGAGAAAGTTCCACCTGGTCGCAGGCGGACCGCATGTTGCTCGGCGATTTCCTTCAGGAGCAGATCCGCTCCGTGCGAGAGACCGAGACGACCGGCACCTGGCAGGAACAACTCACGATCGCGCTCGACTATCGCCGCTGGCATCAATTTTTTGTCGAACGAAAACAGGATGGCGATTGGCAGCGACTCACCAAGCGCACGCACGGCACCGCTTCAGGCGGCGAAAAGGCGCTGGCGCTGACCATCCCGCAATTCGCCGCAGCCGCTGCATATTACGGCAGCGCGGGAAAGTTCGCGCCGCGGCTGATCCTGCTGGATGAGGCCTTCGTGGGCATCGATTCCGATATGCGTAGCAAGTGCATGGGCATGCTGCACGAATTCGACCTCGATTTCGTCATGACCAGCGAACGTGAATGGGGCTGTTATGCCACGCTGCCGGGGCTGGCGATTTATCAGCTTTCCGCACGGGCGGGCGTTGATGCGGTATGGACCTCACGCTGGGTCTGGAATGGCCGCGAACGCTTGCGGGGTAACGATGCTCAGGATGGTCGCTCGACCATGGCGAACGTTAACGGCAAGGCACAGGAGATCGACGAAGTCTCTTCGGTCGAGGTCTTTCCCGAGCACAACGCCAGGCCCTCAACATGATCCACGATCCAGATCGCCTCCAGCAGGCACTCGGCAAGGCCACGTTGGCCCGCCTCATCCAAGGCATGGCAGCGCGTCTGCGCTTCGGCCAATCGCTTGGCGGCACTCTGACGTTGCCAGGCGTATCTGCGGAAGAGCGTTCCGCAATCGATCACTTTCTCGGGCGGCGCCCCTCCTCGGGAACACCGCTGGTCGTGCGACTGGCCGAAATGGAACGCATTCTGTGCGAGAGCGGCATGTGCGATTCGCTCGTCGAAGCGGTTCAGGCCATTGCCGGCCCGATTGAAGACCAACGTCGCGCTCGTGATTCCGCGTCGCAACGATGGACGAACCTGTTTAGCTCCATCGAAGCGGCCATGGCGGACCTGCCCCAGTACCGCGGCTGGCTCGCGAGGATTCGCTCGACCGGCCTGCTCAAAAAATACAGCGGTGACGATTGCATATTCGGCGACATTCTTCTCCGTCAGGCCTTGTTCGTCTTGCGCCAGCTTCCCCAGCCCGCGGTTCCACTGGCTGAACTTGCAACGCGCACGACCGGCGATAGCCACGCGCTCGATGCCGGGAAACCACTTTCGACCCTCTGTTTGCAGGCGATCGCGCACCAGCAAGGGCTTAAGCTCTCGCGTGCTGCCGATTGCCGACGCCAATTGTGGGACTTGGTCGGCGTCGTGGTCGACGAACTCTCTGCGCCTGTGCTGGTGCTCAACCTACGCGGCACAGCCTCAACGCTCATCGGTCAGTTGCTCAATCTGATGGCGGACTCGGGCGAACCATGTCATCTCACCGTTCGCCAGCTTCGCAGGGCGGACGAACGTGTCTTCGGAGAATGGAACAGCCGCACGGTCTCGGTTTGCGAGAATCCCAGCGTCATCGCAGCCGCAGCGCAGCGTCTCGGTCCGCGCAGCCTGCCGCTCATCTGCACAGCAGGGCAGCCTGCCTCCGCCGCACAGCTTCTGCTCGACCTCCTGTGCCGGACCGGCTGCCGGCTGCGCTACCACGGCGATTTGGACCCGCCAGGAATCGCTATCGCTAATATGTTGATGCAGCGGTTTGCCGTCGACCCATGGCGGATGAGCGCCGCTGACTATGTTTCCGCCGTGAGCACGGCTGGCCCGTCTCTCCGCGGCTGCGCCCTCGATGCGATCTGGGATGATCAACTTTCCTCACAGATGCATTCGCGTGGGAAGGCCGTGCTGGAAGAGAGTGTCTTGGGTCTGCTGATTGGTGATCTGGAACGTGGCTCTGAGGAACAGAAAACCGCTCTGCGAACTGTGGTCGGGGAACTGAAGGGGAGTTAACAATGGCGACGAAAATCCAGATTTTCGACGCATTGATGGAGGGTTTCCAGGAAGCCGTTGCTCGGAAGAAGGGCCGCAAGGTGGCACTCCGAGTTACTGAAATTCCCCGCGTCAAGCCCATGCGCCCCCGACAGATCAAGAGAATACGACTGGCGCTAGGGGCCAGCCAATCCGTGTTTGCGTATATTCTAAATGTCAGTCCCAAAGTCGTTCAGAGTTGGGAACACGGCGCACGGCGGCCAACAAGCGCGGCTCTCAAACTTTTGAGTATTGCGCAAAGCAACCCGCAAATACTGCTCCAGATTTGCCGATCGCCGGCCCGCCGGCAGGAGAAACTTGGAACATGACACGACTCCCAAGTAAACGAACTTTTGGTGGGGTGCTATTACAGTTGATTTGGAAAGGCAAGATCGTAGATGCCATTTTCCGGCGGGGCAAGCGAAACCAGGGGCGGCGGACACAGCGGATACAAGATAGCCTTCGCTCCGGGGTCGTCCCATACGCGGGGCACGCGAACCGTCCGGAATCCGAAGATCGCCACGCCTCTCAGGGAAAAAAACACCATCGAACCTGCAGTGGGCTTGCACCTCGAGGACGGTGAGCCGGAGACGATACACTGACTAGGCGCACTCCGAAAGGTGTATCCTCCTGTTGTGCGTCGCCGCTTGGGGCAGCCTCGGACGGTAGGGGCGGTTAATTGCCCCGGTGAGATCCATCGTTTTGCACATTTTTCTCCGGCGTTGCCAACTAAATTGAACTCCGGTATCGACTAGTACGTGGTGGTAGCATGGCGAGGAAGCGTCGACCGTACCACGAGGAATCGTGGAGAAAAGCGCAGAAGATCTGCCAAATCAATGCTCGGCAGGTCGAGATGGCGCGCGGCCTCGACATGAATCCGAAGAAACTTCCCAGCCTACGTCCCAGCCCGCAGCAGCGTTGGAAGCTCCCAGTAGGCGAGTTCATCGAAGCGTGCTACTGGAAGCGGTTCGGGGGCGGTCCCCTCGACCATCACCCGCACAAATCGGGGTCGGGGTCGCCGAAGCTTCTGACCCCGCAACGGGCCGTGGAGGCGCTGAAAGGCGTCAGGGAGGCGGCGTGGCCGGTTGAGGATCTGGTCTGCTACCTCATGAATCTCGCCGACGATCTGAACGCGTGGCTCGCGCAGGGCGTGGTCGCGCCGGAGGTGCTGCCCCAGGTGATCCAGGAACTGCGGGAGATCGCGGAGGCGCTTGAGACTGGAGCGCCCGTGTGGCCGATTCCGGCGATTCCGCAACCACCCCGCCGGGCCCGCTACGCGTTGTCGCAACGAGGGGATCAGAAGCGCCAGTCCGACGACGAGATCCCGTTTTGATCTTTTGATCTAGCACTGATGTATTACGTGGATAGAGTTGCGTTTCGGAACACCGAGGCTGCGCGCCAGAGAGCCCTCAATCCGTTTCCCAAGACTTGGGTGGTCCGGAAGCGTTGGCGGCGCCGGAGAGTGAGTGAGTTCGCGACTGACAACGCCCAGCTTGGAGGAGTGTGAAGGAAAAATGCGGTGGCCTATCCTTATTCTCATTCTTACCTCTAGAAATCGTATGCATGAATCATGCATACTGATACATATGCGGACGACTCTGAACATTAACGATGACCTCCTCAAGCAAGCGGCACGGCTCAGCGGTATCACGGAGAAGACTGCCGTGGTTCACGCCGGACTGGAAGCCCTTGTGGCCCGTGAGAGTGCTAAGAGGCTGGCGGCAATGGGCGGCAGCGAGCCGCGTCTGCGGAAAATTCGACGCCGCCGCCCTCGGGCCCTTCTGGCCAGCGGCTGATGCTTGTGGATACCTCGATCTGGGTGGAGCATTTGCGCCACGGCCAGCTCGAGCTCATCTCGCTTCTTCATCGCGCCGAAGTTCAGTGCCATCCTTTTATTATCGGCGAATTGGCATGTGGATCCATAAGCCACCGCTCTGAGATCCTGCAATTGCTCCGGAGACTGCCATCCGTGCCGATCGTGGAGAATGAGGAAGTGATGACGTTCGTCGAGCGGCATCGCCTCATGGGTCGGGGTGTTGGCTGGGTCGATGTACATCTGCTGGCGTCGGCGGCATTGGAAAGCGTACTGCTCTGGAGCACCGACCGGCGGCTCGCTGCCATCGCGCGCTCACTTGGAATTTATGGCGCGCCGTGAGCCGTAGTTGGAGTCGATTTCATAATCGATCTTGGGACGCGTTCTGAGGCAATTGTTCGGCCCCCAGTCTGTCTTAGTGGCAAAGTCGTGGAGGCCGTTTACCGCGATGGCCACGAGCAGAGGGCTGCGGTAGGCGCGGAACTGGCATACTGATTGGCACTGGCGACCTCGAAATGGTTCGAAACGCCGGAACGCCCCTGCCGCAAGCGCCTGAACGGACAAGAGAAAAGTGGTGGCGCGCCTGGGGCGATTCGAACGCCCGACCTCTGGTTCCGGAGACCAGCGACTACACACCAAAACACCGCATTTTATGCGGGTACTCTCGTACTATTGTGCCCAAATTGTGCCCACGTTAGAGTAGGGGTAGCGGGAGGAAACATTGCAGACAGGGAATATTTACAAACATGGGAAATGGTGGGTGCTGCGCTATCGGAAAACCGTACTCGTAAATGGGCAGTCAAAACGCCAACGGATTGTCGAGAGGCTGCACATGGTAGATGACCAGCATCGCAGTGAAAGCAGCGTACGGGAACTAGCCGATAAAATTCTTGCTCCGTTGAATGCCGGAGCCGCGCCGGAATCAGTCGATACAGTTGGGCGATATTTGAAAGATGTCTTTCTGCCGTATGTCGATGCATGCGGAGACTTCAAAGCCAGTACCGCACGCGGATACCATCACCAGTTTAATCTAATCAAGCGGCAAGAATCTTTCTGCCGACTCCCGATGCACCAGGTCAGCACAGCAGACGTGCATGAAGTCCTAAAGATGATAGCTTCTGAAAAGAATCGAGCACAGAGGTCGCTGAAGAATGCGCGGAATTTCTTAAGCGGTGCATTCAAATATGCAAAGAACAAGCGACTCATCGCTGCCAATCCGGTATATGAAGTGATCACGCCCAGAGGTGCTAGGCCAAAGAAGACACACGCTTACACGCTCGACGAGATTTACGCGTTGCTTGCAGTACTGGATGACGAGCCTGCGCACACGCTCTGTCTGACGGCAGCATTGACAGGTCTAAGCCAGAGTGAACTTGTCGGATTGAAGTGGGAAGATTTCACGGGTGACACGCTCAATATCAAACGTGCGGTTTGGCAGGGGAAGGAAGATGAAACAAAGACTGAAGCAAGAGAAGAGAGCCTCCCACTCTTGCCCGTTGTTCGGAAAGCCCTGGAAGCGCACAAAGCGCGGAACGGATACAGCCAGTGGGTATTCCACGGCGAGACCGGAGAACCGCTGCGGATGGATAATTTTAATGCGCGTATCATCCGTCCTACTCTGAAAAAGGCGGGAGTGCCGTGGCATGGTTGGCACGCCTTCCGTCGTGGTTTAGCATCGAACTTGAGGGACTTGGGCGCTGACCCGAAAGTAGCCCAAGCAATCCTGCGCCACGCGAACGTACGCACTACGATGGAGTTCTACATCAAAGTGCGTCTGGAGCAACGTACAGAGGCGATGAGCAAATTGGAAGCCGCATTCAAACGCGGCCAGAAGACGTTCGACAAGAAGCGCAAAGCGAGTTGATGATACAATCCGATTGTGCGCCCGTAGCTCAGATGGATAGAGCACGTGCCTCCGGAGCACGGGGTCGGGGGTTCGAACCCCTCCGGGCGCGCCACTTCCTTCTGGTTTTTGTTTTCAAGAACTTCAAGCGACACCTTTTACCACCCTTCGAACTCAAGTCCAACGCTCGGCCAGGATGAGACCAATCCAAGTTTCACTTGTCAGTTATCAGGCACTTGCTGTGCGGATTTGCTTTCGACGTGCCGTCCTGTTGCCGCCACCACCGAAGAAGCAGGCCAGGCCGAACAGGTAGCCGAAGTTGTACCAGCCTCCGTTGTTGTGGACTTCGTAGATACTGAGGTTGCTTTTGAACAGCGAGGCCACGAACACAAATGGTGCAATAAAGCCATGCCAGAGGCCGAGCCAGAAGCCCGCGACTCCATGGTGTTCGCTCGCCGTTCCTTTGGACTGGTTGGCGTCCGGCGCACATCC
>QHYZ01000102.1 GCA_003225295.1 Acidobacteriota bacterium | reverse complement strand
CAGAGGGGCTGCGGGCGCTGGCGGCGGCGCTGGAGGGATTTGCCACCGTGAGCATCGTGGCGCCGAGCCGGGAGCAGAGCGGAACGGCGCAGTCGCTGACCCTGCGGCAGCCGATCGTCTGCAACAAGATTGCGGAGCACGAATGGGCCATCGATGGGACGCCGGCGGATTGCGTGATCGTGGCGCTGCACAAACTTTTGCCGGAAAAGCCGGACATGGTGATTTCCGGAATCAACCATGGCGCGAATCTCGGAGAAAACGTCTATTACTCCGGAACCGTGGGGGCGGCCCGCGAAGGCGCGCTGCACCACATTCCGTCGGTGGCGATGTCGCTGTGCTCGAAAAAAGAAAAAGTAAAATTTGAAAATTCCGCGCGCGTGGCGCGCGCCGCCGCGGAAATGATTTTGAAGGAAGGCTTGCCGGACCAGGTTTTACTCAACGTGAACGTCCCGGAGCCGTGGAACGGCGAAGTGAAATTCACGCGCCAATCGCAAAAAATCACCCGCAACCAGTTGACGGAAGGAAAAGATCCGCGCGGCCGCAGTTACTTCTGGCTATACGAACAAAAGCTGGACAAAAATGTCGAGCCGGACACGGATTACGCCGCGATTTTCTCCGGCGCTGTTTCCATCACGCCGCTGCACCTCGATCCCACGCACACCGAATCGCTGAATCACCTCTCGCACTGGGCCAAGTCAATCGCTGTGGCCTTCCACAAATAGAGCGCGCAGAGAGCAAGAAAAGAGATTCCTCGACTGCGCGGCCGACGTTCGCTATGCGAACGAGGGAAAAAGTCGGCCGCTGCGCTTGGAATGACGGTTTGATGGGTTCGCCGAAATTAGTCAGCCTTGGCCGCGGATGGAGCGATGAGCGGCACATTGTTTTTCTGCATGGTGTCGTTGAGCGCGGGGACGTCTTTCGACAAAACGTCGCGCCACTTCGCAAGCTGCGATTCGAGTTGCAGGTCGAGTTCGGCGTAAACCCCGAGTTCGCCTTCCGTCGGCGGCGAGTCCGCGCTATCGACCGCATTCTGCAAATAGCCGAGTTTGCTGTTGAGCTTCGTCGGGTAGTTGAGTTCGTCTTCGCTGGCTTTGGAATTCACCTGGATGAGTTCTTCCTCGATGGCGCTGATCTTCTTGCGAAGATCAACGGCCGCGGCGACAACGGGCTTCGCTGCGTCGCTCGGATCGAGACGCTTTTCGAGCGCTTGCAACTGCCCGCGGAGATCGCGGATCGCCAGAATGGCTGCTCCGACGGTCAGCCGCACCTGATAGTTCCCGGGAAGAACGAGCGGACCGCTGGGTGCGCCTTCGTCGTAGATGGCGGCGGGAATTTTCTTGGGCGGCTCGTAGCGCATGTCCCAGGTGAATTCATTCAAGCCGGCTTTCGCGGGAATGTGTTCCTCGGCTTCGTCCCTCTCCCACTCGTCGGAGCCGCCTTCTTTTTTCTTTTCTTCGCTGGAGAATGCGCGGATGACTTTTCCTTGCCCGTCCAGCACTTCCAGCTTGATGTGCTCTTTGGGCTCTTCCTTCAAATAATAGTAGAGCGCCGCACCCTCGGGAGGATTTTCTCCGACCGCGTAGCGGCGGCGGCGCGCGCGTCCCATCCGCGTGCGAATCGCGGGACGCGAAGTGAACAAGTGCGCGTCTTCAGCGGCGATGGAGGCGTTCGCCTGCCGCAGCGGGCTGATGTCATCGAGTACCCAGAACGCGCGGCCGTGCGTGGCAACGACTAAATCGTCGCCGTGGATAATGAGGTCGTGGACCGGAGTGGTCGGCAGATTCAGCTGCAGCGCCTGCCAGTGCGCGCCGTCATCAAAGGAAACCCACGCACCCGTTTCGGTGCCGGCATAGAGCAGTCCTTTGCGCTTGGGGTCTTCGCGAACGGCGTGAACGTAAGAGCCGTCGGGGAGTCCGGTAGCGACTGGCGACCAGGTCTTGCCGAAGTCGCTGGTTTTGAAAACGTAGGGCTTGAAATCATCGAGCCTGTGGGCGTCAATGGCGGCGTAGGCGGTCCCCGCTTCGAACCACGATGGTTCGATCAGGCTGATCATGGCCCATTCGGGAAAACCTTTGGGAGTCACGTTGGTCCAAGTTTTTCCATCGTCACGCGTAAGTTGGATCAGGCCATCGTCGGTGCCCACCCAGATCACACCTCTTTGTTGCGGTGATTCCGCGACGGTGAAGATCAAATCATAGAACTCAATACTGGCCTGGTCTTTCGTGATGGGGCCGCCCGAGTCCTGCTGCTTCGATTTGTCGTTGCGGGTAAGGTCCGGGCTGATGGTTTGCCAGGAATGGCCGCCATCGTTTGAACGGAACAGAAACTGGGAGGAGTGGTAGAGCAAGTTGGGGTCATGCGGAGAAAATACGATCGGCATCGTCCAGGTATAGCGATACTTCTGCACGGAAGCGTTGTAGCCGTCGGGATCGAGCGGCCACTGCTGGATGTTTTGCGTTTGGTTGGTGTGCCGGTCGAGCCTGGTGATATTGCCGAAATAGGAGCCGGCGTAAACGATGTGTGCATCGCGCGGGTCAACGGCAACGTAGCCGCTCTCGCCTCCGCCGACGGCGTCCCAGTCTGCTCGGTCGATGTAGCCACGATCGCTGGCGGTGGCGATACCGACGGAGGAATTGTCCTGCTGCGTGCCGTACACGCGGTAGGGGAAATCGTTGTCGGCGGTCACGTGGTAGAACTGCGCCGTCGGCTGATTGCCCTGGGTGGACCAGTTCTTGCCACCGTCGATGGAGATGGTGGCGCCGCCGTCATTGCCGTTGATCATGCGATTGGGATTGTTGGGATCGATCCACAAGCCGTGATGATCGCCGTGGGGGGCATTGAGGCGTTCAAACGATTTGCCGCCGTTGTTCGAACGGAACAGGCCGGTGTTGGCGATGTAGACCTTGTTGGAATCCTTGGGGTCAGCCCAAACGTGGGTGAAATACCAGGCACGCTGACGGAAACGATGATCGTCGTTAATCAAGGCCCAAGTGGTGCCGCCGTCATCGCTACGGTAGAGACCGCCTTTTTTCGCTTCGATAAGCGCGTAAACCACGTTCGCATCGGCACCGGAAACGGCCACGCCAATGCGGCCGAGCGGGCCCTCGGGCATACCGTTGCCTTCGACGCGCTTCCAGGTTGTGCCGTCGTCGTTCGAACGGTAGAGACCGTCTTTGTCACCGCCACTGTTGAGCATCCAAGGCGTGCGGTAGCCTTCCCACATTGCGGCGAAAAGCACGTGGGGATTCTGCGGATCGAAAACAATGTCGATGCCGCCGGTGCGATCGTCGAGGTAGAGAACTTTCTCCCAGGTCTTGCCGCCATCACGAGTGCGGAAGATGCCGCGTTCCGTGTTCGTGCCGTAGGCATGGCCGAGAGCGGCGACCAAGGCGACGTCGGGATTCGTGGGATGGACGATGACCTTGCCGATGTGGCGGGTGTCTTTCAGTCCAACGTTGTTCCAAGTCTTGCCGCCGTCGTTCGAACGATAGACGCCATCGCCAAAGGAGATGTTGCCGCGAATGCAGGCTTCGCCGGTGCCGACGTAGATTACGTTGGGATCGGAGTTGGAGACCGCCATGCTGCCGATGGAAGAAGTGGTCTGCTTGTCGAAGAGTGCATCCCAGGAAACGCCGCCGTCCGTGGTTTTCCAAACGCCGCCGGCCACGGCACCAAAATAGTAAGTGTTCGGCTGGCTCAGGACTCCCGTCACGGCAAGGGCCCGGCCACCGCGGAATGGGCCGATGAGGCGCCATTTCATCCCTTCGTAGGTCTTGGAGTCGACGGAACTTGCGACCCGAGGATGGTCGACGGGCTGGGCGGCCGCAGAGCGTTCTTTCGGGTTGGCCACCGCGGAGCGCTGGGCTTGTTCGGCAGGTAAGGCCAGGGTAGTCAGGAAGAGAGCAACCAGAGCACCGATCGGGGAGCAAACCAGCCGGCGAAAAACGGTCACACCCACCTCCCACAGAAGAATGGCGCAAAACGAAGAATGGTATCGCTACCGGCTGTTTGACGGAAGCGTTTTTAGTTGGGGTACAGGATGCGATAGGATGCTCGAGCGGTGAACCGTCAAAAAACATACGACGTTGCGGTGATCGGAGCGGGTGTCTTCGGTGCGTGGACGGCGTGGCATCTCGTCAGACGCGGCCAGCGCGTGGCGCTGATCGATGCCTACGGTCCGGCCCATTCGCGGGCCAGCTCCGGGGGCGAAACACGCATCCTGCGAATGGGCTATGGCGCGGACGAGCTGTACACCAGATGGTCCGAGCGTTCACTGGCACAATGGAAAGAATTTCTTGCCGCGGCGCGACAGCCACTTTTTCTCGAAACCGGGGTGCTGTGGATGGCTGGTGACCAGGACATGCGGTTAGAGCAGACCAGCGCGACTCTCGAGCGCTGCGGCGTAAGGTTCGAGGAGTTGGACCGCGCGACTCTCGAGAGTCGCTATAGGCAAGTGGGGTTCGATGGCATCAAGCGCGGGCTCCTGGAACCGCACAGCGGCGTACTGCTGGCGCGGCGCGCCGTGGCTCTCGTGGTCGAAGAGGCCGTACGCCTTGGCGCGGAGTACCGCTGCGCGCAGGTCCAGAGACCGACAGGATCCGGCCGCGTGCCAGAGATGGCCACCAGCGATGGTGAAAGGGTGGCCGCGGGGCAGTTCGTTTTTGCATGCGGCCCGTGGCTTGGCAAAGTTTTCCCGGACGTTCTCCACGCGCGGATCTTTCCTTCACGGCAGGAAGTGTTCTTCTTCGGAATTCCGGCAGGGGATCTGCGATTTCGGCCACCAGCGCTGCCGACGTGGTTGTTTCAGGAAGACTTGGTTTATGGCATGCCGGATATCGAGGGGCGGGGACTAAAGATCGCGTTTGACGAGCATGGCGAACGAGTTGATCCGGACACGCAATCGAGAATCGTTTCTCCCGCCATGACCAAGCGAGTGCGCGAGTATGTGGCGCGGCGGTTCCCGGCCTTAGACGACGCGCCGATTGTGGAAACGCGCGTCTGCCAATACGAAAACACCTCCAACGGGGATTTTCTAATTGACCGGCATCCGCAGATTGAAAATTTGTGGTTTGCGGGCGGAGGCTCGGGGCATGGCTTCAAGCATGGGCCAGCGATCGGAGAGTATGTCACCGGCCAACTTCTCGATGGAGGCACCGCCGAGGCTCGCTTTTCCCTGGCAGGAAAGGGCACCGTCCAGAAGCGCACAGTATACTGAAGGTCCCGTTCCGCAACGCAATCAAATGACGATTGTGGTGGCGGGAGACAAGTCGAAGATCAGCGAGCAGCTTGCCCCTTACGCTCCAGCAGCTGATTCGAGCAAATAGGCAAACCGCTCGAGGGGTTTAGGATTTCGAGTCACGACGGCGGGGAGGGAACGCGACACGTCTTCCCCGCCGGGCCTTTTCGGCGTAAAGATCCTGGTCCGCTTCCGAGAGCAGTTTTTCGATACGCTCGCCGTCCCCGCGGTAGATGGATATGCCGATACTCGCGGAAAGGGGCGGCTCTTCGCCGTCGCTCGCGAGAACTTCGCGGATGCGATTGGCGACACGGTTTGCCTCGTCCCCCTGGGATTCCGGGAGAACCAGGGCGAATTCGTCGCCGCCATAGCGAGCGGCGGTATCGACGGCACGGCAGTGAATGCGGAGAATCTCGGCGAGGCGGCAAATGGCGCGGCTGCCGACGAGATGTCCGTAGCTGTCGTTTATTTTTTTCAGGCCATCGAGGTCGAGAAGCAGCACGGAGAAGGGCCGGCCGGTGCGATCGGTGCGCTCCGACTCGCTTTCAAGAACATCGAGCAGGCGGCGGTAGTTGGCCAGACCCGTGAGCGAATCGCTGACGGCCAGTTGGTGAACGCGCTCGAAGAGCCGCGCGTTATCGAGAAGCACGCCACCCAGCGCGACGGTATAGCCCAACACCATAAGCGCCTGGGCGAAAACGAAGGGAGCGTCGAGTAAGCGCGCGGATTGAGCGGCCGAAAGTTGCGCGGCGACGTTCAGCCAGGCGGCGGCATACATGGTGCGGTCGAACTCGGAATCCTCAACGGACAAGCGGCGGCGGTACCAGATTAGACTTGTGAGGAAAATTGCCGCAGGCAACAACTGCTCGGGATGGGGGAAGAAGGCACTGGGATGCCGAGAGACTTCCGGGGGCAAACCGCGAAGAGCGACGGCCAGCATATAGGTCAAGGCGATCACCGTCAGCAGCGCGCCGGCAATCTCGCGGCGCGGATGACGCGAACGCGGGAGGAAGCGCTCGACCAGAAGCGCCACCACGAGCAGGAGCGCTAAGACCATGCGGCCAAGCCACCAAGCGACGGGCGCCCAAAGGAGCCGAGGGGTGTCTGGAAAGAATTGAAAGAAGAGAACGCTGGTGGCGGTCAGGACGGCGCCGGAAAGAAGAAACCCAGCGCCCAGAATCAGTGAAATGCGATCCTGAGTTCCCTGGAATCGGACCAAGGTTAGGGCGGCGAAAACGAAGGCGAGAAGGCCGCTGACGATCTGTAGGTAGCCCTGCAGAATGGCATCGGGCTGAAGAGTAATGCGGCGGAGCCCGGAAGCAGCGAGGACCACAAAAAGAAAGGCCACGAAATGTGCCAGGAAGATCGTGGTGTTGCTGCGGCCGTTCACGAGTCGCGCATTACCCACGGATTTTGGCGAATTTATCTTCATCTCCGGGCCGGTTGCCTACTTCCTTAGACTAGCAGGGGGCAGCTCCGCTGCCCGGGATTCGAGGAGCGCGTGAGGCAAGAGATACCGTCCTGGGGATTCGGCCACCTGTACGAGAGTGCAGGACAAAAGGTGCACGCCGAACCTGGGGGACCGAGTGAGCGCGGGCGGGGAGCAACCTTTTGCGGTTGCGTGGGGAGGCAAGATTGCGCACACTGTCAGCATTGAAACGATTGAATACACTGCGGCGGGCAGAATTCGTTCCCCCGCCGCCGGGGGCCACCTCCCGGTGGCATCATAATGCCTTGGCGAGAAGGAGAATGGCTTGAGCAATGAAAGCACGCTGAACTCTGGGCCACGCCTGAAGCGTTCGCTGACGCTGTGGAACTTGATCATCATCGGCATCGTGATCATCCAGCCGATCGCTCCCATGGGGCTGTACGGCATAGTGAATAACGCGGCGGGCGGGCACGTGGTGACCACCATTCTGATCGCCATGGTGGCGATGCTGTTCACGGCGATCAGTTACGGGATGCTGGCGCGCGTGTATCCGAGCGCGGGATCCGCTTACACCTACGTCGGCCAGGAAATTCATCTCGGCCTGGGCTACCTGACGGGCTGGGCAATGGTGATGGACTACATCCTCAACCCGCTGATCTGCACGATTCTGTGCAGCAAACTGACCCAGAACATTTTGCCGGGAGTGCCGTACTGGGCGCTCGCGATTTTCTATGCCGGGGCTTTCACGGCGCTCAACCTTCGGGGGGTAAAGACCTCGGCGCGAATCAACGAGGTGCTGGCCGCCGGGATGACTATCGTGGTGGTCGTGTTTTTCGGATTTGTTATCCGCTTCTTGCTCGGCTTGCACGAATATGGAGCCGGTTTTTTTTCTCGGCCGTTTTATGATCCGGCGACGTTCAATCTGAATTCTATTTTTCACGGTACTTCCATCGCGGTATTGACGTACATCGGCTTCGACGGCATCTCGACATTCTCGGAGGAAGTAGAGAATCCCCGGAGGAACATCCTGTTGGCCACCGTGCTGGTGTGCGTGGTCACGGGAGTTTTATCTTCGCTGGAAGTATATGCGGCCCAACTCGTGTGGGGCTCCCAGCCTTTTCCCACCGAACAGGTGGAATCGGCATTTCCCCTGGTGGCCCGGCAGATAGGTGGCTTTTTTTTGTTTCAGTTGCTGAATTTTACGATCCTGATCGCGAACATCGGCTCGGGGATGGGCGCGCAGCTGGCGGCCGCGCGGCTGCTTTACGGCATGGGCCGCAACGATGCGCTCCCCAAGGGATTTTTCGGCAAGATTGAAGCCAAGCGGCACATTCCCGCAAACAACGTGATTTTGATCGGTGCGATTGCTTTGGCAGGCTCGTTTTTTCTTTCCTATGAGCGGGGCGCGGAGATGCTCAACTTCGGCGCGTTCATCGCCTTCATGGGTGTGAACGCAGCGGCCTTTGTGCGCTACTTCCTGCGCGCGGAGCGCAAAACGGTGTGGCCGGTACTCTGGCCGCTGCTCGGCTTTGGAATTTGTGGCTACATCTTCCTGCAGCTCAGTATGCCGGCAAAAAAACTAGGCACCGTGTGGGTGGCCCTGGGGCTGATTTACGGGGCTTGGAAAACATCCGGTTTCCGCAAGACCATGTCGTTTGAAGCGCCCCCCGAGTAGCACCAGCGCCATCTCCCCTGAAGGCCCCCACATTGCAATGCGAACCGCAAACACCAGATGATAGTTCCTCCGGGAGGCCCAGGCGTGAAGCGGCAAGGCGCAAAGAACCAGACCATCACCATGAGGGATGTCGCGGAGTCCAGCGGCTTCTCTCCCGCCACGGTTTCGATCGTGCTGAACAATGCGCCGCTAGCGCGCTACATCGCGCCAGCCACGAAAAAGCGCATAGAAGAAGCCGCCAAGAAACTCGGTTACCGGCCAAACCTGATGGCCCGTTTTCTTCGCAGCAAACGGAGCCATAGCGTCGGAGTGATGTTCTTCGACATTACCGATCCTTTTTGCACGCCGGTCTTGAGAGGCATAGAGAACGCCCTTTATCAATCATCTTATGTTCAGATTTTCGCCGACGCCCACAACCAGAGAAACCGGTTCGAGCGCTACCTTGAAATGCTGCTCGAGCATCACGTCGAGGCCTTGATCGTAGTAGCCAACTGGCTCTTCGTGGACATCCAACTGCTCGCCGACCTCAGCAAGCGAAACATTACCGCGGCGACCATCGGCTGGGAGATGCCCGGAAACGCGGTCAGCTCGGTGATGGTGGACAACGAAGCGGGAGGGCGGCTGGCGCTCGAACATCTCCACCAGCTGGGGCACCGCAAGATCGCCTTCATCCGCGGCCCAAGAATGCTGATCGACAGCGCACCGCGGTGGAAAGGAATTCAGAAATTCGCACACGCGGCTGGACTGGACATCGATCCGGCGCTCGTCCTGCAACTGCCGGATTCTTTCGACCCCAACTCGGGCTTCGAAGGCGGCTACCGGTTCACGGAGGAACTCCTGCAGCGCAAGAAGCGCTTCACGGGATTGATGGCCTTCGACGACCTGACGGCACTGGGTGCGATCCGTGCGCTGACCAAAGCGGGTGTGAAAGTGCCGGAGAACTGTTCGGTAGTGGGTTTCGATGACGTGCCGCTGTCCTCGCTGTCCGCGCCGTCTTTGACCACCGTGAGGCAGCCGCTCGAAGCCATGGGCAATCTGGCGGTGAATATCGTAATGGAAGGCGTCAACGCCGCGCTGCAAAAGCGCGACTGGAATATTTCGCGGCACCGCATGAACCCGGAACTGGTGATCCGCGATTCCACGCGAGCGGCGGTGCTCAGCGGCGCCGACGACTGAGCATGGCTTTCCCCCGGGAAGACGTTCAAGATCAGTTTGCCCGGGCTAAACCGTGCGGGACCGTTTGTACCACTTTAGGGAGAAAGGCGCGGACCACCTGATCCGCGCCTTCCCGTTTTCCAGCCAAGCGATTTCGGCGCTCATTCGACCGCGGGGAGAAAGGCTTCGGAAGCCGCCAAAAACTCAGCGTGGGCTAGCTCGGTTCGAACGCGGACGCGCTCGAAACGCCCTTTCGCTCCTCCGCTGGCTTTGAAGGTCAGCAGGTACTGGTTACTGAGGTGCGTCGAGAGTTCGTCAAAATAGGGTTTAAGGGTGACCGGCGCGCCAGTGCCAAGATAATAGGATTCCGCACCGGTCGCATCCGAGAGTTGGCTGAGATTCGACTGCGCTCTGGAAACGAGAAAGAATCCGCGCCCCCTATGTCCCGCGTCGGGAGCATAAATCGTCCAGATGTTGATATTCTGCTTTTGCGCGCGACTGATGGTGGAATCGAGATCCGGGCTTCTTAGGTCAAAATTCCCACGAAGATAGTCGATCCCCGAAGAGATCAAGAGTATGGAGCGCCTGTCGGCGGAAGAGGGCCATCGCTTCATCAGATCCAGAAGCGCGAGATAAGGACTCGAGAACGCGCCCCCGTTGCCGACCGGCAGGCGCAAAGCCTGGGCCGCAAGGGTGTGGTCGTTAGTGAAATCCTGGGCCAGCACGGCGGTGCCATTGCGCGCGTAGGCTACAGAAATATATGCAGTGTCAGGCTGGCCGGCGAGAAACGCTTTCAGATCGCTCCACTGACTGGCGATTTCGCTGTCCAGCGAATCGTCGATCAGGACGGCAAGGTATAATTTTTCGCCATGCTTCCAGTCGGCAACTTGGGTGCGCTCCTTGTTCAGAAAAAGCTGGACGTCGTCCTTGGTAACCAGCGGTGGGCTGGTGTCTTTTTGGCCGACTGCGGTTACCGTCATGGTGACCGTTCCCGGCCCCGCGGCCACGGCATCAAAAACCCCTAATGCCAAGGCCAGCGTCCCGATCATCAAGACCACACGCGTTGGATCTGCTTTCTTCATCATGTACCGGCTCCTTTTACCCATTCCTCCTAGTTAGATGCACGGGCGGAGGGAAAGGCGGCCCTGGGCGTGAAGCAGGGGCGCGAATAGCGTAGTATGCTTCAGCGAAACAAAGAGGACCGGTGCGGTGAAAAACTACATTGGGGCGATTGATCAGGGTACGACCAGCACGCGATTTATGGTGTTTGACCACTCCGCGCGTATCGCCGCCGTTGCGCAAAAAGAGCACGAACAGATTTTTTCGAAGCCGGGTTGGGTGGAGCACGATGCGCTGGAAATCCTGCGCCGCACGGAAGAAGTGATCGCCGACGCGCTCGAGCAGCGCGGGTTACGCGCTTCGGATCTGGCCGCCATCGGCATCACCAATCAGCGGGAGACCACCGTCCTTTGGGAGCGCCAGACCGGCAAGCCGGTTGCGAATGCGATTGTTTGGCAGGACACGCGGGTTGCCGAAGATGTCGCGCGCTTCGCCAGCCAGGGCGGGCAAGACCGCTTCCGGCCGCAGACTGGATTGCCGCTGAGCACCTACTTCAGCAGCCTGAAGCTGCGCTGGCTTCTTGAAAATGTTCCCGGCGCGCGAGGCAAGGCCGCCGGCGGCGACCTGCTTTTCGGGAATATCGACACGTTCCTTCTGTGGAATTTGACGGGTGGACCACAGGGCGGAGTGCATGTAACTGACGTGACCAACGCCAGCCGCACCCAGCTTCTGAATTTGAAAACGCTGGATTGGGATGTGGAACTACTCGCCGCGTTTGACATTCCGCGCGCGGTGCTGCCAGAAGTTCGTTCGAGCAGCGAAGTCTATGGCCAAGCAACTCTCAGCGCGATCAGGGGCGTTCCCTTTGCGGGAATCCTGGGCGATCAACAGGCGGCGCTGGTCGGCCAGGCGTGTTTTCACCCCGGCGAAGTGAAGAACACCTATGGCACGGGCTGCTTTTTACTGATGAACACGGGCGAGCGGCCGGTGCCCTCGAATTTTGGCCTGCTCACTACGGTGGCCTACAAGTTGGGCAAGGGGGCAGCGCATTACGCCTTGGAAGGGAGCGTCGCCATTACCGGGGCTCTGGTGCAATGGCTCCGCGACAATCTCGGAATCATCGAAAAGAGCCCGGATGTGGAGCCGCTGGCGCGAACGGTCAACGACAATGGCGGGGTTTACTTTGTTCCCGCATTTTCCGGGCTGTACGCGCCGTATTGGAAGGCGAATGCCCGCGGGGTTATTGCCGGCCTGACTCGCTACGCAAATAAAGGGCATGTGGCGCGGGCGGTTCTGGAAGCCACAGCATTTCAGACATGGGAAGTGGTCGAAGCGATGGAGAAAGATTCGCTCATCGGCCTTCGCAGCCTCCGCGTGGATGGGGGCATGGTGGCCAACGAGTTGCTGATGCAGTTCCAGGCCGATATTTTGAACCGTGAGGTGGTGCGCCCGGTGATTCAAGAAACGACGGCGCTCGGCGCAGCTTATGTGGCCGGCCTGGCGATGAAATTCTTTTCCGGCTTGGAAGAGTTGCGCGCCAACTGGGCGGTGGACCGCACTTGGACGCCGCATCTCGCCGAAACGGAGCGCGAGCAACTGTACAGGCAGTGGAAGAAAGCGGTCACACGATCGTTTGACTGGATGGAATCCTGACGGAGGCTCTGGAGCTATGACCTCACCGCTGGTCGGTGAATTTCTGGGCACGATGATTCTCGTTTTGCTGGGCGATGGAGTTGTCGCCGCGGTGCTGCTCAAACGATCGAAAGCGGAGGGCAGCGGTTGGATGGTGATTACCGCCGGGTGGGCGTTGGCGGTGATGGCGGGTGTTTTCACCGCCATTGCGTGTGGCAGCAGCGATGCACATCTGAACCCCGCAGTGACCATGGGCTTCGCGGTGCGTGAGGGTAATTTTGCCAAGTTCGGTCCCTACCTGGCAGCCCAGATGCTCGGGGCCATGGTGGGCGCCGGGCTAGTGTGGCTGCACTACTTGCCGCACTGGAAGGAAACGCCGGACGCTGCCGCCAAGCTGGGGTGCTTTTGTACGGCCCCGGCGATCCGCAACACCGTTGCGAACTTGCTGAGCGAGATCATTGCGACTTTCGTTCTGGTTTTCGTCGTCGGTGCGATTTTCTCGAAGAGCGTTTCTGCGGCCGGCCCCGCTGCAGGACTCGGCCCGTATCTCGTGGGGAGCCTCGTGTGGGGCATCGGTCTGTCTCTAGGGAGCACCACGGGATATGCGATCAATCCGGCACGAGACCTCGGGCCGCGCATTGCCCACGCGATTCTTCCGGTTACCGGGAAAGGCGGCTCGGATTGGGGCTATGCGCCGATTCCCGTGATTGGACCGTTACTCGGCGGCGTGCTGGCTGGTGTGCTTCTCCGCGTGCTGGCCGTTTCCTGAACTTGAAACGCGAGCGCAAGTAACCGATTCCGCATTGAGCCCCGGTGGCTTCGCACAACTATGGTTTCCCTGAGCTACGCTTCCATAAGATGGGACGAGCACTCACAGCCGCGGCGCCGCCGTCCGCACCGGCATCCTCGGCGCGACAAAGTCCCTGGATTTATCGTCCCTGGACCGATCTTTTGATCGGCTGCGGAGCTTGGTCCGCCCCTCTTCTCTTGCTGGCTTTCTACGCGACCACCACGTATGCCCGAGCGTGGACCGTGGCGTTTTATTTTTTGGCGCTGCTATGCAATTACCCGCACTTTATGGCCACCGTCTACCGCGCCTACCATACGCGCACGGACTTTGAGAAATACCGCATTTTCACGGTGCACATCGCTTTGTTGCTGGCATTTGCCGGAGTCATCGCCCACGTCTGGTATCCGCTGCTTCCCTGGATCTTCACGCTATACATCTGCTGGAGCCCCTGGCATTACACGGGGCAAAATTTCGGGTTGCTGATGATGTTCGCGCGCCGTGCGGGCCTCGCGCCGAGTCCCGCAGAAAGAAACGCAATTCATCTGTCGTTCATGGCATCGTTTCTCTTGTTGATACTGAGTTTTCAGACCGGACCCTCGGGCGACGCACTGATTCTTTCGCTCGACCTGCCAGCAAGAGTCACCGTTCCCGCGCGAACCGTGCTGGCACTATCGTTCGTAGGAGCAAGTGGCTGGGCGCTGGTTTCCATGGCGCGGCGCGGCCGCTTCGGAGCGATCCTCGCGCCGCTGACGCTGGCCGTCACGCAGTTCCTGTGGTTCCTGTTGCCCGCCATGATCCAACTTTTCAGCGGGCACGAGGTCCCGCAAACGCGCTACAGCAGCGGCGTTCTGGCCGTGCTGCATTCCGCGCAATATCTCTGGATCACCAGTTATTATCAGCAACGCGAAGCGCGCCAGCGAGGGGATGCCCACTGGAGGTTTTCACGGTACCTTTTGACCCTGGTCGCGGGAGGAATCGCGTTGTTCATTCCTGGACCGTGGATCGCGAGCCGCATGTTTCACCGAGATTTCGCCGCCAGCTTCCTGACCTTCACAGCGCTGGTGAACATCCATCACTTCATTCTCGACGGGGCACTCTGGAAACTGCGCGATTCACGCGTTGCGGCATTCTTGCTCAATAGCAATGAAAAGACCCCGGGTGCGGAGTTACGCGCGAGAGGCGCGTGGCCATCCGCGGCCCGCTGGCTGACGGGTTTCACGCCCGCGGCAAGAGGCCTGCGAATCACTACTGTTGCCCTGCTGCTGGCCTGGGCGGCGATGGATCAGCTGCATTTCTACTGGTCGAGCGAGGCGGACAGTGTTCCGGCGCTAGAGCGCGCGGCTAAGCTGAATCCCCATGACAGTTCCGTGGAGATGCGGCTAGCGCGTGCCGAGACACTGGCGGGAAAGCGCGATGCTTCGCTTGCGGCCCTCGGCCGAGCCGCTGCAGTCAGTCCGGGTAGCTTACCACTGCGAGAAGCGTATGCGCGAGGCTTGATCGAGGCAGGACGGGAAGCGGAAGCGTATGCGCAATACCAAGAGATGCTTGGCCACTGGCCAGGTAACACCGCTGCGCTGGTGAATTATGGGCTTTTGGCACAGCGCTTGGGGCACGGCGATGAGGCCATTGATAGCTGGCAGCGCTCGATCGATATCGACCCCGGTCAAGCGAATGCCCAGCACTATCTTGCCGAGGCGCAGGACCGGCGCGGCGAAGTACAGGCCGCGGCGCGCCACTATCGAGCCTATTTGCAGATCGTGGCTTCTCATCGGGACGAGCACCGCAATGAAACGGCATCGGTGCTCGCCGCGCTCATCAAAGTTGCCGACGCACACGCGGCCGGCAATCAGCAGGACGGGGCCTTAGCGGGCTACAACGCCGCAATCCAATTCGCGGAAAGAGCGAATGCCAAAGCACTCGAGAGCCTCGCCCTGGTTCATCTGGCGGACTTCGAGGAGAGACAAGAGAGCGCCGTGGCAGCAGCGTCGGCGTATCAGCGGGCCCTGGCCATTGACGCTTCGCTTTCCGACCCGACCAGCGCTGCAAGCGATTGGTTCAATTACGCACAGTTCCTCGATCGGCGACACCTGCCGGAGCGTCTCGTTTTCGCCTGTCTTCTTCGCGCAGAAGAGTTGGCGAGCGCTACGCCCGGCATCCAACTCAATACCATCGTCGAAGTTCGAGCGCAAAATGAAGCGCACCTTGGCCAGCAAGCCGCCGCGGTTCGCCGTTCGAGCGGGGTTGTTCTGAAGGAAGCACTCGCTCTGCCGGCTTCCCTATTTGCCAGGCCGCGCTAGCGGGATCACCCGGCATTTTCCCGAAAAATAGAGAAACAACTCACCTTGCGATGCGGTTTAGAATAATGAGCGGGCGGTAGCCGCAGGCGCTTAGATTCCAGGGCCAAGAGGCACTCATGAGTCTTATGCGATCGATGCTGCTGGCAGCATCTCAAAATCAGTGGTTGCGACATCGCGCGACGCATTACCCGTTTGTAAGGCGCACCGTCTCGCGGTTCATGCCTGGCGAGACGCTCGACGACGCACTTAGCGCCGCACAGGTTCTGGGTGGAAAGAAGATCGGAACGGTCTTTACTCACCTGGGCGAAAACATCAAGGATCGCTCCGAGGCGCAGCAGGTTACGGAACACTATCTCGAAGTTCTGGAAAGCATCAGAGTAAGAGGTCTGCGCGCGGAAATTTCCGTCAAACTGACGCAGCTCGGTTTGGATCTCTCCGCGGAGCTCTGCTGCGAACATTTGCAGGCCATTATTGAGCGCGCACAACCGGACTCCATCGTCTGGGTGGACATGGAGGCCAGCAACTATGTGGACGCTACCCTGGATCTCTATCGCCGGGTGCTGAGCGCGCATCCCAACGTCGGTATATGCCTGCAGGCTTATCTCTATCGAACCAAGGACGACCTGGCGAACCTTCTGCCGCGGCGGCCCTCGATTCGATTGGTCAAAGGGGCCTACCGCGAGCCGCCCGAAATGGCGTTCCCTCACAAGCAAGATGTCGACGAAAGCTATCTCGAACTTGGGAAGCAGATGCTGCAGGCCAAGAAGGAGAATCGCTGCGTGCGCGCCGCTTTCGGTACGCATGATGTTGGGTTGATCCGGCGGCTGGCCGATTTTGCATCTGCGGAAGGTTTTCGCAAGGCGGATTTCGAAGTACAGATGCTCTACGGCATCCAGCGCGCCGAGCAGGAGCGGCTCGCCAGCGAGGGCTGCACTTCCATCGTGCTGGTGGCCTACGGCAGTTATTGGTATCCGTGGTTCGTGCGCAGACTGGCAGAGCGCCCCGCGAACTTATGGTTCATGGTCCGCAACGTTTTCGCGGCCTAGTAGCAAAAAAAACCTGTTCCCATCATTCCCACGGCGAACGGTATTCCCCCATCAGCCCGCCGTGTTGGCCTTGGCTAGCAGAAGAATCGCGAGAGTATAGAACAAGAACATGAGGGCCAGAAACGCTTTTGCGTGACGATTAGCGCCCTGGAATTCTTTCCAGGCGAGCACGCCCCACAAGGCTGCAACCATGGGGGCGGACTGGCCGATCGCATAGGAAATCGCCACCCCGGTGAAATTCGCGGCCACCAGATTAAAGACCGTGCCGGTGCCCCAGATGACCCCACCCATCAGACCGAGCAGGTGGCCGGCGGCGGGCCCGCGAAAGAATTTGCTGAAATTCACGGGCTCGCCCACGAGAGGGTATTTCATAAAATAGACATTCCAGACAAAACAAGACAGCAGCGCTCCCAGCGTGAAGAAAACGCCGGTGCTGTAGGGACCCAGGGCGTTTCCCTGGGTCATCGCATGAGTGACAAATGGCGCCCACAGGCCCATCAGGATTCCAGAGACAACGCAGACCAGGATGCTCTTACGGGAAACTGACCGTGCCGCCCTGGTAAGGTTTCGGTAAGCCTGGCCATCAAGGATCACCGCGCTAACGGCGCACGCCACGCCGGCTGCGAGCAATGCCGCATTCCCTCTCGGTTGCAGCATGTAGCTCGAAACGACGCCAACCACCATCGCGATGCCGATCGAAACCGGAAAAGCGATGGCCAGACCGGCCATGTCGATGGCCGCGACCAGAAGGAGATTCGCAAGGTTGAAAACCGCGCCACCGGCAAGGGTGTAAATGAAATTCGACCGATCCGCCGCGCGGATGTTGTTCAGAAAGCTAGAGGCATTGTTCGCAGTATTTCCCAACGTAAAAGCCAGCGCCACCGCAATCAGGAAAATGCCGAGGGCGTAATCCCAGTAAAACAATTCGAAACGGTAGTTCTTTACACCCTTATAGGTGTTGGCCCAGGAGCCCCAACAGATCGCACTGGTGAATATCATTAGAAGCGCAACGCCGAAAGTGTGAGGAACAAACATAGGTCTCTGACTCCTTTCGAGGGTCAAGCGATTGGTCTTTTTTTCAGCTCCAAGAACTTTGGTTATCATGCAGTTTCCGCAAATGGTGACTGTCGCAGCTAGTACTCCCGCTAGGGAAAATGTCAAGGGCATCGTGGAGAATGCAGCATCCCCACTCGAGGCCAACGGCCGCGACAGTTCGTTTGGCAATGGAGAGTAAATGCGGTTCCCGGGCCGGGTTCTTATATAATCCGCGCCGAGAATCACCAGAGGCGAAATGATGGCCAAGCCGTCCTTTATTGCCGTTGTGGGCAGCGCTAACGTGGACCTTACCACGTTCCATGATGTGTTCCCGCGGCCGGGGGAAACCATCTTCGGCAGGAAGTTCGATCTCGGCTTCGGCGGCAAAGGCGCCAACCAGGCGGTTGCGGCGCGTCTCTGCGGCGCGAACGTGGGCATGGTGGCAAAAGTAGGGAGCGATCTTTTCGGGCCCGCAACGATTGGGAATTTTGAATCGCAGGGCATTGACGCGACTTACGTGCGCATCGCCCCCGGCGTTTCCAGCGGCGTCGCCCCGATCTTTGTGGATCCCAGTGGCCAGAATCGCATCATCGTCGTGAAGGGCGCAAACGACACGCTTACACCGGAAGATGTGGATGCCGCCGCGCCCCTGCTCCGCAAGGCAGACACCATCATCATGCAGTTTGAGATTCCCTTGCGCACCGTCTGCCACACCGTGAAGTTCGCCAAAGCCAATGGCATTCGCTCGATCGTGAATCCCGCCCCGGCGCAGCCGGTTGACTACCAGGAAGTTGGCGCCGCGGACTATTTCATCCCCAATGAAAGCGAAGCCGAAGCAATCACGGGAATGCCGGTGCATTCGATCGATGAGGCAAGAAACTGCGCGGAGTTTCTATTGCGGCAGGGAATCGGACGGGTGGTTATTACTCTCGGCGAACGCGGCTCTTTGGCGGCGGGACCGGACCGCATCGACCTGATTCCCGCGTTCAAGGTCCAAGCCGTAGACACTACCGGCGCGGGCGACGCTTTCATCGGAAGCTTGGCGGTTTTTCTGAGCGAAGGTTTGCCGGCGGAGGAAGCTCTACCGCGCGCAAGTCTCTACGCCGCCCTTTCCACAACAAAAGTAGGGACCCAGAAGTCCTTCTCGAAGCGGGCGGAATTCGACCAGGAGTGGCGCAATCGCGTTGGGCACCTTTGACTTTGTCTAGGTGCTAAGATAGGGCTTTGCGGATCGCTCCGTTGTACCGGGCATTGAAATATTCCATGACTTTCGGCGACCACCTGCGCATCGACAACTCCGCTAGCCTGGATCGCCAGGCTCTTGGAGGCCCGATTTTACCTTCCGATACGGCCATCGCCAATTACGCCGGGCGCGATCTACAGCCCAACCGCGGTATCCCGCTGAATTTGGATGGGGTGAACGCCGTGCGCGTGAACACCAGCGCCGTCGAGCGCCGCGCCGAAACCATCTCCACACGGCGAACGGTAAAGAAGGATTGGCAGGCGGCTTGGCTGCTGCGCGCCATCACCTGCATGGATCTGACCACCCTCTCCGGCGACGACACCGACGAGCGTGTTCGCCGCTTGTGCGCCAAGGCGCGCCAACCGATTCAGCAGGAACTCCTCGAGAAGCTTGGCGTCGGGAGCCTCAATATCAAGGTCGCTGCCGTATGTGTTTATCACACCTTCGTCGAAACCGCCCGGCGGGCCATGGAGGGCAGCGGCATTCATGTTGCGGCCGTCTCCACGGGATTCCCGGCCGGTCTTTCTCCCTTCCCGGAACGCGTCGCGGAAATTCGGCGCTCGGTGGAAGCCGGCGCTGACGAAATCGACGTGGTCATCACCCGCGCGCACGTCTTCGGCGGTAAGTGGCAAGTGCTCTATGATGAGATCGCCGCGTTCAAGAATGCCTGCGGGCCCGCGCATCTGAAGGTGATCCTTGGTACCGGTGATTTGCTGACGTTGCGCAACGTGGCGCGCGGCAGCATGGTAGCGATGATGGCCGGAGCGGACTTCATCAAAACATCGACGGGCAAAGAAGCCGTCAATGCCACGCTTCCCGTGAGCCTGGTCATGACGCGCGCCATTCGCGAGTACGCGCAGGAAACGGGAATGGCGGTGGGCTTCAAGCCAGCGGGCGGCATTCGCACCGCCAAGCAATCGCTCGACTGGCTTGCCTTGATGAAGGAGGAAGTCGGTGATTCGTGGCTAAAGGCGGAATTGTTCCGCTTTGGCGCCAGCGGCATGCTTGCGGATATCGAGCGGCAATTGGAGCACCATGCCACGGGACGCTATTCGGCGGATTATCGCCATCCCATCGCTTAGGCAGGAGAATCCTGGTTCGATAACGAGAGAAGCGCATGAGCATCGTCGAAAAATTCATGACCATGGAGTACGGCCCCGCGCCCGAGGATCCGCGCGAGGCGCTTGCCTGGCTGGACCGTCACGGCCGGCGCTTTGGACATTTCATGAACGGCGCCTGGCAGGCGCCCGCGGCAGGGACTTATTTCGACACCGCGGACCCTTCCACAGGTGAAAGACTCGCGGTAGTGGCAGAAGGATCGGCAGCGGATGTCGATAGCGCGGTGAAAGCTGCGCGGGGTGCTTTGCCGGCATGGCAGTCCCTCAGTCCGCACGCGCGTGCACGCTATCTCTATGCACTGGCCCGGCAGGTGCAGAAGCATTCGCGCTGGCTCGCGGTTCTCGAAACACTGGACAACGGCAAGCCGATTCGTGAAAGCCGCGACATCGATATTCCGCTGGTCGCGCGGCATTTTTATCATCATGCGGGCTGGGCCCAGTTACTTGAGCAGGAGTTTCCGGGATACACGGCTTGCGGCGTCGTAGGTCAAATCATCCCGTGGAATTTCCCTTTGCTTATGTTGGCGTGGAAGATTGCCCCCGCGCTGGCCACCGGGAATACCGTGGTGCTCAAGCCCGCGGAATTTACGCCCTTGACGGCGCTGGCATTTGCCGAGATTTGTCAGGAAGCTGGCCTCCCCGCCGGCGTCGTGAACATCGTCACCGGCGACGGATCGACTGGCGAAGCGCTGGTGAAGCATCCCGGCGTCGACAAGATTGCCTTCACCGGCTCGACAGAAGTGGGTCGCGCAATTCGCAAGGCTACCGCGCTTAGCCATAAGAAACTCTCGCTCGAACTTGGCGGCAAGTCTCCTTTCGTCATTTTTGAGGACGCCGATCTGGACAGTGCCGTGGAAGGTCTGGTGGACGGCATCTGGTTCAACCAGGGGCAGGTTTGCTGCGCCGGTTCGCGCTTGCTGATGCAGGAGAGCGTCGCGGAGAAGTTGATCGGCAAGATTCAGGATCGCATGAACACCCTGCGAATCGGCCCGCCGCTCGACAAAGCCATCGACATTGGAGCCATCGTCGCGCGCGTGCAGCTCGAACGCATCCAGCGGCTGGTCGATCAGGGCATCGCGGAAGGAGCGACCTGCTGGCAGCCTGCCATTCCCGTACCGTCGCGGGGTCTGTATTTCCCGCCGACGTTACTCTGGAATGTTCATCCGACTTCGGTGGTGGCGCAGCAGGAAATTTTCGGCCCGGTGCTCGCGGCCATGAGCTTCCGCACTCCGCGGGAAGCTGTGGAGCTCGCGAACAATACAGTTTACGGCCTGGCCGCCAGCGTGTGGAGCGAGAGCATCAATGTTTCATTGCATGTTGCGGCGCAGCTCAAGGCCGGCGTGGTTTGGGTCAACTGCACAAATCTTTTCGACGCCGCCTGCGGTTTCGGCGGCTACCGCGAGAGCGGTTACGGACGTGAGGGCGGGCGGGAGGGGCTTAGCGAATACCTCGAGCCCGTCTGGTTTAAGGACGCCCCACTGGTGCATACAACGCCACTCGCGATGGATCAACCGCCGGAGCAGCCCGCCGATCTCGGGGCTCCTCCGATCGACCGCACGGTGAAGCTCTACATCGGCGGCCATCAGACGCGGCCGGATTCAGGTTACAGCATCGCAGTGCACGGCGCGGACGGGCGTTTGCTCGGAGAAGCGCCTCTGGGCAACCGCAAGGACATTCGCAACGCCGTCGAAGCGGCCCGCAAAGCGGAAGGCTGGGGCAGAGCGACGGCGCATCATCGCGCGCAAGTGCTCTTTTACGTGGCGGAGAACCTTTCCCAGCGCCGCGAAGAAATGGCCGGCCGGTTGTCCGCCGTGGTGGGGAAAAAACAAGCGCAAGCCGAAGTCAGCCTGGGCATCGAGCGCATTTTTTCCTACGCCGCCTGGGCCGATAAGTATGACGGCGCAGTGCATAACCCGCCGTTCCGCAACGTCGTGCTGGCAATGAAAGAACCGATCGGCACGGTCGGAGTGGTGTGCCCCGCCGATGTGCCGTTGCTGGGATTTCTTTCTCTGGTGATGCCGGCCATTTCAGCGGGCAACACGGTGGTGGCCATTCCGTCGGAAAAATACCCTCTGATTGCCGGTGATCTCTATCAGGTTTTCGAAACCAGCGATCTGCCGGATGGCGTCGTAAACATAGTTACCGGCCGCGCCGCGGAACTGATGAAGACGCTCGCTGAACACGATGACGTCGACAGCATCTGGTGTTTTACGGATGAAGCCGGCGCCGCGGCGGTGAAAACTCTTTCGGTTGGCAATCTGAAGCAGGTGTTCACCAACGAAGGCCGCGCCATTGATTGGTTCGACGTGAAACAAGGCGAAGGCCGGTGGTTCCTCGACCACACCGTGCAGGTGAAAAACATCTGGGTTCCGTACGGTGATTAGAAATTCGCGACCGTCGGCGGGCTACATCAAAAACTACGCAATTTGAATTTGCCATTGGACCGGCCGGAACATTCGAACGGACCGCAAACTTTTGCGGCACGTTGTTTCGCGTTTTTGGAACCGTCAAGTCATTCTTCCCGCGTCATTGTGTCTCCGCGCGCGGATGGGCCGTACCGGGATCCCCGCGGTCTCCCATCAAGACCGGTAAACAGTCTCTTTAGCAATACTCAACGCTGGGAGTCGGTGTCTCCCATTACAATTGGACGGCATTTTGCGCGGTGCTCTCGGCAACTCGGGAATCTCGGAGGAGTGCTTCATGGGTCATCCACTTCTTGAACTAGGAAACAAAACGGCGGTGGTAATCGGCGGAACCAGCGGCATCGGACTAGCGCTCGTTCGCGGACTGGCCCAGGCTGGAGCGAATGTCGTGCCGACCGGCCGCCGCGATGAACAGGTACGAGCCGCGGCCGCGGAAGTTGTGGCGCTCGGGCGGCGGTCGCTGGCCCAGACTTGTGATGTTACGGATAATGGCAGCATCGAGCGGCTCCTCCAATCGACATGCTCCGAATTCGGCAGTGTCGAAATCCTGGTGAATTGTGCGGGGCGGACGAAGCGAATGCCCACCCTCGATTTTCCGGAGGCCGAATGGAAAACCATCCTGGAAACGAATCTGTACGGAACCCTGCGCGCCTGCCGGGTCTTCGGCCGGCACATGATGGAGAAGCGCTATGGCCGGATCATCAATGTTGGATCGCTTTCTTCGTTTGTGGGGCTGTTTGAGGTGGCCGCCTATGGGGCGAGCAAATCAGCCGTTGCTTCCCTTACCAAGACGCTGGCAATCGAATGGGCGACCTCGGGGGTTTGTGTCAATGCCCTTGTTCCGGGCGTATTGCGCACGGACTTGAATGCGGCTCTGCTCGATGGAACCGAGCGCGGCCGGGAGTTTCTGATGCGCACGCCGATGCGTAGGTTCGGTAAGATCGAAGAGCTGGCCGGCGCCGCGGTTTTTCTGGCCTCCGATGCCGCCAGTTTCGTGACCGGCCATTTATTGGTGGTGGATGGTGGGATTCTGGCCAGTGGCGTCAACCAATAACCGAGCACTGCTGCAGCCCGACCCGGGGGCTGGCCTTAGTGGCTGCCTTTGGCAGCGGTACCCATTTGAGCTCGCGCTTTGGTCACGATGGCAAGGAATTTCCGCGCATTCTCCACAATGACCTCCGGCTTGTTGGACCTCAGCGCGTCGGCCTGCACCAATTCTCCGCCGATACCCAGGGCCGCGGCGCCCGCCTCGATGAATTCAGCCGCGGTGTTTAGATTGACGCCACCGGTCGGAACAAGTGGGACTTGCGGGAGCGGGCCCTTTAGAGCCTTAATGTATTTGGCTCCTCCTACCTGGCCGCACGGGAAAACCTTGACGAAGTCCGCGCCGGCCTCCCAAGCAGTAATGACTTCCGTGGGAGTCAGCGCCCCGGCCATCATCAGCTTTTCTTCCCGAACCGCAAATTCGACCGTCTGAAGGTTCAACCCCGGGCTGACCAGAAATTGCGCTCCGGCGTCCAAGCACCGGCGCGCCGCCTCCCGGTTGAGCACAGTTCCGGCTCCGACCAGGACATCTGAACTGTTATTTTTTGCCAGCTCGCGGATGACCTCCAGGGCGCCGGGCACAGTCATGGTGATTTCTACGATGGGAATGCCGCCCTGGCAAACGGCATCAGCCGCGATCCGCGCTTCCCCCGGCGACGACGCGCGGACGACGGGGACGATCCCAATCTCCAGGATCCGATCGCGAACCTTTTGCCTGTCCATCGGCGGTCACCTTTCTCCGTCAATTTGTCGTCAGCGCGCGATGCGTGCTCCGACTCCCTTCATCACTTGCATGACTTCCTCGAAGGTTGCCATGGAAGTGTCTCCCGGCGTGGTCATGGCGAGCGCCCCGTGTGCGGCGCCACACTCCACGGACCACTGCGGCTCCTGTCCCGCCAGGAATCCATAAATCAGACCGGAAGCAAAGGAATCGCCTCCTCCGACGCGGTCGAAAATCTCAAGATTTTCACGGTTTTTTGCCTGGTAGAACTGGCCATCGCAAAAACAAATCGCGCTCCAGTCATTCAGTGTCGCAGTTTTTGCCTTCCTAAGCGTGGTAGCAACCAGCTTGAACGGATAATCCTTCACCACCTTGGCGATCATTTGCTTGAAACCTTCAACTTCAAACGTGGCGTGGTGCTCATCCATTCCCGGCACGTCGTAGCCCAGCGCCGCCGAGAAGTCTTCCTCGTTGCCGAGCATGACGTCTACGTGAGGTGCGATGCGGCGGTTGACCTCCTGAGCCTGTTTTTTGCCGCCGTGAGACTTCCACAAGGATGCACGGTAGTTGAGGTCGTAGGAGACGACCGTGCCGTTCCGCCTCGCTGCTTCGATGGCTTCCAGGGTAACTTCCGGGGTTGTCTCGGAAAGGGCGCAGAAGATGCCGCCGGTATGAAACCAGCGCGCACCCGACTTTCCAAAAATCTGATGCCAATCGATGTCGCCCGGCTTCAACTGGGAGACCGCGGTGTGCCCGCGGTCGTAGCTTCCGAGCGCCGCACGCATGCCGAAGCCGCGTTCCGTAAAATTGAGGCCGTTGCGCGCCGCGCGGCCCACGCCATCGTGTTCCACCCAGCGCACCAGCGACTGGTCCACGCCGCCCTGGTAAATGAGATCCTGAAGAAGCCTGCCGACGGGATCGTCGGTGAACGCCGTGACCACCGCGGTGTTCAGGCCGAAACAACGCTTCAGGCCGCGCGCGACGTTGTATTCCCCGCCACCCTCGCACACTTCAAAGGACCGCGCCGTGTGAATGCGCCGGTCGCCCGGGTCGAGTCGCACCATCACCTCGCCCAAACTGACCAGGTCCCAGTGGCATTCCTTTCTCGGCTTGATGGTCAACCCCATGCGCTCACCTCCACCCCTCTGGGGATTGGGAATTGGCGTTCCATCGATTGTCCTGGTTTGTGTTGAAAGTTTCTGAGATGCACGTTTGCATTTCTCAATTCATCCTGGCTGGCTCCAGCCTGGGGACCAGCGCATGAATGATGACGAGTGCCAGCAAGTATGCCGAACCCGCAATGAGGAAAGGAACCCGGTAACTCCCGGTCCACTGAAGCACGTGGCCCACGACGGTGGCGATGAACAAACCCCCGATCGCGCCGGCCATTCCGCCGATCCCCACCACCGAGCCCACTGCCGGAGCCGGAAACATGTCGGAGGTCAACGTAAACAGGTTGGCTGAAAATCCTTGATGACACGCGGCTGCCAGTCCGATCAACAGCACGGCGGACCAGGTGCTCTCCACACGGTAGGCGAACACCACCGGTACGACGCCGACTGCACAAATGAGCATGGCCATCTTGCGAGCGGCGTTAACCGTGCTGCCGCTCTGAATTAGCCACGATGACATCCAACCCGCAGCCACACTGCCAACATCGGAGATCAAATAAATCACCACGATCGGAGCGCCAATGCGCGTCAAAGCTAGCCCGTGTTTGCTCTGCAAGAACCCCGGCACCCAAAAGAGATAAAACCACCACACCGGATCGATCAGGAACTTCCCCAGGACAAACGCCCAGGTCTGCCGCAGCGGAAGCAGGGCCACCCATTTGGTTTTCCCCACCGCTTCTTGCGCATCGCTGCGGATGTAGTCGAGTTCCGCCCGGGAGACGAGTGGGTGCTCCTCTGGTTGGCGATAAATCAACAGCCAGAACACCAGCCACAAGAAACCCAGCGCACCGATGCCAATGAAGGCCCCGCGCCAGCCCCAGCGTGCGTTGATCCAAGGCACCACGACCGGCGTGAGCATGGCGCCAAAACTGGTGCCAGCATTAAAAATCCCCGTAGCCAGAGCGCGTTCTTTCTTCGGGAACCATTCTGCCACCGCCTTAATGCTGGCGGGAAAGACAGCCGCCTCCCCGAATCCCAGAGTGAGCCGCGAAATAGCAAAGCTCGTGAGGGAACTCCCCAGCGCGGTCCCCATGGACGCGAGGCTCCAAAACACCATCGCTAACGCATAACCTAATCGAGTGCCAAGCTTGTCGACGAGCCGGCCGACCACCACCATCCCCAGTGCATAGGCCCCCTGGAATGCCACCACCAGATTGCTGTAATCAATTTCACTCCAACCGAGATCATGTTGAAGAGTCTTGTTAAGCACTCCGAGAACATTGCGGTCCATATAATTCTTGGTGGTGCCGAAAAGAAGGAGTGTACAGATCACCCAGCGAAAATAGCCGGCGCGGGACCAAACAGAAGGCGACGCCTGTTCATTGCCCATGGCCGCTTCGGTATCGACTGACGAGGCCAAGCTAGCGGAGGTGGGGCGCGCTGGGTCCATGGTGTGAATGGAAAGCTACTAGTTCTTGCGGCCGGCTTCCAACCCGGAACTTCCCTGGCTGAATCCCGGCTGTACGTTAACCACGCCGAATTGACGGTCGGCAACCTCGCGGTGAGCCGCCATGGCCCACAAGAAACAAATACGATGCCCGGGAACGGAAACATTGGGGTGATATCCATCGGGCATGAGCACGGCGTCGCCATCGCGCACCACGGTCACCAGTTCCGGATATTCCGTATTATTGTAGACCAGTTGAACACCGAAGGCGGGATCCGGCATATCGAAATAAACGTACATTTCTTCGAGCATAAGAGCGTGCTCGTGCGGCGGCCAGCTGGTCCAGTTTCCGGGATCGGCCTCGGTGATCCCGGCTATGAGTCTGCCGGCTTCAATGTTTTTAGCCAACAGCATCTGCAGGTGACGCGTGCACCCTGGTCCGCCGGTCGTGAACTTCAATCCGGGGTCCTTGGAGATCTCCCGGGACCGTACGACTTGCAGCGGATAGCGGTTGGCGACGTCGGCGGAAAACTCCGCGATGTCCACGCTGGTCTTTGTGGTGATGGCCACGGAAGAATCGCGGGGAATATAAATCGCGTCGTACGGCCCAATCTCGATGTCTTTTTCCTCCACTGCCACGACTGCCTGGCCCGAGAGGCAGATCAGTCCCGTCTCCCGATTTCCCGTCGAAAATGACTCCTTGGATTTTGAAGAATCGAGCCGGATGCGGCCGTACGCGAGATGGCGCATTCGACTATTGCTGGGAGTGATGGAAACGTGCCGGCCCGCATGCGCGTTGGTCTTGCGGAAAATCATTTTCTCCACCGCGGCTTGCTTCTCGGTGGTCATGAGAACTCCTTCTCCGGAACGATGTGACGCGATTCAAGCGGCGAGACACACCTCTACGGGCGATTCATCACGAACTATAAGAATTGCCCGCCTGGGAGTCAAACCGTAAAAAACTGAAGATCCCATTCAACGAGACTCAACAAACGGGGAAGGCGGGATGCCAGTAGCGAATGAACTTGGCCCACCCCATCATTATGGAATGACATACCGCCTACCAACTGTGCATGGTCCCATCGCGCTTGCGATTCACCGGCAGGTAGGCCCGGCGATAGGGGTAGCTGGCTGCCAGGGTTTCATCCAGGTCCACGCCGAGACCGGGCGCATCGCCAGGATGCATCATTCCCGCGGAAAAGCTATAGGAATGTGGAAAAACGCGGTCCGTTTCGTCGGTGTGGCGCATATATTCCTGGATGCCAAAATTATGGACACTCAGATCGAAATGCAGCGCGGCAGCCATACACACGGGGCTCAAATCGGTCGCGCCGTGCGAGCCCGTGCGGACCTGATAGAGCTCCGCCAGACTGGCGATTTTCCGCAGGTGTGAAATACCCCCGGCGTGCACCACGGTGGTCCGGATGTAATCAATGAGTTGTTCCTGGATGAGTTGCTGGCAATCATAAATGGAATTGAAGACTTCACCGACGGCCAGAGGTGTCGTGGTGTGCTGCCGGATGAGGCGGAAGCTTTCTTGCATCTCCGCCGGAACCGGATCTTCGAGCCAGAACAGATGAAAAGGTTCGAGGCTCTTCCCCAGGCGCGCCGCTTCAATCGGCGTAAGGCGATGATGCGCATCGTGCAGCAAATGAAGATCCGAGCCGAATTCCTGGCGCAGCCGTTCAAACAACCGTGGCGCGAAGTCCAGGTAGAGCTCTGAACTCCAGACATTCTCGATGGGTGAATCTTTTTCCGCAGGCTCATAGTACATCTTGCCGCGGCCAACCCCGTATGTGCTTGGCAATCCAGGAATACCACTCTGCGCGCGAATCGCCTTGTATCCAAGTTTAAGATAGTCGGCCACGGCCTTAACTGTTTCTTCGATGTCCTGCCCGCTGGCGTGTCCATAAACGAGAACGGCGTCGCGGGAAGCACCTCCCAACAATTGATAGAGGGGCACTTTGAAAGCCTTGCCCTGGATGTCCCAAAGCGCGGTGTCCACCGCGGCAATCGCGCTCATGGTCACCGGGCCACGGCGCCAGTATGCGCCCTTATAAAGGTATTGCCAGATATCCTCGATCCGCCGCGCATCGCGCCCGATCAAGAGCGGAATGACGTGGTCGGAGAGATAGCTGGCAACGGCGAGCTCGCGGCCGTTTAGCGTGGCATCCCCCAGCCCGTAGATCCCCTCTTCCGTCGAAACCTTCAGCGTTACGAAATTCCGTCCCGGACTACAAACAATTACTTTGGCATCGGTGATTCGCATTTTTGGTTCACATCTCCTGGTGCGCCATGTTGGAAATCGCGGAGGAAGCCAGTTTCACCGCGCTAGCCAGCCCCCATCAACAACCAGAACATGACCATGAACATAGTCACTCGCAGCGGAACTGAGAAAAACTGCCGCTCCTGCAATATCCGCCGGGTCACCCCAACGGCCAGCGGGAATGCGTTCAAGGATTTGCCGGCTCCGCACCGCATCGCTGCGCAGGGCTGCGGTATTGTCTGTCGCCATGTAGCCGGGCGCAATCGCATTCACATTGATCCCTTTGGCGGCCCATTCATTTGAAAACGCCTTTGTGAGTTGCGCGACTCCGCCTTTGGCGGCGGCATAAGCGGGCACCAGAATCCCCCCCTGGAACGACAGCACAGACGCGATGTTCACAATCTTTCCGGGTTTTCCTTGCCTGAGCATCTGCTGACCTGCAAGTTGTGAAAGACGAAAGACGGAGGTGAGATTGACGGCGATCACTTGGTCCCAAAACTCCGCAGGATATTCCTCGGCGGACGCGCGGCGGATGGTCCCCGCGTTGTTTATAAGAATCTCGAGGGAGCCAAATTCGGCGACCGTCCTCTCGATCAGGGCCACGCAGACCTGGGCATTGGCAACGTCCCCGGCAAAATAAAATGTCTTCCGGCCCAGCGCGCGAATTTCCTCGCAGGCTCTTGCGGGACTCGCATCACGCCCGTGGCAAGCGACATTCGCGCCGGCCCGCGCCAGTGCGACAGCCATCGCCGCTCCAAGCCCTTTATGAGAGCCGGTAACCAGGGCATTTTTGCCGTCGAGTTGGAATGCTTCGAGGGTCATCGGACCAAGACATATATCAGGAGCCCGCGCCACTTTCAAATTGGAAAATCACTCTTCCCGGATGGTGTCGTCGGAGCAATCGTAACGTCTTGGCAGGCGCCTTAGTTTCCCGCCACCGGCCCTGGCATCGCGCCAATCCAACATCAGTATTAGAGCCGAAGCGCCATTTGCCTCTCGTCACCGTATGGCAAGTCGAGATGTCCGCAGTGTAGAATGCGGTGCGCCATCTCTCGGACGGGGAAAACCATTGTTGGCAGGCCACGGCGCGAGCCCGCCCCGGTGCGCGGCGGGCGCTATGGGGAGCTGGGAAATGGATATCCACCAACTCGAACTGTTCCTCGCGGTCATGGACGCCCCCAGCATGACTCGCGCGGCGGAAAAGATTCACCTGTCACCCGGCGCCGTCAGTCTGCAACTCCATAACCTTGCTGACGAACTTCAAACGGAACTCTTCGTACGGCGTGGAAAACGTTTGATTCCCACTCCGGCGGCCTTGCGCCTGGCTGAGCATGCCAAGGAAGTGGTGAGGATGATGGGCCGCATCCAGCGGGTGTTTGAAAACGATCTGGAGAAGGATGTTCGTCCTTTCCATTTCGCGACGGGCGTTACTACCCTGATCTATCAGTTGGGCGGCCCGCTGAGGCAGCTGCGAAAGCGCTATCCAAAAGCGGAAATTCGCGTGACGGTAGGCGTCACGGAGGAGATGGTGGCCGGCCTGCTCGATCGCCGCTTCGATTTGGCGCTCATCTCACTCCCCGTTCCCGAAGACAACCTTCGCATCATTCCGCTTTTTGACGAAGAACTGCTCATCGTGCGCCCCTCGGCAAACAAGGTGGGCACCGGACATGTCAGCTCGATGCGAGCTTTGGAACTCGCGGGGGTCCCATTTCTGCTCTATCCCAAGCGCAGCAACGTGCGGCTGGTCATCGACCGGTTTTTCAACGAGATCGGTGTGACACCGCATGTGCTGATGGAGGCTGATGACACGGAAGCCATTAAGCGCCTGGTGGAATCTGGCTTCGGCTACTCCATACTTCCCGAGCATGCCTTGAGGGGGCGTTCGCACTTCTTTCAGAAGTTTCGCATCGAAGGTCATCGCCTGAAGAGGAGGTTGGCGCTCGCCACGGCGCAGACCGAGTGTCCTCGAAAGCTGACGGAATCCGTCGCCAGTTTTCTCAAGACCGCCTTGGTCGAGGATTGATGCCGGGGGAGAATGCCTGTGATTTTCGACTGGCAAGGTTCGGGATCTGTCGTTCTTAAAGCCCGTTTCTCTCGCGCCCAACCTGCCATTCTTCTCGTGCACAAGCCATCACGGGTTAAACAGGCTCCCCGCCCCTTTCACCGCCGCTTTTGTGTGTGTGGCCGTCTTCGCTTGCTCGAACTTGATGCACTTTTGCAAACGCCGAAGACTTCTAGGGCTCCGGCCTATCGGAGGTCAACTCAAGACTGATAAACGATTCCTTTAGTAAGTCTCAACACACGAAATTCCCGTGTTGGCTTAATATTGGCATGTTTAGGGGAGAGACAGGCGGTGGCACATCCCGGATATGCCAAGTCCAATATCAGCTGCATGAACTGTCTTTCAAGATGGCAACATTCTCACCCGCTCTAATGGAGGTTGTATGTCTACACCAAAGGCCTCGCGGCGCGACTTTCTGAAACTCACCAGCGCGGGCGTAGCCAGCACTGCTTGGGGCGTCACGGCATCCGGCTACGCCAGAATCCTGGGCCCCAATGATCGTGTCCGGGTGGCAATTTGCGGAGTGCGAGGTCGCGGCAACGATCACCTCCGCGGTTTTGCGCGTGTTCCAGGGACAGAGATTGCCGCCCTGTGCGATGTGGATGAAAACGTGTTGAACCAGCGCCTCGGGGATATCGAGAAGCTGGGATTGCCCAAGCCCAAATCCTACGTCGATGTTCGCAAGCTGCTCGAGGACAAAGATATCGACGCCATTTCCATCGCTACGCCCAATCATTGGCACTCGCTGATGGCCATCTGGGCGTGCCAGGCCGGGAAAGACGTGTATGTGGAAAAGCCATGCTCGCATAACTGCTTTGAAGGACGGCAGCTGGTGCGTGCCGTGAAGAAGTACAACCGCATTTGCCAACACGGAAGCCAGTCGAGATCGAATTCCGGGATGCTCGAAGCCATGCAGCATCTGAACGACGGCACGATCGGCGAGGTCTACCTGGCCCGCGCGATTTGCTACAAGTGGCGGGCATCGATTGGGCGCGCTGCAGTGGAACCCGTCCCGGCCGGCGTTAACTATGACCTGTGGACCGGCCCCGCGCCGCTGAAGCCGTTTACGCGCAATCGTTTTCATTACAATTGGCATTGGATCTGGGATACCGGGAACGGTGAAGTCGGCAACCAAGCCATCCACGAGATCGATATTGCGCGCTGGGGTCTGGGCGTGGGATTCCCGGTATCTGTGTCTGCCATGGGTGGACACTTCATGTTCGAGGATGACCAGGAGACACCCAACACCTTGAATGCTACCTTCTGTTTCAATGCTGCGGAGGGCAAGCGCAAGATGATGGAACTCGAAGTCCGGCACTGGATTACCAATCACGAGGTGGAGATAGGTACCGGTGCTTACGGAGCCAGCGGTGTGCCCGCCGCAGGACTGGGCGCCGACTCGAGCAAAAAGCCTGCCAACAAACAGTCCTTGGGGCCAAGAGATGCAAAAACCAACACGGTCGGGAACATCTTCTATGGATCAAAAGGCTATCTTGGCATCGATGGATACGATACCTACAAAACGTGGCTAACGGATCAGATCGAACCGGGACCACACGGCAAGGGTTCTGGCGACCACTACGCGAACTTCATTGATTGCATCCGCAGCCGTCGTGCCCAGGATATTCATTCGCCGATTGAGGAAGCCCACATCTCGACGACCCTCGTGCATCTGGCCAATGCCTCGTACCGTCTTGGCCGCACGCTGCGCTTCGATGCAGCCGAGGAGCAGGTCATTGGCGATGAGGAAGCCAACCGTCTCCTGCGGGGCAGTTATCGCGCACCTTATATTGTGCCGGAAGAGATTTGACGTCTTGGGAGGCCGCAGCTAACCATGCGCATGCTCATTGGCAGTGCATCTCTGCTGATTGTGGCGGTGTTTCTAACATCCCTGGTCCTAGCTGGTCCCCGTCCCTCAGACCGCGTCAGCGTCTCCGTCAACGAACAAGCCCGCCGTGTGGACATCTCCGTTGACGGCCAGCCCTTCACCTCCTACATCTGGCCCACCACGCTCAAAAAACCCGTTCTCTACCCCCTGCGTACTGCCACAGGCACGATCGTCACTCGCGGCTTTCCTCTTGAGCAGCGCCCTGGCGAACGCGTCGACCACCCGCATCACGCCGGCCTCTGGTTCAACTACGAGAATGTCAACGGCATCGATTTTTGGAACAATTCCGAGGCCATCAAACCCGAAACTGCCCACCAAATGGGCACCATTGTCCAGCGCTCCATCGTCTCGGCAAAAAGCGGTTCCGAACAGGGCGAGCTGGAGGTCGAAACCGATTGGGTCACGTTCGACAAAAAAGTCTTGCTCCAAGAACACACTCACTTCGTTTTTCGCGGCGGGCCGCGATTCCGCAGCGTCGACCGCATCACCACCTTGCGCGCTCTCGATGAAAGAGTCGACTTCAAGGATGAGAAAGACGGCCTCTTGGGCCTTCGCGTCGTCCGCGCACTCGAAATTCCTTCCGACAAACCCGAGGTCTACACCGACGCCAGCGGCCACACCACCACCGTCGCCAAGTTGGACAACACCGGCGTCAACGGCACCTACCTCACCAGTGAAGGCAAAAAAGGTGACCTTGCCTGGGGCACCCGCGGCCGCTGGTGCAATCTCAGCGGTCTTGTCGGCGACGAACCCGTGACCATCACCATTCTCGACCATCCCGCCAATCCCGGGTTTCCCACCTACTGGCACGCCCGCGGATACGGCCTTTTCGCCGCCAACCCGCTCGGCCAGAAAATTTTCAGCGAAGGCAAGCAAGAATTGAATTTCTCGCTAGCCCGCAATGCCAGCGTCACCTTTCGCTACCGCATCTTGATCCGTTCGGCGATCGCCACGCCCGAAGCCACCGAAGCCGCCTACCAGGACTTTGTGGCCACCTATCGCTGATTGGCCGCGTCTTTCATCGGATCATTTGGCAAAAACCCAAATTCCAACTATTCTTCGTTTCTTACGTGAGACTTTCGAATAACTGAACACTTTTCATGACCTTCCACATCGGCCTCATTGGCGGCGGCAACATCACGGAAACGCACGCTCGCGCCGCCCGGGCCCTCCCGGGAGTAGAAATCTC
>QHYZ01000304.1 GCA_003225295.1 Acidobacteriota bacterium | reverse complement strand
GGTTATTTTGGGCCCGCGCAGCAGGCATGCCTACTGCGAGCGCCAGACTGACTGCCAATCCGAACAGATAAGTTTTCATCGAAGCACCCTTTCTTGTCGCGCGTGCCCTGTTTTCATACGGCTCCTTAATGATGGCGAGATTTCAGAAGTATGAAGAGTCCGTGAAATGCTAATGCAGAGGTCCCACCACGCATGGCGGGCCACACCGCCGCAGGGGCAAGGTAATTCCGGTCCCCCATAATCGCTGGTGTCCGCGTTGAGCCGTTGTTCCAGGGCCCGAGCGGCCAGGCGCAACGCCTGCCGCCGTGCGAACGTCTCCACAGCTTCAAAATCCAGTTCGGCCAGCGCCTGAGGACCTAAGAGCGTTTCGATTTCCTGGGCGATTTCGCTTTCCAGGTCCGCGGAGAGCCCCCTTTTTCGGCCTCCTCTGCGGAGACCGGGATCGCTTCGAGTTGTGCATCGGCCCATCGCTCACAGGTCTCCCAATAGGCTTCGACGCGTTCTCGAAATTGCCGTCCCGATTCGATCTGCCGCCGGACCACCGGCGCCTGTTCGGGCGAGACATAGCGGGAACGGGTCTTGCCCTCGACCTTCTGCGTGAGGAGGAAGTAAGGACCATGGGCTGCCCTAGGATCGTGTTGACAAGCGCAGGCTCCTTGTCCGCACTTCATCCGGCGTTCACAGAGCGAACCTCGTCGTATCGGTTCCGGATGCGAGAAGGCTGCTGCTAATTGTGTAATGCGCGAAGGGACTGCAGGTGTGAGATCATCCATGCTTGGTCCTCCTGCAGTATATAATACTGCAGGAACAAGAGAAAATCACGCCTTTTCTCGAAAGCGCCTCGCTGCTGACGTGCGTCCAGCTAATAGTGTAGGCTTGCGGAGCAGCTTGGAATTCCGTACAGTAGCGATATGGGCCCTCTCAGAGCACGTGTTGAAAAGGGGCGCCTCGTTCTCGACGAGCCGACCACCTTACCCGAGGGCATGGTTGTGGATCTGGTTGCCGACGATGAAGGCGATGACCTCACTAACGAGGAGCGGCGCGCCTTGAACGAAGCGCTGTCAACGTCGTGGAAATCCGCCGAGGCGGGCCGTCTCCAGCCCGCGTCGCGAATTCTCGACGAACTGCGTCGACAGCGTTGAGCCTGCAGGTCCGAACCACACCCGAAGCGGACTCGCAGATCCGCGAAATCGATAATTGGTGGCGCAGAAATCGTACTGCCTCACCAAACCTGTTTGTCGATGAACTCGCGGCAGCGTTCGACATCCTTGGGCACGCACCACACATCGGGCGTCTGTATCGGCAATCCCCGGTACCGGATACGCGTCGCCTTCTACTCATGGAAACGCGCTATCACGTCTACTATGTCCCCCGCGGTGACGAGGTAAGAGTGCTTGCGGTGTGGTATGCACAGCGTGGTGTGGGACCCCCGCTTCGCGTGTCCTAGCGTCTTGATCATCCGTTAGGAACTAGCAGCTTCAGGCGGGCGGTGAGCACCGCTGACACTCGCCCGTTCATGTTTTGGTGCACTGTAACCTGCCAAATGAGGCGATCGAGTGGCAAATGAGGGCCACGTAAATTCTGACAGCACGTGAAAATCGTCCACCCCAACAAGATTTATACAGGACTGCTGGGGAAAGGGACTCAAATGCCGTCCCCTTCCCCAGACCCCTTCTCCTGCTAGGAGATGCAAGAACGCTCTTATGAACGCGGAAGCTGTGTCCAAAAAAACTGTGCCATCTTAGGGGGTCACCCCAACAATTTCGGTCCAACTTCGGTCCAATTCAAGAGGGTGATTGGGCGACCTTTTCGGCTGTAAGCGACACCAGATGCAGCACTTATTTGATTTTTACTGCCTTCTTAACAGCCGAGAGGATCAAGGATCTAAATGCCCTATCTGATGTCGCTTACAAGAATTTCGGAGCCATTTTGTCTAGTTGCACCCAATCCTGCACCCAAACCAGCCCTCCGATATTTCGCCTTCGCACACCGTCGGAAAGGGAGGGGGCGGAGTCCAGCGAAGGAAGAATCGTCCTCACCGGAAAGTCATCGGATAGGTTTCTATTCCCGACTGAGAAACGCTTGTCTCTCCTGTCTCTTCGAACTAGCGGATGTAGGTGGCCTTTTGCAGATCATCATGGTTAAACGCGGAAGTCATTCGTTCCCGGTCCGTCTTCCCGATTCCCAGCTCGCCGGCGTCTTCGTCCCAACGCGCGACCACCTTCCCCACTTGGCCGACAATCGCCCGCGCGCGCTTCGCGGATAACTTGAAATAGTCAGCTACCTCGAATGCCAGTTCGAGCGACGCCGTTCCGTCGTCCAAAGTGATGTTGGTCGAAAGCACGCGAGGCTTGGTTTCCACCGGCACCGGGTTTAGATCGTACGCTGGGGCCAGCCTCCAACCTTCGCTTCCCGCATACAGGAATCCAAGGTTCCGCAGGTGATCGTCCGTATTAGAAATCAAGATGTAGAAGACGATGCGCCGCCACAGTTCCTCCAAATCCGCCTCAATCCCGGCACCGTGTTGCCGAATGGCGTCAACTACCTCCAGATAACTGTGTGTCTCGTTGTCCTTCGCGCCCAGCATGCTCATCGCCGAGAGAAACGGGATTCGCCGTTTGTTTAATCGATCGAATCGTTCCAATATCAGCACGGACTTTCGGGAAATTGTTTCCACGCTCCAGAAAGGAACCTTGATCCCCGCTTTCCGTGACAGACGCAGGGCCAGGGCCTCCCATAGCACGACATTCGTCTCATCCGTTTTATGGGGAAATTTTGCAATCAATAGATCGCCGTTCTTGCTCCGAACCGAAGCCTTCGGTCGCGCCCCTCCGAGCGAAGATCCCGGAGCGAGGAGCAAGCGAATGTCCTCCTCGGTTT
>QHYZ01000152.1 GCA_003225295.1 Acidobacteriota bacterium | reverse complement strand
TCCGACCAGCGGCGGCAATGACCTCATTATCGGACAGACGAAAACCGCAGCCAGGACCATGGATCTTCCCTCCCTCGTGGCGTCCCAGGGCGGGGAGAAGATAAGTGCGCCGGTAGAGTGGGTGAAGCCGACCGGCGGCGGTTACTTCTTTGCACCCTCGATCGGCGCAATCCGTGACGTGCTTGCGGTTGGTTAGGGTCGCACCTGATTTTGAAGAGCGGTTCTAACGGTCCTTGTCGTGGGTTGGAGCCTAGTAGTCCAAATCATTGGTTGCACTTTTTTATTGGCGCATTATATAAGTATCCCGAAGTTTGCTGAGGCCCTCTTTTCCGCCGCGGTTTTCGAGTTCTTCAGAGATTCCGGAGGGATTATGACTACTAATATTCCAGCGCGCGAAGTTCCTTTCCCGAGTTCCTTTGCTCTCATGGAGGCACCTGTCAGCAAAGCGGAGAAGGAGGTCAAAGAGCCAGAACTGGAGGTCGACCAGATTCAGGGAAACATTCTTGTCGGTTTCAATAAGGATAACCAAACGCTCATCTTCCTGGACATTCAAGACGTGTCGGCGTTCAAGCTCTGGTTGCGAGCGGTCATCCCGTTCGTGGCCACGACGGAAGAGGTGCTGCAATTCAACCGGCTCTTCAAGATGATCCGATCGCGCCGCAAGGTGGAGTCCCGCGCAGTACTTTCCACCTGGATGAATATGGCATTTTCCTTCAAAGGGCTGGAGAAGTTGGACGAGAAGGAGGCAGCCAAGTTTCAGGATAAGGGCTTCAAGGCGGGACTGGCAAAACGCTCGCGCGGCCTGAACGATCCTTCCAAAGGAGAGGGAGCGCAGCAAACCTGGCTGATTGGAGGCGAAAACAACGAAGCAGACCTGATGATCATCCTGGCCAGCGACTCCATCGAAGAGATGGCCTTCGCAGTTCGCCGTGTGGAGAGCTGGGTGTATGAGGGAGCCCAGCTTCACGGGAAAACGGTACCGAGCGGTGCTGCCGTTATTTTTAAACAAAAGGGAGCGACTCTACCGAGTCCGTTGACGGGACATGAACACTTCGGGTTCTTGGATGGAGTGTCACAACCGGGAATCCGAGGAACGGCCGGCAAGTCCAAGGAACTCATCACTGCCAGGCAGAACCCTGCTGATCCCAACCAGGGCAAGCCGGGTCAGGACCGTTTGTGGCCAGGAGAATTTGTGTTCGGGTATCCAGGCCAAGATCCTAAGGATGCCGACAAGAAAGGAGAACTGAAGATGGAGGGCCCGGCGTGGAACAAGAACGGTTCCTTCCTGGTCTTCCGCCGCCTTCGGCAAGACGTTGGTGGGTTCCATGATTTCTTGAAAAACGAGGGCGAGCGCCTGAAACTCGGTGCGGAACTGTTCGGAGCCAAATGCGTGGGGCGTTGGGCCAGCGGCGCACCGATCGAGCGTGCACCGACGGCGGACAACTTGAAGATGTCGCGTGATGATTGCGCCAACAACGCATTCGATTTTCAAGACGCTACAGTTCCCAAAGCACCGAAGCCCGGATCGGACCAGTGCGCAGATAATTTCCCCAAATCGCTGGCTCAAGAGGACAAGGATGGTCTGGTGTGTCCGTTCGCGGGCCACATTCGCAAGGCCTACCCCCGGGACGATGTAGCTGTGGACCCCAAGACAAAGAATCCTCCGAATGAAGCGGATACCGAGACGCATCGTTTGTTACGCCGAGGAATCCCGTTTGGGGATCCCTTTGACCCAACCGTCATTCCTGATGATGGAAATCGCGGACTCCTTTTCCTCGCCTATCAAACTTCGATTGAGAACCAATTTGAGTTTGTCATCAAGAACTGGGTGAACGATCCTGAATTTAAGGATCCAGGTTCGGGCCACGACCCGATCTTGGGCCAGGCAGACAAGAACGGAAACAGGGAACGCTTCTTTGCCGTAAAGCTCGCCAACGGCGAGAAGCAAACCATCCGGATCGAAAAGGATTGGGTAATTCCAACTGGGGGCGGCTACTTTTTCTCCCCTTCAATCCATGCGCTGGAACTATTGAGCGGTTCCTGAGAATAGAATAGAAACGACATCGGCGCCGCGTACGGGCCCTACCAGAGAAATCGGACGAAGATAGATGCGACCCGTTGGAGGGGAGATGCCGGTTTTCGCTCTCGACAAGCTGAAACCCTGGCCCTGGATACACGGAAGTTACCGTGCCAGCAAGAAGTCTGCCTCTTCGAAGTCGAGGTTCGCTCCGGTGGGCTCTATCGATACGTTCGAGCTTCCCTGTTGTCCCGAAGGCATGAGTGCGAGGCACTTTGCGATCTCCTTGTTGCAAGCAGGCGCCGAGATTGAGCACTCGTTGCTGGTCCAATATCTGTACGCAGCATACTCTGTCGACGAGCGCGCCGAAGATGATACCCACAATATCGGCCTAGAATGGAAAACACATATCCGGCTCATCGCACGCGAGGAAATGGCCCACCTTGCCACCGTCCAGAACCTTCTCCTGTCCCTGACGACTGGCGAGGTCTATCTGAATAGGGGTCCTATAAACAAGGACGTTAGGACTCTCCCGCTCCCATTTCAACTAGAGCCGTTAAGTGAAAGGTCTCTGAGTAAGTACGTCTTGTTTGAGAGTCCATCGCAGAGCATGCTGTCCGGCGAGACGTTGAAATTGGTGGAAGACATCAAGAAAAGCCTCGGAGCGGAGTCTCGAGTATTAAGTGTCGGCAGCATTTACGCCGCTCTCTACTGGTTATTCCTCGAAAGTGACGACCCCGGCGACGATTGGCCATTTGCACCGGAATCGGTGGCCGAATTCAGAGGGTCCTACCATCAGGGATTCCACCTGAAAGCTTCTGATTTTGCGGATAGAGATAGGTATTTGGAGCGTGCAGCGCGGCCGGAAGAGTGGGGAGTGTATGAAGCAGAAACGCATGTGGACGGTGCTTCACCGCGTGACACGGCCCTCGGCAGTTTGCGTTGGATCATGGCCCAGGGCGAAGGCCCCAATGTAATTGAGGAGTCCCACTTTTTTCGCTTTATCGAGATGTACAAGAAACTGATTGAACTTGGCGATGAATCTCCGCTACTGCCTGTGCCAACCAACCCACATGTGGGTCGCGTACGGGTGGGCACGCAGATCCGAAACAAAGTCAGCCGGCTTTGGGCACTGCTCGGGAACTCGCGTTACCAGCTCCTGATTCTTGACATATTCGAGTCTCTCAACGCCAGACGCAGCACGGAAATAAACAAGAGGGGTCGACTAGCAAAATGGGCGGTCACAGAGATGGAATTGGTGAAACAAATTGGCCAAATGCTCCCTCGCATGTTTCTCGCGAGGGACCCTGCGAAGGCCGCAGGTGCAATCTTTGAGGAAGTCGCGCTGCCCGAGAGCGAACCCGATCGCAGAATCCGCCGTCAGAAGCTGGTAAGGAATTCGGACTCATGGATTGCGGAGATCGCCGAATTGCGAAACCGCAAACGCCAGGTTCCCGAAGCGAAGAAATCCAAACGTAAAGTCCCCGAGCATACCGACGACGCAACTACGGAAGGCATTGAGGAAAGCGTGCTCGATGCAGTTGCTCGTCAGAATGATGAAATGCGGGAAGTTCTGAGGGCCTCGGGGTAGCGAAAGAAAGAGGACTTGGTGGAAAGTTCAAAGTGTGGACGGATCCGTACTGCTCGCATACATCCGGCAATCGGGATCGCTCGTCTCGGTAACAGCGAAGACGATTGGTTCCTTGGACCGGAAGTTCCAGGCGTGTACCAGTTTCCGGAACTTGGATTTCGGGATGCAAAAAACGCGTTGAAGCGTCAGGGCGCCCGTTTTCGGGTGTTTGGCTACGACGAATTGGATCGGCCGGTTGGCGAAATCCTGGAAAGGGATGCGACCATCGAGTGGCGCGTTCATCTGAAGAACACGAAAGCGGTAGGCCGCAAGTTTAGCGGTGTACTAAATCCGAACGAAGATCAGCGAAATGCCGCATGGCTCAAGGCCGGCAATGACGAGAACAAGTTGATTCTGGATCCCGGTGTTCACAACGTCTCAAACACCGACAGCGAGAGACGGCTTCTTTGTGAAGAATTCATGGCGGTGCCGTTCAAGCCAGTTTTGGAGTTGGGCAGATTGTTCTACGAAAGAGATACCGGAAGGTTGATCGTTCTCGGCGGTCGCGGGCGATCGGGCACGCCTGACAAGAAGAAGTATCTCTTGTCAAAGGGCGATTTCGCGAATCACGACGGGTGGTTCGACGACACGTCAGACGGCGTCGTGACGGCGAATGTGACTCTGGCTAACGGCAGGAACATTTATGTCAAGCCCGCGTGGGTTGTAGTTGGGCCACCTAAGTTCGCGCCGGAACTGCAAACCATCGTCACACTTTACGACACGCTGCACCAGGTTGCTATCGACCGGGGAAACATGGCCAACCCATTTTCAGATCCTCGATTCCTGCCGTCGTTCAGCCGAGATGTCTATCCCATTCTCCGGCGTGCGGACCATATGCGATGGGTCTTTTCCAAGAGCGACGTCGCACATACGTTTGCGATTGGACCGGGAAGTCCAGACGAACGAGAGCATGTTTTTCGGCAGTTTCGGATTCCGTCTGGACATCCGAAACAACCCGGAACCGGAACGGGCAGGATGCCCTATGTGTGGTCGGACTTGTATTTGGAATTCCCTGTCAACGGGACAGTCACGCCATACCAATATTGCGTCTTGGAATCGTGGGCGGCGGGGAACTTCGTCGATGACTGGGATGGCAAACCGCCTGCCCTGTCTTTCGATGTAACTCCCTCTGGCCTGGACCGTGCCGCTCTGGAAGCGTGCGTCGGGGCCGCATTCTTTCCAGGAATAGAGGTGAGTTGGAAGATCCGCGACGTCTTTCGGTATGTGGAACCGTTCCGGTTGGATCCGGAGAGTCTCTCGCCAGGCGACGTCTCGCAGCAGATGTCCCTTCCCTGGCAGACGGATTTTGTGGATTGTGCCTATGAGGATCCCTATGTGTGGTGGCCGGCACAGCGACCGATCGATGTTCGCCGGGTCGGAAAAGTGGGATATTCCGTTTGGGCCCGTCCCTTTCCCTCGGGCGAGGGAGATATGGGCGCGGAGGAAATGGTCAAGGATTTCTACAGGCTAGGTCATGTCTTACGTTCCACGGACGGCTTTTTGGAAGTTGGGCGCATAGAAGAACAGCCAGAGGTCCCTTTCAACGAACAGAACTTTGAAAAGCACGGCTTCGAAGCGCATAAGCCAAAAGACCGGTGACCATGCGGGCTCCCAGATGGGACGTGGCGGTCGTCGGTGGCGGGCCCGCCGGCGCGGTAACAGCCATGTTGTTGGCCCGCGCCGGACAGACCGTTGTGGTCCTTGATCGTTCCACCGGTAATCGTTCGTCTATGGGGGAAACACTGCCTCCGGTCGCAAACGCACTGCTCAGGGATATTGGGATCGCGGAAAGCTTTTCGAAACAGGGTCACACGCCTGCGGAAGGCATTGTATCGGTATGGAGCGGTTCCGTACCGCGTGTGAATGATTTCTTCGTTTCGGCACAGGGAGTTGGCTGGAATTTGAATCGAGCACTATTTGACGCCATGCTGCTGGAAGAAGCAGAAAAGGCTGGAGCGCAGATATGCCGGGACGCTTCCGTTGTGTCCTGCCGGGAGACGGGCGACCGTGGATGGCGCCTTCAAATCCACCGGAAAAAAAAGAACAGCGCCTGGATATTCGCGAAATACCTCGTAGATGCGAGTGGGCGAACAGGAGCCAGCAGAGGCTTATCTCCATCCCCCAGAGTTTTTGCTGACCGGCTCATTGGCGTTGCGAGATTCTATGCCTCGGAGGACAGGTCTCGTTACATGTTGATCGAAGCTGTGGACGACGGCTGGTTTTACTCCGTGGGGATACCCGATGGTCATCTGGTCGCCGTGTATTTCACGGATGCGGATATTTACTCGCACGCGCGCAGGACGAACAATGATTGCTGGCACAGTCAGCTTCAGAAGGCACTCCATACTGAGCAGCGGCTCCGCGGTGCGCTACAGCATGGAGGGGAGAGAATAGTTATTGCGGCAACGAGTAGAAGAACGCAAATCACCGGGCCCGGCTGGATCTCCATTGGAGATGCGGCGATGAGCTTTGATCCGTTGTCGTCTCTGGGAATCTATAAGGCCATGGACTCGGGAATCCGAGCGCGGGATTGGGTGGTGGGAGCGCTGCGTCACAATGCCAACACTGCGGGATATGCAGACTGGTCCAACCACATCTTTGAACAGTACATGATGCAGCGCCTCGAAACTTACAGGGAACAAAGGCGCTGGAACGGATCTCCATTTTGGAAACGGCGAAACGGATTCTGATTCCTTGGTGACTTCCTGGAACCATCCCGCGCATCGTGAAGAGATTTAACGTCCTTTATCATTCGCTACCGACCGGGCTATCGAATGGATAGCAAACAATATCGAGCGTCCCGAACGAAACACGAGGTTTTCGAATATCAGCGACAGCTAGCGAAGTAAGAATGGAACGACCTCGAGCTGATCGTGGTCAGAGTTCTGATTTTGCAGGATTTCCGGAGCAACCTATCGCGGCGGGGCAATCGTGGGCGGCGAGGTGCAGTAGGGCCGTTTCCCCACATCCACATAAGTCAGCAACTATAGATCGTGACAACGCTGCCCAGAAGCGAGAGACCTCGCCCTTTATCAGTTCGAGTTCTACCGGCATTTCGCGCAGCAATTTCTATCGGCACGGTAGCATGGATGCCGCTATCTCAAGGTAGAGCTCTAGGCTATAGGAAAGGAAGCAGAGGAGGGGTTTGGCTGGCGCGCTATAAAACAGCAATTACTTCAAGGTGTTCACCCAAGTCATCGCTTCGGCGAAAGACGACAAAGCGAAGCAAGTCTTTCCTCGGGAGTGGGATTTGGCATACATCGCCCTGCCAATGGTTTGCCAGCGGGAACAGCACCGTCCGACCTTGGAGCCGGAAGAAGTCGAGTCCATTCTTTCCAAGTGCAAGCGTTCCACTTACCGGATGGTCGCCGGTCTTCTGGCCGGAACGGGAATCCGAATCAGCGAACTGCTCGCGCTCGAAATCGGGAAGCACATCTCCGCGGACTGCTCGATAATCAGTATCCGCCAGCAACGCGGCAAGTGGGGCGGCATCGAATCAACCCCGAAAACCGACGCCGGTTTCCGGGACATTGACCTTTGCCCTCACCTTGCCAAGATGCTGCGGAGCTAGATCGGAGACCGCGAGTCAGGCTTCCTGTTAAGAGACCGAAGGCGGCAAGATGCTTAGTAAGGAGAACCTTTGGCGGGATGGCTTCGCCACAATAGTCCGGAAGATGGGGCGGGAAGGCGTCCGTTTTCATGCGTTCCGACGATTCCGCGAGGCGGTCTTGCTGTCGAGCGAATGCAGGGACCTCCTCATTGACTACTGGATGGGTCATTCCAACACGGAGATGGGGAGCCGGTACGGCAAGCAGTTGGTGAAGAACCGGAAGTTCCGCGCAGGATGGGCGGAAAAGGTGGGACTCGGCTTCGAGATTCCCATGGCTGAAATTTCGGAGCCGGGCTTAATTGCGCTACGTGCGCTACAAAATCAGGAGCATAGTTGCAGCTTAGCGTCGCATCTCGGTATAGTAGAGGGACTTACGGAACGCGCCCGTAGCTCAGTTGGATAGAGCGTCTGGCTACGAAAAAAAAGCTCAAATCCCACTAAGTCGTTTCTCTGGCGTCGTTTAAGCGCGATCCGGTCGCGTGTGGAACCCCTTCGATTGTCCCAACCGTTGTCCCAACTCCGTACCGACAATTGGGCGATTATCTGCAAAATCGTATGCGTCATTCCGAAGCCGTGTGGACGGAGTGTCTGTAAATAAGGTCTAATTGGGACTATTGAGGCGTGGCTGATGTCTGCTTTTGGTCTCATACGCAAAGTTACCCCCGAGCAATTTGCGGACGAGTTGGAACGGCACCTTCTTGGGACAGACGGTGAGTGGGGGTGGGACGACACTACATCAATCGCCATCGCGGACGAGAGACTGGACAACCTGAGATGTCCGGTTACTTACCGGGAGTTTGCGGACACCCTTTTGCAGTTTCAGTGCGTCTCATGGACAAGCGGAGGTAAAGCAATGAAACAACGCATAGCCGCGGGCCTCTTCCTTTGCTCCCTTTTTGTCGTAGTTGGAGGAGACGCGCAAAGGCCAAATATCACGGAAAAACCAGTTTGGACGCTGGAATTCATCAAAGTGAGGCCTGAGAATTTCGGTCCGGCAATGGGATACTTGGATGACCACTGGATACCCCTTCGCGCTGAAGCTAAACGCCGAGGTGCGGTTCTCGCCTATCATCGTATTCAAAACGCGATGTTAACCACTCCGGGTCACCACGTAGGCGACCCAAGCTCCATTGTATTGCTGACGGAATACAAGAATATGGACGCTTACTTGGAGAGCAGGTCGCGCGAGCATCTAGCTGCCAATACGCCGGGCTTTGTACCGCAGGGGATTGTAAGGCTAAAACCCGAAGACCTTTTCGAAACCTTCAATACCCAGGTATTTCAGGAAGAGCCGGACACGAGCACAGGACTCAAGCTTCTCACCAAACAATAGACTGCTCCCTGACGCACAAACCGTCCATCTCACGTACTGGGAGCAACTTTTCCGATTTCGACTAACCGGGCACTGAACCAATCTGAGGCCAGGGCCGTCGCGACTCTGTGGTATGTTTTTCGCAGGGATTTGTGCGTTCCAATTTTTCATTCCGTCTTGTGAGGATATGGCCGCTGTCGGTATCGGTGGTCGCACTAGCGGCATTCGCTCCGAAAACCATCTCGAAAAAGAGCTGCGCTTCCACATCGAGCAGCAAATCGCTGACAGCATCGCCCGATGCCGCGACCGTGATGAGTCAGTTGACTGATGCCAGTTGTCAGCGTGCTTCCCCTCACAGTCGTCCAACGCGATGCCAGGCCATTCCTTGGGACTCGAATACCGGTTGCAGGGCCTCGTTCATGGGTCCGCGCAGGTCGTTGTAGCCGAGACGTACGACCTTGAATGGAATCGGCAGGAACTCGGGTGTCCAGTCGGCGGCGAAGCGGATGAACCCAGAAGTCACGCGCGACGGCTCGCGGAAGTCTACGATGCCCTTCCACGCGCTATTGGCTGTCAGTGAAGGAAGCTCGAGGCGGAAATTTTCCTGAACCTCCTCGGCGAAGGCGCGGTAGTTTCGCGACTTCATGTTGAGTATGAGAATCACGAATTTGTCGGGCGGCAATTCGGAAAAAGACTCACGCAATTCCCAAAAGAGCCCGTGGCCCGGCCCGGCCCGGAGAACCACCAGTCGGGCTGAGGCCATGTGATTGAGGACGACGTTTTGCCATTCTGCGTCGGAGGCATACATGCGAGTCGCGCCGGGCAACGGAAGCTTCTCGCCCGGACGGCCGATCGCGATCATTTCTCCAATCGGGCGCAGCACGTCGGCAAGCTGCTCCTCTTCGGTGGTGAAACCCGAGCCCAGAACTTTGAGGGAAGTAGAAGTGTCAGATTGAAACGACCGCAGGTAGAGAACAGTATGTTGGGAGCTTCGGAGCGAGCTGGCGACACTGTCCGACCGGGCCCTGGCGGCAAGCCCGCGCCCACGGAAGTGAAGCAGTAAACCTGCGAGCATCACCACCAGTCCGAAGAAGGCAAGGGGATTGTCTCCTTCAGACCCACCAGACACGAAGTAGATCAGACCGCCGAGAACGATCAGTGCGATCCCAGTTCGCTTGAGGGCCGTGCCTGGCTTCGACATGAGTGCCTCCGTATGAGATGGTGCGAGACATTCAGTCACATTTGGAGACAGATGGCAAATGTGGGCCACCGGTCGTAATGAAGCAGTTGTCAGCCGACAGCGATCCCAGGTTGGCGCCAAATCAGGTGCGAAACTGGGGCGCCGGCACTTAGTCAGACGAGCGAGTGTGGTCAAAAATCTCAAACGTATTGAAAAGGCTTGGTTTCCGGTCTCGTGATTCTTTCGCACGGCTACTTTCTGAAACCTCAAGAGCATGTACAATCCGGGTTCGACGATCGAGTTTAGGGAGGCTCTGGAATGATTTGGGCTCGTTATCCGATGCCGAAAAAGCTACGTTGGCTGAGATCGCCCACCGGCTCAAACGGAAGGCCTTGGAAGAATTGGCGGCTGTCGCGAAACCGGATACGCTGCTGGCCTGGTACCGAAAGCTCATCGCCAACAAGTTCGACGGATCGAAGTTTCGCAAATCCTCGGGTCGTCCCAGAGTTGACGAGGAAACCGAGCGGTTGGTGGTGCGGATGGCGAAGGAAAATCCCGGGTGGGGCTATGACCGGATCGTGGGCGCCATGGCGGTGTTCTCGCCCGACGGACATCACATCGTTGCGGCCAGTGCCGACCACACAGCCCGCGTGTTTCCGTTTGTCACGCTTCCAGAGGTAGTTAAGTTGCTAGCGAAATAGCCTACCTGTCAGTCTGCGTTTCCGAGACGATCCGAAAGGCCTTCAAGAATGCCTCACTGCGGTTGCAGTGATGCGAAAATCTCGAAATGTCTGAGCGGGAAGGAATTATTTTCCCTCTACAGTTCATGGGGAATGCTATTCCGCCAACCGAACCACGAGGGTCAAACAGTTGGCGGCCCTGGTTGATGCAGGTGAACACAATTCGCTTGATGCAAGCATGTCAACGGGGCATAGATCAGACGCAAATTGCAAAGAGGTAGTGCGTAATGTGGTGGATTCGGACTCTTTCAGGCAGCCCGTCGTTCGTAGCGAAATGTGCTGAAGCACATTCGTTATCTATGTGCAGACAGTAGATATGTGCTGTCGGTGCCCTAAGTCGCCCTTTTTTAACGCACGTGTGTGGTCGGACTCAGCATAATATCTCGGTTAGTTGGTGGAGCTCGGTTCAGAGTTGGCATCCGTGTATGTCCCGCGCAGGCTTACAAGGAGCGAAGCCAGTCAAGAAGGTCGTTGCGGCCCGGTATGATTGCCGCGGCCCTTGTTTCTTCATGTCCTCTTAATGTCATATCCGAGAGCTATAATGGCTTTCAGCACCTCAATCACAGTGTTGCGATCATAGGCCTTTTCGGATTCAGATAGTTCCGCGTAAGGCACCAAGTCAGGATGCTCCTTATAGCTATCATTCCGCTCTGGTCCATAACGCCAGCCCTCTTCGATGCGCTTCCGGGCCCAGTGATCGTGGTTATTCTCAGCTAAACGCTCGATTAGCTCCTGCAGATCAGTGCTCAGCTCAATCTGGGTCGTATCTATCATTTGCGGTTTGTACGTTCGCACCCAACCTCCAATGAGCAACCCCGGTTTAGAGCGCGTTAACCGACCACATCATATAGACTGCCACGCGTGGGATTGAGGCTGCAACTGGCGCCCCGCTCGATGTTGTTGGCGCCGATCCGCGCACCACCGGCAGAGTTGGTCCCTCCCACCAATTGGGCGGTCACTTCGTCTGAATTCATAGCTATGTTTCAGGATCTGAAATATCATTATTGTGCCTCTTCTTTTCGAGGTCGCATCATGACGGATCAAGAAATGATCGACGCAGCATTGCAGGCCATCGGTGTCGGGGCAAAAGGCGACTATAAGATTCAGCCGACTGTTCATGCCACAGAGCTTGCTTCCAAAGCGCCAACCCTCGCGGCCATTCTCAACAGGGCGCAGTTCTCGGTTCTCGCCGAGGAGTACGAGCGGAAAGACCAAGAGGCGATCAAGGCGCAGGAGGTCTTCAAGAGCACTGCCGGTCGAGCCAATTGGGCGGTATTCTTCACAACGCTCCTCAGCGTTCTACTTCTGCTCGCCTCACCGATGGCCACCGTCGTCAAGATTCCGGATAAAACATTGCTCGTGATATTCGGTGTCGGCGGCATCGTTTGCGGTGGGGTGGGCGCAATGTGGCTCTACCAGGTTCGCGAAGGCAAGCTTCTCGACAGCTGGATGAACGCACGCGCCTCGGCCGAGCTGCTCCGGAAGCAATACTTCGAAGCCGTAACCGGTGCTGATGCTGGTGCCGCTGTGTCGCATCCGCCTGCTCTTCTGTTACAGTTTGAATACTTTCGGCGCTATCACTTCGATTCGCAAGTCGCTTATTACGGTCAGCGCTCCGGTGATCACAGGCGCTCCGCGGCACGCGTTTTGCAAGCCACTGGTTGGTCTGTGGCCCTGGCTTCTATCAGTCTCGGCTTAGCTGGTTTTCTAGGTGGAATCGATCCCCGCTGGAGCTCCGCTGCCGCTCTTGGCACGGTCGCGACGGCGATTGCGGCATTCGCATCAACCAACGAGTCGGTATACCAATACCGCCGTAACTCTGACCTCTGCAGTAAAACTGGAGATGCCCTCCGGCTCCTCAAAGGGAAGTTCGATGACGTGCGGGCCGCAGCGATCACGGGGCAATCGCAGGTCGTTCATCAGTTCGTTACCGCCGTGAATGAGCTGCTCATCACTGAGCACCGCCAATGGCTCGCCGTTGCACAAGACATCAAACCCGCACTCGAAAGATTGGACGACACGCTCTCGAGGCTGAAACCGAAGCTGCCGGGAACGACGACAACTGCCGGCACGTGATTCGGCCAAAACCATCAGCCCATAGCGAAAAACTGGAGAGGCAAACCAGTGCTCCGTCGCACCGCAATTCCTCCAAGGGACTTCTGGCTCGCTTCAGCCTCGTCACGCTCCTTCCGCCACAAGGCTGGGAAACTGTGGCGCATCCTACCCGGAAAGGTGTTGTTCATTTGCCAGAGCAACTCTTGCTTTCTAGGGTTCAGTGCCCTCGAAAGTAGCGCTTCTCATTGGAGGAAAGAGGACTACTATTCTATTTTCCGTATCCGCAATTTCTTAGTCCGCCAAAAATCAGTTTTATATTGCATATAGACCGGCCTGAGGATTGTCCGTAAAGAGAGCGCCCCGATGGCAGATATTTTTCTTAGCTACACGAGTTCGGATCGCCCGCGAGCTGAAAAACTAAAGGCCTGGTTCGAGGAAGCCGGCTGGTCAGTCTGGATCGACAGAGATATCACTCTCGGCGAAGATTGGGCACACAGAATTCGGAAGGAACTGGAGAGCGCGAGGGTCGTTGTAGTGCTTTGGGGGGCAGAGGCTCGAAGGTCGGAGTGGGTTCAGAGGGAGGCTATTGCCGCACAACAGTCTAACCGTCTCGTGCAGGTGCATGCGACTGGTCTGCCGCTGCTGGCTCCGTTTGACACGATCGAAGCGGTACGAATGCAGTCTTGGTCTGGTGAGTCGGGCCATTCCGAGCGGATAAAGCTCCTTAGCACTATAGCAAGCCGCTTGGGCACGACGCTTCCCGTGCACTTGGTCGCCGTAACCCCCGATGAAGACGTGACTGCATATCAGGCGGCGATAGTCGAGGCTCTCCAACTTGCGTTTTATTATTGTGCCCGCCAGATTGAGCGAGTGCGACTTCAGCGTGACCGTGGTTCCAGCGACGTTTCGGACTTCGATGAGATCGCGAGATGCTTCACGGCAATGCTCGCTCTATTGCGTACGGGTGCTGGAACGACCGACGATAGGGAGGGCGTTTTGCATCGCTTGATGGAAGACTTTTTGAATCAACTTCTCTCGCTTGTGCCAGACCCAAGTGCACTGAAGTGAGCGGCCGATGCGTTACTTCGAGAAGGGGCCGACGGCTTGACTCTTACACTTGGTGAGTTTCCTCCAACGGGACTTCTGGCCCGGAACGACTTCCGGTTTGCCCGTGAATCAGAATTTGCCCCCGCGACTTTTCATTCTGGTCTCGATTTTCCTAAATTCCGACGGGAACAGCATGTTGTAATCAGAAGGAAACGGCCCAAGCTCCCTTTCGGTGAGAGTCCTTTTGATCGACCTATGCGCCTTTGCATCTAGCCCATGCGCACAATTCCGGCACTCATAGACTAGCCGGTGAGGATCGTTTGTGTCCTCATAATATAAGGTAAAGTCGATGTAATCTGCCGCCGCAAGTCCTCGTGTGGTCAAGAATCTCAAACGCATTGAAAAGGCTTGGTTTCCGGTCTCGCAATTTTCTCGCACAGCTGGTTTTTGAAACCTCAAGAGCATGTACAATCCGGGTTCGACGATCAAGTTTAGGGAGGCCCTGGAATGCTTTGGGCGAGCCTGGTCGCCTATGTCACCGGAACAGTCGATCAAGACCTCCTGTTACGAAACGAATATCTGACCGCGGAGAACCGGATCCTGAGAGGGCAGATCAAGGATCGGCTGGTGCTTTCGGAAGGAGAAAAAGCAACACTGGCGGAGATCGCTCACCGCCTGGGTCAAAGGCGCTGGAGGACGTGGCGGCCACGGCCAAGCCCGAAACGATTCTGGGTTGGTATCGGAAGCTCATCGCGAACAAATTTGATGGGTCGAAATCCCGTCGAAGTGTAGGGCGCCCCAAGGTAGATCAGGAAACAGAACGCTTGGTGGTGCAGATGGCGCGGGAAAATCCGAGCTGGGGCTACACCCGGGATCGCGCCAGGCGGAACGCTGACCAAGCCATGCGATATGCGAAGGAAGCCGAGGTGCAGCGCAACGAGCCCGTCGCTGCCAGGAGCGGTGAAAGCAGTGTATGCGTCAGAGGAACATAGGAAGCAGAGCGGTTTGCTTTTGGTTGTTAGGCACTGGAGATTGATGGTTCAAATCCGCTCTCAATCCTTCGGAGCGAAGCCGATACTTCGGTCATGTTTTCTGGTCTCCCTCTTGGAGAGCCGTTTGTCATAGAGATCACTAGCATCTTCAGATCGGACGGCAACTCCTGACTTCTGAAAAGCCTAAAGAGAGGATCTTCCGAAGTTGGGAAGAAGAGATAGCATAAAGTCACACCTAGCGCATACACATCCGTTTGAATGCTCAGGATTCCTTTGTTTTCTTGTTCTGGCGCCATGAAACCCGGAGTGCCCATCGCGGACGTAATGGGAGTCGGGCTGTCATCCTCGAGCAATCTGTGAGGCACCGCGTTCGGATCTAGCAACCGCTGTATATCAAGCAGCATAAAATCAAGGAGCTTGATTTGATTATCAGTTGACACTAAAACGTTCGCTGGCTTGACGTCGCCATGCAAGACACCTTGAACTTGGAATCCCAACTCGTCTATATAAGACGTTTCGTGTGCTGCTTTGAGGGCTTCAGCAAGTTCAATAGCTGCCCGCATTCTGACGCGGAAGGCATCTTGTCGCTGTTCCAATTTTCTGCTCCAACTCTGCAGATTCTCGCCGTCTATATATTCGTAGCAGAGTGCGAATGTTTTTTTTCCCCCAACCGTCGTATCGATTAGGTCGATCAGTCTTGCGATGTTGGGATGCTGCAGTGCCGCGAGTGCTCTGAAGCCGCGAGTAAAAACCGAAGTAAATTTCTGAAGAGAGGACTTCAGAGGATATAGCACTTTAATCGCTACGTCATGAGTGGAATCCGAGTAGGCTCGGAAGACAATCCCGCTGCCACCAGCGCCAATGAATTCACGAATTTCGTATCCTTGGATCCGAGTCCCGATCCAACTTTCTGGCTGCTCAAGTGCTCGCTTAACGCGCGACGATTCATGCTTAAGTTTCGGGTCACTCTTTGATCGCAGCGGCTCGACTACGTTTGGCTTTACAACTTGGAGAATCTGTAGTGCCACACGCTCTAGGCCGCGGTCAGTGCTTACGGCCAGAAGATCCGCAAGTAATGGCGCATGCTCCACCAGGAAACGCTGGTCAATCCCATGCCAGATCGGCAGTAAGACTTTTCGCCCCTCTATTTGCCTCGCAAAGAGTCCGTCTAGTTCACGCTTAGGAAAATTCTTTCCGAAAAAGGCCTTGCTGAGAATAACCACGCCATACGCCGACCGGGAAAGCCCTTCATCGATTTTCTGCCTTAGACTATCTCCCAACTGGAGCTCTGCTTCATCAATCCAGACACGAAGGCCAGATTCGGAAAGAGACTTGGCAAGGGGCAGGGCGACGCTTGCGTTGTCTTCCCTTGCATGACTGATAAAGACATCCCACGTCACGCGCGACAACCCCCTCGTCAGGCCATCCCGATTTTCTACTAGAGCACCAAATCAACGGTTATTGTACATTGTCGGCAGCATCCACAGTCCCGCATCACAACAATTAATTTCTAGATTCCGTGTCTGAGCCATGCACTTGTCATTCCGCGTCTTCAGACTTCCGCCGACAGAGTTTTGTCTATTCTCGACACCTTACGTGTGCTCTCGGATTTTCCTGCCGATCACCTGGGCTCTGGCTCTCTATCAACGCTGCCAGGCTCTTTGAGGAGGACCGAGGGTTTTGGCATCAACCACCGTTAGCAAGATTTGGCCAAAGGCGTGATAGGCCGATGAGGACCAGCTAGATCGTGCGATCGATAACTGGCCGTATGAAGAAGCTCGTCATTTTCTTCTGTTGTTAGACCGTTTGCGACCGCGAGATTCCTACGTCCAGTTTCCACGAATCTAGCCCAGACGGCAGTTCTGTCGATGGTGCGGTCGCTGCGAGTGGCTGCGTCGGATTCTTTGACTGGCGGAGCTTTGTACAAATCCTGGAGCGGCGTGGGGCGGCAGAAACCATCCGTCATTTCCTTGCCATCAATGGCGTCCACAACTTGCTCCGTCGCGCCTGTCCCTACTAAAAGGCCGTACGCATTGAAATCGTTGCATTTATGGAGCCGCGGCCGTTAATCTTTCCAAACTATGTTCACTTTGCTTTTCTCTCTGCGAGATTGCTTCCGATCCCGTGCCGTTCTGCAAGCAGAAATTCTTGCCCTCCGCCATCAGCTATTGATCTTCGAGCGTTCCAGCCGCGGTCATAACCTGCGTCTCCGTTGGACTGACCGGGCCCTGTAGGCTTGGCTCTCACGATTGTGGAGCGATTGGCGATCATGGCCCGACACCGGCAACCTCCCTCCCAGACATGGCGAACCTTTTTCAAGAATCACACCAAGGACCTGGTTTCCTTAGATTTCTTCGTCGTGCCCACCATCACGTTCCAGCTCCTGTTCACGCTCGTGATTCTCAGCCATGACCGAAGACGTCTGGTGCATTTTGCGGTGACCGCTAACCCCACTGCAGCGCGGACCGCCCGACAGCTTTTGGGAGCATTTCCTTGGGACAATGCGCCGCGGTATTTGCTGCGCGACCGCGCCAGCGCGTACGGGCTGGAATTCAGCGAGATGGCAAAATCGATGGGCATTCACGAAGTCCTGACTGCGCCCCAGAGTCCTTGGCAGAACGCCTATCTCGAGCGACTGATCGGATCGATTCGACGAAAGTGCTTGGATCACGTCATCGTTTTGAATGAGACCGGTTTGCGTCGAGTCTTGAAATCCTATTTCGCATACTACGAACAATCCAGGACGCATTTGTCGCTGGGCAAGGACGCACGAATCAGTCGACCGATTCAGCCTCCAGCCATGGGTCGGGTCGTGCAAATTCCTCAAGTTGGCGGACTGCGTCATCGTTACGAACGTTTTGCCGCCTGAACAAACGCAATTCTTGCATATTCTCGACGGGGAGATGTCGTTCGGCTGCTTTTTTTTGTGTGTGTCGTCGAATGCACGGCGCCAAATAGGTTCGCGCCGAACCCAGCCCGCCCGAACTATCGGAGGCACTTCGACGTCACCAAATGAGTTCGAACGAAGTTCTTGGTACGGACAGGATGCCGTGGAACTATCGGGTGGCGCTGGAGCGAATCGTGTCCCTCGCAGATTCCGCTTAGAGTTATGATGAGTCACACATGGCCGGAAACAATAAGTTCTGGCCTCTCCGATTGCACACTCCGAATAGACTTTCATACCAACACATCCACGGACGACCAGCGGGCCCTGATAGAAAGGCTTCCATCATGAGGAAAGCACGCAAGTATTACTCACCGCAAGAAAAGATGGCCATTCTCCGCCGTCATTTGCTCGACAAGGTTTCGATCTTGCATCTCTGCGCTGCATTCCAACTCCAGCCCACCGTCTTTTATCGTTGGTTGAAGCAGTTCTTCGATAACGGCGCTGCCGCGTTGCGACGCAAGCCAACCGCTGGCAAACAGCCCGATAGTCGTCAACGCGGCATCGCCGTCACCCAGGGCCAGTTGTGGCGGCTCGGGAATCCAGAGAAGCCGAGCAGCAATGGATGATTTCATTGACACAGGGACGGTTCGGCAGCGAACAGGTCAGGCGAGCCATAGGGGATATTGATAAGTTGCTGGGCTGCGTTCGTAACGAACCGCTAAAGTATCGAAAGCGAGCGGTGGCGGTTCTTTCATACCACCGCCTCATTCGGGTCGGTCATGTTGCGGGCTTTCTCGGCGTAAGCCATTCGTCTGTTGACGACTGGGTCCGTAGGTTCGCCCAACACGGCTGCCAATTGCTTCTTCCGTTCAAAAGTGAATATTGTAAGGCGAAGGACACGATCTACCGCGACTTGGTTTTTGAAATACTTCACTCCCCGCCATCAGCATATAGAATCAACCGTACAACATGGAGACTACGGGATATTCAGTCGGTTCTGGCAAGGCGGGGATTATCGATAGCGCGAAGTAACATTCGGAAGATCATCAAGAACGCTGGTTATTGTTATCGCAAGGCTAAGAAAATTCTGACTAGCACTGACCCGAATTACAAAGACAAACTCAAGAAGATTACGAGCATTCTCCAAAAGCTTCGTCCAAAAGAAAAGTTCTTTTCAATCGACGAATATGGACCATTCGCGATAAAAATCCAGGGCGGCACGTCATTGGTACCCAGAGGTCATGCCCGGACTGTGCCGCAACGTCAACGCAGCAAGGGTACCCTAATCGTTACAGCGGCCCTGGAACTCTCCACCAATCGGATTACGCACTTCTACTCTTCAGCGAAGAATACGTCGGAAATGGTGAAACTGCTCAACAGACTCCTGGACGAATACGCTGACCAGGAATGCATTTACTTTTCGTGGGATGCGGCATCATGGCATGCATCAAAGGCATTGTACGCGAGAGTTCAGGAGATCAATATGGAAAGCAACAGATATCCACACGTGGAGCTCGTTCCACTACCATCTTCGGCGCAATTCTTGAATGTGATCGAGTCAGTCTTCAGTGGTATGGCAAGAGCAATCATTCACAACAGCGATTTTTCTTCCGTGGACGCGGCGCAGGCCGCCATCGACA
>QHYZ01000303.1 GCA_003225295.1 Acidobacteriota bacterium | reverse complement strand
GTTACGAAGACGCTCTTTTGCGCGCGACACAAAAGCCCCCACATTCGGATTCGAGCTGGAAGGCGATCCCTTCAAGACTCCGCGACGTGTCCACTTCGGCATGAAACTCCTAGTCTTGTCGTTAATGGTCCTTCTTACTTACGGTTCTGAGGCAAACGCCGCAAGAGGGCCAGTCAACCGACGTTTCGCCAGTCGAGAATCACTTTTCCACAGTCCCCGGAGCGCATGGCTTCAAAACCTTGTTCATAATCGCGGTAGGCAAAGCGACGGGTGATCAGCGGAGAGAAAGCCGCGACCGTGAGGTAAGAGTTGCCCGTCATCCGAGAGTAATCCAATCACGCATACTTCAGTCGGAAAGCCCCACGTTCCAAATGTTGACTAATAGGTATTGACGGGGACACAGGCCCTTATTTTGAAACAAGCACCTTTGTGGTTCCCCAACCGATTCCGGTGGAGACTCCCGTGACCACGACATCTTTGCAAGATCTGAGTGAGTTCAAGCAGACCGAGTATTGGGAGGCGGTGCAGAACTTCCAGAAATTCATCGTCACCGAAGCGCGTACCAATGGCTTATCCTCTGAGCGTTTGGGCGAAGCCGTCCACGTCGCACTCAGCACGGCGAAACCGAAGGCACGCTACGCGGTCATTCCGCAACGTTTCAAGAACTGGACTCTGCCCAGACTTCTTCCTGCGAGGATGCTGGACGTCGAACTCGCAAAGCAGATGAAACTCACAAAGCTGTAGTCAGCCTCGAACGGGTGGGTTCTCACTTCTCATGACAAGGAGAACCAATGGCAAGAACAGTGTTTCGTCAGCAACGGATCGCTACCGAGAAGCCGACTTAAGGGTAGCAATCCTGTTCAGTGAGTGCATTGGCGATCTATCGCGCGCCGGTGTAAGGGTTCAGAGACCAGGGAATGGAAATCTGGGTCGCGAGAATATCAATTGACATTCAAGAGAAATCCACTACCATATGGTTGTGGATAGGCTAGGTACAACATTTGCGGCTTTGTCTGATCCAACCCGGCGGGCGATTATCGAGCGGCTCTCCCATGGGCCTGCCTCTGTGCACGGCTTGACGGAACCGTTTGCACTCTCGCAGCAGATGATTTCAAAACATATTGCCTACCTGGTGCGGGCGCGGATTGTGATCAAGACCAAGCGTGGACGAGAGAGTGTGTGCACGCTTAGACCAGAGGCGATTAAGACAGTCAGCGACTGGGCGATCAGCTATCGCCAGTTCTGGGAAGAGAGTTTCGACAAACTGGATGCAGTTGTAAAGCAAATGAAGAAAGAGGAGGTCGGAGATGACAGAAAACACGGTGAGCGAAATTGAGCGGATGGTCGTTACAAGAGTTTTTGATGCCCCACGCGAGTTAGTTTGGAAGGCGTGGACAGACCCGAAGTACGTGATGCAGTGGTGGGGGCCGAAGGGCTTTACTGCGCCCGTTTGCCAGATGGATTTTCGCGTTGGGGGGAAATTTCTCTGCTGCATGAAGGCACCGGATGGGCAGGAGTTCTGGAATGCGGTTGAATACCACGAGATTGTTCCGCACGAGAAGATCGTTTCCTTGATGTACTTTTCGGACTCGAAGGGAAACAAGATTGATCCTGCGCAGCTAGGAATAGAACATGAGGCCATAGAGGGTGCGTACGACGTGACCATCTTTGAGGATCTAGGAAACGGCCAGACGAAACTCACCTTCATTGGAAATGAACCCATGGAGAGCGCGAAAAATAGCGGTCAATTAGAGGGCTGGAACCAGATACTCGATAAACTTGCTGCGGTTGTTGCGGGGCTGACGCAGGCGAAATAAGAAGCTGAAGCTTTGATTCGCGAAACTCAATCGTGGAGAAAGAAATGAAAAGAATACCGTTTCTCGCTATCGTCCTGCTGGCATTCGCATTTCCCGCCCATGCCCAGGACGCGATGAAGAAAGATGCAGCCGTCAAACCTGCCGATCCGGAATTGAAAGTCGTGCTCGATTCCTGGAATGAGATTGCCGCAAGCTGACGGCGATGGCCGAAGATTTTCCCGAGGACAAATATGACTTCAAGCCGACACCCGCGCAGCGGAGCTTCGCCGAGCAGTTGCTGCACGCGGCAGGTGCAAGCTACTACTTCACTAATCCTGTGATGGGGCAGAAGCCTCCCGCGGGAGAGGATCCGAAGCGCGACCAGTACAAAACAAAGGCCGATATCGTCGCATTCGTAAAGAAATCCGTTGCCGACGGAGCCGCCGCCATCCAGTCGAAAGGCGAAAAAGGCCTGACGACGGAGGTTGTTTATTTCGCTCACCAGAAAGCGCGCGTTCTCGACATGGCATACGGCCTCATCGAACATAGCGGTGAACACTACGGCCAGCTCGTTGTGTACTACCGCCTCGCAGGTCTTGTGCCGCCGGAGTCGCGGCCCAAGAAGTAAAGCTCAAGAGACCAGGTACCCCGTCCTTATCGCGCGCCGTTTGCGCGAATGGGCGGGGATTTTGGTTTTTGGGACCTTCAGTATTCAATGCGCCGCGCGGCATATGGATATCTCTGCTTTCGTTCCGCTGCAAGATTTGGGCTTCGGTCGCCGCGCCGCCCGTCTCGCCGTCCAGTGCGTATTCCGCAATGAGGAAGAAACTCGCTCTGAGTTTCTGTCGTTGATTCGCCAGCGCCCCAACGGTGTCTAGGATCGACGAAAATCCCTCTAATGTATTCCTCTTAGCCCTGTGTTCTCGGGGGAAGATTTTGGTCCTCTGCGCGGAGAACGCCCATGCTTTCCTTCGCGAACTCTGTCGAATAAAATGTCCCCCGCTCAACGTGATCATCATGCGCGAGCAACTGAACGTAAAGCAAAGGCAGGCTATCTCGGAGACCCCGGCTAAGGGCGGCGGAGGCTTAGTTGAAACCTGCTTCTCGTCACTTGGCCGGATGGTCGCCTTTCCGGGCAAGCGACCTTGGCTCGGCTGTTGCCTTCAGGGCTCAGTACTCATCGAGTGCTATTTGAAGCGTGATTCGGCGGATTAGTACCGATAGACGCGCTTGTCGCCATCAACTCCCGAATTGTCGCTAGCCTTGATCGGAAACGTCTCAAGCATCCCCCGCCCAACCAGCCAAACTCGGGTCATCGGACGCTCTTGTCGGGCGGGTAGCCAAAATACCAGATCGCAATCGAATAGCCGCTCCATAGCTCTAACTAACACTGCAAACGGCATATACCAGAGGAAGCCGACATAAGCTAACGCCAGCAGAGGGACGACGAAGATAAAGATCTTCTGGAACTCGCGAATCGCGCCCGAGTATGGGACAGCAACCGCTTCTACCAGCTTAGGGAACACATCAGCAGTAGCTGAGACGGTGCTGGTCGACCGATCTACTCTGGCTACTTTTGGGTTCAATTTTCCACTTGGTTCTTATCAACTAAACGATCGAAAGAAAGGCCACTCGAAGCTTCCCCGCGACCGGTTTGCTTCTGTACGCGCAACCACGTGTAGACTTGGCCTTGCGTCCAGCGCGCCCGCGAGTAGTACTCTGTCACGCGGGAGCCTGCGCGAGGGACCTCCTCCTCGTGCAGAAAATAAGTCTGCGCGGGTGTGACATCCAGCCCTTGGCGCAAAAGTGAGGTCAAGGGCTGCACCTTCTGAGCGGGATTCGGATCTCCAACGAGAATGCGTGGCATGGCTGCGCGTTGCAACTGGATCTCACGATTGTTGTTCGGCACGTGGACAGGAATAAAAGGAATCCAGTTTTCGGGTACGGAGTTCATCGCCTGGTAGCGGACGGCAGCAGCAAGCTCTGGGGGCGTGCCGCCGGTCGGAACGAGCGCCTGGAGGTAGTTGAAAGTTTGTTTCGCAACTTCACTACCGGGCCGGCTGATGCCGCTTGCCAGCGCTACGGTTCGTTCGACGCCCCACGCCATATCGTCTACCTCGTCGCGCACGAGAAAAACTTCTTCTTGAAGCGGACCCGACTGTGTCGCCGCGAGAATCGGCAGCAAGAGCAACGTCGGATCGGCCGAGCTGCTGCCCGCCGGAGCGTTACGAACATTGATAGTGAACATGCTCCAGCGGCCCCAGGCATTGTCTGTGCCTTGATCGGCCGCTTCAATCCAAAGGCGCTCGCCAAATACGTTCTTCACAGCAAGACCTTTGACTTGAACCAGTGCACCTGAAGGAAGCGTGCACGGAATGACGAACCAGTCGTTCGAGTACACCAGCGCAAATTCCATGAATAGCAGTTTCGCAAGATCCGTTGTGCTGGCATCGATGTCACCGAAATTGGTGGAGTGATCTTCGAATGCCCACCAGCGCGTGTTGGGCATGCCTGAAAACGAGACGGGAATCGGAATAGTGGTGAACGGCTGGTCAGCAGCGAGGCCAGTCACCTCGGAGCCGGGGACGCTGTCCAGCGCCTCGATACCTTTGTCCACATCGAGGCTGTACCAGTCCAGCCGCCCGGAGGCGTAGTCCTGCGCGACGTATACCTTTTCGGTGCCGTCGGGCATGGGCGCCGATGCCGAGAATTGGTAGTCAAGGTGGTCAGCCACCCAGGCATCATCCTTCGATGAGGATGGCTGCGTCAGAAATCTTGCGGCCCATGCCACAAATCGCTGGGCACGGTCGTCGAGAGCAGCGTGATCACCG
>QHYZ01000151.1 GCA_003225295.1 Acidobacteriota bacterium | reverse complement strand
AGGTCAAGAAGTTGATTGTTGACGGCTCAGATGAAAAAGAGATAACCGGACGCAGGATTCGACTGCTTAACGAAAGCCAGTCATTTGAGCTCGCCAGTCAAACTGCTAGTGTGAAGAGGGTCGAGGCCCTAACTCCGTCCGTGCGCAGCTAATTCGGCCCTAAAAGACAGTCATGACTTCGTGGATGCCCATCCATTTTGCTGTCTCACAGAACTTCTCACCGTACGCGCCGTCCCGGTCGCGCAGCAAGTAACGCGGGGCGCTGTCCCACGGGAAGGCTTCCAAAAGTTGACGGGCTGTCCATTCTGCCGTGGGGTCAACGGTCACTGCGAAATGCACCGGACGTCGACGATCATGGCTGAGAATCACGAAGGCGAATAGGAGCTGAAACGTGATGCTGGACACCACGAAGAAGTCTACGGAGACCAAGTCCTTGGCGTGGTTTTTGAGAAAGGTGCGCCACGTTTGGGAGGGAGGTTTCCGGTTCCGGGCCATATATTTGGCGACGGTTGCTTGAGACACCTCGATTCCAATCTTCAGCAATTCCCCATGAATGCGAGGAGCTCCCCAGCGAGGGTCGGCGAGACCCATTTTCCGGATGAGATTCCGAACTTCCGGAGATACAGACGGGCGACCTTCGCAACGCCGACTCTTCCATCTCCAATAGATGCGAAATCCCTTGCGCTGCCAGGCGATGACGGTCTCCGGTTTGACAAAGAGCAATGCCGAGCGCCAATCGTTCCACAAGCGTGAGAGCCAAACCCACAGGACTCGGTCAGCCCAACGAAGACGCAGCTTATGGCCGCAGCTCGAACGCTGCACGCCCAGGAGCTGATGTCGGAGAGCTAAAATCTCTGCTTGCAGAACGGCGCGGTCTCGGAAACAATCTTGCAGAGAGAAGTAGGATCAGCATGGCGGGGAAGGCTACACGTCGCGGCTTTGCAAATGCAACGATTTCAATATGAACGGACTTTTTGGTAGGGACAGGCAACCTCATGTTTGAACGCTACACGGAGAAAGCGCGACGTGTGATTTTCTTTGCGCGCTACGAAGCGAGTCAGTACGGCAGCCCCTACATCGAGACCGAACATCTGCTGCTGGGGCTTCTACGAGAGGACCGGGCTCTTGCAAAGAAGTTTCTAGGTGAAGTCAACTCCGAAGAAGGAATTCGCGCAGAAATCGAGAAGCACATCACACCGCGGGAACGCCTCTCTACTTCGGTGGAAGTGCCTCTGACACTCGAATCCAAGAAGATCCTGAATCTGGCCGCCGAAGAGGCCGATAGACTGGGACACCGTCACATCGGGACTGAACACGTACTGCTTGGTCTATTGCGCGTGGAGGGTGGTTCGCTTGCTGGCGAAATTCTCCGGGCAAGAGGTGTCAGAGTGGCAACACTTCGAGAACAAGTGGCAAAGGTCTCTGCGGCTGTTGAGAGTATCAATTTACAACCAAAATCAAGCACGAGAGCCATGGCTACGTTGGAGAGTTTCCTTGCTGGCCTTAAATGGCATAAAGCGGAGGAACTGTTGAGTTTTTTTGCTGAGAATGCCCAGTTCGTGGACGTCTATGGAAAACGATGGAATCGCGAGGAAATCTATAAGGAATTTGAGACCCTGTTTGCCCCTTATGCCAAGAAAAATGCCACTTACATAATTGAAGAAACCCTTGCGGATACGGGCGACCTGCTGGTTGTCATTGTCCTATGGAAAAACGCAATCCTCGCTAGTCTAGAGCGGGTCTGGATCCACAGGATGAGTGTGGTCCTTGTTCCTCGGGGCGACGATTGGGCTATCATGCTGGCGCAAGTGACTCCGGTTCATCCCAAGTAGATTTAGCTATGAAGCTCGCTTTGTACCTCCTCGTGCTGGTCGCGTTCTTGGGCGCGTTTGACACACTTTACTATCATGAGTGGCGAGCAAGACTACCTGCTCTAGGGCCGCGAGCAAGATCAGAACTGCAACTTCATGCTCTCCGTGATTTCGTATATGCGGTCTTATTCGCCGGACTTCCTTGGGTAGCATGGGAAGGCTGGTATTTGGTGCTGCTTGTCGCCCTGTTGCTCGCTGAAGTCGTTCTCACTCTCTGGGATTTTGTCGTAGAGGACTGGATTCGTAAGCCGCTGGGTGGAGTGTATGCCGGAGAGCGTGTAATGCACGGGATCATGGGGATAGTCTATGGAGCAATGCTTGCGAACATCGTGCCCGCTCTCCGAACCTGGTGGGCAAAACCGACAGGATTTGCGTATTCTCCGGCACCAATCAGTGAGGCTCTTCGGTGGGTTCTGATCCTGATGGCCGTGGGAGTCTTTCTTTCTGGTGTCCGAGACTTGTGCGCTGCAGCCGGGATACGTTATAGCGCTTGGCCTTGGGTCACCCAAAAACAATAGGGCGCACTTGTCCGACAATCGCTTTAATCGAGCATTGGCAATTGGGCCAGTGAAAATTCTTCGTCCAACCCTTGGCAAGCTCGTTGAGATCTGCAATAGGTTTCTATAGGGTCGCGGTTCAGCTTGGACGCCGAAGACGTAAACGCCTAATGAGGGCTTGCCAGTTGCGCGTCCTGTTTGGGTCTCCCGAACCGCGGGAAGTTTCTATGCGACTTGACACTGGAAGTGGATGGGTTGGGGGTCCGCCTCGGCGATTAATATTCTCAGGGATTTTCCTGCCGCCATAAAATAGCGCCACGACGCCCAGGATGACCAGCCAATGAATCAGATGCCATCCCACAGTCTCTAACCCTTCCCGAGACAAACTGATGTTAGCTCCAAGCATCAGCGTTGAGCAATGCTCTTGTGGAATGACACGCGAGCCTAGGTTCGGGTTCATGGTTGCCCGGTTACCTCAACTCCTGTGTACTCGGGTTACCAGACTTTGAAAACTATTTCTCCGGTTTGAGCATTACGCATGAGTTAGAGATTATCTCGGCTGATCAATGGCTCTTGGGCATACTCTTTGTCGGACTAACAGGGTGGTGTCTGGCCGTGCCTTCATGCAACGTTGTCAGAAGTGATTCACGTTCAGAAGTTGGGCCGGATGGCGCATCGCAGAATGCTAACAGGGCGGGGAATCATGGGCGAAATAACAATTCGCCAGCCACAGGCTAGAAAAGGAAGACTACCTCCAAGGGATTAGGATGGTGATAACCTCGCGGGAGATGGGAACTCCGCGTCAACCAGCATGCTCTCGCTGTCCGCGTGCCCGAGGGCGATATACACGTTCTAGAGCCTTGCTTCGCAGGAATGCTCCGCATGTTCCAGGTACCGTCGCGACCCTGGATGAACGACTTGGGCGATCGCCGAGGCGTTGAAGCTAACCTTCACGGGTAAGTTGGGAATTCCCTTGCGCGCCCTCGGACTCTAGGAATCACCGTCGCCTCGCGTATTACCCGCCAGCCATTGCGAGCGCGCGCAGCATTGAGAACCAGTGCGGCGACTTCTTCAATTCGGTCCCGTGGAAATGAGAATGCCCGCTCCTTCATCTCCTCGGCAAACGAGATCCGCGATTTGCGCTTGTCGTGGCGAACCACACGGGAGTAAGCCTCGCACTCAAACGCGAATAGCTCGCGATGGCAGAATTCGACATCTACGAACCTTTCCTGGCCTCGGCGGACATGCAATCCGTAGTGCTCGGGCTTCAAGTAGTGCAGCAAGTGGGCCGACTCGTGGACGATGACGTCACTGTATGGATCCTTGGTCTCATAGGCGGACAACCGCACGTGCGCAAAGTCTCCCGCGGACACGCCATCGCATTCCACATTGATTTCCTCTGGTTTGAGCCCGTAGTCCCCAAACAGAGCCCAGAGGATCTGCCACGCCGTTCCCATGAAGCAGGTCGACAATTCTGCGTCCACGGCCGCTTGGGCCCCCTGAAAGTTCAATACGAAGGTCCGTGCGGTGAGTTCACGTAGGGCGACCTCCTGCCAGTCACGCTCCACAAGCCCCTTCACCATCGGACCAATGCTCGCCCGAATCGTTTCTAGCCCCACCTGCGGCACCTCTTGGGCTTCTGCGGGAAGCAGATCAGCGAGCAGACGGAACAGGGTCCGCAGCGCGGTTTTCGTCGCTCCGGTGTAGACTTCGTCGTCATTGAGCTGGGCGAGAGTAAATCGACCGGAGCCTGCTCCGTCCCAAGTCTCCTCGCCAGTGCGCAGGAATCGTTCGATGAGGGATGTCCGCAAGCCGCCAGACGCTGCAGCTTGCTGGGCCGCTCCTCGAATGCAGTGATTGACCGTTTCCAATTTGTCGTGTTCCATTTCCCTTAAGGCCACGCGACACCTGAAGACGAAGTTATAAAGCTTCCCTCGACCTTCTGCAATACCCTCACCCAGGCTGCATCGTCTCGCGAGTTTTTCAATCATTAGCGGAACGTGGCATCGACGCAGAGATTCGGCATCAGTACCGACCTCGAATGCCTGCCTCAACGCGAATCCAAGTCCAACGCTTTCGACGTATTTTCTGCGGACATCAACACGGCCCATGATCCGTGGTCACTGGCGCCGTGCCGGACCGGGACGGACAGAGCAACGCGTGCCCTGGATCAATCCGTACTGGGAAGGACCCGACATGACGGCTGTCGTCGAGCGCCCACCACTTGAAGCCCTAGCGAGGGACAGTTAGGATTGGTGGCTGCTGATCTGTTTTGGCCAAATCGTTACGTGGTTTCGGGCTATTCAAGTTTGCGACCGGGAGGAATCTTTGTGGACACTCCAAACGATACCCAAATCAAGGTTCCCTATAATCGCGATTTGAAGGCGTTGGAAGATGTCCTGGCGGCAGTGCGGCGGCCGGGCGATTTTTTCGTGCGTGGTTCGCTGGAAACGCCAATGCCTCGCGTCGAAATCGACGGCGTGGGCGTGATTTCCTTCCCGATACTGGATTCACAGATCCAGGACATCATCAAGCACGCAGAGCGCGCTCCCTACGGTCGCGGCGGTGAAACGATCCTGGACACTTCTGTTCGAAACACGTGGCAGTTGGCGCCCGTAAAGGTCCGCATCGGGGGCAAATCGTGGGGGCCTTCATTTCAACACATCCTCTCGACCGTTACCGATGGACTCGGTTGTACCGGAACGGACATCTCGGCCGAATTCTACAAGCTGCTCGTTTACGAGGAGGGCGGCTTTTTTCTTCCGCATCGCGACACGGAAAAGACGGACGGCATGTTTGCCACATTGACTATCGTGCTTCCCTCGGTTCATTGCGGCGGCGAACTGGTCATCCGCCACGCGGGGCGCGAAGTCACGGTCGACCTGAGCAACCCGGAGACTTCCGAACTGACCTTCGCTGCTTTCTACGCAGACTGCGAGCACGCGATCAAACCGATCACGCAAGGCAGTCGCGTGTGCCTGACCTACAACCTCTTGCAGCGCAGAACTGGGGAGAAAAACAAACCCATTACAGCACCCCTCTACGACTCAGAAGCGGATCGAGCGGAGGCAATTCTGGAACAGACTTTCAAGAAATCTGACGCACCGGCGAAGCTGGCCTGGCTGCTCGAACATCAGTACAGCCCGGTGGGACTTTCGTTTTCCGGGCTCAAAGGCCGGGACGCTGCGCTGGCCAAGGTGGCGCGGCACGCTGCGCGGCGAGCGGAGTGTGCCCTGCACCTCGGCATCGTGCATATCGAAGAATCGGGTGCGGCCGAACCTTGTTTTGATGTGGATTACGGGCGCGCTCGCCGACGCGGAGGGTATTACGACGGTGACGATATGGTCGAGGACGCTGACACCGGTGACGAGGAATTTGAGGTAATCGAAGTTATCGATACTTCGCTACACATCGATCAATGGATCGACACGAATGACCACGCCGTGGAATTCGGGTCGCTGCCGATTGAGGACGGTGAAATCCTGCCTGCCGGCGCGCTGGATGGCAAGGCGCCCGATCAGCAACGGCTGACGGAAGCCACCGGTAACGAAGGCGCGAGTTTCGAGCGTTCCTATCATCGCGCTGCATTGGTCATTTGGCCTCAGGATCGTTTTGTGGACGTGCTGCTTCAAGCGGGCCCGGCCGCTGCGTTGCCCTACTTCAAAGATCGCGTTCAGGCCTCGAATTCTCTGTCGGTGCCGGCCGCGGATCACCAAACGGTACATTTCATTGCGGAGCGGATTATTGCGGTGTGGGAAGACACCGCAAAGGGCGGTTATCGGGACCGGGGCAAGGAGTCGGACCGGAGCGACATGATCGCACTCCTTGGACAACTGGCCGACGCGCCGCTGCTCGATCGGTTCATCGCTGGGGTCGTGACACGAGAATACGATGGTAGCGAAAGCGAGGCCATGGCCGCCAATGTTCAGTTGCTAGGTCCAATTCAGGCAGGTCAGCTCCTCTCGCACTTGGCGATCGAAAATATGCGCTTCTTTCCTGCAGAATGTGTGAACCTTCTGTCGCAGTTAACCCGCGAATTACGATTGGAACCAACCGCAGATTGGATTGTCGCACTGCGGGAGATTGGCGGAGCCATTGTGGAGGCTTTGCCGGACCTCAAACAGCGCCAGCCGGACCAGCCGGATCGGGATTGGTGGCGGACTCGAAAGGCCAAGCCTGTGGACGGCTCTACGGTTGCGGATTTGCTGGAAACGCTTGCGGCGTTGAACGCCAGCACTCTTCGTGATGCCGCCTGCAAGTCAATTGCCGCAAATCCCAAGATGTTTGACCCCGCCACTCTGATTGTGCCGGCTCTCCAATTCCTGCGCGAGCGCAACGGCGATGCCGTCCTCAGCGATAAGGAGTTCCAGCGCTTGTGCGGTCATTCCGCCGAGTTCCTGCTGGGCCGCAGCGAGCAACCTCCGGAATCGCCCACGGACTGGCGGCAAGACGTGAAGATGGTCTGCCGATGTGAGGATTGCCGTGAACTGCAGGCCTTCGCTCATGATCCCGCCACGCAAACGCATCCCTTCCGCGTAAGAAAGGAGCGCCGTCAGCATTTGCACCAACAGATCGACCGTCATCGCCTGGACATGACGCACGTGACTGTACGCACCGGGTCGCCCCAAACACTGGTCTGCTCAAAGACTCGCGCCACGTATGAACGCCAATGCCGTCAGTACAACGAGGACCTGGCTTCCATGGCGGCACTCTGCCCACTCATCAGGGAAACGGATGGGGACGTACAGAACCTTCGAGCGCGGATGAATGCCGCCAGACAACGACGCTCCCTGTCACGATCGGCGGCAACATAGTCCGTATTTGTGTGGAGACAGCTAGGCTTAACCATGAACGTGAACAGTAACGTCGGATTCCCTCGGTGGATGACAGCCGAGGGAACGTTAGATCTCGCCGAGTTGCCGATCGATGGGATTTTGAAGCAGGCAATAGATCCCGAATTCGAACGGTTTCGCTCCGCGTGTACGCTCCTCGGCAGCATGGCTGGCGCTGGACGACGGGAGGCTGGGCTCTATCTGATTGGCCTGCTAGGTTTCTACCCGTCCGATTTGCAGAGGCTTGAGGTGATAGCGGGGCAGCTTGGGCATTTCCCCCACGAGTCGTCCGCGAACGCACTCTTGGCAGAGATCCGGCGCGTCAGGAGTTCGAATACCACTCGGCGATACTTGGACCGGTTGCTCCGATCTCTTGCCGACCTTCCGCTCCATCTCGTCAAATCCGGACTGGAGATCCTCGCTGAGGACACTTCCTTCTCATCAAATATGCGTGCCAAGTTTCGTAACTGTTGCGAGAGGATTCGGATTTGACAGTGCACAGAAAAATTTCCCTGCAAGAGGGACAGATGCTCCATAAATTGGGAGGAGCATACGTGGGAGCCCGCGTGGGAGGAGTGGAGGAGTAGGGCGGAGGTTGCGCAAAAGGCCGGCGTGGTGAAATCCAATAAGGGCACTGTCCCCCGCTAGCAACTGGGCCCTGGCGCGGTTTCGACGAGAAGCCCAAGCCGCCTCTGGGCCTAACCATCCCAATATCTGCACGATCTACGACATCGGCGAACTGCATGGGCGAGCGTTCATCGCCATGGAATAGCTAGAGGGTGCGACGCTGAAACACAAGATCTCGGGCCGCCCCCTGGGCCCGGAATATTGCTAGTCCCTGGCGGCGAGTCTGGTGATGAGCAATACCAGTTGAATCGGCTAACACCGGTTTTGTCAAATATTGACAAGCTTTGCCAATAGCGCTATTCTTTAATTGGCCAAAGTTCCAAGGTTTCCTGCTATGCCCATGAATATCAGCCTTACCCCCCACCTTGAGGAGATGATCCGTGAGAAGATCGCCTCCGGGTCCTATAACTCTGCCAGCGAGGTCGTCCGTGAAGCGTTGCGCCTCTTGGAGCAAGCAGATCAATTTCGAGCCCTGAAAATGCAAAAGCTGCGCGAGGATATACGCGAAGGCTTGGACAGCGGACCTTCCACGGTGTTTGACACCCAAGAAATCAAACGTGTCGCCCGCCAGAAGAAGTCGGCAAAGAGTACGAAATAGGTGTCCCAACTCCGCATCAGCCCCCGCGCAAGCGCGGATTTAATCGAGATTTGGAGCTACATTGCGGATGATAGCGTGGCGAATGCCGACGCGTTTATCGACAGACTTTACGAAGCGCTTAGGCATTCACTACGCGAGCATCAGCGCATATCTCCGTCGCGTTCAGAAGAGTTTGATTCTGTCTCCGGCAGCGGAAAAGACAGAACAACAGAGGTTGCCGCGCGCCGCGTAGTGGGTTACGGGAGATTCCGGCTGTCCAAGCCTACGCATGAGATGAGGGTGAGAGCAGGTCCGGAGCACCCGCACACTCTTCTGCCGGAAAGTGCCGGCAAAGCGCCACTAGATCAAAAAGGAGGTGTCTTATGGCGACCAAACCGATCAACGTTGAAGCTACACTTGCCGCGGTGCGCACAGCACACATTGTCGGGGCTCTGAGTCAATGGCTGTCTGCGAGACAGCAATGGGCTCCCTTGGCGCTGCGGTTGCCGCTCGGCGTAATCTTCTTTGCTCACGGTGCTCAGAAAATGCTCGGCTGGTTCGGCGGCTACGGATGGCACGGAACGATGCAGTACTTCACAAATTCGCTGCATATTCCGACGCCCCTTGCCGTGATCGCAATCGTAGTCGAATTCCTGGGCGGCCTTGCGCTACTCGCCGGAGCTTTCACCCGGTGCGCCGCTGTGCTCACAGCTGTGGAGATGCTTGTGGCCGCAATCATGGTTCATTTGCCCAATGGTTTCTTCTTGAATTGGGCGAATGATCCTAGCAAGGGCCATGGCATCGAATACAACGTCGCGCTGATCGGCGCCGCATTGGCACTGATGTTCCTCGGCGGAGGCCGATGGAGCGTCGACGAGTCGTTTAAGAAATAAGCCGATCGTATGGTCACGCTGCGAGACAGGGCCAGGGGAGAGTCGCGCAAAGCTCTCCCTGGTCTTGTCTCTCGCTCTCGCAATTTGGCAAACGGGCGTAATGCTTGGTCTTATCAAGCACTTGCTCGACGTTTCGAGTGATCGCGGGTAGCAACATGACTGATACTGCAAGAAAAGTCGAGACAACTAACGTGGAGGATCAAGCACTCGTGCCGGGATCGCCGGGCACGAATCAGGAACTCGACATCGTGGATGAGGCCTCGGCCGAGTCATTTCCAGCGAGTGATCCGCCTGCCTGGGTTGCGAGAGAGACCACCAGAACGAAAGCAAAGGACCAGCCTGGCAGAGTCAGCTGACTTGCCACCGTTATTGCCAGTTCACTGTACGTGCTTTACTGCGATGGTTTGGCGGCAACCATACTCGCACTAACCTCCTGCTTGGGAGGCAGGCGCGTTCTTTTGACCCTATTGTGTGGGCATGGCAGAACATTCGGCTACACACCGAATGGTCGATCAAGTCTCGAAGCCAGAATGCGCGCTCTGCAGCCACTAACAACGACCTCGCAGCCCGGAAATCCAAGCGTGGTACTACGCATTATGACAGACGACGATGGTTGGTCTCCGGAGCGACTGCCCACACTGTCAAGAACACTTGGCCGCCGGCGATGTCGTCTTCGCCTCAATTGTTGTTGACCATACGCAAGCCGATTAGGCTCGGTACTCACAGTCTAGCGTTTCTTTCGCTTTGGTTTTCCGCTGACGACATGCTCCTTGAAAAGTGGCACGAGCCGGAGTTGCTCGTCGATCTTGCGGCGCCCGAGATCATCGATTGGCAATCCTGGGTTGTGCTGCGACCACGTATGAATGAACGCGCGCGCAGTTTCGTGCGCTACGTCTTTCACCAAGCCTCGAGGAACACCCGCTTGCACAGATGCTTTTTCCAAGAGTTCATCGTCCAGGCGGGATACATCCTTCGTTCGGGCGAGCGGCAGGCCCAAGCCTCGGTCCGGCAAATACCGCATTGTGGAAACGTAATCGTAACCGGGCGCAAGTGTCGGCGTTCGGCCGTCGCGGTAAAGCAGAGACCAGTTTTTTAGATGCATATCGGCGTTCCCGATCGCCGCATTGAAAACAATACGCCGAATGAATTCCGTCAGCCCTTTCTCGCCGAGAACCGCCCAGATGTCTTTGGCCATTCCGGTGTATCCGTGCTCCTCGTATTTCTTTTCCGGATACTGTCCGTAAATCTGATTGAAATCCTCCGCGTGAATCCGCTCTCCGTCCGGTCCGCGATCGAAACGCCGGATGAAGTACGCGTTCGTTTTGTTTTCCGCGAATTCAGGCGGAAGGTTCTCGATCGAGCCGACCGGTACGAGCCCGAATTCCGGCACGTCGATTCCCACTTCCTTGGCCAGCGTCATCATCGCGAATTCGTTTTCCGGCACCTTGGAGAATCTTGGCGACGGCAGTTTTACGATCCACTGGCCGTCCCGCCCCTGGGCTGGAATGCGAAGTTGCCTTCCGCCCCGGCCTATCGCGGAGAATTTTAGTTGAACGCCGGCGAGAGAGAATCGCAGCACTTCTTCCTTGTTCGCTTCGCGCGTTTCCGATTTCTCTTCCGGCGGCAGCGGTTGTCCTTCAGTATCTTCGGCGATGACGGCGCCCGGCAAATCAGCCCCGACGAGCCACAACAACGGAAATTCTCTCTCCGGACTGATTCCGCCGCGCTGCGCGAGATAGTCGCGCAACACGCCGTCGCGCTCGGGCAGGAGATTCGAGAAAAAAGGAGGCAGGCGCCGCTGAACCTCTCTCGGCCTCGTGATGAGCTTTCGCTCGATATCGTAATAGCTCAGGCTGAGTACCGGGCGGCGCTCGTCTTCGACATATCCCGGATCAAACACAAAGATATTCTTGTCGGTCACGACATTCGTGATCGTGCCGACGAGACGGTTCCCAAGTTTGATTCTGAGCGTAGGCATCTCAAATTTCCTTCTATCCTTCCGTTTCCGTCAGGCTTCCGACGAGCGGTACCGGCTCATCTTCGCTTTTTCGCTCGCGTCCGTTCATGAGGCTTTCCACCAGGGGAACCAGCCCGGTGGGGACAAGAATAGGGGAGAGCCCAACAGCGTTGGCAATCTGTTCTAGCGTCGTCCATTGAAAGTCAGTTTCCCCGCGCTCGATTTTCGAAATATGCGATTGCGGCAGGCCGACCAGAGTCCCCAGTTCCGCCTGCGTCAAACCTCGGGCGGTTCGCGTCTGCTGCAGGCTCTTTCCAATCTGCTTAAGCATCTGAGACTCCTTGTACAGCTACTATAGCATATCACGGCTACAATTATTGATATGTCTTAGCGGCTATGATGTATAAATATATGCCATAGCATCTGTCCGGTACGCACTGACGGTCGAGCGAGTTCATGCTGGCGCTGTTCAAGGTCGGCTGGGCAGGCGAGCGAATGACGTTTGACGAGCGGTCCGCTGAGTTCGAACGATCTCATTTCGCCGGCCTCGCCGAAAACACCGTGAAAGGCCATCGTGCCTATCTCAGCCACCTGAAAGAATTCTTCGGGGAATCAAAGTTGAACCGAATCACTGTTGAGTCGGTCGAGGAATACCGAAATCAACGGCGGGCACAGCCTACAAAGACAAACCGAACCATAAAAGGAGCAACCGTCAATCGCGAGCTGGAATGTTTGAAGTGCATCTTGGATCTCGCGGTCAAGCGGAGTTATATTCCGGAAAATCCCGCCGCGGCGGTGAAGCACTTCAATGAGCTCCGCGAACGACCCGTTCGCAGAATGCTTGCGGTCGAAGAGGAACTTGGTATCCTGGAGGCTGCACCACCCCATCTTCGGGTGGCTACGGCAAGCAGTTGAGAAGGCGAACGAAAAAGCATATGGCCGAAAGAAACGACGGTCGGTCCGATGCGAAAAAGGAAGGAGCGAAGACTGTCTGTAACTAATTGAAGAAGAAGGAGGAGTTGGCTCCCCGGGCTAGATTCGAACTAGCAACCCTTCGGTTAACCGCCTTGTGCCTGATTTAATCACTTAACTGGCCAATTGCTTTTTCCGTTTTTCTTCCGCGCCTCTTCGGTTTCTTTCTCCTCAAGCTGTTCGCTGGAGGAGAAACGTATGCCCCCGAGGCGGAGGTGTCCTTTCTGTCGTCGTTGGTTTTATCCCCATCCGCGGCTCAAACAACGGCAAAAGACCTGTGGTCGGACCGACTGTCGCCACAAGC
>QHYZ01000324.1 GCA_003225295.1 Acidobacteriota bacterium | reverse complement strand
AAACTGTCCGTATTCAATCAGAAACAAAGAACTTGCAGACGCAAAAAGTGCCTCGCTCGTACTTGGGTACTCCGAGACATGGGGAACCGCTCGTTTCGAGCCGGCGAGCGTAAATGGCGATCGCTCCCCAACTTGGGCCTGTGGTAGACTCCGCCTCAGCAACGTCATCGTCGCCGAGGATGGAGTGCAAGACCATGCCACGGCGACGCTTCCAGTCTGGACGCGTCTATTTGAGAGGCACCAGATGGGTTGGATCGTACCGCGAGTATGAAATCAACCCCGAGACCGGCAAGCGGGCGAGGAAGACGATCACCTTCGATGCGACTGTTACATCGGAGCGTGCCGCCAAAGCCGCCCTTCAACCGTACCTGGATGACTACAACGCCAGGGCCAAAGCAAATTCCAAACCCTCAGCACCCCGAGGTGGAAAAGCAGTCAGAGCCCTCATCGAGGAGTGGACTGACAAAATACTTCCGAATCGAAAGCCAGGGGGAGCGCGTGCGGCCCTGTCACACATTCGCACATACATTCTTCCACAGCTTGGCGAGGTTCCTTTGCGTGAGCTGAGCCTCAGCCAACACCAAACGTTCGTGACCGCAGTCGGCCGACGAGTCGATCGCCGGAAGACGGCGGAGAATGTCTACGGCACCCTGGGCTCAATCTTGGACCTAGGCCGAAAGTGGGGCTACGCGATCCCGAGCGTCGAAAAGAGGGACATCGTGTTTCCCGCTGACAAAAAACCCCAACCGCAGGTCTTTTTCTTCGACGCTGACACCGCCGCGCGAGTCATCAACATTGCGCCCTATCCCTTCAAGATGATGTTTCTCATTGCCGCAGTCTGCGGCCTTCGCATCGGCGAAGTGACGGTATTGAAAGTCGCAAGCATCGATTGCAAGCGCAAACTCCTCCGGGTCACCGGCGCTCTGGACTACGCCACTCGGAAGGAAAGCACGCCGAAGAGCGATAATAGCGCCGCTCCGATTCACATGTCCGAGCTGCTCGCCAAACACCTGCACGATTGGCTCGACAACCGCTACGTGGCGAACGTGGAGGGCTACCTCTTCACTAATTCCAAAGGCAGGCCGTACCTGTCCGACAACGTTGTGAAATACGGCGTTCATCGGGCTATGAAAAAGCTAGGGATTGAAACTGCGAAAGGTGTTCACGTCGGGATTCATTGTTTCCGGCACGGAGTAAGTTCGGAGCTGCTCGAAGCAGGCACTCCAATTCACGTCGTCACCCGACTTATGCGGCATGCTGATTCTAACGTCACGTTGGAGCATTACGCGCACATCCTTGGCGACGCTGAGCGCGTCGCTTCTGAGAAGTTCTCTCAGCGGATCGGGCGGAACATCACTGAATTGCTTCGGCGCTTTCGAGAAGTTACCATACCTCGCCCGCCTAGACTGATCCTCCTCCGTTTTTCTAGGCACACAACTCGCGGGCTTCCTCCTGTGATCGTGTAGCCATTTCTGATTTCTCTTGCTCACGTCCACAGGGTTTCGATTCTCCTCGAGGATTTCATTTCGAATCCTGAGGAGTCCATGTGAGCGAGGCCCGTCGTTGTCTTTACTGCCAAAGTTCCTTTCTGCCTTCTCCGCGCCGTCCCCAACAACGAGTTTGCGGTCAGTCGGAGTGCCAGAGCCGACGCCGCGCCGATTCCCGCCGCCGGAAGCTCGTGACAGATCCTGAGTATGGCCAAGTGGTGCGCGATAGCCGGAAGAAATGGTGGGAGGAACACCCCGACTACCAGAGGGAGCGCCGGAAAGCGAAGCCGGAGCTGGTGGAGAGGAACCGCCAACAACAGCACTTTCGTGACCAAAAGCGCCGTCTAGTGCGTCTTGACAAGAACAACTTAGTTCTCGACCTAAAGCATTCCGCTCGAGAGATTTGGCTGATTAGCCCTCAGGTGCCCCATCTTGACAGGAACAACTTAGTTTCCGCACAAGTCCTTATCTTGCCTGCAGTTGCCCATCGGCCGACAGAGCCCAGCCCATCTTGACAGGAACAACCACTTTGCGTCCGCCTCTCCTGCTGGGGCAGTCTCCGAATGATGCAACTCGAGTTTCATCAGCTAGACCGCCGTTATGAATTTCTGCGGGTGCGGAATCCGCAACGGCAACAACAGTTGCTGGTGTCGTTGGCCGCCACGGGGCAACAGACACCCATCATCGTGGTCGCGGTGGCCGACCAGCCCAACCGCTATCTGGTCATTGACGGTTACCAGCGCATCGCGGCCCTGGAACAACTCGGCCGAGACACGGTCGAAGCCGTGGTCTGGCCCCTGAGCGAAGCGGAAGCACTGGTGTTGGATCGCTCGCTGCGTTGGTCGAAACGAGACAGCGCTTTGGAAGAAGGCTGGCTGCTGGCGGAACTCGAGCAACGCTTCAACTACAGTGTGGAGGAGCTGGCGCGCCGATTTGATCGCAGCGTGCGTTGGGTAGCCGACCGGTTAGCGCTGGTGGAACTGCTCCCGGAAAGCGTGCAGCAGCAAGTCCGCCGTGGCGCCATCTCAGCCCATGTAGCCATGAAATTCCTGGTGCCCGTGGCGCGGTCCCGCCCCGAGGACTGCCAGCGCTTGGCCGAAGCGTTCGCGGCGCACCACTCCACCAGTCGTGAAGCGGGGCAGTTGTATGCCGCTTGGCGAGACGCTTCGGCTTCAGTTCGGGAACGGGTCCTGGAAGATCCCGAGTTGTTCCTGAAAGTCCAACGGCAGCACTCACCCGATCCGTCCGCGCCCCTGATCACCCAGTTGTTGCGGGATCTGGAGATGGTCGTGGCGATCATTCGCCGGGAGAACCGGCGCCTGGTCGGCGCCACGGTCGCCCTCGATCCCCTCGAGTGCGCCCAGATCCATGGCCGGATC
>QHYZ01000323.1 GCA_003225295.1 Acidobacteriota bacterium | reverse complement strand
CCAATGCCGCAGGTGCTCAGGCTGCGTCCAGGCTTTGAACAACAGATCGGGGCGACGTCCGAAGATGCGAGTGAAAGCGATCTCGCGGTCCGACGGAAGAGTCACAGTGACTTCAGCGTTGTCTTTTACGAGCATGTTGTTTGGTCTCCTTGGCTTCTAGTCTCGCAAGGTAATCGTCCAATCGGCTCAGGCTGTGCTCCCAGAAGCTGCGGTAGCGTTCGATCCACTTCGCAACCTCCCGCAACGGGGCAGCTTCCAGACGGCAGGGGCGCCGCTGAGCATCCCGGCTGCGTCGAATCAAGCCAGCACGCTCCAGAACCTTCAGATGTTTGGTGATGGAAGGCGCGCTCAGGGAGAAGGGCTCCAACAATTCTTTGACGGATGTCTCCCCCAATGCCAGACGGTCCAAAATGGCTCGTCGGGTGGGATCAGAAAGGGCTGCAAAAGTAGCGCTGAGGTGGCCAGGCACCTATTTCACCTAATGGCTAATTAGCCTGTAGGTAAAATAGCAAAGTCAAATGGCATTGTCAAGGGCTTTAGTTTGACGGATGACGGGCTAACCAGAAGGAACCTAATTACTTCTCGTTTGCCGACAAACCATACTCCGGCAATCATGAAGGGTCTATATATGATCAAGTTCTTTGCGAATTTCTGACATATGAACTGGTCTGGCTTCAGGCGCGGGTGATCGCAAGGAATGTCAAACAATGGGGCGTTGAGGCGCATGAGAAGATCGGGCTCTAACGAGACCGGACTAGCAGGGTAAGCAAGAGAGCAAGAATGAAAGAAACGCTCAAACAGTTCTTTATCGCGCCCGATGGCAGGCTTCGGGCCATCTGGCGGGCTGCCATCTATTACGCAGTGGGAACCTTCCTTATTTTTCCTCTGCTGGGTCGGCCAGTCGCAAGCGTCGCGAAATCATTGCATCTGACCCCGGGGCTGACGGCTGGCTACATCGCGTTAGCGGAACTCAGGAACTTAGCAGTCGCCCTCATTTGTACCGGTGCCTTCGCACTTTATGAGCGCCGCCGCATTGATAGCTATGGTCTTCCCCTCAATCGCGCTTTGGGCTGGCAGACATTTGAGGGTGCGGTTGCCGGATTCATCATGGCAGGCGCGGTTGCTCTCGGAATGATCATGCTGGGCGGCATGCAGATCATAGGATGGGCTGGCACTGGCCGCGCGGTCATGCTTTCCGCGCTGGCATGGTTCGTCGCAAATGTCTGTGTAGCCATCGCCGAGGAATTCTGGTTCCGCTCCTATCTCCAGCAAACGCTCTGGAAAAGCATCGGCTTCTGGCCGTCCGCCACTGTCATAGCGCTCATCTTTGCTGCCGAACACTATTTCTTCAAGCAAGGTGAAAACGTCTGGGACGTGATCACACTTGTCTCGCTGAGTCTGCTCCTGAGCTACTCCATGCTGCGGACAGGCACGCTGTGGTTCGCCGTCGGTTTTCACTTTGCCTTCGACTATATGCAGCTCTTCGTCATCGGAACGCCGAATGGCGCACGATTTCCCGCCGGACGGATGCTCGACGCGCGCTTCAATGGCTCTGCGTGGCTGACAGGCGGTGTGCTTGGCACCGAAGCAAGCTTCTTGATGTACCCAGCGATCGCGCTTCTGTGGCTTTACGTCTGGCGGCGCGATCGTGCCAACCGGCCACTTCGGCCGTAAGCAACAGAACGCGCAACAGATGCCAACGGAACATCGGAGGCCGACTTTCGAAAGGTACTTTCCGAATCGGGGTTGTGTGACGGGCAAACCTGAAATAATCGGCCGGGTCGAGTTTTCCTTATTTGCCGACAATAGGGACTCTAGCTCTGTGTCTTTTGCCCTCTGGAAGGGTGCAAAAACTCCGAAGCTGGCTGCAGATCGGTAAGTAGTTCGTCGACTTGCCGCAACACATGCTCGGCCGACATGAGGTCAAAATGGTCAGCGTTAGCTGAAATGCGAATCGTGCTTTCGGGGAATTCTTCGCCCAGAATACCCCTGTCAAGATTCTCCAGTCGTAGACGTGCCAAAGCGGACTTCGAACCCGAATCGTTCGAGAAAACCAGCCGGAGTACGCGTACTCGTTCGTGTGCACCCCGAAACCTACCTGCGAAGACACCGAATCCCTCATCGTCGCGAAACGGCCTCACGATATCTGCGGCGGCACGTTGCAGTGCGCCAATGTCACCTTGGAATTTGCGCAACACTCTTACCAGGTATTCGTGAACGTTAAGCCATTCATCCAGCGAGCGAGCCGAATCCCCCAACCGCCGCAACTCGGCCACAGACATTTCGGGGCGATCCGGAGAAAGGCCCGCTAGCACCCGCGAGACGAAGCAAGTATCTAAGCTCAGATTGCATTCAAGTGACAAGAACGCGTCAATTGCTGGCCCCGGCTCGTCCGTCGGACCGAGAAGCAGCTCAAATCCCATGTCAGCGCCCAACGAGAATCCAACCATCACAACTGTGGTCGGTTGACACCGTTCGACCACTTCCCGTAACCATTCGCGCAAGATAATGACGTGGTCGGCCAGCGACAAAGAAATGCGCCCACGGCGCTCCGGCTCGCAGCCAAAGAGCGTCGGACTCATTCCGCGATAAGGCAGGCGCTTGAGAATCGGCTCGAAATCTTGATGATCCAGTCCGAGGCCGTGCAAGAAGAACACCAGCACGTCCGAGCGTACCTGATTATCCACGTAGTACAAGCAGTCGCCGATAATCCGTGGATCGAGCGTCGCACGATTCAGCTTACGGCAGACCCGCTCAGTGAGCTTGAAGCGGTCTTCGATCAGTTCGTGGGCGAGCTCCACGGTAGCTGGTGTTTTGGTTTGTTCTGCTGATTCTATTGCGGCAAGCAGCTCGGTGGCGCTCTGCCATCGGTCTGCTGGCTTTTTCTCCAGGCATTTCATCACTGAGCTGGCCAGTTGTACTGGAATCTCAGCTCTCCACCGCGAGATTGGTTCGGGTGCCTTAGCCAGATGAGCGGCTAACATCTGCTGCGCCGTCACCGCCTGAAACGGCAG
>QHYZ01000150.1 GCA_003225295.1 Acidobacteriota bacterium | reverse complement strand
AGGAAACCTTTCGCGTGTCGATCCTGTTTACATTTATGTCCCGACCGATGCGGCAAAGCTCTTCAATTACTCACTACTTCTACGGACTCACGGAGATACGAACACATCTCTGGCCTCAGTACGCGCAGCTTTAGAAGACCTCGACAGGACTCATTTCCCACCGGGAATGCAATTGACCAGCCTAGAAGAGGGTCCAATGCGGGTGCAGGAGGTTATCCCGCATGCGATCAGCAACTTTGCAACCTCGCTCAGTGTGTTAGCGCTCTTGCTGGCACTCGTGGGCGTGAACGGGGTGATGGCCTACTTCGTGAGCCAGCGTACGCACGAGATCGGCGTGCGCATGGCTCTAGGCGGGACGGCCCAGGATATTCTTCGGTGGACCGTGCGATCTGGGATGCGACCCGCGCTGATTGGTGCAATGGTTGGCTTGGTGGCGGGGCTCGGTGTTGCAACCTTCCTCCGTGCAGTGTTAGTCTTTCCCGGCAGCCCGAACCTTTTGTTCGGTGTCAGCGCGTTCGATCCCCTCTCTTTTGTTGTTTCGGTTGGCTTCCTCCTAATCGCAGCACTGGTTGTTTGCTATATTCCTGCTCGGCACGCTATGCGCGTAGATCCTATGGTTGCCTTGCGTTACGAGTAGGAGGCTACTCATGTCCTTCTTTCGGAACATTACAAAGGGCCTCCGATCATTGTTCCGAAAGGAACGGGTCGATCAGGAGTTGAAAGAGGAGCTCGGCGCTTATCTGGAGATGGCCGCCGAAGAGAAGATGAAGCAGGGGATGAACCGCAAGGATGCGCTTCGCGCTGTGCGTTTAGAGCGAGGCAGCCTCGAAGTTTCGAAGGAAATCGTCCGCTCTGCTGGCTGGGAGTTTCTTGTGGAAACGTTGTGGCAAGACCTGCGTTTCGCCGTCCGTATGCTGCGCAAATCGCCGGGATTCACCACCGTCGCGATCCTCACCCTCGCCCTCGGCGTCGGCGCCAACACCGCCATCTTCAGCTTCATCGACGCCGTTTTGTTGCGCGCATTACCTGTAAAAGACCCGCAACAACTCGTCGTTTTTAATTGGAGCGCCCGCGCAAAGCCGAAACTTAAAGGCCATAGCAGCTATGGCGACTGCGCGGATCAAACTGGGATCGGCGATTGCTCCTTCTCCATACCGTTTTACAAAACCGTTCGCGCGCAAGCTGGCGCTTTCTCCGGCATGGCCGCGTTCGCCGGTCCGCTTGACGTCGACCTTAGCGGCAACGGCGCCGCCAGCATCGTCCGCGGCCTGTACGTTTCCGGCGATTTCTTCTCCACTCTGGGCGTCAGCACTTTTATCGGCCGCCCGCTTACTCCCTTCGATGATTCACCGTCCGCTCCGCCCGCCATCGTTTTGAATTACGCTTATTGGGTCCGCGCTTTCGGAGCCGCTCCGTCCGTCCTAGGCCGAACCGTCCGCCTGGATAGCACCACCGTCACGATTGTCGGCGTCGCCGACCCGCACTTCACCAATCTCACGCCCGGCAAGCCGCTGGATTTTTTCATGCCGTTCTCTGTCGCTAATAGCGTCCGCGGCGAGTGGTGGGGTAACGAAGATCGTCTTTCCGACCCCACCGACTGGTGGGTCGTTATACTCGGGCGTCTCAAGCCCGGCGTCTCCTCCGGCCAAGCGCAGGCCGCCGCCACTACAATTTTCGGCAGCGAAATGCTTCACGGCGCGGCGCCGCTCTTCAAATCCGAAGATGCCCCCATTGTCTTTCTTCGTCCTGTGCGATCGGGCCTTGACGGAGAGACCAGCCAGATTGCTCCAGCCCTTTACGTCACCGTGGTCATCGTCGCTTTCATTTTGCTGATCGCCTGCGCCAACGTTGCCGGACTCACGCTGGCTCGCTCTGCCTCGCGCCAAAAAGAGATGGCCGTTCGTCTTGCGCTCGGAGCCGGCCGAGCGCGCATCGTCCGCCAGCTTCTCACGGAAAGCATTTTGCTGGCCTGCGCCGGAGGAGCGCTCGGCGTGCTCGTCGCTGTCTGGGGCGTCGACGCGATCGCCAGTTTGCTTTCTAACGGCTCCGGGCAGCCGTTTCCTTTCGCTGTCGCGCCGGACTGGCGTGTGCTCCTCTTCACGCTCGCCATCACATTTCTTGCCGGAATTCTTTTCGGCCTCGCGCCCTCGCTGCGCGGCTCGCGCGTCGATTTGACGCCATCTTTAAAAGAAAGCCTCTCTTCGCTCCCCGGTGTCGCGGCGCACACCGGCCGCCGGTTTCGTCTCGGCGATGCGCTCGTCGTCGCGCAAGTCGCGCTCTCTATGGTCGTCCTCGTCGGTGCGGGACTCCTCGTCCGTACCTTGCGCAATCTTCACAGCATCAATCCCGGCTTCGACGCGCAGAATATCCTGCTCTTCGGCATTGATCCGCATCTCGCCGGTTACACCGACCAGCAAACGCAGCAGCTTTACGCCAATCTGCAGCAGCGTTTCGCCGCGCTACCCGGCGTAATTTCCGTTAGCTACTCCGAAGAGGCGCTTCTGAGCGGCGGATGGTCCGCCGGCGACGTTCATGTCGACAGCGCGCCGCCGAAGCAGAACGCGAATACGGGCGAGCTTCCTGTTGGGTTGGATTTCTTCGCCACCATGCACATTCCGATTCTCGCAGGCCGCAGCTTCACTTCCGCAGACTTTGCTATTGCCGCTGCGACCAACGCCGCAGAGAAAGCCCGCGACGCAGCCGCGGCAAAAACAAATACTGGCTCGGCCTCGAGGCCCACATCCGCTTCGCCCACGGCACTCGATGAGGCCTATTATCATTCCGCGCCCGTGCCTCTCATCATCAACGAGTCCTTCGCGCGGAAATATCTTGCGAATAAGAATCCCATCGGTTTGCACATGGGCGACGTCGAGCGCGACGAGGTTCGAAGTCCCGGCCCCGGCTACACTATCGTCGGTGTCGTGGGCGATACTAAGTACGCCCAATTGCGTAGGAAAACCGCGCCCATCATATTTTTGCCGCTTGTAAGCAACAGCGCGCATTTCGAATTGCGCATTGCGGCGAACCCCACTGCGCTGGTGAAAAACGTCCGCGAAATTGTTTCGCAGGCCAGCAACAATTTGCCGCTCACCGACGTGCGTACGCAGACTGAACAGATCGACCAAATTCTCTTTCACGAGCGCCTCATGTCCCGGCTCTCCAGTTTCTTCGCCGCCCTCGCGTTGGTGCTTGCCTGCATTGGCCTTTACGGTCTGCTGTCCTACGAAGTCGGGCGCCGCACTCGCGAACTCGGCATTCGCGTGGCCCTCGGGGCGCACCATCGCGATCTCTCTCGCCTCGTCATCGGGCAGGGGATTTTGCTCGCGCTCATCGGCGCAGCCATCGGCATCGCCGCCGCTGTAGGCGTCACGCGCTTCATGGCCAGCATGCTTTTCGGCATAAAGGCAACGGATCCCGCGACGTTTATCGGCGTCGCAATCATGCTGATCGTCGTGGCTCTAGCGGCCTGCTACATTCCCGCCCGGCGGGCAATGAAGGTTGATCCCATGGTGGCCTTGCGTTACGAATAGGAGCCTACGCATGTCCTTCTTACGCAACATTACAACCGGCCTCCGATCATTGTTCCGGAAGGAACAGGTCGACCGGGACTTGGATGAGGAGCTTCGCGCCTACCAGGAAATGGCTGCCGAGGCAAAGATGAGGGACGGCATCACTCGGCAGGAAGCTCTTCGGGCAGTGCGCTTGGAGCGGGGGAATCTTGAAGTTACGAAGGAAGTCGTCCGCTCTGCCGGCTGGGAATCGCTTGTGGAGACGTTGTGGCAGGATTTGCGCTTTGCTGCGCGCACGCTCCGGAAGTCCCCCGGCTTCACTGCCGTCGCAGTCCTGACGCTCGCTCTCGGCATCGGCGCAAACACTGCCATCTTCAGCATGGTCAATTCGTTCCTTCTCCGCGCTCTGCCCGTGAAGAATCCGGAACAAATTACCGTGCTCGCCATGCAGCTCAAAAAAGGCGAACTGCAAACCGGCTTCTCTTATCCGGAATTCGAGGATCTTCAAAAGCAATCCTCTTCGGTTTTTTCTGATGTGATCGCCATGAGCATCAACGCTGGTGGCCTCACGCTGAACGGAAAAGCCGAACCCATCGTCGTCTATGACGTCAGCGGCAACTTCTTTGCCGCGATCGGCGTACGGCCGCTACTTGGACGCTTCATTCTTCCTGAGGAAGGCTCCGTCACCGCGCTGAATCCCGTCATCGTTCTCGGCAATTCCTTCTGGCAAACGCGCTTCGGTGGCGATCCTAGCATCGTTGGCAAAACCGTCCTCTATAACGGTCGCCCCGTCACCGTCATTGGCATCACGCCAAGGGAGTTTCACGGCGTGAGCGCCCTTGTCGACATCCAAGGTTACTTGCCCCTTGGCATGCAACAAGTGGATAGCTCTTACCAACAAGACATCCCGACCAATCGAGGCTTCCGCAATCTTGCTCTCTACGCGCGCTTGAGTCCCAAGGTCACCCTGCAAGAGGCGCAGTCCGCTCTCGACGTCATCGGCGACCGCCTCGCAAAAGAAAATCCAAAAACTGAAGAAGGCATGACGATCAGCGTCTTCCCAGAGCGCTTCTCCCGTCCAGGACCCAACCCCGACCAACCCGTCCTGAAGGTGTCCGTCCTCTTCCTGGTCCTTGCCGCTCTTGTTTTGGTCCTCGCTTGCGTCAACATCGCCAATTTTCTGCTCGTGCGTGCCACCGCGCGCCAGCGCGAGATGGCCATTCGCGCCGCCCTCGGCGGCACGCGCCTTCGTCTCATCCGTCAGTTGCTTACCGAAAGTGTGCTGCTGGCACTTTGCGGTGGAATCGCGGGCATCCTTTTTGGCCTGGCTGGCAGCAATGCCCTGAGTTCCATCGGCCATCTCGCCACCACCATGCCTGTGCTTCTGGACTTTCATCTTGATTGGCGCGTCTTCGGTTACGCATTCGGCGCCGCGCTCGTTACGGGATTGGTCGTTGGGATCGTTCCTGCGCTGCGTGGTTCACGCCGCGGCCTCATCGAAGCCATCCGCGACGGCGGCCGCACCATGACCGGCAGCCGTAACCATCTTCGCGCGGTCCTCGTCGCCGCGCAGGTCGGTGGCTCGCTCATGCTTCTCATCGTCGCGGGACTCATGATCCGTAGCCTGAATCACGCGCAGCGCTCCGATCTCGGTTTCGATCCTCGCAATGTCCTTAACTTCACGCTCGATCCAAACGAAATCGGTTACAGCAGGCAACAGGGCTTGCAGTTTTATACCCAGCTTCTCGAGCGGATCGAGTCCATGCCCGGCGTCGAAGTCGCCGGTGTCGCTTTCTCTGTACCCATGGGCTATTACAACGATTCCGACTGGGTTGAAGTCCCTGGTTATGAGGTCCCGCACGGCGAGGCACAGCCTATCGCCGCATATAACATCGTCACGCCCCGCTATTTCCGCACCATGCGCATCCCGCTTCTTGAAGGCCGCGATTTCACGACAGCAGATGTTGAGAACTCTGCGTGGGTCGCGATTGTGAACGAAACCATGGCCCGCAAATTCTGGCCCAACCAAAGCGCCATTGGTCATGAATTCAAGGTCGCCAGCGACCACGTCCACTCGCTTCGCGTCGTGGGCGTCGTGAAGAACAGTCGCACTCTCGGCCTTGTAGGTCCGATTCGCGAGTACTTCTATCAACCTTTCGCTCAGGGATACACTTCGCTCGCCGTGCTCCACGTGCGCACCACGTTTGCACCCGAAACGATGATCGCATCCATTCGTCAGCAGGTCGCCTCGCTCGCTCCCTCCATGCCGGTGTTTGACGTGCACACCATGCTGCAAGCCCTCTACACGATCAACGGCTTTCTCTTGTTCCAACTGGCCGCCGCTCTCGCGGGCATTCTTGGCGCTCTCGGGCTGATCCTCGCGCTGGTCGGCGTCTTCGGGGTCATCTCCTTCAGCGTCAGCCAGCGCACCAACGAAATCGGCATCCGCATGGCCATGGGCGCCGCGCAAGCGTCTATCCTGCGCATGATTCTTCGTCAAGGCGTGTGGATTATTTCCGCCGGACTAATTTCGGGGATCGCCTTGGCGCTTGCGATTTCGCGGCTCGTCTCGGACTTCGTCGCCGGGGTTAGTCCCTACGACCCGCTAACCTACGTGAGTGTGACCGCGCTTCTCGGCGCCGTCTCGTTGCTGGCGTGCTATTTCCCTGCGCGCCGCGCCACGCGCGTCGATCCGATGATTGCGCTGCGTTATGAATGAAGGACGAGTGAACGACATGAAGGTGGGCCGCGAAGACGTTGCTTGTGACGCTGCGGGAGGGGCTCGGTGAGTTGAGAGGAATGTTACGAGGTGCATGTGAGGGTCGAGGGGGGACTTATGAGATTGGGAAAATGGCTCTACACCATTCCGCTAAGGCTCCACTCACTTTTTGGTCGCGAGCAAGTCGAGAAGGACCACGCCCCACCTTACTGTGTACTTGATAAGGTTTTGCAAGTTGCCCGGCACCCGGCGGCGAGGCCGTGGAATGGCTACCACTGGATGGCGCGGGCGGCGGCGAGCATTTGTTCGGCGCGGGGCCTTACGCGGATGTCTTCCGTGAAGTTTTCCCAGCGTACTGTGCCGGAACGATCCACCAAAAATTCGGCGGGCCGGGAGATGTCGTGCTCTTTGGGGCCTCCGGCTTTGTGCAACAAGTCGTAGCGGCGAATCACCTCGGTATTTGGGTCCGAAAGAAAGGTGAAAGTGTAGCCTGGCTTTTGCCGCAAATGTTCAGAGACGTCGGGCGGGTCTACGCTGATGGCCACGGGCCGGATGCCTTGTGCGGCAAACTCGGGAAGATCTTCCTGGATGCCTCGTAACTCGAGGTTGCAGAAGGGTCACCAATATCCACGATAGAAAACGAGAAGCAGGGCTTTGGGCTGAGCCATTCCCGGCGCGGCGGAAAACAGTTGGGCAAGAGAGACAGTCTGGTTGGTGCTGTCGGGCAAAGTGAAGTCCGGTACGCGCTGGCCTGTTTGTGGAGCGCCGGCGGAGCGAGGCACGTCCCGGACGTGAATGAAGAGCCATGCGGAGCCGGCAAACAATAAGGCCGCCAGCACAGTGAAGATGGAGCCCAAGATCTTGCCGCGGTAGAGTTGCGACTGGCGCGACGCGCGGACGACGCCGATCAAGACGAGGAGCAGGCCGATGGCTGGTATGGCCAGGTTGAGCCACGGGAGCACGGCTGCGGGAATCTTGGAGTAATAGAGGAAGTTGCTCAGGGGGCCCAGCACGGTAATAAGCAACCCGAGCCAGAGGGCGGAATTGGTTCGTTTTTGGTTTGGGCCTGGCATGAAGTGCAAAAGCGTAGCACGCGTGCAGACGCACTTCAAAAGCGCATTCTCGATCTGCCGGAGAAGGACGCAATCTCTGAGAAGCTGGGGCCCATCTCGGTGCAGCGTCGGTGCAATTCGAGGGGGTGATTGCACCGTGCGTTTCCGCGTAAGCGACACCAGCAGCGGCACTTAGTTAGTTTGCATCGCCTTGTTAGAAGGCAGACGCTCTATCCAACTGAGCTACGGGCGCATCCTTGGCTACTCTTCTCATTCTACTGCGCTTGCAAGGCTAATTCGAGTTCGACTTCTTCCGAGATTCTTGGAGCACTTGGAGCAACTTCGATGCTTGGGATCGTGAAACCGGCACGGACGCGCTCGGCTTCATCGAGACGACGGTCCAACTCGAACTCCATTCGGGAGTAGAGCTCGGACATCGTCTCGGGTTGGTGTCCCATCCAAAAGTTGCTGATGTCCTCCTGGCACCTTTCTCCTCTGAGCCATGTCTTTCGGAACCGACGAAAGGCATGGAATCCCATTCCCTTCTCGTCAATTCCCATAGCTCGTAGGCGGGGCGTCAGCCAACGCTGCTCAAGATTGTTGTGCAAATACGGCGTGTTGTTTCGGGTCTCGAACAACAAGCCACTCTTGCCGGTGATAAATCCTCGCAGGAACTCTGCGACTTCAGTGGACACTTCAATCTCTCGTGTACCGGCGTCGGTCTTCAGATACCGGACAATTCGCGGCGTATCTCGATCCACTTGTTGGGATACTACAATCGTTTGACCGTTGTTGACGAAATGCTCCGCCTCCAATGCCAATGCCTCGGAGATTCGCATTCCAGTAGCGGCGAGCAGAACGTAAAGTGCTTGCTCGTCGCCCGTGCTGCCGGACACAAGGATATTGACTGCGCCGGGCCGAAGCGCAGGGCGGCGTTGCTGCTTCGGATTGACAATCGGAAGGTCCATCACTGACCGGTCCCACTTCCGCCGATGGATGGGCTCTCCTGTTCTGCCGTCCTTGAGTGAGGCCACGATTTGTCCGATGTATTCAACGTACTTGTTCACCGTGCGAGCCGACAGCGACTTCTTCATGTTGTCGACCAGCGGCTTCACGGTGATGTTGTGTACATCAGCCAACGGCAAGTCGCCAATCTCGGGGAGAATCCACTTGTTCAAAGCAGCCTGAATGCTTGAAGCGTCCTTGATGGGTTCTCTGTCCCGAGTCTGGACCCAGTGAAGATACGTTTTTGCTTGGTGCCTAAAGGTGCTCTCACCGAGAACGACACGGTTGAACCGCTCTTCCGAGTTCGCACCAGACTTCTCGACGATTTCGCGTGCCTTCCGAAGCACATCTGAGCATGGCGGCTTCGGCTTCCCGCTTTGTTGAAAACGACCGGCGCGACCTTCTCGTTCATGTTGATTCGTTTCTGTTGACCTTCGACATCCATACGCCATCGGACCCGATACCAATTTCCTGCGATGACGACGGTGCCATTCTGACCGTTTCGACGACTCATGGACTTTCGTCCCTTCCGTCGTCGCTTCGGCTGCACTTCGCCGATGATGCCAGATCGCCCGTCTAATTGGAATAAATTCGAGATGTTCAGTGCTCCTGGGCAGTTCGAGTCGGTTCGCTCGGCGCCTTGCTTTCATTCGGTTTCTGAGTCCTTGTTGTGTCGAGGCAGCTTGGGCCTTCGTCACGGTGTGGCGTGCGTAATAATTCTTGGGCTGGAGCGACCGCCACGCTTCCCGTGGCAACGAAGTGGGGTCGCTCCAGCCCATTCCGGGGTTTTGCCCGCGTCCAAAATGGTCGTCGCGCCATGCGCAACCTCTATGTTCCCAACAACTTCGCGGCACCCCGGGGGTGACGCGAACGGTGACGGGGAGGGTTACGTGTGTCTTTCACGCACCCGTCATCGCGACGTGTGATCTCTGCCACTGGGGAACTGTGTTCCTGCACCAGGAAGGTCCCGAAAAATACGGGCCGGTCGGGCTTGAGTTGCGAAAACTCGAGCCGTAGCTGACGCTCGGTGATCGTCCCCGCGCCCCATGCCTGATAGAGACTTTCGAAACGGTCACCATGGAAACACCGCCGCGCCTCATTAAGGAATTCCAGGTCTTCGGTAACGGGCACGACATACTCGTGGCGCTCCCACTTCCTGCGCACCTGGAAGTAGCGGAGGATCTCGCCCGAGACGTCGGATTCGAGGGGCCTCTTTACCAGGGAGCGGAAACGCTCCTCGGCCTTTTGAAAATAGGCGTCCTTCGCGGCGATATAGAGAAACCGGAAACTCTTGAGCTGCCGAAAGAGCCCCTGGTAAGCCCCGAGATG
>QHYZ01000149.1 GCA_003225295.1 Acidobacteriota bacterium | reverse complement strand
GTTGGCCAGAATGAAGTCCAAAAGCACGAGCCGGGAACGCATGAATTCGAACGAGTGCCGTTTACGGTTGCGGAGGTTATCCTTGTCAATCTGTCCGTAGATGGTGCGGGAAAACAGATGAAAGATGGAGCCCCTGCGCATGTAATCCCGGATCGTGGCATGACCCCGCTTAAGGACTTTCTGCGCGAAAGATGTGGGGCGCTTTCCGTACGCTGTACCAGTAAAAGCGCGGAACTGCCCCAGGGTGAAGTAGCCCGAGTGG
>QHYZ01000148.1 GCA_003225295.1 Acidobacteriota bacterium | reverse complement strand
AAGTCGGGAAAATCCGGGAGGACTTGTTCGGGGAGTCGTTTTACCACCTGCCGCTCTCCGAACAATGCCCGCTCGACACGCTGCTCGTCCCACTCCTCTCCGAGCGGCCACACCACACCGGCTGCGGCGGCCCTGTTGAGGTAGTCATGAACGGTACTCTGGCTAATCGAACAGGCGCGGGCTATGGCCCGCCCGTTGCCCCAGCCCCAGCTCGAAGCGGAGGCGGATGACTTCTATGAACTTACGCATGGACAATCTCCTGGTTGGCACTCTGTCTCCCCCGTAATTCAAATAGGAGAAACAGCTTGCCTACTGTGATGTCCAGCGTCACCTCGCCCTGTGGAAAACATTCCGGGTCATCGCGATCACCGTTCCGACGATCATGATCAACTGATCGGGATCATCCCGGAACGAGTGATCGGCATCATCCCGGAATCATGATCGCCATCATCCCGGAACGCGTGATCGGCATGCCCCGGAACACTGATCGGCATCGTCCGGAATCCCCATTCTGGTTCGTAGCCGTTCGATCTATTTTGCCAAATCTTGCCAGAGGAGTGGCTAATCGAACGGATTCAGCAAGTTGGGGCAACTCCGTGCAATCTGTGTCGGTTCCGAAAATTCTGACCCTTTTCATTCCGGAAATTGTGAGCCATCCGGCAATAGCCGGAAGGGCTAAGACTCTCTCTGTGCCCCCGGTCGGTGAACCGGTAGGGCCGAGGGAGGAGGATGTTAGGAATGTTAAAGCGTTACGAAGTCGAAATTCTACTGAAGGCCGGTCACTCCAAGGCCGAAGTGGCCCGTCTGGCGGGAGTGTCCCTGTGCTCTGTTAAGCGCATTGCAGAGGAAGTTCCAGTGGTTCATGTGGATGATGCCGCCGAGCGAGAGAAGCGGCGGATCGGCAGACCCAGCATCGTTGAGGATTTCCGGAAACCGGTCGTAAACATTCTGGAAGAAAAACCCGACCTACCTTCTCTGGAGATCCTTCGCCGGGTTCGGGAGGCCGGCTACCAGGGAGGCAAGACCGCCTTGTACGCTCTGGTGGCCTCTGTTCGTCCGAAACAGATCAAGCCGCTGATTCGTTTCGAAGGTCTGCCCGGAGAATTTAGCCAACATGACTTCGGCGAAGTCGACGTTACCTTTCTTGATGGGTCGATTCATCGTATCCACTTCTTCGCTTCTCGCCTGAAGTACTCCCGATTTGTCTGCGTCAGTGTGGTGAAGGACCAGGCCGTGGAGAGCTTGGTGCGCAACCTGGCCGAACATCTCGACCGTTGGGGTGGAGCTCCGCTGATGTACGTGTTCGATCGGCCAAAGACAGTCGCCTTAAAGTGGCAGAGAAACGGCGAGGTCACGGAATGGAATCCGGTCTTCGCTTACGTCATGCTCGAGCTGGGCGTCGGGGTGGAGTTGTGTTGGCCTCATAGTCCGCAGCAAAAAGGTGCCGTTGAACTACACCATCAAACCTCAACTGTGAAGTTGTTCTTGAGCGGCGCCTAAGTCCATGAAATCTCTATTGCGCACCCAATTGTTGTAGCAAAATAGGCGTTTCGCGACAGGAACTAGTCTAGAACCTACTGTAGCTTCGCGTACTCGGTTTTGGCTTGCTTCAGGATGGGAATGTCGGGGTCGGCGTCTTTCCAGAGGGCGAAGAAATGCAAATACGCTGCTTTGCCTCTTTCGATATTTCGCGTCGCAACATAGCTTCGTCCCAATTGAACATAGGCAAGCATGCGCTCGGGCGCTGTTGCGCCCAGGCCTTCGTGTTCGGTGACCGACTGGAACTCTTTTGTCGCCTGTTCCGGCTTACCCAGCCGCTGCTGCGCCAAACCGCGAATGTAAGCTGCGGAGACTCCTGCTACATTCCCGAAATCAAACGGCTGGAGCGAGTCCTGCGCTCGCAATGCGCTCTCGCCCCGACTCGCTTTATATTCGAGAACGCTTCGCACCAGCGGAAAGTCAATCGAGTTCAATAACGTGTCATCCGGACGACTTTTTGCTAGTTCCTCAAGTAGCCGTCGAGACTGAGAAAAGTCCCCAATCATCGCCAGCGTCCGGGCGGCGGAAACGGTACAGGTTGCTGACTTGCAGAATTCAAGCGCGCGCTGAGCGGTATCACGAGGCTCTTTCTCATAGCCCCACAGGGCTTCAGCCCATGCTTCGTAGAGCAGCACGTTGGCCGCCGTGTCCCTCATATTGGAACGGGCAGCAATCTGAACCGCCGAGTTCGTGCTCATCCGTGCATCGTTTTTGTGTCCCGTCTCGACCTGTTGTTCGATGCGTATCCATAATCCTGCCATCTGGTCCGATGTGCTCTGGCTCCAGGATTGTTCCTTCGCCAATACAGCTACGTCTCCGCTGACGAGTGCCAAGGCGAACCGTAGCTTATGCAGACCAGGACTATCGTCCAGCCCTTTGGTCGACGCCTGCACCAGCAGAGAGCGCAATTTGTCAAACTGATCCGCTTCCAATAGGCACCATCCGAGATTGTTGTAGGGGATCGACGAATCTGAAGCTATGCGTAGTGTTTCGCGCAGCTCTCTTTCGGCATTCTGGTGGTCGCCTAATTGTCGGTAAGCTGAGCCCAGCAAGTTGTGGGGCGGGAAATCAACCGGTTTGAGCTTCTCCCAGCGCTTTACGGAGTCAATTTCTTTGAACATCTCCCCGGTCACAGAGCCGTAGTAGGAAGCCTCAATCCACAGCCTCTCGCTACCGCTGGTGCGGTCACGTAACGCGAATGCTTTCCGAAACGCTTCGTTTCTAAGATCGGTCGCACCCATCCAGATATAACCGTGTCCCAAGGCCGCGTACGCAGTCGCAAAGTTTGGATCGAGTTCAATGGCCTGTTTGAAGAACGGGATGGATCCGGCGTTGTCCCCCTGATTGTGCAATTCCGAGCCTTTCTCGAATGCTCTAAATGCTTCCATCGAAGAGGTGGTGGCCTCTGCGCCAATGTCGTTGTCCTGGATTGACTGCGGCGGCTCGCCCATACCGTGGCGCAAGTCTGCTGTCGCCTTCCAGATTGTGCTAAGCACTTGCTCCTCGGTTCCCGCCTGCAGTTGTGCTTTCGCGATGTAACTTCCAGTATCGCAGTTCATCGCGCTGGCAGTTATCACAAATCCCTTTTGGCCTCGTGCCAATGAACCACCGACTAACGCATTTGCGCCTGCGCGACGGCAGACTTGTTTCGCGAGATCATTAGTGAGTTTCGCATCCGCAGGTTGTCCCAGCTTCTTCAGTGCTTCCATTACATCGTTTTCAGGCACCATCTGAAGCATGGGCGATCGCTCTAGCTGAACGGCAACTGCATCCTTCACAGTGCCGTCGAAGGCCGGGTCGCCCGTCGTGTTAGTGAAATCAGCAAGCACGATGGTGTGTTTGTCGGTGAGCTTCGACGTGCGGTGGAAATAGAAGTAACTGCCGCCTGCGCAAAGCGCCACAACCGTTGCTGCGACAGCAAGGACTATCACCTTCCAGTGCTTTCCAAATCTGCCTGTAGTCGCCGGATTCGCTGTTGTAGGCAGCCGCGCAGATTCCGTGTCGCGCTTGAGTCGCTGCAAATCTGTGTGAATATCCGCCGCACTCTGGTAGCGTAGCTTCCGGTCTTTTTCAAGTGCCCTGTTGACGATGCGTCCTAGTTCCGGCGACAAGTCAGGATTCACTTGTTCTAGCGGGGTCGGGGCTCGATTCAGAATCGCCTCGTGTACGATGGCGGCTGTGTTGCCTTGAAATGCCATCCGGCCCGTCGCCATCTCAAAAAGCACCGCACCGAAAGAGAACAAGTCGGTTCGTGCATCCAGTTCTTCAGCACGCGCCTGCTCCGGCGACATATAGGCGATGGTGCCCATGGTCACGCCGCGGCTGGTCAAGAGTTCCCCCACCGTGGCCGTAGGCATCTGTGACACACCGACGTTCGTGCCTGCCGGGACTACCTTCGCCAGACCGAAATCGAGCACTTTGGCATGGCCGCGCTTGGTTACAAAAATGTTTCCCGGCTTGATGTCACGGTGAATGATGCCCATCTCGTGCGCGGCACTGAGCCCGTCAGCAATCTGGTTTGCGAGATCGAGCGTTTCGTCCGCGGGCATCGCTTTACCAGCGATGCGATGTTTCAAAGTCTGCCCCTCCATTAATTCCATGGCGATTGACAGACGTCCGCCCTCCTCGAGAATTTCGTGGATCGTGCAGATATTCGGGTGATTCAGTGCGGAAGCGGCACGCGCCTCACGTCGGAAGCGTTCGAGTGCTTGCGAGTCTTTTGCCAAGTCTTCCGGAAGGAATTTCAGCGCGACATGGCGTCCAAGGCTGATGTCCTCAGCCTCGTACACAACTCCCATTCCGCCCTCCCCGAGCCGCTGAAGGATGCGATAATGGGAGATCGTAGTGCCCGACACAATAGCCCCTCGATTAGGATTGGTGCTTTGTAGTGCGAGGACTGCCGGATTTGAGAGGAAGTCACCAGCCTTGTCATATTCCACTAGCAATCGTTCAACTTCAGCCCGAACCTCGGGATCGGCGCTGGCTTCCCTCAGGTAATTAACTCGCCCCGAGGAGTCCACTGCCTGTGCCGCCTCAAACAGCGCTTTAACCGTTTCCCATTGCTCAGGAGAGATGGGCATGGACTTACTTTAGGAAACCATGGAGCCAGGCTTTAGCTACGGCCCAATCCCTCTTTACCGTCTTCGGCGAGAGCTCCAGCAGCTCCGCGGTTTCCTCGACCGTCAGCCCTCCGAAGAATCGCAGCTCGACGATCTTGGCTTGGCGCGGATCGCGTTTTGCCAACTCGTGCAAGGCATCGTCCACCCTTATTAGTTCCTTTGACTTCTGGGGTGAGAACACCAGGGCTTCGTCCAACAGTACAACCTCCTGTTTGCCCCCACGCTTTCTTCGGAGATGGCCGCGCGCATGGTCGATCAGGATCCGCCTCATTACTTGCGCAGCGATGCCCAGAAAATGTGCCCGGCCTCGCCAGTTGACGGAGCGCTGCTCCACCAGCTTAAGATAAGCCTCATGGACCAGAGCAGTTGTCTGCAAGGTGTGGTCGACGCGTTCTCGCCGCATATACCGGTTTGCGAGTCGCCGCATCTCGTCGTAAATCAGCGGAACGAGTTTAGAAGCCCCTTCCTGGTTTCCGTCCGTCAGGTGGGTCAAGAGAATGGTTACTTCACTGGGGGATGTTTCCACTTAGCCACCGCCCATTGCCCTTCGCGGCCTGTTTGCTGGCCTCAATTCTATCCCAGCCCATCCGTGCTCGCAGCCACTTTCCGAAGGGCTAAAACTCCTATTACCTATTGCACCTTTACGCGACTGAAGCGCGATTTTTTGTCTGTGTGACCCCAAAACAGTCGGATTGTCGCGTTAGTGAGTGACGGCAGAAAGCTAAGACCCGTCTCGAAAAGGAGAATCTCATGGTAAGAAAGAACCTTGCACATGTCGGGCTGGCGTTGTTGTTCTTGGGGATGTTCTGTACGACGAGCTCCGCAGCAACTCTTAGGGTTGGACATCCCAACACCTCGTGTCCGAATGCTCAATACACCACGATCACTGCCGCAATAAACGCTGCTGCACCCGGCGACGTGATCGAGATATGTCCAGCCCTGTACCCAGAACAACTCATCATCACGAAGCCGCTCATTTTGCGGGGTGTGCTTACCAAAGTGAATATCGAGAGCTACCTCCCTTGCTGCAACGAGGTCAAACGGGTCTTGATCCAGCCTAACTTGCAGGATCTCCAGGGTCTAGCAGTTGAGGCGGTCATCACCGTGATGGACACGGAGGATGTCACCATCGATAACCTCGCCATCGACGCCAGCCACAACACCGTGGCGGGCTGCGACATTGGTCTGTCTGCCGTTCACTTCTACAACGCTTCCGGCCGGCTCAAGAACAGCGCTGTCTTTGGCGCGCAGCTGCCCAATCCGCAGAACTGTTCGACGTTCTTTGGAAACGGATTTGGAGTGGTGGTCGATTCCAGCGAGGCCGGCCCGTTCGACGTTGAGATCGAGCACAATAGCATTCACGATTTCCAGAGGGACGGCATCGAGGTCAGCAATGCCGGAGTAAATGTGGAAATTGAGGGCAATAACATTTCTGGGCTGGGGCCCAGTACGGGAATCAATCAATTCGGGATTTTTCTTCTGAATGGAGCTGTAGGTCAAGTCAAAGACAACGTCATCACCGAAGGGGCGTGCGGCACGCTTTCGCCAGCCGATTGCTTCAACTTGCGGAGTGAAGGGGTCGTGCTGAGACTCGTTGGGGACGGTACCGTGGTTGATCACAACGTCATCAACCACGCCCAGAGCGGCATTTTTCTCAATGCTGCCAACCATGCCCGCATAACGAACAATTTGATTGGCAACATTGACGCGCTGGACGGGATCGATATGCAAGGTACGTCAAACAGCCTGGTGGATGGCAACATCATTTTCCATCTCACACCCATTGAGAACTTGTCTGAGGGAGTGTTCGAGGCTGCAGGTCCCGGCTCTGCCGGGGGGGTTGAGGGTAACAATGAGATTTCCAATAACACCGTGAACGACGCCTACTGCGGAGTGGCATTCGTCGCTACAAGCCACGTGGAGAACGGAAAATACTTCAATGTCCTTTATCCCGAGTTGCTAAGCAACGGGCAGCCCGGCCCACCCCCGACAGAGCCTTAAGCCTGCGCAATTATTCCCGAGTGACGTTAGCGCTTTACCGGATGCGCGTTCTCGCCGAGAAGTAAAGAGAGGCAGGATCTCCGCGCGCGTCCGGTAAAGCCGTTTGGACGTGGCCGCCCGTGATTGCGGCGGACGCGGGCCCTATGCAAATTCAATCGTGGGAAGGAACGGTGTTGGGGTGCGCGGAGACTGTGCCACAGAGCGCCACACCTGGCACGATGGAGCAATAAGTTCGCTACGGCGACAAAGTACCTTGAAAAGCGTGGTTGAAAAGGCTGAACGAAGAGATGTGTTCAGCGACAAGGCGGAGAGGTACGGACCGTGCCGAGGCGCGCGAAGAGATCGAAGTGGAGAGAGTGATTTCGTGCTGCAGCGGTGACCACCGGTGGAGAACGAAGTTGGATTTCGGCAGCGGTGAGCCGCTCGATAATCTTCATCGGTCCACCGCATTTCGGGCAGCGCCAAGAATCGGAGGAGTCTTCGGTGGAGGAAGCGAGTTGTTCAGCTGGCGGCTGAGGTGTTGAGCCCAGCAAGTTGCCCGGACAGATCTATTGATTTGAAAGGACTTATCAACAAGTTTATGGAGAGGAGTTTGTGCTTGAGGAGAAGCGACTCCGCAACTAGGGAACGGACGCCGCCAGTGAATCGCGACAGCCTCTGTGCCTTCCATATTTCCCGTTGACTCCAAACAGTACGTCTGCTCGCCAGCGAGTTCCCGCCTTCCAAACAATTCGCCCCTTTACTCTGCATTCTTAATATTTTCGAAAGCACTGAAAGGAATCGAGAAATATTAGAATTTCAGCGATTGTGACGCAACGCCGCTTGGACAGGGATTCCCCTACTGCAGTTCACGTCTCCCCACAACACGCATGAACCCCTCGTTGAGACAAGGGTGTGCATCACACTCACTTCGGAAGGACATTGCTCTTTCATGACCTCGTGAGCACACGGCGAAGGCGGGCCGCTTCGCTGTCGAGGCCGGCTTTCTGGAGTGCGTATATCGCATGCTACTCGCTGACGTAGGGATGTACCTCCGTGATAGGAACCCCAATGAAGGATTCGCCCCGGGTTCTGGGCGAGTAATCGGCATTACCGAAGTAATTGCCTGAGCAGGATATGCGTTGCACTCAGCGTACTAAGAACTTTCTCCGTTTACGAGTCCACTCCAACATCTGAATACCGCAACAGTAGCCAAGCAGAAGAACGCTCGTCCCTGGGCCACCCAAGCGCGCCTAAATGCGATTGTCCCGAATGTCCCGAAATCAAAGGGCAATCGTACACTGGAAATGGCTGCATAAAATGTTGAGAGAGCGGGGATTAAGTTTGTGGACCTGGCGGGACTCGAACCCGCGACCCCCTGCTTGAGTGGCAGGGGTTATGTGAGGGACACTTCAACGATATTTCATTGAAACGAATATGGTTGGTGGACGTGGCCGGGATCGAACCGGCGACCCCCTGCTTGCAAAGCAGAGAGAGGAAAACACTAAAGTGCTTTGATGGTGTCGCTTACACGGACAATCAACAAAATTCTCGCTCTCCAAATGTCCCGAAGTTGTACCGAGATTCTGGGGTGAACTATAGCAAGGTCCGTTCGAGGGAAAAGCGCGATTTGAAGCGCCCAACAAATCCTGCCTGGGGAGTGAAGCTCAGGATGGCCAAGCCGTTATTCGCGGGCACCGTTGCCCGAGTGATTGAAAGCAGATTACCTACGGTATCGTAGTTGTACGTTGACATTGCAACATCGGCTGGAATTAGATCATCCGAATTTTTGGGGAGTGCTGCCCCCCCTGACAGGAGGGTTTCAAAGCGCTTTACTGAAAACCCGCTGTTATCCCCGGAGACCCTGGCGAGGCAACGCCCGTTGACAGCATAGACTCGCGTCCCTACACTGGCAGACATGGAAGTCCATTTCACCCCCGAGCAGGAAGCGCAGCTGTCCCAAATCGCCAGCCATGCCGGTACGGATACCGAGCGGCTAGTAAAGGATGCGGTCTTGCGCCTGCTTGAACAGGACGCTCGTTTTCGCGCCGCCGTACGGGAAGGCATCGCCCAAGCCGACCGGGGGGAATTTATCGAAGAGGAAGAGATGGACGCGCGTATCGAGCGGATGCTTAACTCTTGATGCGTATCCGCTGGACGCCAACCGCCGCAGCGGACTTGCAAAACATATACGATTACCTGAGAGAACACGAGCCTCATTTAGCGAAGCCCACCGTCATTGAAATCCGTAAATCCGTCCGCTCGCTTAAAAAGTTTCCCCAGCGTGGACGCAAGGGACGTGAGGAAAGCACCCGCGAACTGTTGCACCGGCGGTTGCCGCACATCATCGCCTACCGCATGAAACACGACGCCGTTGAAATCCTGCACATCTGGCACCCGGCGCAAGACAGGTAGTTCCTCGGCGCTCTTTGAGAGCGCAGTTCCACGTTTGTTATCCCAGTTCTGAAAAAGGAACCCACACGCATCCTTCCCCGGCAAGCAGGCGGACGTGTATTCGCAGGAAGTCTTCAGGCTGATTCTCTCACTGAGAATCATCATGTATGTTCATCACGACGAATGCAGACACCGCGTGGGCGTGTAGCTCAGTTGGGAGAGCCCTGCTGAAAAAGCAGATGGTCAGTTTGGATCGCTTCTCGCGCAAACCATTGAAAAGATGCAGTGGCGCGACCTCGGAGGTAACCTCGGGGCGGCCTATAGGCCATTAACTTTAGTAACTACAGATTCGCTGGCTGGCAAGGCGGGAACGGCTCCGATTAAGACCGGAGGGGAAATGCGAAAAACCCGCGTCAATACGGGCTTTCACGCGCATGCGGAGAGCGTGGGAAGGTTAAGACGCCTTAGAAAGAGCCGATACTCACTCAATAACCCGGAAACGTGGGCTAGAAGGCCTTGGTCCAGGACCAGTAGAGCTGTTCCCTTATGGGCCACCGTTCTTTTGTGAAGAAACTGCAGCTCTTGCAGCATTGGGGGATGTTTCCGGGCTGGTCAGAGTCTCTACCTCTTAAGCCATGGTCCTAGTGTTGCGGATTCTTCGGTTCCTCGCGCGATGGTATTTTCACGAACCACAGTTGGAACGGCAGCAACGGCTCGCTGGGCATGTAGCGCGTGGGCCGGGATGGTGAACTCTATGAAGTGTCCATGATTCGAGGACCTTGAAATGCGCCTCGACGAGGTCGAGCGAGTAGGATGTGGGTTCGAAGTCCAGACACTCCTAAGGCGGCAAATGTCCCGAACGTCCCGAAATCGCAGCAAAATCGTGCAATAAAATTCTTAGCGTAAAGTGTTACGAGAGCGGGAATTAGGTTGGTGGGCGGGAGGAGGTTCGAACCCTTGACCCCCTGCTTGAGTGGCAGGGGTTATGTGAGGGACACTTCAACGATATTTCATTGAAACGAATATGGTTGGTGGACGTGGCCGGGATCGAACCGGCGACCCCCTGCTTGCAAAGCAGGCGTAAATTCAATCTAAGTCGTTCTATAGAGGGGGAAGTCAAGAGAAAACATCTCTCCCACCGCCGGAGTTTCTCTTGCTTCCAGCCCCACGTACTTAAAGAGGGTCGGTTCTGACCGGCCGTGCCATTCGCGCAAACGCTGAACATGTCGGCCCAGCGATTTTGGTTTTCTCTCTCAGCAGTTTTCATCGCTTCCTTCGCGACGAAGCCAGTCCGCTCTGAAACTCACAAGCAAAACGGTTGTCAGTGGCAACCATAGTTCTATTCGGGACTCGTGGCCCATTGCTATTTCGGGTTATCCGAGGGGCCTACAGTTGATTTGAGACTCGGTGCACGAGGCACGCAGAGCCTAACGACTTAGTTGAGACTCACCCTCGAACCCAAGTGTCCCAGAACCGGACTCGGCACCGCCGGAAAATCCCCA
>QHYZ01000101.1 GCA_003225295.1 Acidobacteriota bacterium | reverse complement strand
GGCGGTTGGCTTCCCCGCCAGACCGTTGGCGATTGCACAGCAGCAGCCGCGCGAATTCTTGACGGACGCGCGCGCCTCCGCTAGCGTCAATATATGCGGACTGACACCATTCTCCGCCTGCGCGCCATGCGCAAATTTCCCAGGTGAGAGAACCCCTTGCCCAACGCGATCATCACGCTCACGACTGACTACGGCACCAACGACCATCTGGTCGGAACACTGAAGGGTGTAATCCTGAAAATCAATCCCGATGTCACCATCGTGGATATCACGCACAACATTACGCCATTCGACTTGCTTGACGCGGCGCTGGCGATCGGCTCCGCTTATTTTTACTTTCCGCCGAAGACAATCCATGTAGTCGTGGTGGATCCTGGCGTGGGAACGGAGCGCCGGCCCTTGCTGGTCAGCGCTCAGAATCAGTATTTTGTTGCGCCCGACAACGGCGTGCTGTCTGTTGTTTATGAACGCGAAGTGGAAAGCCTTGTCGTCCGTCACGCGAACGTCGAACACTATTACTTGCAGCCGGTGAGCAAGACCTTTCACGGACGCGACATCTTCGCACCGGTTGCTTCGTGGCTTTCAAAAGGCTGGCAGACACCCAGCATGGGCGATGAGATCAGCGACTATAAACGGTTCTCGATTCCCCGCCCCAAGGATGCCGATGGGGCTTTGAAGGGCGCCGTGTTGCGCACCGACGCGTTCGGGAATTTGATCACCAATTTCCGCTCGGAAGATTTGCCAGAATCGGCGCTGAACGGCGGCGCCATCAACCTTCAAGTGGGGTCTCATCAGGTGTCGCGGCTGGTGGATACCTTTGCGCGCGGGAATAACGGCGAGCCCATCGCCTATGTGGGTTCAAGCGGATATCTGGAGATTGGGGTGAACAAGGGAAGCGCGGCGCGTACGCTGAGTCTGGGCCGCGGCACGCCCGTGATTCTGACCAAGTAAAAACTTGCCGTCTCGCAACCGCGCATTTGATTCTTGACGCGCGGAGAATTGCTCAACGCGAAAATTCCTGCGAACGCGTACGCGGATCGAGCCAATCGCGCCACGCATCTCCTATCAGATTGAACGAAAGCAATGCAGTCATTACTGCCAGCGCCGGGAAAGCTACCATGTGCGGCGCGTCGAAAAGATCGCCGCGG
>QHYZ01000100.1 GCA_003225295.1 Acidobacteriota bacterium | reverse complement strand
AAAATCCCTTCAAGATCTTTCCCAGCCAGGCATAGGTTGAGCTCAAGAGCGCATACTGCGTGGCCGTGTATCCCAGATTGGTGAGACTCGACATGTACGCGACAAGCGTAACGCCTGCAAAGCTGAGGGCGAAGTTGTCACCTACCATGACGAGCGCGAAGAGAGGAATGCTCGTGCCCGCGAACGCGAGAGTCGCAAACGCGGCAGTTGCGGCTGCCTGCATAATGCCCCCGATGACGAGCGCGCGCATGTAGCCAAGCTTCAGCGAGCAGAATCCGCCCGCTGCGATGCCTGCAAACGTAGCGATGAGTCCGATTGAGCCGCGCACCGCTCCGACCGTTCCCTTCGAAAGACCGATGTCATGGTAGTAGGGATTCGACATCGGACCCATGATGAACTCCGGCAACCGATAGAGGCTGATTGCCGCTAACATCACAAGCGCGAGCCAGCCATGTTCACGGAAGAAAGCGATGAACGGTCCCACAACAGCGTCGAAGAAACCGCCCGGGGTCCAAAGTGGCGCTTCGCGCTCTTTTTCATGCATTACCGCATCCGCGCGCTCCGGTTCCTTCGCAAACCAAGTCGCGATTATTCCGACGGCCATACATGCCCCGTAGATACCGTAGGACATGCGCCAGCCCACGGTCCCTGCCACGATGAGGATAAGGGAATCCGTAGCCAGGAGCGCCAGGCGGTAGCTGAACTGATAGGCAGACGCGAGGAGGCCTTGTTCTTCTCCGTCGTCTGCCGATTCAATTCGCCAGGCATCAACCACAATGTCCTGTGTCGATGAGGCAAACGCGACGACAAGCGCAAAAGCGCCAAGCCGGCTGAGACCGGCTTTCGTGCCAATTCCGCCCATGGCGGCCAGCGCCAGCCCGACGACGATCTGCGAGAACATCATCCATCCGCGCCGATGTCCAAGCCGTTTAAACAACGGCAAGTCGACGCGATCCATCAAGGGCGCCCACAGAAACTTCAGCGAATATGCAATGCCCACCCAGGAAAGAAACCCGATCGCCGTCAGGGAGGTGTGCTCATCGCGCAGCCAGTAGCCGAACGTATTGCCGACCAGAAAAAAGGGAAGGCCTGAAGAAAACCCGAGCAACAACATCGCCAGCGTTTTGGGCCGCAGGTAATCGGCGATCCGGTGCTTGGGCGGACTCACGCCTTCATTCTCTACCGGAGGCTCACGAAACTCAACCCTCCGACAGCGCGGTCGGGCGTCCGGCCCCGCCGGTAAGCGGCAAGCATTCCCTCAGGAATGGCAATTGCGGCGCAGACAACCAGTGCGGCAAAGGCGAGCTGAAGCGTTGCGGGATAGCGCTCCAAGATAATCTGGCGCACCGGCGCCTGAAACTTGAAGGATTGCCCAAGATCGCCGCGTCCGAGTTGCCACAAGTAGTGTCCATACTGGATGTGGAGCGGCAAATCCAACCCCAATACATGACGCAATTGAGTCAGTTGTCCCGGTGCCGCACCTTCACCCAGCATCTGCTCGACAGGATCGCCCGGCACGATGTGGATCATGAGAAAGACGAGCGTGAGGACGAGCCACAGTGCCGGGAGCGTGAGAAGAAATCGTTTGAATAGGTAGCGCACCATTTGCGGTGAATGACTTAGAAGTTCTCCCTGGAAACCTTCGACTCTCGGGCCGGTTGCAACACTGCCTCCTGAGGTCCTCGCGTCTTGCTTTCATTTTCAGTCGGACGAATGCGCTGGATCTTCACCCGTGCAACGCGCTTTCCGTCCATTTCCACGACCGAGAAGCGAAAGTTGCCATACTCAAAACTTTCACCTCCTTTGGGAATGAAACCCAATTGGTCAAGGACGAAACCACCCACAGTCGCGTAAGCCGGGTCCTCCGGCAAAGTGATGTTGTATTGCGTGTCCAGGTCGCGCACATTCAAAGCCGCGTCAAAAATAAGCGCTCCATCCGCCAGTGTAAGGGGTCGCTCGACAACATCAAACTCGTCGTGGATCTCTCCCACCATCTGTTCGAGAATGTCTTCCATGGTCACCAACCCGAGGATGCTGCCAAATTCGTCCACCACCAGGGCCATGCCGACGTGGCGGGTGCGCAACTCGAGAAGCAGTTCGCTGGCAGGCTTTGTCTCGGGCACGATGAGCACTTCGCGCAAAATGCGGCGCAAATCGAAAGGCGGCCGCGATAGATTTTCTTCGAGGCGACGTTCGCGATCAAGGAGAATCCATATCATATCTTTAATATGAACAAAGCCGAGGATGTGGTCCGCCGTGCCGCGATAGACGGGTATCCGCGAACGTTGCGTCGTCGCGAAAACGCGCATCACCTCGTCCAGGCTAGACTCTACAGGAAGCGCATGTATGTCTGGTCGCGGCACCATAATCTCCCGAACCTGGATTTGAGCAAGTTCCATTGCGCTAAGGATGAACTTTTCTTCACCGCGAGCGATCAGTCCACGCTCGCGAGCCTGTTGAATTTGTATTTGCAACTCTTCCGTCGAATGCGCAACGCCGTGCACTTGCCCAGAGGCAACACCCAAAGCCTTTACGATGGCACCCGATATCCGGTCGAGCAAATGGATTGCCCAGTGAAAAGTGTGCAGGAACCAACGGAACGGCATGGCCACCAGCAGTGCCACGCGCTCGGCACGGGCCAAACTGAGCGTTTTGGGAACCAATTCCCCGATGACAACGTGCAAGGCACTCAATAAGGCGAAAGCGCAGGCAAGTGCGATGGCATGGGTGAAAAGCGTGGTGTGCGCTCCCAAGCTACGGGGCCAAATCGCCTGAAACATTTTCGCAAATGTGGCTTCGCCAAGCGCGCCAATCGCCAGGCTGGTAAGCGTGATACCCAGCTGTACGCCCGAAACGACGCGGTGCAAATCACCAAGCAGCACTTCGACGACCCGGGCGCGGGCACTTCCCTTTGCGACCAACTGCCGCACGCGTGACAATCGCACCGCAACCAGCGAGAACTCCGTCGCTGCAAAAAAACCATTCAGCGCGACCAACGCCAGGACGCCAATCAGGCGAACCGCAAGCATAGTTGGATTCTGTCCTCCAACCGCATTGTAGCAGCACTACCGCGGGGCGCCGGTAACCGTTCTATGCCGCGTACGTCCAACTTCTTTGGATTGACGAATGCCGAAACTCGGTTTCGGCGACCAGGAAAGATTCAAGCGAGGTATTGACATAACGCTTTGGACGTTTTTAGGATATTGTTTCCGAGTAGCACGGTTCGAAGAAGTGTTCAGCTAACTAGTGCAGCGCCAAAACAGGATGACTTACTTCCAAGAACAAAAAAATCTATGATTACTGTAAAAGATCTTTCCAAGCGGTACGCCCGTAACACCGCTGTGGATCACATCTCGTTTGAGGTCGAGCGGGGCCAGATCGTCGGCTTTCTGGGGCCGAATGGCGCCGGCAAAACAACCACGATGAGGATGCTGACGTGCTTCCTGCCGCCCAGTTCGGGCACTGCAACCGTGGCCGGTTTTGATGTCATCGAAGCGCCGCTCGAAGTCAAAAAACGTATTGGCTATCTCCCCGAAGCGCCGCCGCTTTATCTCGAAATGCAAACCGCAGAATACCTGACGTTTGTTGGGAAACTGAAAGGACTCTCCGGCGCCGAACTGCGGCAACGCGTCGACACGGTTTGCGACCGCTGCGCTGTCGGGGACGTGAAGAACAAGCTGCTCGGAAAACTATCCAAGGGCTACCGTCAGCGGGTCGGCCTGGCTCAGGCTATTATTCACAATCCCGACGTGCTTATCCTGGACGAGCCGACCGCCGGACTCGATCCCAAGCAAATCAATGAGACCCGTGATCTGATCAAAGGCCTGGCAGGCGACCACACGATTATTCTGAGTACGCACATCCTGCCGGAAGTCGAACAGACCTGTGAAAAGGTCATCATCATCAACAAGGGCAAGTTGGTGGCTACGGATTCGGTGAACAATTTGCAGAGCCGCGCGCGCGGGGCCGAGTTGGTGCTGGTCGAAGTGGGCGGGCGAAACGGTGCGCTGGATTTCGCCAGTGTTCAACACCGGCTCGAGCAGGTCGCGGGCATCGGCCGAGTGGCGTTCAAGGAAAAAAAGCAGAGCGGCGCCACATTCGAGGTGGAGAGCGCCAAGGACAAATTCGTGCGCGGAGACCTGGCCCGCGCCGTCGTTGAAGCAGGCTGGGACCTCAATGAATTGCGAACCGCGGCAGTGAGTCTTGAAGAAATCTTCCTTCAGCTCACGCGCGAGCAAGCTCCCGCTCCGTCCGAAGAAGCACGGACAAAGGAAGCAGCACAATGAGAAATATCTGGGTTATTTGCCGCAAGGAGCTGCGCAGCTATTTCGTCTCTCCTGTTGCGTATGTTCTCTTTGTCATGTTTGCCCTGATCTTCGGGTGGTTTTTCTGGAACATGCTGGGCGCCTTTGTCTTTTACAGCATGGCCTCCCAGATGCGCGGCGAGATGACGCCCATGAACGTCAACGAACAGATCCTTCGCCAACTACTCGGCAACATGAACGTCGTCGGGCTTTTCTTCATACCGGTCATAACCATGCGCCTATTTGCCGAGGAAAAGCGAAACGGCACCATCGAGCTGCTGGCCACTTCTCCGATCCAGGATTTCGAGGTAATCCTCGGAAAATGGCTCGCTGCCGTGGCGCTTTACGCAGGCATGCTCCTGCTGACAGGACTAAATCTTGCGTTCGTCTTCAAGTATGGCAATCCCGATTGGAAACCGATGGCCGTGGGTTATCTCGGGCTCCTCTTGCAGGCGTCGGCTTTGCTGGCCATCGGCACATTTATTTCCAGCCTGACCAAGAACCAGATCATTGCTGGGGCGGCATCGTTTGGTGTCTGCCTCCTGGTTTTCGTTCTCGGATGGGCGAGTGGTTACGAAACCTCAACTTGGGCACAAGTGCTCTCCTACATGTCGGTTACCTCGCATATGGAATCCTTCACAAAAGGCGTCTTGGATTCCAAGGACGCCGTCTACTACGTGACCGTTATTTTCTTGGGGCTCTTCCTGACGGCGCGCTCACTCGAGTCACTCCGGTGGAGGTCATAAGTGAATCTACAGCTTCTCAAGGCGCGGCAAACAAAATATGTTGGTTACGCAACGTTATATATTTTAGTCGTGGTTTCTATCGTCAGCACGGTAAATGTCTTGGCCAATCGCTATGACAAGACGTACGACGCAACCTCCAACAAGCGTTACAGCCTTTCCGAACAGACCGCGAAGATCGTCAAAGGCCTAAAAGAGGACGCCAAGATCACTTATTTTGACCAGGGCACTCGCTTCGAGCGGGCCAAGGATCAGTTGGACCTGTATGCCAAGCTCTCTCGCAGAGTTCATGTCGATTTCGTTGATGTGGATAAGAAACCACAATTGGCCCGCGAAGCCGGAATCAAGAGCTACGGCACAACCATGGTGCAAATTGGGACGAAACGAGAAGAAGCGAAAGGTACGAGCGAGGAAGATATCACGGGAGCATTGATTCGCGCCCTGAAGAACAATGCGCGAACCGTTTGTTTTGTCTCCGGAAGCGGAGAGCATCAGATCGACGACACGGATAGAAGCGGTTATTCGCGCCTCCGCGATCTCCTCGTCAAGGAAGAATACAACTCAAAGTCGATCAGCCTCTTGCAAAAAGCGGAGGTTCCCCACGATTGCATGGTCCTCGTGGTTGCCGGACCGACCGGGGACTACCAGCAGCCCGCCGTCGATGCCATAAAAAAATACGTTGAAGAAGGCGGACGAGCACTGCTCCTTCTTGATCCTCCGCTGAAGATGGGCCGCTCGGAAATTGCCGACAACGACGCGCTGGCAGGCCTGCTCCAAAGCTGGGGCATCACGTTGGACAAAGATTTGATCCTCGACCTTAATCCCATTGGGCAACTTGCCGGTCTTGGTCCGCAGGTGGCGCTTGTGACTCATTACGAGCGGCACGCCATCGTGAACGAGCTCAAAGGTTCCGCCACAGGATTTCCGCTGGTGCGCTCCATGGAGGTGAAGAGCACAGACAAGACGACCGTAGAGAAGCTGTTTGGTTCATCCGAAAGCAGCCTGGCCACCAGCAAGTTGAATTCTCCCCAAGTCGATCCCAACGATCCGAAAAACAAGAAGGGACCGCTGACCATCGCAGCATCCGGCTCCTACAGAACAGGAAAGGAGAACTCCGAAGGCCGGTTTGTCGTGGTGGGAAGTTCGGCGTGGGCCGCGAATTCGTTTATCAGTTTTAATGGCAACCGTGATCTGGCGATGAACGTCATGAACTGGCTCGCCTCCGATGAGGATCTGATCTCCATTCGCCCGAAAGACCGTGATGACCGCCGGATCACTATGACCCGTGGCCAGTTGAATTGGGTGGGCATCACCAGCCTTGGACTACTGCCCTTGGGAATTGTGATTACAGGAGTCTCGGTGTGGTGGCGACGAAGGTAACCGTTCTGCGCTCGAAGACCTTATCAGGTGCGGCGCTATGAAAATCCGCGATCTGCTGGTCGCTGCCATGGTGCTGTCGGTGCTGATTGGCGCGCTCTATTGGTCCAATCATCACCAATCTGCGAAAAGCTCCGCGGACTCCAACCCCGAGTCGTCGCCGAAAATCCTGACCCTCCAAGCGGCGGATATTGCCGCACTCTCGATTCGGAAAAAAAGTGGTGATAGCGTCGCTCTGGCGAGAAATGAAGCGGGGCAATGGCAAATCACTGCGCCTCAGGCGCTCGCCGCGGATCAGGACGCAGTATCGAGCATGTTGTCGACTCTGACGTCGCTGAATTCCGACCGGCTTGTCGAAGACAAGGCCAGCAACTTCGACCAGTACGGCCTCACCCAGCCGTCCGTCGAAGTGGAAATCACGAAAAAGGACGGGAAAACCCAAAAGCTCCTAGTCGGGGATGACACTCCGACAGGCAATGGCGCGTACGCGACACTGGCCGGAGATTCTCGCGTGTTTACCATGGCGAGCTACAACAAGAACGTCTTGGTCAAGAGTTCGAATGATCTGCGAGACAAACGCCTGCTGACCTTTGATTCGGACAAAGTTTCTGGCATTGAATTGACGGCCAAGAAACAAACCATTGCGCTTGCGCGCAGCAAAGATGAGTGGCAGATCGTAAGGCCGAAACCGTTCCGCGCGGACCGCTCCCAGGCGGAAGAGCTGCTGCGGACCTTGCACGATGCAAGAATGGATTTGAGCGGCAGTGAAGATGACAAGAAGGCGTCTGCGGCATTCGGCTCGGGCACTCCTTTTGCAGCGGCAAGGGTGACGGATATCACCGGCACTCAGGAACTGCAGGTTCGGAAAAACAAAGACGACTATTACGCAAAGTCCAGCGCGGTCCCGGGTGTCTATAAGATTTCGAGCGCTACCGGACCGGGACTGAATAAGAGCCTCGACGATCTCCGAAACAAAAAGCTCTTCGACTTCGGCTTCGCCGAACCCGACAAAATCGAGCTTCACGATGGCTCCAAGAGCTATCTCCTGACGCGCAGCGGCAGCGATTCGTGGTCCAATGGCGCAAAGATGGACCCGGTCACGGTGTCCGCGTTCGTTGAGAAAATCCGCGACCTGGAGAAATTGTCTGCGGTGCTCCCGAGTTCGGAATGCCGAGTCGCTCTTGCCGAGAAGGCCTCAACACTACGTCAGTTTCTGTGCGGAAGAGAGTTCATCGCCATCGAATAAATTTCGCCAGGGACCGCGACAGCCGCATCGAAACTGGTAGTCGCATGAATACTCCGCGAGAGCGCCCAAATACTGGGGGAGGGCAAGGAACGTAGCGCTTTGTCTCACAGTCCTGCTCGACTTGGTTGCGCGCACGAAGCACCTCCTCTACACTCACTTTTTGCCTAATTCGCGTGGGAGTGAGCTTGCGAACCATTCTCCGGATGTTCTCCTGGATCTTCGCCATTCTGGTGATTGCAACCGGTGCCTTGGCGTGGTGGTTTGTCTACCGCCCGCTGCCGCAACTCGACGGAAACGCTTCCTTACCTGGTCTCCGGCGAGAGGTCACTGTCGAACGTGACCGCTGGGGCGTGCCGCACATCCGTGCCGCGTCAAGCGAAGATCTCGCAGAGGCTCAGGGCTACGTCATGGCACAGGACCGCCTCTGGCAGATGGATCTGCTGCGCCGCGTCGCCCGCGGGCAGCTTTCTGAAATTCTGGGCCCCAAGACGGTTCTCATCGACAAAGAGTTTCGAACGAACGGCTTCGCCCGCGCCGCAGAGCGTGACGCCACACTTCTCGACCCCGAATCTCGCAAGATGGTGGAAGCCTATGCGCGTGGCGTGAACCAATTTATCGAGCAGCACAGAAACAATCTCCCTCTGGAATTTTCGCTCCTTCGTTACGAGCCCAGGGCTTGGCAGTCGTCCGATACTGTAGCTATTTCAGGCTACATGTACCGAACTCTGACGGACACCTGGGAAAGAGAATTAAATCGTGCCAAAGTCATGGAACGCGCCGGGGCAGACCGTGCCAAGGATCTCTTCTCGCAAGAGGCCTCCATGGATCATTTCGTCGTCGGCGATCCCAAGGTTATCGATGATGGCTCGCAACGTTCCGCAGCGGACCCCGACGATGAAGATGATGACGACGACATGCAACCGGATACCGTGCTAAAAGCCGACCGTGGGGCTTCGACCGACGTCCTGAATTCGGAAAGTGGGCCAGACTTGACTGCGGCTCTCACGCAGTCCATCCAAGAGTTTTTACAGGAATCAAAAAGCGAGATTCGCCAAGGTCTTGGCAGCAACAACTGGGTCGTGAGCGGCGCCCATAGCGCCACCGGGAAGCCCCTGCTGGCCAATGACACCCATCTCGAGCTCTCCATTCCATCAATCTGGTATGAGGTTCACCTCACGGCACCCGGATGGGACGTCAAAGGCGTCACCTTCCCCGGTGCACCGATGATTATCATCGGGCACAACGACCACATCGCCTGGGGCTTTACCAATAACGGCGCCGACGTTCAGGATCTTTACATCGAGACGTTCAATCCGGCCTCCCCGGATGAGTATCGGGTGAAGGGCGCGTGGACGAAGGCGCAAGTCATCGACGAGACCATCCGCATCAAAGGCCAGCCGGACGAACACTTGAAGATTGTCGTGACTCGCCACGGCCCGATCGTTCATCGCGAGGGAGACAAGGCTTACGCACTGCGCTGGACGGCGACGGAACCGGGTGGACTCGTTAACAGCTACAACTGGCTGGGCAAGGCGCACAATTGGAAAGAATTCCGCGAAATTATGAGGCACGTCTGGGGCCCCGGGCAGAACGCTGTCTACGCGGATGTGGACGGCAATATCGGATACCTGATGGCCGCGCGAGTGCCGATTCGAAAAAAGGGGCACGGCGAAGTGCCTGTTCCCGGAGACACGGACGACTACGAGTGGACCGGCTACATCCCGTTTGACCAGCTCCCGCAGGCGCTCAACCCCGAAAGTGGATTGATTGTCACTGCCAATGCGCGTGTCGTGGGGCCGAATTACAAACCATATCTCACGGATCGCTGGGACGAGCCTTACCGCACCGCGCGGATCTACGATCTACTGCATGACCGTCACGATTTACGCCCCGAGGACATGCTTAAAGTCCAGACCGACACGTATAGTTATCCCCACCTCTTCCTCGCAGATCAATTGATGGCAGCGGCGAAAATAGCGCAACCCAAAGACCCACGCGCTCGAACGCTCATCGAAGGCCTGAAGGATTGGAATGGAATCGCCGATGCCGGCTCTCCGGAAGTTTCTTTTCTTCACGCAGCGCGCCGGGCGGCTATCGACCTCCTCCTCGAGCCGTTCCTTGGAAAAGATACCAATCTTTATCACTGGCGGAGCACCGCATTTCTGCAAAAGGTCCTCACCGACCGGCCCGCGAAGTGGTTGCCCGCGGCTTATAAAAACTATGACGAATTGCTGGCGGCCGCCGCTGACCTTGCCGTGACCAATTTGGCCGAACAGACCAAGAGCGGTCGTGTTGAAGATTGGGCGTGGAAGTACTTCAACTCCTTGGATATGTTCCATCCCCTTGGACACGATGGTCTGTTGAAGCGATTCCTCAGCATCACGGACAAGCCCCAAGCGGGAACCGTTTACAGCGTACGCGCGGCGACGAAGTATCATGGCCCCGCGATGCGTTTTGTTGGCAACCCCGGAAATTGGGATGAATCTATTTTGCTCCTCCCCGCAGGACAATCCGGGCAGCCGGGTAGTAGCCATTACTCCGATCAATTTTCCTACTGGTACGAAGGCCAACCCGTTTTCGCGGCGTTCAGCGATGCGGCCGAGGCGAACGCGCGCAGGCACGCACTCACTCTCAAGCCTGGTTCTTGATCCCCTACAGCGCTCATGCCCGAACTCCCGGAAGTGGAAGCTGTCGTTCGCACGCTACGTCCCCTCGTCCAGGGCCGGAAAATTCGTTGCGTTCACGTCCTTCACCCCATCGCCACGAAGCCCCAAGACCCTGCGCAGGTCGCTCGCCAAGCCCAGGGCCGCCGCATTCGCATTGTCGATCGCCAAGGGAAATATGTGCTTCTCGTATTGGACCGCGGGCTGCTGACGATGCACTTTCGGCTCGATGGCCAACTCCTATGGTTTTCGAACGGCCAAGAACTGCGGGAGCGCGCCAACCAGGGTGAAAACGGCGTGCACGTCGATGTTGCCCTCGAACTGGACAAAGGCGTCCTCGGCTTCGCCGATCGCCGCCATTTTGGCCACCTTCACCTCTGGAAATCCGTTGATGATTGCCCTGGCCTCAACGCCTTGGGCATCGACGCCCTCTCGCGCGATTTCACCCCCCACTGCTTTGCCGCATTGCTCTCCGCGTCCAAGCGTCCGTTGAAGGACTTCTTGCTGGATCAATCGCGGGTCGCTGGTATCGGCAACATCTACTCTTGCGAATCGCTGTGGCAGGCTCGCCTCGACCCTCGCCGCCGCGCCAACACGTTGAAACCGCGGGAGGCGCGCCGCTTGCACAAAGCAATTGTGTCTGTTCTCGCGCGTGCTTTAGAATGCTGTCTGCATCCGGCGCCCAACTTTCGCGATCCGGAGTGGTGGTTCGAAGGGTTGGAACGTTTTCTTCGCGCCTACGGCCGCGAGGGAAGATCCTGCCGCCGCTGCGGTGAGCCGATCCGGCGTATGGCACAGGGCGGCCGGTCAACTTACTGGTGTAGGCGCTGTCAGGAATGGGCGCACCAAAGGATACGGACCGATCGCGTGAATACACCTGCTACTAAGAAACCTGAACTGCAGAAAAAACCCGATTTTGAGCGCTCGCTTGCCCGCCTGGAGGAAGTCGTTCGCCGCTTGGAAAGCCCGCAACTCTCTCTGGACGACGCGATGAAGCTGTTCGAGGAGGGCGTCGCGCTCTCACGCGAATGCCAGAAGCAACTGGAAGAGGCCGAGGGCCGAGTGGAAATCCTCCTGAAGAGAGCCGATGGCAAGCTTGCGGCAGAGCCGTTCGACCCTGAGCGGGAGACCGAATCGTGATGCGCCCCGGCAGCCCGCTGGGCTCCCATTCCCTGCTGCGATGAAACTTCCCCCATTTTTCGAAGAAGACCGCCTGGCCGTCGATGCCGCTCTTGAACGTCTCCTCCCTGCTGAAACCGCGCCACCTTCTTCCATTCATACGGCAATGCGTTACAGCGTCTTCGCTGGCGGAAAGCGAATTCGCCCCATCCTGTGTCTCGAGACGTCGCGCATCTTTGCCAGCGTTGTCTTACCCACGCTTCACCCTGCCTGCGCCATCGAATTGATCCACACCTATTCCTTGATCCACGATGATTTGCCGGCGCTGGACAACGACGATCTCCGCCGCGGCAAGCCAACTTGCCATAAGAAATTCGGCGAAGCCATCGCCATCCTCGCGGGCGACGCTCTCCTTACGCTGGCGTTCGAAACCATCGGAGCGACACCCGCCGCCGCGGAGCGCCGCGCCGCCATTCTCTCGGAAGTGGCCGCTGCGGCCGGAACTATCAACGGAATGGTAGGTGGCCAGGTCGCTGACCTCGAAGCCCAAGGTAAGCACGTCGATGAGCAGATGCTGGAGTACATTCACCGCTCGAAAACCGCTGCGCTCATCAGTGCTTCTATAACGGCCGGGGCCTTGTGCGCAGGGGCCAGCTCCGAAGATGTCGCGCGCCTGCGGCGATTCGGCGGGACCATCGGCTGGGCTTTCCAGGTCATTGACGACATCCTTGACGTCGAGGAGTCCTCCACCGCACTTGGCAAGACCGCGGGAAAGGACCTGGCGCAGCAAAAGGCAACCTACCCGGCAGTTTACGGTCTGGAGCGCTCTCACCAGATTGCCAATCGTCTCGCCACCGAAGCCATTGCTGAACTCGCACCATACGCGGATCGCGCCGCGCGCCTCCGCGAAATCGCGGAATTCCTTGTGCTTCGCCGCGCTTGATCGATCGAACGTCTCATGAAACCTCGGGCAGACCGCAAACGGCTCGATCTTCTTCTTGTCGAGCGAGGCTGCGCCGAATCTCCCCAGAAAGCCATGGCGATGATCCTCGCCGGTGAAGTTCAGGTGGACGGCCAACGAACCGAAAAGGCAGGTATGCCCGTCTCGCAAGACGCGCGCATCGAAATCGTCAGCCGGCGGCAGAAGTTCGTCAGTCGCGGTGGAATGAAACTCGAAGGCGCGCTAGAAGACTTTGCGATTGCGCCAGCCGGGTGCGTTTGCTTGGATGTCGGCTCCTCGAACGGCGGCTTCACGGATTGCTTGCTACAGCGCGGCGCAGTGCGCGTCTACGCCGTCGACGTGAATGTCGAACAGCTTGACTGGAAGCTGCGCCAGAACCCTTACGTCATTCCAATTGAGCGGAACGCGCGCGAACTGCGCGTTCAAGATCTTCCCGAAAGCGTCGACATCGTGGTGATTGATGTTTCCTTCATCTCCGTCAAGAAAGTAGTCAAGCCCGCAATAGCGGTGGCAAAACCCCGCGCCAGCTTTCTCATCCTTATCAAGCCGCAATTCGAGTTGCGACGCGAGGAGATTGAGCCTGGTGGAATCGTGAAAGATAAGAAGTTGCACGATAAGGCGATCCTGACTGTCCACGAATGCGTCGAATCCGTTGGACTGGATTACCTCGGAATCCGCCCGAGTCATCTCCTGGGGGCCGAAGGCAATCAGGAGTATTTTCTCTACGCACGCAAAAAGTCCCTAGAGTAGAATCGCAGGCGGACATGCAACCCCGACAAACCGTTCAAACCATCGGCATCATTTCACGCCCTCGCCGCTCGAATCTTGTCGTCGTTGTGCCTCCCCTGCTGAAGTGGCTCGAAGCGCACGGCATACAATCGATCATCGACGAAGAGACGGCCAGTTCTTTGCCGGACGGCTCGCAAGGTCAGACTCGAGAGCGCGTGGCAGACGCGTCGCAACTTCTGCTTGTGCTTGGGGGTGACGGCACCATGCTTGCCGCCGCCCGTCTGGCCGCTCCGCGAGGAATTCCGATCTTGCCCATCAATATGGGCAGCCTGGGCTTCCTTACCAGCTTCACCCTGGAAGAGCTCCACCCGGCCCTGGATGACACTTTGGAGGGCCGCTTTTCGCTCAGCGAACGCGTCATGATCAGCGTCGAGCTCGAACGCGCGGGCAAGGTGATCGATAATCAGCGCGTGTTGAACGAAGTGGTGATCAATAAGGGCGCGCTCGCCCGCATGATCGAGCCTGAGCTCACCATTGACGGCGATTTTGTCTGCCGTTACCGGGCCGACGGCCTGATCGTAGCCAGCCCTACCGGCTCCACTGCCTATTCCCTTTCCGCCGGCGGACCCATCGTGCATCCCACCGTGGAATCCTTCGTGATCACTCCCATCTGTCCGCACACGCTGAGTGACCGACCGCTTGTAATCCGTGACTCATCTTCCGTCGAGTTGAAACTCTCAGGGAACACGGAGTCCGTTTTTATGACCCTCGACGGACAGCGAGGTATTCCATTGCAACCTACGGATCTTGTCCGCATCTCCCGCGCGAAAGAGCCGCTCAAGCTCATCCAGCCGCCAAAGAAATCGTATTTCGAGATTTTGCGCAGCAAGCTGAAATGGGGCGAAGCGTAGCTGCAAAGCCGGGATCAACTAGCCGAGAACATCGGTGCGCAGCAAATCGTTGCGAGTCTCGCGCCGGCGAATCAGCCGAAAGCGCTTGCCCTCGACCAAAACTTCAGCGGGACGGCATCGCGCATTATAATTCGACGCTTGCGACATTCCGTAAGCTCCGGCAACCCAAATGGCGAGTAGGTCACCCGCCTTTACTTCTCCAAGCGGCCAATCCCGCAAAAAGCAATCGCCCGTCTCGCAGACCGGCCCAACAATGTCCACTGGTTGGCGACTGGCATCATTTTCGTTCCGTTCGCGCACAATTCTTGTAATGGGGTGGATCGCCCCGTAGAGAGCCGGCCGCATCAGATCGTTCATCGCCGAATCCACGACTACAAACGTCTTGCCCCGATTCATTTTCGTATAGACCACGCGCGTCAACAGAACACTGGCCGGAGCGATAATCGAGCGCCCCGGCTCCAGTAAGAGGTGCACGCCAAGTCTCCGCACCATCTGCGAAACCAGCCGCGCGTACTCCGTTCGCGTCGGCGGCTTCTGGTCAGAATAACGCACTCCAAGCCCGCCCCCTACATCCAGGTACCGCAGCTCGATTCGCGCGCGCCGCAACTCTCCGATAAAACCGGCCAGCCGCCGCAGTGCGCGGCGAAAGGGAATAAGCGTGGTGATCTGCGAGCCGATATGCGCGCTGATCCCCTGCCAGGAGATCCATTTCGAATCGCGATGCGCAAGGTAAAGCCGTTTGGCCTCAGACCAATCCAATCCAAACTTGTGTTCGTGACGACCGGTGGCAATGTGCGGGTGTCCGCCGGCTTGCACATCGGGATTCACTCGAATCGCCGCCGCAGGTGACCTGCCTCCCCGTCCGGCCAGCCGCGCTGCCTCCTCGACCAAAATGTCGAGCTCGGCCTCGGATTCGGCGTTGAAAAGCAGAATGCCAGCGCGTCTGCCTCGCCCGTGCACCGGATAGTTCAGCGCTTCGCGAATTTCGTGCCGGTCCTTGCCGACGCCGGAAAAAACAATCCGATCACCGCGCACGCCGATGCGCTCCAAGTGGTGGAGTTCTCCGCCGGAAACAATGTCAAAACCGCTTCCCAACTTCGCAAGATGATTCAGAATGGACAGATTTCCGTTGGACTTTACGGCAAAACACAAAGTATGGGAAAGGTCCCCAAGCCCGCTGTGAAGCTCCTTATAGGCGTCATCAATCGCCGCGCGGCTATATACATAGGTTGGCGTACCAAACTTCTGTGCCACCGAGTCCAGCGGCACGCTTTCGCACACCACTTCTTCGCCGGTGACCCTGCGCGCATCGTTTTTCTTCCAATCGAAGTGCGGCGTGAAAGAAACCGGATCGACATATTTGAGTCTGCGTGAAGATGAGTCAATCGAATGGCTCATCGGACTTTTGCGACCACCAGTGTCCGGTCATCGGAAAGCGGAGCGCTCTGGGTGAACCAATCCACCTCGCGCAGAATCACGTCGGCAATTTCCGTCGCAGACGCTTCATGGTGCTGTTCAATCAGCTTCATGAGCCGCGTGATCCCGAAGAACTGGCCCTCGCTGTTCATGGTCTCCGCGATTCCGTCCGAGTGAAATACAAGAATATTTCCGGACTCGAGCGTAACCGACCATTCCTCATAGGTCACTTCTTCGAAAATGCCCAGCGGAAAGCCCGTCAATTCGATTTTGCCTGAGCGTCCCTCCTTATACAGCAGCGGCTGCGATTGCCCCGCGTTCGCCACTCGAAGTTTCTGACGGCCCTTTTGCCAGGTGGCAAAGCACGCCGTCATGAATCGCCCCTCGATGCGCCGTTCGCCCACCAGTTGGTTCATTTGCTTCAGCATTTCTGCGGGCTGCAGCTTTTGCGGGGCCAGACTCCGCATGATTCCGATAGCTACTGCTCCATAGAGTGCCGCCGCCGTTCCCTTGCCGCTCACATCTCCCAGCGCAATTCCCAGTTGCTGCGGCCCATAGCGCAGAAACTCATAGAGGTCGCCGCACACTTCCCGCGCGGAAAGGTATCGGGCGGCCATCTCTAAGCCGTAGTCTTCCACCGGCACCGGCCGCAGCAACGCGCCCTGAATTCTTTTGGCCGCCTGCAAATCCCGTTCCAGTCGCGCCTCGTCGCGAGCCAACTGCTCGTAAAGGCGCGCATTTTCCAGCGAGACAGCGAGGTTCGCCGTCAGGATCGAAAGCGCCTGCACGTGATCCTCAGTGAAATAATTCAGTTGCGGGCTTTCCAAATCCAGCACGCCAATCACTTTCCCTTTGTGCATCATGGGAATCGCCAGTTCCGAGCGCGTCTCAGGGTTCACCATCAGGTAGCGAGGATCGACGGTCACATCCGGAACGAGAACCGGCTCCTTCAGAGTGGCTGCTGCCCCAACGATGCCATCACTCGAGGTCGCTCGCAGTTTTCCCTGCACGCGATGGCCGTGCTTTACGTCCACCCGGTGGCGGAAAATCTTTTGCCCCTCGTCATAAAGCATGATGCTCAGTATCTGGTAATCAATGACCCGCTTGGTCTGTTCTGCTGCCCGCCGCAAAAGCTCTTCGACCTCCAAGATTGCGCCGGTTTCGCGGCTGACTTCGCTTAACAGTAAGAGCGTGTCCGCCTGCGTCCGTACCTTCTGAAACAGCCGCGCGTTTTCAATCGCTACCGCAAGCCGACTGGCCAGCAGGGTCAAAATATTCTGTTGGTCGCGAGTAAAGTAATCGAGGTGGCGGCTCTGAATATCCAGCACGCCGACGCACTTTCCCCGAAGCATCAGCGGCACGGCCAGTTCCGAACGCACGTTATCGATAGCGTTGATGTACCGCGCGTCCTTGGAAGTATCACTGACTCGCACCGAGTGACCCGTGGCAGCCGCCGTTCCTGTAATTCCCTGCCCCAGCGGAATCCGCAAATTGTCCGCCAGTTCGCGCGGATAGCCGATCGCGAAACGGTGCCGCAGATAACTTCCATCCCCTTCGATCATCAGCACGCCAAAGATTTCATAGTCGATATGGCGCTTGATCAAAGCCGCCGATCGGGCCAGCACTTCGTCCAGGTCCAGCGAGGCGTTCACTTCCTCGCCGATTTCCGCGAGTGTCGCCAGGACCTCGGCGGAGACTTCCGTTCCGCCGTTCCATGCGACTGTTGTCGTAGGTTCATCCGTTGGATTCATGAAGTAGATATTATAGCAGGCGGCGAAGCGTAAGCCCTTTGCAGGTCACGCATGGAGGTGATTTCTGATTGTTTTTTCCCATCCTGAGGCCGATTCGTGCGCCGTGGCGAATCGCATGCGGCCTTAGCAGGCGCCCGAAAATAGGTGCTGCCATCCTGAGGCCATGCTGCGAGGACGCCCGATGGAAGATCCCGACTCCTGCCGGAACGAGCCTCAATTTAGAGTGTTTCCTTTATTGCATGATTGCATTCTTTTCACCGGCAACTCCAAGCCAGCACTCAAGTCAGCTGTTGGGAATGGGTTGCTCGATGAACTTTAATCTTCCGCAGGTTTCTTCTTCAAACCGGGGCCAAGCAATAGGATCCCAACGTAGGGTAGGTTTCTGTAACGCTCGGCGTAATCAAGCCCGTAACCGACCACAAATTCGTTGGGAATGGAAAATCCGACGTAGTCGGCGCGTACCGCGGCGATCCGCCGTTCCGGCTTGTCCAGTAGGACCGCTACGCGCAGATGCTTAGGCTTGCGCTGCTGGAACAACCGCAGCAGGTACTGCAACGTCATTCCTGTATCCAGAATGTCCTCGACAACGATGACCGTTTTCCCTTCGATGCTGGAGTCCAGGTCCCGGGTCAGCCGGACTTGGCCCGACGAGTGCGTTTTTTGCCCGTAGCTCGACACGGCGATGAAGTCAAAAGAAACCTCCCCCGGAATGCTTCTTGCCAGGTCGGTCAGAAAGAAAACCCCGCCTTTTAAAACGCTGATCAGATGCAATGGCTCGCCGGGAAAATCTTTCCGGATTTCTCGAGCCAGAGCCTGAATGCGCTTTTGAATCCGGGCTCCTGTAATTAAAACTCTGACCCGCTCCCGCGGCGTCCTGGTAGCTTGCGGCCTGGCTTTTTTGTGTAGTGGCATCACCTTCCTCGAACATGGCACCGAGACTGTAACGCACGCGCGTGCGCCGCGGCAAGACACACTGTAACGCGTGTCACACTGTAACGCGCCAATCTAGCTTAGGGCGTTTATACCGTCGCAATCTGTCGCAATCTGCGTTGCTTAGTCTCGCGCAACCCGATTGACTTAGAATTAGACACTGGTTTTGGTGCCTCGAGATTATTGTGTCCGGCGCGCCGAAGTTTTCCACAGGGTGTTGCTTCAATACGCGTGATTCCTGTGGTAGAAGATAGCTAACAAATCTGGAAGCTGGTGCTGTCTTAGTCGGCGTTTGCAGCCCTGTGATCCGCCTTCAAACTGTGGGGGCCCTCCACTCCACCCCCGGAGGGTTTTAGGTCCGCGCTAGTGTGTGAAGCGTCGGCCATGAGAGAAAGGGAGAAACTTCCATGAGTAAGAGTGGCATGAGCCCCTCCATCGTAAGATTTTGCCTTGCTCTTCTATCTATCGTCTTCTTCTCCTGTGCCACTTTCGCGCAATCTACTACCGACGGCGCCATCGGCGGGCTGGTAACCGATCAGTCGGGAGCAGTAGTCCCTGGCGCAAGCGTCTCTTCGCGTAATCTTGGCACAGGGGGCACTTCAACTGCCACGACCGACGGCATTGGACGTTATACTTTGACTCACCTCCAGCCCGGCCTCTACTCATTGGAGATCATTGCCAAGGGATTTGCAGGTTACAAAGCGACAAATATCACCGTCGAGGTCGGACGTTTGACACCCATCGACGCCACGCTTGACGTTAAGTCACAAACGGAAATCATCGTTGCTACCGCCGAAGCCCCGGTGATCGTCACGGATCGTGCGGATTTCTCCACGAATATTAATTCCACTTCCATTGACAATCTCCCAATCAACGGCCGGAGGTGGTCCTCCTTTGCGCTCAGCAGCCCAGGTGCCGTGCCAGATGGCGGATTCGGACTTGTAAGCTTCCGCGGCATATCAGGCCTGTTGAATAACAACACGGTGGATGGCGCTGACAACAACCAGGCGTTTTTCAGTGAAGAGCGCGGGCGCACTCGTATTAGCTACTCCACCAGTGAAGCAGCCATACAGGAGTTCCAGATCAACACTTCGAACTATTCTGCAGAATACGGCCGTTCAGCTGGCGGCGTCGTCAATGCCGTAACCAAGAGCGGCACCAATCAGATTCGCGGGCAAGCGTTCTGGTATTTTCGTAACAGCGATTGGGGTGCCATTAATCCCTTTTCAATCAAAAAGGTAGTAGTGAATGGTGTGACGACTGCGGTTCCTTTTCTCCCGGAAGACAAGCGGCATCAGTTCGGAGGCGGAGTTGGCGGCCCAATTGTGAAGGATAAGCTCTTCTTCTTTTTCAGCGGTGACCAGCAATTGCGGAGTTTCCCCGCCGTTGCGACAACGGGTACTCCAGGTGCCCTTTTTGCGCCTTTGACCACCACCGAATTGTCCACCTTGACTGCCCGGGGAATAACCGCTTCGCAAGCCAACGTCGGCCTGGCATTCTTGCAAACCCTCACAGGACAGGTTCCCCGGACAGGTGATCAGCTTATTCTGCTTCCCAAGATAGACTGGAACATTAATTCGAAACACCGCGCCTCATTCACTTACAACCGGCTGCGCTGGGCTTCCCCTGCCGGGATCCAGTCGGCCGGTGTTGTATCGCGTGGCGTGGAAAGCTTCGGAAACGATTTCGTCAAGGAAGATTGGGGCATCTTCCGACTTCTCTCCACCTTCGCTCCGGCGATCACCAGCGAGTTGCGCTATCAAATTGGACGCGACTTTGAGTTCGAGAACTCACAAGTGCCTATCTCCGGTGAGCCGGTTTCCACCCAAGGCATCTCGCCTCAGATCACCATTGGCGGGCTGGGAGGTTTCTCCTTTGGAAAGCCGAATTTCCTGGACCGTCGTGCCTTGCCGAAGGAAACCAGGAACCAACTCGCCGATACCATATCGTGGAGTCATGGGGCGCATCTGTTGAAGTTTGGTTTCGACGTCAATCATGTGTCTGATATTGACGACAATCTCTTCCAGGAATCCGGGGCATATAACTACAACAATCGTGTAGATTACATCAGCGACTTTGCAGCTTTTACAAATGGCTTGACTCCTCGCTGCACAGGCACAAGCGGGACGCCCCCAGTTACTGGGGCGGTGCCTTGTTTCAGTAGCTTCGGCCAGGACTTTGGAATTCCGCGCTTTGAGTTTTCAACCAATGACCTCGCCTTCTTCGTCGAGGACGATTGGCACATTCGGCCCCGCTTGACAATGAACCTGGGGCTCCGCTACGAAACGGAGTTGATGCCGTCGCCACAAATACCGAATTCCGCGCTTCCTGCTTCCAATACTTTTCCGTCGGACCGTAAGGACCTTGGGCCTCGCATCGGGATCGCTTATGACGTCTTCGGCAACGGCAAGACCATCGTCCGTGCCGGTTACGGAATGTTTTATGGCCGGATCATCAACTCGACGATCGTGAATGCCATTGCAAATACGGGAATCGTGGGCAAAGCGCAACTCGCTTTTACATACCTGCCTACGACGATCGGAGCCCCTACGTATCCTGACATCGCGCTGGCGCCTTCCAGCGCAAATCCTCCGGACGTTGTGGTCTTTGCGGCGGATACTCGAAATCCTCTGGTGCATGAGTGGGACTTCGACATCGAACGCGAGATCTCCACAAACACGGTGTTTTCCGTTTCCTATTTGGGCAGTCTGGGACGGAACCTGCCGCGATTCGTCGACGAGAACTTGTCTTCACCAACAGCCACGATTACTTACAAAGTTGTGGGTGGGAGCCTGGACGGGCAGACGTTCCAGGAACCCTTGTTCACTGCCAGACCGAACACCACGTTAGGCCGAATTACGACAGTTTTCGGCGGCGTGCACTCGAACTACAACGCGCTGGTGGTGGCGGTGAATCGGCGCTTCTATCACACCTTCCAGATTCAAAGCTCTTATACTTTCTCGCATTCGATTGACGATGGACAAAGTTCCCAGACCTTTACGTCATCGAACAACGTACTCAATCCCTTTGACCTCGCACTGGAAAAAAGCAGCTCGAACTTTGACATTCGCCATCGGTTTGTCATTGGGACCGTATGGACGCCCCACTTCTATCAAGGCGAGAGCAGGTTGTTCAAGGAGCTTTTGAACGGCTTCACGATTTCGCCACTCGTCGCGGCCTCTGCTGGTGCGCCCTATACCCCATTAATTCAAGGCAACGCTCCGACAATTAACGGTGTCAAAGGAGTGTCAACGGGAGTCCTTGGGGCCGGCGGTACAAACCGCCCGCCCTTCATCGGTGCGAACGCTTTTACCATGCCGCGCACGACCAACTTCGACTTGCGGCTTGAAAAAGGGTTCAACATATGGGAGAAGGTTAAATTTACGCTCACCGGGGACGCCTTTAATCTTTTGAATCACACTAACTTTACTGGCGTGGACACGCAAATCTACACCACCGGCACGGCCTGCCTCCCGGCCGGATCAGCGTGCCCAAATCCAACTTCGTTTACACCTACACTCACGTTCAACTCACACTTTGGAGTGCCCACACAGTCGAGCAACTCGATCATCGCTCAGCGTCAGATCCAGATTGGCATGCGGTTAGATTTCTGAGGCGCGTCAGAAGCGACCAGTACGAGCGCAGCCGAACTCGCTGCTCCGGGCGCACTTCCATCTTCGCCGGCCTCTGCCGCAACCGTACTCATTCTGGAGAAACAGCAGCGCTTCTGCCATTTGTGCTGTGAAAACCTTGGCTCACCGATGACTACTGTCGGCCGGGAGATTATGACCCGTGCCATCGCTGGTAGGTTTGAGCAAGATCCGCTGGCGGAACGCATGGCCCACCTCAACGGGGAGAAATATATCAAGTCAAACTGAGTCGATTTCGAGGATGACAAGATTCGTTCATCTGCCCCCCGCGCCACTCAAGAGAGTCTTGGCAGCGGTAGCAGATGCGAGGATGAAATACAAAGATGAAATCGATCGAGCACGGAGAAACAGGACGAGGCGAAACGTCGCGATTCGGGCGAAGCACGGCGAGGGTTCGCTGAACTTCTCCGAGTCCCTGGGGTTCGGACGAGCCGCTACTGAAAGGTCATGTCTCCCGATATTGCTTGCTTGTCCGCGGGGGCAGCCCGTGCCGCCGACTTTTCAGCGCATCCGAGAAGGGACGGCGTTTATACCTCCTCCTTCATCTCCGGCCCCAAGAGTTGCTGGGAGAGTTTCAGGCCAATCGGTTCAACATTTGGACGCTGTGTTTTCGCCTTGCCTGCTGCTCCCTTCCTTCGCGTTGCAATCACGCGCCCCACGTTGCGCTTCCTTCTCCTTTCGCGCAATGTGAGAGAATGCAGACAACAGGAGGTACGATGCAACCTCACGACCTTGATCTGCAAACCCTTGTCGAACGCATAGGGAAACTCGAAGCCCAAAATTGTCGCCTCAAGAAGACAGGAATCGCCGTCGCAGTCTTGATCTCGGCCGTATTGTTCATGGGTCAGGAGCAAACGAACCGAGTAGTCGAGGCTAACGCGTTTCATTTAATGGATGCATCCGGGAAAATCCGTGCGCAGCTTTCAATGGAAATGTCGGGGCCAATACTCTCTCTCTTGGACGCTAGAGGTTCTCCGGTCGTGTCGCTCGCGGGCGGTGACAAGCCCGTCCTTGTCTTGAACAAGCCAGGAACCACCGAACAAGTTCAGCTCGGAACAAACAAGACACATTTTGGCCTGGGGCTCTACGACAAGGAGATCAGGGCAGGCCTTTCCATCCAAAACGGCGCATCTGCAATAGATCTTTTCGACGAAAGCGGAACGGCCCAGGCCACCTTGGTAGCCCGTCCAACAGGGTCGTTCTTACGTCTGAGAAACCCGGCGGGCAAAGAAGTCTCAACGTTGTGGGTGGATTCCTCGGCTGGCGGTTCCAGCTTCAACATGAGTGGCTCGGCAGGAAGCCTCAGTGTGAATCTTGGCGAAGAAGCCGGCGGGCCAGGCTTGGAGATAACCGATAACGAAGGATTCTCGACCGTCCTCGGCAGACGTGAGGTGGTCGGTACCGGCCGAAAGGAACGAAAACCCGCTGCCGCCCTCCTACTGCTTGGCAAAGACAGAAAGGTGCTCTGGTCCGCGCCCTAAGCGCCCATTTCATCCGTTCTTGCACATCGGACAAGGGTGACGCTTCCCCAGCTGCCAAAGCCTCCCTCCACGGGTGTCCTCCAGAACGTTTCGCCATTGCTTGGATCGTGCAGCTGGATAAAACCAGCTTGCGCGCTTGATCGGGGCGGCAAGTGCGCTACCAGTGGCAGCCCGGGTATACTCCCATTCTCCCCATTCCTGAAGCACTCCGGCCTCATCACCCGCCAACACATTCAAGTGCCTTGGTTTCAACCACTTCTGCACTCTCTTACGCTCATGCAAAATTCAACTCTTTTTTCCAACTGGCTACCTAGCAAGCCGTCCAACCTCAAATTTGATGACCGCCCCGCTCGCCGCAAAAACCACCTCATTTGCCCGGAAAAACTGCCCCTGGGCTATACTCTCCCCTCCGGAGGAGTCCCTTGCTCGAAGTCGCTAAGAGTACCCTGCTGATCCTCAGCGCCCTGTTTCCCATCGTGAATCCCCTCGGCGGCAGCCCCGTCTTTCTCGCCTTGACACGTGAGCATCCTCGTCCGGCGCGCCGCGTCTTGGCGTACCAGGTCGCTCTGAACAGTTTTATCCTGCTGATTGCCTCGTTCCTCATCGGAACGCACATTTTGCATTTCTTTGGAATCTCCATTCCGGTTGTACAGGTAGGCGGTGGTCTCATCGTCATTTCCAACGGCTGGGCCATGCTGAAAAGCAAAGAGGGGATGGACCGGGGCCGGGAGGTTCAGAAGAAAGTGAACTTGGAGGACATCTCTCGCAGCGCGTTCTATCCGCTTACATTGCCGCTCACTGTCGGCCCTGGGTCGATCTCCATGGCCATCACCCTCGGGGCGAACGAGCCTCACCACCTGGGGCCGAACCTCCTCGCCATTCTCGCCGCGGTGATCGGGTCGGCGCTTACGGCGATGAGCATTTTTCTTTGTTACGGTTTTGCCGATCGGCTCGCTGCGGTCATCGGCGAAAGCGGGATGGGCATCATCCTCAGGCTCTCCTCCTTCCTGCTCGTTTGTATCGGCGTCCAGATTCTTTGGAACGGCGCAAGCGCCTTGCTTCGTTCTGTGCTCGGAGTCGAAGCCTGAGACGGCCCGGTGGGGCTTGATGTATCATGGAATTTCACCATCGAGATGAGACGCGAAGCCTTGAATTTCATTGTGTGCCCCAATTGCGCGGGCGAATTGTCTCTCAGCAGCGATGCCTCGGCCGCGGCAGAGGATGGTCACATGATGACCGGCAGCCTCGTGTGCCGCGGCTGCGCTGCACAATTCGCGATTCGCAGCGGGGTGCCGATTCTCCTCCCTGCAAACCTAGCCAGCTTCCAACTCCAGACGGCCTCGCGATTTGCGGAGGAATGGACACGCTGGAGCGATCTTCGCGACTATTATGAGCAGGAGTTTTTCGACTGGGTAGCCCCGCTGGCCGCCCGGGACTTTACGCACCGCGTTGTATTCGAGGGAGGATGCGGCAAGGGGCGCCATACTGCAATTGTGGCTTCGCACGGTGCAAGCGCGATTGTCTCTCTGGATTTGGGCGAGAGTGCGTTTGTGGCCTTCGCGCACACCCGGCAATTCCCAAACGCCCACGTGGTCATGGGCGACTTGTTGAACCCGCCCGTCCGCGCGGTCTTTGACCTGGCATTTTCCGTCGGTGTTCTACACCATTTGCCGGACCCGGCCGCCGGTTTTGCGAGTCTGGCTTCGCGCGTGAGGGAAGGCGGACGGGTGGCCTTTTGGGTTTACGGCCACGAAGGAAACGAATGGATTACCCGGTATGTGGATCCCTTGCGCAAAGCAATCACTTCGAGGTTGCCTGCGCCACTTCTGCGGATCGCGTCGATTCTGCCCGCCGCCGCCCTTTGGGCCGTCATAAAAATCTTCTACCGTCCGCGAGCTGATGGGAAAGGCCCGGCGAGACTTCCTTACAGCGATTATTTTGCCGCACTGTATCACTACCCATTCGACGAAATTCACGCTAACGTTTTCGATCAACTGGTGACTCCGGTCGCTTATTACTTGCGCGAGGATGAAGTCCGGCCCTGGCTGGCATCGGGCTTCCAGGATGCCGCGCTCCGCTCCCATCGCGGATACAGTTGGACGGGGCTGGCGACTGTTTGTCGAACGAAAGCTGCCGTTGCGGAATAGCGTGCAAGAATTTAGATTCGCCGTGCTGTCAGCGTTGCGCCGCCGTGAGGGCTGCAGCTACAATCGAAGTGAAAGTACTTGCATCCTTCCGTTTGGCTTGGCTGGATCGCGGGCGGCCGGCCAGGTTTCGCCAGTTCGAATGGCGTAACGCTTTCCGGCCGTGCATTGCTGGACGTGGCAGGGTACGGCGAAACGCGAGTTCCCCGAAGCCCATTTCGATGACAGGAAGAGCGTCTTAACTCTCGAACGGCGCTCTGCGAGGTACAAAGAGTTGTGCGGAATCGTAGGATATACGCATAAAACCTGGACCCCTCCTCCCCGCCGAATTCAGGATGCGACGGCAACATTGATCCACCGGGGGCCCGACCAGCAAGGCGTATTTCAATCCGGCCTTTTCTCGGTGGGCGCGGCGCGCCTGAAAATCATCGACCTGGACTCCGGGAACCAGCCGATCCTCTCCGAAGACGGCGATTTCGGAATCGCTTTCAACGGCGAGATCTACAATTACGTCGAAATCCGGGAAGAACTGGAAAAGCTAGGGCATCGCTTTGAATCGCATTCCGACACGGAAACCGTGCTTCGCGCGTTCATGCAATGGGATAAGAAATGCCTGGCCAAGTTGCGGGGAATGTTTGCGGTGGCATTTTGGAAAAAGTCGGCAAGACGACTTGTTCTGGCGCGCGACCGCATGGGAATCAAGCCGCTTTACATCACGCGTCAAGGTGAAGATCTTTTTTTTGGCTCTGAGCTGAAAGCCATTTTTGTCCATCCGGAAATCGAACGGCGGCTGAGCCTCGCTGGTCTCGATTGCTATCTCTCGCTGAACTATGTCCCGTGTCCCTGGACTCTCGTGGAGGGAATCGAAAAACTTCCGCCGGGCTGCTGGCTGGAGTGGAGCGACGGAAACATATCTTCGGATGCTTATTGGAAACTGCCTTTCACCCAAGCGTCCGATTACACATTAGAGACAGCAAAAGAGGAACTCGACGGCCTGCTGGCGCAATCGGTGCGCGAGCACATGATTTCGGATGTTCCGCTGGGGATCTGGCTGAGCGGCGGAATGGACTCGACGACCATCCTGCACTACGCGTCGAGAGCCACAGCTTCGCAATTGAAGACATTTTCGATTTCATTTCGTGGACGAAGTTTTGATGAGACGAAATTCATCGACCGGGCCGTGCGACAGTACGGAACGGATCATCAGGAACTGGATTTAACGCCAGCGCAGGACCTGTGCGGTGCGATCGAGGAGTTTGCCTACTATTCAGACGAACCGAGCGCGGATGCGGGCTCACTGCCCGTCTGGTTTCTCTCGAAATTGTGCAAGTCCAAAACCACCGTGGCGTTGAGCGGCGAAGGCGCTGACGAGCTATTCGGGGGATACATCACCTGCCGTGCGGACCTGCTTGCCAAATGGGCCCGGCGCGTGCCGCGCCCGCTCCTCGAAGCAGCGCTGGCAGGAGTCCGCTATTGGCCCGTCTCGGATGAGAAAATCAGCTTCGAATACAAGTTGAAGCGATTTTTGGAGGGCAGTCTGCTTGAGCCGAGTCACGCCCACGTATACTGGAACGGAACTTTCTCGGACGTGGAAAAGCAATCGCTGCTTCGGCAACCCCTGCCCCCGGCTTTTCATCGTTTGTTGGCTGAAGTAGACGAGCTGCCGAAAACCCGCGATGCTCTGGCACACTTTCTGTGGTTCGATCAGAATTATTATCTGGCCGACGACATTCTGGTCAAGAGCGACCGCATGAGCATGGCTCATTCCGTGGAAGTGCGTCCACCGTTTCTCGATCATCGCATCGTGGAGTTCGCCGCAAAGCTGCCCGCGCACCTGAAGATTCGCGGATCGCAGCAGAAACTTGTTTTGAGTGAACTGCGTAAAGACAAGCTCCCAGCCTCCATCCTGGCCGGCAAGAAGACGGGTTTTGACATTCCGGCACATGCATGGCTCCGCGGTCCTCTGCGTTCGATGCTGGTCGATTCCTTGAGGGAGGGGATCGCGGAATACGGGCAACTTTTTCGAGGAGATGCCGTTGAAAACTTTTTGAACCGGCATCTGGAAAGAAAGGCCAACGTCGGATACCACCTCTGGGGCTTGATGATCCTTTTTCAATGGATGAAAAGATGGCGAATACAAGCGACGCCAAGCTTGACGGCACAGACGTTCTTACAAGTCAAAGCTGGCTCGTATACCTGATCGTTGCCCTGATTGCCGGAGCGGTATATCTAGGTTGTAGCGTGTCGCCGCCGTCGCTGATGGACGACGTCGATGCGGCCGTGGCACAAATTTCAAGAAACATGGTTACCTCAGGGGATTGGGTGACCCCGCGGGTTGATGGCATCGTCTTTCTCGAGAAACCGGCGATGTTTTACTGGCCGATGGCTGTCTCCTTCAAGATTTTTGGGGTTCATGACTGGGCGGCACGCATCCCATTCGCACTTTCGGCAATCGGACTGGCCTGCCTGACGTGCGCCTTCGGCGCATGGGCGTTCGGGAGAAGAGCAGGTTTGTGTGCGGGTTTGTGTATGGCCACATGCGTCGGCCTGTTCCTATTCACGCGCATTGTTATCCCCGATGTGACACTGACGTTCACTATTGCTTTGGCCATGTGGGCCTTTCTGCGCGCCCTCGACGATGAGGAGCCGCGGCTCTGGGCATTCCTCCTCGCCGTTAGCCTGGGGACCGGGGTCTTGCTGAAGAGTTTAATCGGCGCGGTTTTCCCAATCGTTACAGGGGTGCTCTATCTATTCCTGACCAAGCAATTGTTTGTCGCTCGAACCTGGAAGCGGCTACGTCCCATCAGCGGTTTCTTCATTGTCGTCCTGGTCGCAGCGCCCTGGCACGTTTTGGCCGCGCTACGCAATCCGCCCTATTTCTCTCTCGCGCTTCACAGCGGCCCTGGTGAGTACCACGGGTTTCTGTGGTTCTATTTCATCAACGAACAGGTCCTTCGCTTTCTCAATCTGCGGTATCCTCGCGATTACAATACCGTCCCTCGCCTGTGGTTCTGGCTCCTCCATTTTCTCTGGCTATTCCCCTGGAGCGTATACTTCCCCGCCATCGTCCGGCTTTCCTTCAAACCCGTTGACCGCGCAGGCCGCGCCCGTCTGCTGGCGATATGCTGGATCGGATTTATCCTGGTGTTCTTCACGTTTTCCACTACTCAGGAATACTACTCGATGCCTTGCTATCCCGCGCTGGCCTTGCTGCTCGGCTCGGCGATGGCTGCGAGCGGTGATTGGATTCGCCGCGGAACTCGCCTTCTCTCCTTCGTCGTCGGCTGCGCCGGTCTCGCCTGCATCACGATTTTTTTTCTGGTGCGAAACGTTCCCGCACCGGGCGATATCTCTTCCGCGCTTGGTCATCATCCCAGCGCCTATACCCTTTCCCTGGGCCATATGCTGGACCTTACTTTCGATTCATTCGCCTATCTGCGCCTTCCCCTGGCTGTCGCAGCAATCGCTTTGCTGGCCGGTGCCCTGGCAACCTTCTGGTGGGTTGATTTGCGGTCTTTCCTGGCGGCCGCGCTGATGATGGTCCTGTTCTACCACGCCGCTCGCCTCGCACTAGTGGTGTTCGATCCATTTCTGTCGTCGCGGCCATTGGCGGAAGTGCTCCAAGGATCTCCTGATGGAAAGGTGATCGTGGACCATAATTACTGGGCTCTGTCTTCCATAACGTTTTATGTACCGCGCGACGTCCTGATTTTGAATGGGCGTTACTTCAATTTGGAGTACGGTTCTTATGCACCGGGCGCTCCGGACATCTTCATTGACGACACCCGATTCAAGAGCCTTTGGCTCGACTCGCCCCGCTACTATCTGGTGACCTACCAGCCAAAACTCCAGCAATTCAAAGATCTGCTTGGCCAGGATCATCTCGAAATCGTGGCTGCTGGGGGCGGCAAACTCATTCTCACGAACCATCCGTTCGAACACGCCCGTCTCCCGAGAGGGGATACACGATTTGCAAGCAGCTTTCAAGAACCCGCTTGCAAAGACCTGGGTATACAGGTAAAAAAAGAAAGTCCAGACCACAGCGGTCTTTTGCTCGGCACCCCTGCTTGCCGGCTGCGCATCTAAGGAGAGTCGTTCGCGGTTCGGATTGCCGCAGAAATTTGTGCAGAGATTTGCCCTGAGGAGGGTACATGAAGATTGCCGTGCTCGGTGGGGACGGCTATTGCGGTTGGGCTACAGCCCTCTATCTGTCGCAGAAGGGCCATTCGGTCGCGATCGTTGACAACTTTTTGCGGCGCCTTTGGGACCACGAGCTTGGTGCGCAGACGCTGACTCCGATTCGCCCGCTGACGGATCGCGTCAGGGTCTGGCAGGACTTGACCGGCAAGACCATCGAACTCTATGTCGGTGACGTTGCCGACTACGACTTTCTCGCTTCCACATTTAAGTCCTTCGAACCGGAAGCCGTGGTCCATTTCGCGGAGCAACGCTCTGCTCCCTACTCGATGATCGACCGCAAGCACGCCGTCTTCACCCAGGTGAACAACGTCGTCGGAACACTGAACGTTCTTTTCGCCATTCGCGAATTTCTGCCGGATTGTCACCTCATCAAGCTGGGCACCATGGGCGAGTACGGCACCCCCAACATTGACATCGAAGAGGGCTACATCACCGTCGAACACAACGGCCGCAAGGACGTACTTCCCTTCCCGAAGCAACCTGGCTCCTTCTATCACCTCTCGAAAGTGCACGACAGCCACAACATGATGTTCGCTTGCAAGATCTGGGGTCTTCGCGCTACGGACCTGAACCAGGGAGTCGTTTACGGAACGATGACCGATGAAACCGCGCTCGATGAGGTGCTGATCAATCGCTTCGACTACGATGATGTCTTTGGCACCGTCCTGAATCGCTTTTGTGTTCAGGCGGCCATCGGACAGCCGCTCACCGTTTACGGCAAGGGAGGACAGACGCGCGGTTTCCTCGACATTCGCGACACCGTGCGTTGCATCGAGATCGCCTGTCACAACCCGGCTGCCAGAGGCGAGTGCCGCGTCTATAATCAATTCACAGAACAGTTTTCCGTGCTCGAACTGGCCCATTTAGTGGAGTCCGCCGCAAGAAAGCTCGACGTCGTCGTCGAAATCGACCACATCCCCGACCCACGAGTGGAGGCCGAGCAACATTACTACAACGCAAAGCACTCAAAACTGATAGACCTCGGCTTAGAACCGCATCGTCTTTCGGATTCGCTGCTGGATTCGCTCATGAACATCGCCATGAAGTACCGAGATCGAGTGGACGCTTCTCTCATGCTGCCTCAGGTGAACTGGCGTGAGCCGAAGAACGATCGCCGTATGCAAATGAGCATGCCTTCGAAATCCGCTGCGCCCGAGCCGCGTGTGGATCTCGCGGCCTCTGCCGGTGCCAAGGCCAAGAGGGGGTAGGACTCCTCCCCGGCCGAGATCTCATTGCGAGGAATTCTCTGCAGAACTCGAGGCCGCGGGCACGAGCGTTCCCTCTCGAATCCGGTAGTCCACGTCGCGCCAGCGTATGCTGTTGCGTCCAAACGTCAGCAGCCAGATCACGAAAGCGGTGGCATCCCATACGACGATGAGCGGCATCATCTTCCAGGGCCCTCTCTGCCGCAATCCCCAGACGGCGACCAGCCAGGTCATCGCCACGCGAAACCCCAGGTAGGCACCGAAATACACAAGGCCAAATGCTGCCGAATGAGATAGTGCAACAGCCAAACACCACGGCAATCCCTGTGTAAAGGCAAGCCCCACATGTCCCCAAGGACGCATGTGCCGCATCACCGTCATCCAACGGAGTCGCTTGCTGAAGAGCGCGCGCGGTGAATCATAATCTGGCACGGTCTGCACGGCATATGGCAGGAGTTGGACTCTTAGACCTTGTTGCGCAATCAAACGGCCAACCAGAAGATCATCGGCGGGCTTATTTTCAATCGCTTCGTATCCGCCAAATCCAGCAAGGTGCGAACGGGTTGTAACAATGGTTGGTCCCAGAGTGAACTTAATTCCATCCAACTGCCGAGCGACCAGAATCCCAGGATAGAAGTCAGAATACATGCCGATGGATTGCAGATGCTGCGCGAACGTTTCATCGTGGATGGACACGTAGAAGCAGGTCACGCAACCCACTTTCGGGTCACACAGCGGCGCGACGACCGTGCGCAAGTAGTTCGGCTGAACCCGAACGTCACTGTCGCTGATGACCAAAAACTCGTTATCCGCCTCCTGCACCATCCTCACCAGCTTGGCCACCTTGTCGTTGATGGCGCCGCGTCCGGAGCCAAAAAGCAAGCGGATTCGGCGTTCGGGGAAATCACCTATCAATTTTTCTAAAACCGGCACCGCAGGATCATTGCGGTCCCCGACGCAAAAAATCAGCTCATAGTTCGGATAGTCCTGCTGGCAGAAACTCGCGTAGTTTTCGTATGCTTCGGGGTCCAATCCCCGGATGGGCTTCAAACTGCTGATCGGCGGGACAAAGTCCGAATTACCGGGCACGCCGTCCTTCGAGCTCCGGAAAAAACGCCATGAGCAATAGAGAACCAGCAGGTAATAAATGAAAGGTGCGGCAGCTAAGGCAAGAAATAGGTAATCGGCGGCTTTCGAAATCATTGCACCTCGCGCGCTAGAATTGTGCCACGCCGCTCCGTCGATAGTAAGGCTTGCCCTCAGCGACTGGTTCTATTGAAAAAGCATAGCAAAAAACGAACCACTTCGCTGGCCAGGGCTTTGGTCCCGGTGAGACATCCTGTAAGATAATTTTTGAGTCATTTGTGGGTCATGAGGCGCGTTTTGACATTCCCGATGCAGGAACATCCATTCGAGAGCCCCGCGTAAATGGACTCAACTGCAGGGGCACGTTCGACACGTAACGCAAGGGGCGCAGCAGAAAGCGTATGAAAGATTCTCCAGGCCTGCACTTGAAAACGAACATTCTTATTTTGTTCATCGTTTTATTTGCTCCTCTCGGTAACGTCCTGCTCAGTAAGGGCATGAAGCGGATTGGTTCCGCCAAAAACTGGGTGCCGGGCGATATTTTTCATATTCTTCTCAAAATCGTCACTTCAGGCTACATCTGGCTGGGGATCGCCTGCTTGCTCATCTTCTTTGTCGCCTACATGCTCGTTCTCACTTGGGCGGACTACAGCTACGTTCAGCCGGCCTCCTCGTTTTCGTACGCCGCGGTCGCCCTGCTGGGTTATTTCCTTCTGGGAGAACCTGTACCTCCCATGCGCTGGATGGGCATATTGGTTATCTGCCTCGGCGTCTTTATTGTCGGGAACACGCATCCGCGAACAACGGGGAAGGCCTAAACGTGCTCGAGTTCTTGTTCCTTCTCATCATTGTCGGCGCAGGTACCGGCGGTGAGCTCTGTGTTTCCCGAGCAATGAAGGTGGTCGGCGAAGTTCACGACTTTCGGCCGGCTGCGCTCGTTCGTTTTGTTTTCCTGGCGATGCGCGTGGGGTGGATGTGGCTTGGTATCGCGCTGATGACGCTGGCCTTCTTTTCTCTCTTGGCGATGCTCTCCATCGAAAACGTGAGTTTCGTCGTTCCCGTGACCGCCTTGAGCTACGCGGCAGGAGCCTTGGGCGCCATGTTGTTACTGCACGAACGCATCAGCACGCAGCGCTGGCTCGGCGTTCTGATTGTTTGTCTGGGCGTTACTCTCGTCTGGCTCAGCAGACGCTAAACCACCGATTCATCTTCCCTGCTTTACGGCTTCTCGGGATCCACCTGGGTAGGCGTTCCGATCTTGATAGTTGAACCGAACCGCTTATAGTTCTGGTATCGAACCGACAAGCGGATGTGCACGTCCTGACCCGACTTGAAGTGCAGGATGTCATCAGCACGCGTATAGGTTGGGAACCAGTAGTGGCCTTCGATATTTTCCCGAAAAGTCTCGAACGCTGGAAATGCCTGGTCTTCCTTTTTCTTCAGCAAGCCCGTGGCCTTTCCCCTGGTTTTGACAATCTGGAGATCTTTGTCCTCTACCCAAATGCGACCTTGAAAGTAACGCAGGCTCTTTTCCAGCTTCTTTGGCGCGATGTCGAAGACATAAGTGCCAACTTCGTCGACCTGTTCTCGGCCCACATACTTGACGTCGTACTTGGGCAGTTCGTCGGGAGTCAGCACGAGCGGCCACACCTTTTCGATGTCATCGAAATCTTGCTGGGACATGGTAATGCGGCTGAGAGTCGGCGCAGGAGCATCGATGACCTTTTCGTAACGCTTCCCAGCCGGCGTAAAGAGAATGTCGCTGGTTAGGCGGTACTCTCCGTCCGGGCGTCCGTCCTCATCGAGCTCCTGGAACGCGAAAATTTGTGTATACGTATAGTTGTCGCGCTCCTTGCGGAACTCCTCCTCGTGTTTTGTGAATTTCTGGATGATCTGCTCCGCAGGCAGGGCCGGCGGCTCATTGGTGATATGAGAAGACGTCTCTTGCCGGACAGCATTTGTGTTCGCCGGGTCCCCAGACGCACCGGAAGGCGCAACCGCGCCAGGGGGCGGCGGTGGCAGCGGTCCTTGTCGCTGCGCAGCCAGAGGCAGCGCCAGCGCGGCGCAGGCAACCGTCAAAAGCGCTTTGACCTCCATCGTCCGTCGTTCCTTCTTTGTCATTCCGGAAGGGATTCCTCTCATTCTACGTGTGCTCCTGACTCTCATGCAGTCTCTACTGTACTTGAAGATTCGATGCGTCGAACACCGGTTTCGTAGCCCCCACCTGCCTGCACTCGTTGCCATGAGCTTTGCCTGCAGACTGGCAGCCTACGGAATTTCTCATCAGGGCGCAGGCCTTCCTCGAGACCGCAGGGGTGGCTAGAAAAGTTGCGGAATAAAGGAGTTACTCTCCAGGTGAGGCGGCGGGTAGCGTGATCTCGGTCCAGAAGGATGGCGTGAAATTCTCCGTGGTGACTGGGTCCGCAAAAGAAGCGCGATTGCGAAGAGTTCTCGTAAGTATTCTCGGCCAGTCGTTCTCAGACGACGGCGCAGGTGTCCATGGCGAGAGGTCTTTCCTTTACCGACCCCTCGATCTTGACCTCCTCGAAGGGCTCGACACAACCGCGCTCAATTCTTTGGAAAAAAGGCGACGATCTCAGTTTTTCGCGCGGGAACGAAGGCGTCAACGCAAGCGACAAGCGACGGCTCTCAGCGTCTCGGTGGAGCGCGGCAGCTATCAGCGAGTGGCGCGGCGGATGAACGGAGTAGGCGTATATCAATTGGGGTGATCCATCAAGGTTTCGACCAGGTCACCCAATTGCTTGGCTGTGAACTGATTGCCCTCGAGGCTGGCCGCCAATTTACCCTGGCGATCAATAATGACGGTCTGCAAGGAATGAGTGAGCACGGATTCGTCCGGCCAATACATCACGCCAAACCTCCTGCACAGTTGCCGGACGTCGGCAGCGTTCCCCGTCAGGAAGTGCCACGACAGCGGGTCGTAATTCCATGTGTGCGCGTAATTCGCCAGGACTTCCGGCTGGTCGTGTTCGGGATCGAACGTGATGGTGAGCAAGACAACGTTCCGGCCCAGCCGGCTTCGGAAACGCTTCTGCAGGAGCCCAAAATTGTTGGAGAGACGGAAACAGTAATTCGGCAAGGGACAACGTGTATAGATAAAGTTGATGGCCACGACCTTGCCTGCAAACTGTGAAAGAGAAACTTGCTGGCGGTTTTGATCCGTTAGCGTGAAATTTGGCACAGGTTCGCCAACGGCCAGTGGCCTTATGCTAGGTCCGACGGCGTCAAGATTCTCCAACAGTTTCAGGCGTCGAGCAGCCTGAGGCTCTTGCTCCAGACTCTCGAACTTGCGGATGCGGACGTTTTCAGCATGAGCGGAGTCCTTATCCACAACTAGCGTGAAATCGATTGTCACGCCGGGCTCCAAGCCTCTCAGATCCTCGGGCCGACTCACAGCGAAAGACATCACCATGGCGTCCATGTACCCGCGAATGGCTTCGCAGGAGACAACCATCCCCCGATGAGGCCGGTCGATTTTCAGCACTAGCCCCGTCGCCGAATAATACCGCGCGGCGGCGGTGCTAACTCCGGCAACCGCCAATGCGGCCAGCAGGAATGACCATCGCCTCATGGGAATTCGCTCCTGGGGACAGTATCTTATCGCTTCGCCGGTCCGAGCCCAAAGATCCGGTGTGGCAGCTCTCTATAGGCTGTGGCGAACTCTTTGATTTCGATGATCTGGTTCTTGGGCACATTCGAGAAACTCTGGCGAGTCTTGCTCGCCGGCCAATCGACCTCGAGATTCACAATCCGGACGGCTTTGCCAAGGCCAATGTGCTGCTGCAAGGGCGAGGCGCCGAAAGAGCCACCACTTCCGACGATGCGATAGATGGAACGGATGGCATGGCTTTCGTTTTCCACGGTGATTTTGATGCGCGCGCCGATGGCGCAACGATTCGTTTTCACGCCGGCAAGCCTCACGGTAATCCAGTCATTATTGTTGCCGGGATTTCTGAAAACGCGGAAAGCGTGGGCATCACCGGGCGTGGCACCGCCAGAATTGAGAAGGATATCCTCATGGCCATTATTTCCGAGGTCGGCGAAGGCGATACCGTGGCCTTTGTGAAGTTCCCCGGTACCGGAAGACGCAGTAATATCCGCAAAGTATTTTCCTGCGTGGTTGCGAAGCAACGCGTTGGGAGCCATTGCGCCATATTCGGGACCGCCAGTCCCTAGGTAAATGTCCAGGAATCCGTCGTTATCGACGTCGCCAAAGTTGGCACCCATGGGTAAGAAGATCTTGTCGAGCCCCACGTCTTTGGTGACGTCTCTGAAAGTCCCGTTTCCCAGGTTCCTGTAGAGTTTCAGAGTTTCAGCATTGTGGGGACGGCCAAGATAGCTCCGCAAGGATTCGTCCAAGGAAAAGTAGTAGCTCGTGACGAACAGGTCGGGCCAGCCATCATTGTCGTAATCGAAGAACCATGTTGCAAAGCTTTGCGATTGTGGCTGGTGCACGCCTGCCCGCTCAGAGACTTCCGAAAAGGTTCGGTCATGATTGTTGTGGTAGAGAAAGTTGCCGCCATAGAGATTGGAGACATAGAAATCCACATAGCCGTCATTGTCATAATCCGCGGCGTTAACGCCCTTGGTGAATGCTTTTCGATCCACACCGGCAGCGCGGGAAATGTCCTCAAAGGTACCGTCACCCTTGTTGTGGAAGAGCTGGCTGGTACCATTCTCGTTGCCGACCAGCAGGTCCAGATAACCGTCGTTGTCGATGTCCGCCCAAACGGCAGTCTGCGTGCTTGTCGCTGGTTCGGCCAGGCCAGCCTCGCGCGTAACATCGGTGAATGTACCATCGCAATTGTTTCGAAGTAGCGATTTGCGCATGGGGAATTCCCAGGCACCTCTCAATACCAGGATATCCGTGCACCCGTCGTTGTTGTAATCCGCCTGAATCATGTTCAGACCGCTTAGCTGACCGGCCAGGCCAGCCTCGGCTGTGCGATCGGTGAACGTGCCATCTCCGTTGTTGTGGAAGTAATGCATCGATTCGCAAACGTCGTAGCTGGATGTCACCACATCGAGAAGTCCGTTGTTCTCTAAGTCGTCCACGATGACACCCCCGGCCATCGAAAACAGTTTCAATCCCGCTGCCACGGCCACGTCGGAGAATCGGCCGATGTCCTCCTTGGATTCAAATGCGCTGGGAGGAATCAGGTATTTTTGCGGAACAGCCGCTGGGTACTTACCGAGAGTCATGTAGGCCAGATTCAGGAGCCATTTGACCTCGAGATCTTCGGGCTTAGTTTCAAGATATTTCGTGAAATACTGGATCGCTTTTATAGAGTCGCTGCTAATTTCGTATTTGGGAAATGGATTGCCGGGACGCGGGGGAAACAGGCATCGGTCACCGGGAGTGCGATAGACTCCGTTTTCTATCTCCGCTTTATGCAGATGAGCTGTCCCTAGGACTTCCTCCAGTTGAGGCCTGCCGCCGGGGATTTCGGCCGCAATGCGATACGCCGCCTCCCACTGCTTAATGGCCTGGTCCATGTTTCCCTGGTAGGCATGGAGCTGCGCCAGCGCGTAATGTTCCTGGATCACGTCAAAAGGTTTCTCTCCGGACAATTGCTCCGGGTGCAGTGGGTCGAGGCGTTTTTCGAGGCGGTCCACCATGTTGGAGAGTGATTGTTTGCGGATCCTACAGATCTCGCTCAAGTCTTGGCTCCATCCGACAGGTTTGGGAAATTTTTGAAAGAGGAGATTGGCGATGACCTGCCCCGCAATGTCAACCGGAAAGCGCAGCGCGCCCTTGGCCGAAAGGGGAAGGTCACGGTTTACACCCATGCTCTGGCGGCCAGCAGAGGGGGACTCGTTTTTCGACAAAATCCTAAGGATGGCGTAGCCGATCACGGTGTTGGGCGGGTTCTGGAGTTCGACGATCCCGCTCACTTGTCCTGGCGCCAGCCCCTTAAGCGCCTCCCGCAATTCAATGCGCAGCGTCGCCGGGTCCACTTCTCCAACGTATCCGCCTTGGTCGGCGTACGGATCGATGGATTTCTCTCTCGCAAGCGCTGCAAAATCCTCGCCGTTTTTCAGCCTGTCACGGACCAACCGGGCTTCGGCGGCGGAACTAACGACGATGACTTGCAAAGGGACCACGGCGGTCTCCGAAGCCTGCCAGGCGCGCGAGGAACGCGTGCCAAGTACGAGGACTGCCCAGGCAATGAGAAGCGCGGTAATCAGGCGCCAGTGATTGTTAGGAGACATAGAGATCGTTTTGCTGAGAACTCCGATCTAATCGCCGACAACAACAGGAACGACGTCCAGAGTCCTTCTGTTTCGCCCTGCACGCTCTGCCACAATAATCCCCGTCGTAGTCGCAGCGTTTTTATCTGACGCTGGCTCCAGCCGCTCGCGCGCAGAACTTTACCGATATCAAGCCCTCGTCGCAAACACGCCGAGCCATCTAGAATGTACCGAGAGGGGATAACCTCGTGCCAGTTAAGATATACCCCGAGACAAAGACGATGGGAGGCTACCGTAGGGGAGGTGGGGATCGAAAACAATACCGGCCGGAATTTCAAGGACTTTAGAACAGGCTGGTGAGCGCTAGGTAATGGAGAAGGAACATTAGGAAGGTCGAGTAATCCTTATCAGGCCCTCAAGTTCTCGGCGCTGAGATTTAGTGGTTACGTTTTTCCCCGCTGCCCGGCGTCGCCTTCGAGCCAAATTTCGCGGCGCGGATGGCAAGGCGACGGACGCGAAATAAGGAAGGCTTGCTGGAAGTCTGCTCTGGTTGCGGTTCCGGTCCGTGAGTGACACTAACGTGCCACGCCCCTCCCAAACAAAGGACCACAACCACCGCCGAAGACAGCTTGAAAAGGCATCTGAGGGCTCGTTGTCTCGGCGGGATCGCTCGATGCACTAGCCTGTTCTTCAACCCGACTACCGTTCCCCACAGGACGTGCTCTCGCACTCTTGCGCCCGCCGATGTCGCGGAAGCGCGTGAATTGGGGCCCGGGCCCGCGTTAATTCTTATGACAGTCGTAGCACCGAGTCGCCGGAGTGAACCAGCATGCGGGAGATGGCGTGCAAACGGTAGGATGCGACATTCCGGCTCGGTGCGCGTTTGGCGAGGTATGGCAATTCTCACAGGAGAACGTCTTATAATCCGTCGAGACCAGGTGGCAGTCCGAACAGACCGAGCCATTATGCGGAATGCGGAAATAGGAGTGAGTAAAGGTCGCCCCTAGCCAGCCCGTAGTCACCCACGTGGTGTGGCAGGTTAAGCAGGTGGTTGGATACAGCGCGGCAACGTGGTTCGGCACGACGCCGCCGAGCGTTTGCGTGCTCAACCAGGCCGCCTGATGGCAACCATAGCAATCCGTGTTCGCTGAAGTAAGGCTGAATGCGTTGGCGCCCATGTGGCAGGAAGTGCAAGGCGTGGTCACGTGTGCTCCCTGCAGCGGCCAGCCCGTCGTGCTGTGATCGAACTTGCCGTTCGCCCACAGTAGCGTGTCATGGCATGTGGAGCAAATCGCCGTTGGGAAACCGGCCGTGATGTGGTTCGGTACCACTCCACCGAGCGTCGTCGTGCTCTGCCAAGCCGCCACGTGGCAGCCGTAGCAGTCCGTGTTCGCTACCGTGAAGGTGTAGTTGTTCCCTACGTGGCAGTCCGTGCAGGCCACCACCTTTCCTGCCGGCGCCATTTGGTGCGAGCCCGTCAAGGCCCAGCCTGTCGAGCTGTGATTGAAGGTCGCCGTGGTCCACGTGATCGTGCTATGGCATGTCGAGCAGTTCGCCGCTGCAAAAGGCGCTCCGGCTGAAGCGTGCGTCGGATTATTGGTCTGCTGCCAGGTGGTCAAATGGCATCCCGAGTTCCCGCAGTCGGTCGGGGCAGTCGCCAGCGTGTAGTTATTGTTGATGTGGCAATCCGTGCAGGCCACCACTTTGCCCGCCGGCGCCATTTGGTGCGCATTGGTCAGCGGGAAGCCCGTCGTCGCGTGGTTGAAGGTTGACGTCCACGTATTCGTGTTGTGGCACGTCGAGCATTGCGAGGTCGGAAAGCCCCCCGTGACGTGATTCGGTACCGCTCCACCGAGCGTCGTCGTGCTCTGCCAAGCCGCCTGGTGGCAGCCGTAGCAGTCCGTGTTCGCCACCGTAAAGGTGTAGTTGTTCCCTACGTGGCAGTCCGTGCAGGCCGCCACCTTTCCTGCCGGCGCCATTTGGTGCGAGCCCGTCAAGGCCCAACCCGTGGTGCTGTGATCGAAGGTCGCCGTGGTCCAGGTGATCGTGCTATGGCATGTCGAGCAGTTCGCCGCCGCAAAAGGCGCTCCGGCTGAAGCGTGCGTCGGATTATTGGTCTGCTGCCAGGTGGTCAAATGGCATCCCGAGTTCCCGCAGTCGGTCGGGGCAGTCGCCAGCGTGTAGTTATTGTTGATGTGGCAGTCCGTGCAGGCCGCCACTTTGCCCGCCGGCGCCATTTGGTGCGCATTGGTCAGCGGGAAACCCGTCGTCGCGTGGTTGAAGGTTGACGTCCACGTATTCGTGTTGTGGCACGTCGAGCATTGCGAGGTCGGAAACGCCGCCGTGACGTGATTCGGTACCGCTCCACCGAGTGTTTGCGTGCTCAACCAGGCCGGCTGATGGCAGCCGTAGCAGTCCGTGTTCGCCACCGTAAAGGTGTAGTTGCTGCCTACGTGGCAGTCCGTGCAGGCCGCCACCTTTCCTGCCGGCGCCATTTGGTGCGAGCCCGTCAAGGCCCAACCCGTGGTGCTGTGGTCGAAGATCGCCGTGGTCCAGGTGATGGTGTTGTGGCATGTCGAGCAATTCGCCGCCGCAAAAGGCGCTCCCGCTGCCGAGTGCGTCGGATTATTGGTCTGCTGCCAGGTCGTCAAATGGCATCCCGAGTTCCCGCAGTCGGTCGGGGCAGTCGCCAGCGTGTAGTTATTGTTGATGTGGCAGTCCGTGCAGGCCACCACTTTGCCCGCCGGCGCCATTTGGTGCGCATTGGTCAGCGGGAAACCCGTCGTCGCGTGGTTGAAGGTTGACGTCCACGTATTCGTGTTGTGGCACGTCGAGCATTGCGAGGTCGGGAAGCCCGCCGTGATGTGATTCGGTACCGCTCCACCGAGCGTCGTGGTGCTCTGCCAAGCCGCCTGATGGCAGCCGTAGCAGTCCGTGTTCGCCACCGTAAAGGTGTAGTTGCTGCCTACGTGGCAGTCCGTGCAGGCCGCCACCTTTCCTGCCGGCGCCATTTGGTGCGAGCCCGTCAAGGCCCAACCCGTGGTGC
>QHYZ01000147.1 GCA_003225295.1 Acidobacteriota bacterium | reverse complement strand
GCTGTCGCGGCGTAGCCAGAACGGACGCGTCCTCTGGAACCGTATGCGGCGCCTCATCACTCGCTGGCTGCCTCTGCCTACCGTCTGTCATCCTTATCCCCTGCGCCGCATGGGCGTTATCACCTAAGGCAAGAGACGGATGCGGGAAATCCGCCTGTCCGGATCCGTGGAGGGGGTTGTGAGTAATCACGATCCCTACTCCGACTGCCGGACACATCTCCATCTACGACAAATGAACCGATTTCACTTGTTATCGTGGATGGAACAGTCGTTGCGCTAGAAGAGAAACGAAAATCATAACAAGCACAACTGCGATTAGGCCCTGTAATGCGACGTCCTTTATGCGCTTGCGGTTCATGAACAAAGAATAGCAGCAACGTGGAACGGTCTCGAATGCACTTGATCAACTCCTGATAAACGCAGCGCTTACCGGAGAAGTGGCTACTGGGACGCGCCGGATGGTATGCGACCGTTACTTCACTTTGCGGAAAGGAAGCGGAGAATCTCGTGCATAACGCGCTCGCCCTGATCCGTTTGGAAGAGGTACTGCGCATGGGCGGAGCCGTCAAGGATGATCAGCTGTTTCGGTTCCGGGGCTTTTTCATAATCCGCACGAATCTTTGGCAGCCGAGGCCCGTCGCCGCTGGCGTCATCGCGCGCTACAATGAATAGCGAAGGACACTTGAGCTTCTCGGCCGGACCGTTCGGGTGGGCACCCAGCAGTACGATGCGATCGACCTCACTGGGCTGCGAAGAGATGCACGCGTCAGCGGCGGCTCCTCCGCCCATGCTGCCGCCCACTAGCGAAACGCTTTTCGCGCCATTCTTTCGGAGATATCGCACTGCCGCCAGCACATCCAAGTGAAGCGGCGCATCCATCGGGTCAGAATCGCCTGGACCACGCGACTTGCCGTAGCCTCGGAAGTCCAGCGCCAGCACTTGAAATCCTGCCGCCGCTAGTCTTTCAGCCTGCCTCGTCCAACTCTCTTTGTTGAAACGGCCTCCGTGCGCAAGCACGATCGCTTTGTCACTCGTTCCGTAGATATCGGCGAAAACGACTCCGCCATCCTCGGTAGGAAAGGAAATCGTATTTTGTGCTGTCGCGACCTGTACAAGGAAGAAAGCTAGAAGGACAGCAATGAGGGCACGCACCGCATAACTGTACCATTGCTCTCGCCAATTGTGGGCAAGGTCCTGGGAAACAGCGTTCACGTCATTTTGAATCGCGAAAGCTGCCTAGCTCCCGGACTTAGCTCCGCTGCTCTTTCCAAAATCATTTCAGTCCATCTTCGGTCCACTTCAAGAGCGAGATAATAAATGACGCGTTCCCCTGTAAGCGACAGAAGCGGCACTTAGAGTTTTGTACTGCGTACCTTCTAAGCAGAATGGCGCATGTTCGAGTCCCACCGGGCGCGCCACTTCACAAATGATGGTTTAAAGATTCAGCAATCGTCGCGCGGCTGGCCGGAGAAGGAAGGAAAGCATGAGCGACCAGCAAAAGCTCGGACATGAGTTCTCGCCATACCTGCACGAAATAATCAGGCAGAGGTACGGCATCGAAGACATAGAGAAGCTAATTCAGTGGGTGCAAGAGCTACCAACCGAGAGGCGGTATGACCGGCAGTGGCAGCGGAATTTCGACCGAGCCCAGGCGGTCTCCGATGGCGTCGCGCACTACCACCCGCAGCCAGGCAGCCGCCGCCGGAATCTCCACTACGTGCCGCAGCCGAATCGCTTTTTTCTTCGCGTCGTCCGCGCTCTTCAAGACGTACATTTTTTCCAGCGGCGAGCGGTACCCGAACATCGTCCGGTTTTCCTCGTCGTACGCTCCGATCAGGATTTCGAACCTCGCGTGCAAACGCCCATCTTCCGCGGGCTCCAGAGAGACTTGCGATCCATCCAGCGCATAGGCGATGAAGTACCGCTGGATACTCACGCCGTCCCACTTCTTTCGCGAAGCGAACGCGGGAAACCCGGCTAGTTGCGCGATCTCTTCTTTCGTCACTTGCCGGGCCCGTCCTTGCGGCGCGAGACGCGCCTGAAGAAAAAGCTCCTGTGCGAGCGGCGCTCCCCGCCGCAGCGCCACCTGCAACCGCATGGTCTCGGGGTCCGCGCCTTGGTCCAGCATGCTGTCGTCGGCAAGATAGCTGTGCCGGTACGCCAGGTGGGCGCCGCGACGTGGGAGCTGGACACGGATTTTGCGCAATCTTCCGTCAAATTTCGCGTTGCTGGGTGCATAGCTCAGCGTGTAGTAGTTCGCGCCGTCGGTTGTGGTTGCGGCAATTGCGTCGGAGAGTCCGTTGGTGTTGTAAAAGGCGTGCCCGCCGGTGTCCTCCGCGATTTGGTCCATGGCATCTTGTTCGGCGGCGATCTCTTGCATGAAGTTCTTGTGGGTTTGCGAGATTTCCGCTGGCGTGCGATGGGTCGCACCATTCGAAGCATCGAAAAAGGGATCGACCGTCAGCCCGCGGATGTCCACCGGATACACGGCCACTTGCCCGATGGTGAGCAGGTCCGCCGCCTGGCGCAGTGCAGGACTGAAGTTCGCCGTTCCTGTAAAAACATCCAAAGGATCGGCTCCCGGAAAAACATTCGCCGGGAAGGACCCCGACAGCCAAATCAAGTTTTTCCGGCCGGGCAAGCCGTTCAGGAATCTCGCAATCTCCACAAACGCCCCAAGGGTCTGCTCCACGCGGCGCTCCAGATAAAACCTTCTGGTGAGGGCCTCCATGCCCTGCAACCGGCCTATCATCGCCTGCGCGGATGCGTCGCTCGAAAACATGGGCCCGGAGAATTGTTCGGTCGCGCCGGGGCGTCCGCCCGAGTCGCGCGGCAGGAGTGTGGAGTGCGGTCTGGCTTCCTTGTGTTGCATCGCCGCGACGAGTTGGTTTTCGTCGTCGGTGAATCCTTGCAGCAAATGCAGAGAATCTCCGAGCACAAAAATCGCAAAGCGGCTTCCCGCGGGCCGGTTGCGCAGGAATTTGACGATCTCCAAGTGCGCAAACGGTTGATCGGTGAGCGGGGTGTTCAGAAGATCGTAGAGCAGAACGTTCAGCGGCAGCCCACTGTTTTCGGTTGAGACGTTGCGGAAAGTATTCGCGGGCGCGGGAGGCAATGCAGGAGCCCTCGCAGCGGAGGAAGCGCTGTGGGCCTCAAAGTAGAGAATCTTCTGCGGCTGGCCGTCTTCCGAGAGCGAGAACTCTTCCTGTTGCAGTCCGGTCACAGGAAGATTTTTCCTGTCGGTCACCACGACGTCGAGCAGAACCTGTCGAACCTTCGCGCGAATCTTCGCCTGGGGACCCGCAGTCGGCGGGAGCTCCTGGCTGGTCTGCCGTTGTGGCGCGGTCTGAGATGAAGTGGCTTGACGGGACAAAACTGAAAAGGCGGCCAGCACGGCTAGCAAGGCCGCCAGAGCGTGCCGTGTGAGTAACAAAACAAGGAAGCGTTTCAAGCAACCGAGGTGTGCCCGAAGGCTTATTAATAGTACGCCGTCCATAGGAGCAGGACTTCCATCGTCGCTAATTTACCAGACTCGACGGCATCGGTCGATTGTGACTTCGGCCGCGTCTGGTCTTTGGTCTATCCCCGCAGCCAGCCAACGCTACTCGCGCCATCACAACTGCTGGGCTTCGTGCGACCATTTTTATTGATGTTTAATTGACTGCCTAAACTGCCCGCGCTGATATGTTGGCGAGCTACAAGGCTTGAACTCATATTTCCAAGCCAATCAAGCGCATTAATTCAATCGCGTTGCTCTTGGTCACCACGCCCTCTCGCAACTTGTAATCGAACTTCATCTCGCCGTCCACGATCTGGTCCTCGAAATGCATATATATCTATGTAGACTTAAAGAATGCCCGAAGACACTTGCCGGGCACTCTTGAGGAGGGAAGATCGATGCGTATATCACGGCTTCAAATCATCAGCGCTGCGGTCCTTCTGATCGTTGCGCTTTCAGCTGCGTCGCGCGCCCAGGATCAGAAATTACCTAGCCAGGAAGAGCGCACGAAAGCCATCAACTTCGTTCGGGCCATCAATACAGCCGAGGTCCGGTACTATGCGGGTACAGCGAACGGCGCGAATGACGGTCACGGTCGCTTTGCTTCTTGGCCTGAGCTTTACAGCAGTGGATTGGTGAAGGAACAGCAGGTTTCGCGGGGTCCCGAAGTAATCCCAGGCTATCACCTCGATCTGCTCGCGTCACCGGATGGAAAGTCCTTCATGGTTGCGCTGCATGACACGAGGGACGGCGATGGTCTCTTCTCGGTGTTCAGCGATCAGAGCGGAATCATTTTCCTGGGCGCGCCGCCTCTGTAAACTAGCCGAGCAGCGCAATCGGGCGGAGCTCGGCACTCCAGCTTAGAGTCTTGCGCGCATTCAACACTTTTTCTCAGCTTCCAGGTCCACAAGTCCGGATCGAGGAAGTGCCGTTTCGTAGAGGATTGCTTGCTTTCTCGCCTCGCGGGTTTGGCGGGAACCTGTCTAATCTTCACGCGGGGGACAGCATCGGTGATAATCACATTCCCGTTTCCGGGAGGACGGCCAGTCTATGAAGAAGTCCATTGTCCAGGTGATCTTGGCCACTGCGTTCCTTTGTGCGGGTGCGATTGCCACAGTGCGAGGGCAACAAGGGGCACCGCTTACGACTGAACAGAAAGAGCAGCGATGGCAGACGGAGAAGGAGCTCGAAACGGCGGCCATCATTGAACGTAAGGTGATGGTGCCGATGCGGGACGGAGTTCGATTGGCGACGGATATTTATAGGCCGAAGAATGCCAGCGGCAAAGTGCCAATTATTTGGGTACGCACACCATACAATTTCAATTTTTGGGATGTGCGCAACGGAGTGCCGGCCGACATGAAGGCGGCGCTGACCGCGGTGAAGCGCGGCTATGCGTACGTAGTGCAAAACGAGCGCGGCCATTTCTTTTCCGAAGGCAACTACGACATTCTTGGCGCGCCACGGACCGATGGTTATGATGCGCTGGCGTGGCTCTCCTCTCAATTGTGGGCAAACGGCAAAGTCGGGACGACGGGCTGCTCTTCGACTGCCGAATATCAGATGGGAATTGCGGCGATGGGTCTTCCCGCGTACGCCGCGATGAATGTTCAGGGATTTGGCGCAGGCGTGGGGCGTGTCGCGCCGTACTATGAGCAAGGCAACTGGTATCGCGGGGGCGCCGTTCAGATGCTGTTCATCACTTGGCTCTATGGCGAGCAGAACCAGGTCAGGCCGATGTTCCCACCAAACACCTCACAGGAAGATTTGATCCGCGCGTCGAGGGCATACGATCTTGCGCACCAACTGCCCCCGGTCGATTGGTCAAAGGCCCTGTGGCATTTGCCGGAGCAAGACATTCTGAAAGCCGTGGATGCACCGCACGGGATTTTTGCGGATGCCATGCCGGTAGATACCGGTGGGCGGATGATTCAGCGGACACCGAATGATCCAGCCTGGTATAAGGGCGGGCTGTACCACGACGACATGCCGCTGAATCTTCCGGGACTCTGGTTCATGTCGTGGTATGACGTGTCGGTCGGGCCGAATCTCGCTCTTTACAACCATATGCGCAAGACGGCGAGGCCCCAGATCGCCGATGAGCAATGGGCGATCATTGCCCCGGTTACGCACTGCGGCTACACACGCGCGACAGAGGATACCGTCGTCGGCGAGCGAAGCATGGGCGATGCGCGGCTCGAGTATCAGGAGATTGTGTACAGCTTTTTCGACCGATTTCTGAAAGGTGATAAGAGCCCGCGGCTCGATTCGATGCCGAAGGTTACGTACTTCATGATGGGAGCGAACAAGTGGCAGACATCGGAGACTTGGCCGCCTGCTGGTGCGCAAACGATGGCGCTATTCTTATCCAGCGCGGGTCACTCCAACTCCCTGACTGGGGATGGCGCGCTCGTCACGTCGCCTCCCGCAGCGGATAAACCAGACACCTTCACGTACGATCCCATGAATCCCGTCCCTTCCTACGGCGGAAACGTTTGCTGTACAGGTACTGCTGTTCAAGCTGGCGCATTCGACCAGCGCAAAATGGAAGCGCGAAACGACATCCTTGTCTACACATCCGAACCCTTCAAGAAGGGTACAGAGGTGAGTGGACCTATCGAGCCCACGGTGTATGTCTCGTCGGACGCGAAGGACACTGACTTTACGGTTAAAGTGCTGGATGTTTATCCGGATGGGCGGGCCTACAACCTCGACGAGTCGATTCAACGCCTGCGCTATCGCGACGGGTACGATAAGCCGCTGGTCTGGTTGGAGCCGGGGAAGGTGTACAAGGTCGCGCTGCAACCCCTCAACACCAGCAACTACTTTGATGTCGGTCACCAGTTGCGCATCGAAATCTCAAGCAGCAATTTCCCACGCTTCGACCGCAACCTGAATACTGGTGGTAACAATTACGACGAGGAAAAAGGCGTCATCGCGCATAATTCCGTTCATCACTCGAAGCAGTATCCTTCTCAGGTGACCGTGACCGTGGTCAACCATGAAGACGGCACATCAACCAGAGGTCAGCGGTGACAGCCAGGGATCCGCAGCGTCTCCTCGCGTGCCCGGATGACGCCGTTACTCGGCAGCTATTCCGGGCCAAAAGTCCCGATCGCGAAAATGGTGCGGACGGACACGAACTTCAGTTGAGGCACATCCAAAGGCCTGGTTTTCGCGACATCCATATTGAACGCGGGCAAGGCTAGCGCGAAGCGGGAAGGAATTCAGTAGGCAGAGGGTTATGGGCGGTTTCTTCCTGCCAGAATATCGTGAGGATCCACCAGCGATTCCCGTCGAAGAAGAGTTGAAAGCTGTTGATACCACGGGCAAAGGGAAGCGCATCTTTGGCGTCGTGGCGCGACTCGTAGGTGCTGAAAGCTTGTAGAATGTTCCCCCAGTGTTCGGTGCGCCGCGCAATTTCTCGCTCAAAAAAGCCGTTCTTCTCGAAATACGAGGTGGCGCGATCGACATAGCCCTGTGGCGTAAATGTAGTTGCGCTGAAGCCGCCTTCCTTCTGGGGAGCTGTGCGTATTAGCCGCGCATCGGGATAAAAAAGTGAATTGAAGCGATCCCAATCACGTTTTTGCGTGGCTGGGCCCGAGATCACGTCGTAGACTGCTGCCAGAATTGCCTCGGGCGAGGCAACGTCAGAAGGCTTTGCGACGGGTGTTTGGGACTCCGTTACGCCCGGTGGAGAAGACTGCTGCATGGATGGGTTTTGCCCACAAAGTAGCGTCGTACTTGCAGCCACAAAGAAGAAAAGAATAGCAACGAAATTGGATCGTGACATTCAATTCCTCCTACAGTCGTCCCCAGGCAATCAACACATTCGAGCTTGGCAGCCAACATCTTAAGCTATCAACGATAGCGCTGAAATTCCTTGGAGCTTTCCAAAAGCAATCTCTAAGGTTTCGTCGGTCGGCGGTCTGAAAACCCTAACCAACGCACGGCGTGTAAATATGAATTCTACTACGCGGTCCCGTTCGAGGAAGCCACACCTTTGGAAGTAACGAATAAGTGGCGTGCGACTGCATGACAACCAGCACGGGCAGATCCCCCGTGTCCTGAGTAGTCAAGCAGTCTACGGCATACCGCTGCAACGCTGCGAATCAACGAGCATCTCCGGTTTGGCGGAAAGAAAGGAAAGGGCTCGGGCAAGATTTGGCGCAGCTCGCCTCGTGCGGTAGATACCTCGCACCAGGACGAACACAAGAAGTGCGGCCAGCGCGATCGTAACAAAAGCCCAAATCGAAACGCGGGCGTTCACACCCATCACATACTCTGGAATTTCCATCAGGCCCCACATCGCACCCATAAGCCGCTCGTCGTTGAGGAGCATGTAACTCGAAGCGCGGTACTCTGCGAAGGCATGTTGAAACGGCAGAAAGCTCATCAGAAACGCACCGATGGCAACGAGCAGCGTCGCTGGAGCATAGTCCGCCATCCAGCACAGCGCTCTCCGCCAGCGTGTTTGCGCATTTCGCATCCGCCCAGGCCACATCTCCAACAGCAAAACGCCGCGAGTCCGGCGAGCACGGCTAGAATGCCGAATCCCTGGAGCAGCATAGCCTCTCTCCGGAAAGCCTGCTCCCCCCGAACGGCCTCGGGGGTCGCCGCGGGGGCGCATTCCTTTGACGCTCCTTTCGATCTCATCGAGACGCAGAGCCACTCGCCGCGCATCTTGTGGGCGTGCCGAACTTGCGAGAAGATCCGCCAGTCGTTTGTTGGCGCTCTTAGAAATCGCCAAAGCAATCAGCTTCTCGATTTTCGTCCCGCTTCCGTCCGCCATCCGCAGGGCAAACACATCCACTTCGCCGATCAGGCTTTCCGCTCGCTGCAAGTCACCTGTGGCTCGCGCTCTCCGCGCCTGGTACATTTTGAATTCCGCAAAACTCCAGAGGTTCCGCAAATCTGGAATCGCATGGGACCACAGTCCCGAAAGATAAATGTAGGCGGCAAGTTCCTCTCGCGGTTCCAGACTGCGCGCGTGAGCTGGTAGTGCTTCTGGAAGTAGCTGTCATACCGCGGGGCGCCATACGCTCGTTCCATCAGCAGCCTCCATTGTGAAGCGGCTTCCAAAACTTCGAAGTCCGCGTCTTTAGGCATCCCGTGCGCGTAGAGCATATCAGCGCGCGGGTCTGCCAGCGCACTGGCCTTAAGCAGATCGGGCACGGCGTTGCCGGGATCAGCCCCTTTCAATCGTGCAAGCCATTCCTCTCCCGGGGGATCAAAATTCGGCCGATGATTTCTCGCACCGTAAACCCAGATACGTTCCGGATCAAGCGACACCGCGCGTTCCGTCAACGCAGCGGCTCGTTTCGGGTCCGTTGTGCTCAGCGCCACGAAAGCAAGCGTTCCGGCATCTTCTTCCTTCTCCGCGCGAGCCGCAAGTTCTTCGAGCGTTCGCTGATCCGAAGCCGACTCCTGAAATCCTTGCCAGCTCGCACGCACCGTTCGAATCGCCTCCCGTCCCAGCGGTAAGAAAAGCAGCAAGGCCGCTGTGGCCAAAATTGCCACCGTAAACACCCGTGATAATCCTCTGGTTTAAGGGCAACAGCAGACTGCATATAATCGAATCCACTTCTTTGGCTCACGCTCTGGCGCGTGAAAAGCTGATTCAAAGAGGTTATAGGATGGACCCTCACGGTTATGTCATCGTAATGGGTCAATAAGTCCTGATGTCGTCTTACCGGACATTTGCCGTACCAGAACTGCAGTCGGTGTTGGCGGAGGAAGGTAAATCAGATAGCTGGCCAGATTTTCAGCAAAAAGCAGATTCCTCGCTCTGTTAGTTAGGAATAACATTCACTGCATTTTTTTTGCAACCTGTTATGGCTTGAAGTGAAGGAGCAAAATGCCATAGCCGACGCCAGCGGGGTCGTCGGTCTTGGCAACTTGGAATGCCATGAAGCGGCCATCCGTGGAGATCACTGGATTTGAAGCTTTGCCGCCTTCATAGTCGTTGAAATACGTAAGGCGAGTGAAATCCTTTCCGGTTCCGTCAAGCTTCAGTTTCCAGATGTCGATATTTCCGGAGCCGCGGGTACCGCCAAGCTGCTCGCATTGACGGTCCGCTTCGACGGCGGTATAGAGACCGTCCGGGAAGATACCCTCGACCTCATTGTACGAGCCCGGTGCTTTGGGAAAATTCGTCACCACGCCAGTGCGCAAGTCGATGCCCATGACCGAGGCTTGACCCCGCGGCTCATAGCAGGTGAACGTCATTTTGTCATCGTTGTCGTAGAAATCCTGCGCTTCGAGAGTGCAGCTACGGTCCTTGCTTTCATATACGATCTTTTTGTTGATCAGCGCGGGTGGTCCATGCGACAGATCGAGTTCTGCGACGACCAGACGCGAGGATTCGGATGCCAAATCCGGGTTTTGCTGTGAAGTCTCCGAGTAGGAAATTTTGAGAGACTTCTTCGAGATGGCGGCTCCTTCGCTCATTTTTTGACCAAGCTTAATTGGTCGCGATCCACGCTCCTTGCTGAGAAACCACAGTTCGTTGTCGCGGGTGCGGCTTAGGCGGATGTTCTCGAAATGATCGGGACCGATCAAGATATAGTCGCCGGTCACCAGGTGCATCACCCGCAGAAACACGGCGCCAGGCACATTGCAGGTGAGGCAGCGCATTTCGCGCGTCTTTAAGTCGATTACCATGGCATCACCGAAGCTTTTCGCCATG
>QHYZ01000294.1 GCA_003225295.1 Acidobacteriota bacterium | reverse complement strand
GGCTCACTTCGGGGGCTCGAGCGTTCCGCCGGTAATCTTCTTACAGGTGCCCTGCGGAACGTAGACCCAGGAGCGCGGATCATTGTCCTTTGCAAGCGTTCCGGCGCACGAATTGGAGCCGAAGAAGCAATCATTCAGGCCAGCGCGGGCGACGCCATAGCACTTCTCGTACTTGTAGGTCGGCTTCTCCGGGTGCACCTGAGCGGAAGCGGAGGCGGAAAAAAGGGACAGCACTGCGGCCGTAATTACGGCAGAACTCGTCTGATCAATCGGCGGTTTCATGACGGGATTTCCTTGCATGTCGGTGTGGCGGGTTTTGATACAGTGGTGATCGATCATTGATGAAGTCACAGCGTGGCGCGCACTCCGAGCGTGAAGACGCTGCCACCGCCCGCAACGGATTTGCTGTCGACGCCATCGTTCGCAAGCTCGTACAAAAACCAGGCACCATAAAGTCTCAGGCGGGTTGTGAATCGATAGCTCGCCCCGACCTCGAACGCGGACAGGCGATCATTTACGGTTCGGCTGCCCGCGACTTGGGCGCGCGTATACTGGTAATAGCCTCCGACCGTCCAGGGCCCGCTGTTGTAGTTGAGACTCTCTGTCGCACCCCAGGCGGGGGAGGCAGAGTCGCCCAGCGCGAGCCGGGACGTGCCGCTCGTGCCGTCATAGCTGGCGGCAATTCCGATGTCGAGAGAATCGTTGAGCACGACGCTGGTACCCAAGCTCACGGAATTGAGGTCTCGGAGGATGGCGCCATCGCCTGCCCGGTCCGCGCGCGCGTGCGCGTACGTTCCGCCCCAGCGCCAGACGTCCTGGTGCCAGTAGCTTTCGTGCACGAGCCCGATCTGGGCCAGCCGGTCGAAGCGCGGATCCTCGGCATCTGCGGCGAAGGACACCCCGCCCAACCAACCATTGTGTTTGGGCAGGACGTACAGGACCTTGAGCGATTCATCGTTGAACAGCGATGCCGTCACGCCTCGGGCCGTGAGCGGTTCCAGGCGCGAGCGCACGGCGGCTCGCAAGAATTGGGTTTGAAGCCCCCCGCCCGGGTCGAGACTCCGTCCCGTGGGCGGTCCGAATTCAGCCGTTGTAAACGCAAAGCTGTTCGGTGCGTAGCCGGTCAAGACATCCGGCAACCCCATGCGCTTGCCGACCTCGAGCCTGCCGGCAGAACCGAACAGCAGCACGCTCGCCTCGCTGAGGTGAACATGGTCAGTGGAGCCCTCGACGACCACGCGTGCGCCGATGTCCGGGCCATTGACCGTGCTAAGTTGAGCCAGGACTCGGGCCGCGCCGTCGAACAACACAGCGTCCGGCGCCTGCCCCCGCACCGAGGCGGCTTCGCGCGTCGCACCGGTGGTAGCGTTTCCATAACCCTCGACGGTGAAGGTCACGGGCATCTCATTCAGGATGACTTGCGAATGCGCCGCTCGTGAGGTCAGCGTGAACAGCAAGCTCGATATCAAACCTGTTGCGAGGAGACCTGTCCTTGCGCGACGCACCAGGTTTGACTGGTTGTCGGATGGATTCGACGAAGGGTGATAGATCTCGCTCATGGCGTGCCTTTCTTGCAAGTCACGTGCCGCGGCGACTGGACCCGCAAAATGCTGCGGCCCGCCTCCGTCCGGCACGGCTGCCGCGGGCGAGATCAGCTGTCCGCCATCACCTCCCCGATTCGAAGTTGATCCCGTCGAGGCTGCCTCGGTGCAGCCGCAACAGGCTACGGATCCGCGATGGATTGCGGTCGCGCAATCCGGCGCGCGCGTGAAGTATCGGATCGAAGCCGCCTAACCGCCTGAATCCGTGCGGATCGTTGGAGTGGCACAACTATTGCTCAGGCATTCGTTACCGAGCCGCGCATCCGAGCGCGTCCGGATACTTCACTAACTAAAGGAGCGATGCGACATGACCTCGAAGACCGCGATTCTCGCTGCAGCCGTGAGCAGCCTGTTCGTGCTGACGACGACGGCGTTTGCTGCGGGCGACAGCAACTCGGAGAAGTGCTACGGCGTAGCGAAGGCGGGAAAGAATGACTGCGCGGGCGCGGCGCACGCCTGTGCGGGCCAGGGCACGAAGGACAAGAGCGCTAAGGAATTCATCAAGTTACCGAAAGGCACCTGTGAGCGCATCATGGGCGGCTCCCTCACTCCCGGAAAGTAGCCCCTACTGGCCGTGAGTGCCCCCGACACGCAGCTGACGCCAGCCCTCTCCCCGCGATCCGGGGAGAGGGTCATGGGCACCTACCCTGGGCTGAGCGCGGGCATCGGCCTGCGAGCCCAGCATCATGAAGAAATCGTATCGCGCCTTCCTCCGGTTGGTTGGTTTGAGGCTCACAGCGAAAACTACTTCGCCCAGGGCGGCGCGCACCGTGAGCACCTGACGCGGATCCGCGCTCATTACGAGTTGAGTCTGCATGGGGTCGGATTGTCGATGGGATCTACCGATCCGCTAAACCTGCAGCATCTGCGCGAACTAAAGCGCCTGGTGGACGAAGTCGAGCCCCTGTTCGTATCGGAACATCTCTCCTGGAGCTCGGCCAGCGGAC
>QHYZ01000300.1 GCA_003225295.1 Acidobacteriota bacterium | reverse complement strand
GTAGGCCTGTAATGCTTCCAGAGATGGCGTGGTCGCTTGCTCCAGAGGCGTATTGAACTTTTGCACAGTGCTCAAGGATTCCCCAAGCTTCCTGCGCATTTCCGAAGCGGCTTTTCCAAGCGCATCGAGAACGTGGCTTTTGTCGTTCGCCTGCGCTTCTGTGCTCGCTAGCAAGTCTCCATTTACACAGTTCACAGCCTTGAGAATCAGGTTGTATCGGGTACCGATTAGGGCAATGGAGCCGTCCACTGCCGCCGCACTGCTCGTTCGTTGACAAACTTCTCGCGTGATTTCTGGAGTGAGCCGGGTATTTG
>QHYZ01000299.1 GCA_003225295.1 Acidobacteriota bacterium | reverse complement strand
AATCTCCGAGAACAATGGTGTCCTTTTCCGTGAGATGCTGCGCCTGCCGCGTACGCCAGAGCAGTCCTCCGGCAATTGCCGCTGCGAGCACAACAGCAGCCACCGCCACGATGATCTTCCGACCGCGTGGCGCCACGGCCGCGCTCACACCAGCGGCCGTCCCTCTCCCTGTTTCATCTCCCCCGGTGACTGGTGCGATGAACCGATATCCACGGCGCGGAAGTGTTTCGATGAAGCGTGGACTATCAGCGGAATCCCCCAACGCTTCGCGCAACTTGTTGATCGCCGTGTTCAGACTGTTGTCGAAGTCGACGAAGGTATCGGCAGGCCAGTTCTGCGAACGCAGCTCTTCACGAGTTACTACTTCGCCCGGACGCTGCAACAAGACCGTGAGTACGTGAAAGGGCTGCTCCTGCAGCTTGGTCCGCACGCCCTGCTTGCGCACCTCTCCCGCGCGCAGGTCCACCTCGAACACTCCAAAGCGCAGGATTGCCGGAGATCGGGCTTCGAGGGCCATTTGCATCTATCTCTGATGTTAGCGCGAGTCTATCACCCCCAAATTAGATGACAAGGTTTAGATAACGCAACACCATAAACTAATGAAACAAGAAACGTTAGCCGCTTAGAAGCAATCAAGCCTCAATCAAGCCGCCGTCCATTGAGCTTCCTCCTAACTAGCCCCAAGTTCGCCTCCAGCACACGCCCGGAGGTGGCAAATGAGGCTGAGAATTTGGACAACCCTATTCTTGGCGACAATAGCGCAGGTCGCCTGGGGACAAACAAGCACGAATCCAAAGTTGGTCAACGCGGAAGTGACCTCGCCTGAACCTTCCGTAAACAGCTACACCGTCCTGGGAGCCACGTCCGAACAAGAGGCTTTGGTGCGAGCTCAGATTCGGATCATGCAACCCGACGTTTATCCTCTGCGAGTTCTCTTTGTGCCGCACTGGAAGTACGTTGACACGACCAGAACCTTTCGTCTCCATGTGCCCGCCGGATATACCAGCGCTATGTTCACGCACCTCCCCAGCCGAAGCGTGTTCATCGACAGCGACCGCTATGTGAGCGATGACTCCCTCGGATACTGGGTAGCGCATGAACTCGGACATTTGGCTGCCAACAGCGCCAGCGAGAATGCTGCTGACAAAGCCGCCCGCGAATACCGAAAGCACCTTAAGGCTGCACGCAAACCAGACGTACATTAGTGTTTACCGGAGATTCGGCGGCGTCCAATCCGTGATTGTGGTCGGTTGACGAGTAACCCAGAAGTAATGCCTCCCTGGGGGGCTTCGTTCAAACGGCGTTCTGGGAAGTTCGCAGCGAGCCCCTGGGTTCTTGAATATCTCAGGATGCCAGTAGCAAAAGAAAAGCCCCGGCTCTGTAGAACGTGAGTCGGGGCCATTCTTTTTTTGGGTCCAACATTGGGTCCAACTAGGCCCGGTTTTGGGCAGCTTTTTCGGGGCTAAACGGTGCCGAATCAACGGATCGTTTTAAAGTTAACAGCCGAATGCTCTACCGTTGAGCTACCGGGGAACTGAGCAACACATTTGTTTTCATTCTAATACAGACATCGAAATCACGCCACTTCAGCCGCTGGTTCCAACTTCGGTCCAACGAGCGTGATTTGCCGGACTTCTTCGGTGAAATCAAGAAAATCCGATGACTGATTTTCAAAGACTTAGACGTAATGTTCTGCGAGAAATTCACGATTATTCGGCACGATGGGGATTCCGGACGATGCCGATCAGTGTTCCGGGGCATGCCGATCACCCGTTCCGGGATGATGGCGATCATGATTCCGGGATGATGCCGATCACTCGTTCCGGGATGATCCCGATCAGTTGATCATGATCGTCGGAATGGTGATCGCGATGACCCGGAATGTTTTCCACAGGGCGAGGTGACGCTGGACATCACAGTAGGCAAGCTGTTTCTCCTATTTGAATTACGGGAGAGACAGAGTGCCAACCAGGAGATTGTCCATGCGTAAGTTCATAGAAGTCATCCGCCTCCGCTTCGAGCTGGGGCTGGGGCAACGGGCCATAGCCCGCGCCTGTTCGATTAGCCAGAGTACCGTTCATGACTACCTCAACAGGGCCGCCGCAGCCGGTGTGGTGTGGCCGCTCGGAGAGGAGTGGGACGAGCAGCGTGTCGAGCGGGCATTGTTCGGAGAGCGGCAGGTGGTAAAACGACTCCCCGAACAAGTCCTCCCGGATTT
>QHYZ01000298.1 GCA_003225295.1 Acidobacteriota bacterium | reverse complement strand
ATCGGCACTAGTATAAGCCATCGAAGCTTGATGGACGTATAGTGGCGTTCTCGGAGAAGTGACCAACGTCGCGGTTCAAGAACCGGACACCTCCCTGGCGCTATTCGCCGGCATTTCAAATTGACAGGACTTAGTCGCGCTCCGCTGTGACCCGCCGATAGCCATAGCGCCGTCGATGCTCCAGGCGAGCTGGTGAATGGCAGAGCCTACCGTCATGCTCTCCTCGAACCGCGCTCAGGTCTGAAAATATCGGTAGAATCCCGCCCGGCTCACTTGCCCTAACTGGCACATTCGCTCGACACTCAAGCTGCCTTGCAACGACGTCTCGGATTGCACGGTAGACGCCTGTCCGCCAGAGATACCGCTGTTCCGGCGTCGAGCCTGACTTTTTGCAAGGCACAACTGAAAAAATCCACCTCCACGGTTTTGTTCACCAGGAGTCGCTTCAGTTTGTCGATTTCCTTGCGAAGTGTGGATTCCCGGGAATTGCGTACCGTGGCCTCGCCTTGCATCTGACCGTTAGCTGGGTCGAGCCGATGCCGCCACTTGTACAGTAGGGCTGCAATTCAAACGGAGTTCTCGAGCCAGTTGCAAGACATTTCCACAACTGTTCGTTCGCTCCACAGCTCGTATACGAAATTTCTGGGGATATTGCTCATGCCATTTTCTTTCCACTTTGCAGGCTCCTTTCACATCTCTTATAATTGACTTCATATGCTAATAGCGTATACTTATGGAGTGTACGCTAGTGGCGTACTGGGAACAGGATGGAATTCCTTGAGGCTCCGGCCTTTACTCGCTACCTCTCCGGCTATTTGACTGACGACAAGTACCGGGAACTGCAATATCGGCTTGCCTCCGCGCCGGAGCTTGGCGACGTTATGCCGGGAACGGGAGGATTTCGGAAGCTTCGCTGGGCAGACCGAAAGCGCGGCAAAGGACGAAGAGGCGGCCTGCCCGTGATCTACTACTACTTCACGGGTGAACAACAGATATGGCTGATGACGCTATACGACAAGGACGAAGCTTCAGACATTACGCCCAAAGAAAAGAAGGCCTTGAAGAGCGCGATTGAAACCGAACTTCAGGCTCGTCAGTCCGCGAAGCTTGCAAAACAAAGAAAATCGAAAAGGTAAAAGCAAATGAGCAAGAGAAAGATTTTCGATGAATTGATGGAAGGCGTCGCAGCGATGAAGAGTCATCGCAGGGGCAAAATCACGCTCCGCACCTATAGGGTCGAAGCGGCGCCGCTCCCTAAGGTGGACTCGAAGTTGATTCGGGACACGCGAAAGAGGTTGCGCTGTTCACGAGCTGTTTTTGCCCGCAAGCTTCGGATCAACGAACGAACCTTGGAAAAATGGGAACAGGGTCGCGCTAAGCCTAATCCTCAAGCCGCAGCGCTCGTCCTTTTGGTTCGCAAGTACCCCGACACCCTCGAACGATTGGAACGAGTCGCCATAGGTTAGAAATCATTTACTCCAAGACACATTCGAGCCGTGAGGGTTCGTGTTCATGTGCGCCTGTCCAGGAGGTGTGCACGAAAAGACCGTTTCCTCGTCATGCGCCCGGAACCGGTTTGAGGCGACCCAGACATTGGAGCAACTTCCCAGGTCAGGCCCGTGATTCACATTGACGCGTACGCTGTTAACCAGGACTTGGCGGCAAGCCGCTGATGAAAGCCATCATGACGGTCGCGGCCTTCTGTGGCTCCCGTTGCAAGAGCAAATGTGGCGCAGGAACTGACTTGAACAGAGTATCTGGCCTGAGGTGAGAAAACTCCTCTTTACAAGACGAAGAGAGCAGTCGGTCATACGTCGCCTCCAAGTACAACAGCGGTACGGTCGTTCGGCGTAGGTCATCCCGTGCATCACAATCCAGCGCCTCCTGCACGCGGCCGCTCAATACATCCGGACTCACCCTATTCAATGCGTGGTGCAGTTTCTGGAGAAGGTCGGCAGGCGCGTTCTGGCCGAGAAGAAAGTACTCAACAATGGTGCGAGGTGGCTTCACCCTAAAAAGCCAAGGCTTCGAAAGTGCCTTCACGATTCCCGACCAACCAGACACAGGACTTCCGACGAATCCGGCACAAATGACGACAGCGGTCAGATTCTGAGGATTAGCAGCTGCGTACCAAATAGCCAGCGGCGTGGAGAACGATTCAGCTACAAGCACGAATCGCTCTGATTCAGGAACGGCGGCACTCACGAAGGGACGCAAATCGGTGTATGACAAAAATCTGTCAGTCGGGTAAGCAACAATCGCCGCAGTCCATGATTCAGATAGAGCGGCGATGAAATCGACAAATAATTCTCCAGTCCCATCAAGACCGGGAAGAAGCACCAAGTGTTTGGGTCCCAATTACGGTGCCCTCGCTAAGGAAATTATACTTCCGAACCTTCAAAGTCCTGATTAGCCCTGACTGCGTTCAGCTCCTTTTCGCGGCGGATTCCATGTGGACGCGAACGCTGTTTCTCGGGACTTGACGCAATCTGTTCCTCCAATATAAAGACTGACATAATGCTAGCTCGAATCCGATGCCGTAAATCGGCGATGTATCCAGGGGAGGATTGGCGATGCGAGTCTCACCTGTTTGGTTCTTAATCTTAGGAATTCCATTGCTCCGCGCATCGAATGCATCTGGTCTAAAAATGACTGTACGTCATACGTCTGAAGGCATTTCGAGTGACCAAACTTTCTACATAGAGAAGGATCGCAGGCGGGCAGAATATCGAAATTGGATCGGCGTACACTACGGCCCGCAACTTGCGTCGATTACGCGGTGTGATCTGGGACAGATGTTTGAATTAAATCTGGATGCCGGTGAGTATGTGGCAGGATCTTATCCTCCAAAGCCGCTGAGCAAAGAGGAAAGAGAAGCGCGCGGACTGAAAGTGCCGGATCTTGTCGCACCCGGCAAACCGACCCTGCGGATTGAAATCACGACCGTGGACACAGGCGAGCGGAAGGAATTCTTTGGCCATGCGGCGCGGCATATCATCACCACGAGAAAACAGATTCCTCTTGAGGGCTCAAGATCCGATGCCCAGCAAACCGTGACGGACGGATGGTACATCGACGACGTTGATACAAGTATTTCTTGCGACCGACATATGCCCGAAGG
>QHYZ01000297.1 GCA_003225295.1 Acidobacteriota bacterium | reverse complement strand
CCACAGGGGCGGGCGGTGAACCGGTGGAGGAGAACCACAGAGTCCGGGGATCGAGCTGCAGCAGTCGCGGAGGCTGCGCGGCGGCATAGCGGAACTGAAAACGAAGCTCGATAGTGGCGAGTTGCGGAGAAGGCCGCGTGAGCAGTAGATAGCTGTCGCCCACCGCATGCAGAGCGCTGGAGCCGCGGAAAGCGCTGCCAATCTCGTGGCGGCCGATGGATTTGCGGACATGGTGCACCACCACCAGCGCGGCGCCGGAAGCA
>QHYZ01000296.1 GCA_003225295.1 Acidobacteriota bacterium | reverse complement strand
GGATGGCACAGCAACTGGGCTTCATCGCAGATGAGAATGGGATGCTGCTTCTTAGTCTGGTTGAGACGCACGATGGCCTGAGAGATCTGGCGTACCAGGTCGCCGCGGTAGTGCGCCGGTTCCAGATCCAGCTCCAGCGCCAGCTGGCGGAGCAGATCGAGCGTAGATCCGGGAGTCCAGTGCAGATACAAGACCTTATAAAGGTTGGGATTGAGCGCGGCGGTAAAGCAGCGGGCGGCGGTCGATTTACCGGCGCCGACTTCCCCGGTGAGCAGGCCGACGCCGTGATGCTCGGCCAGAAACTGCAGCCGCGCCTTGGCCTGATTCCAGGCCTGCGAAGAGAACAGCTGTTTAGGATCGGGGCTGTCGCAGAAAGGCGTTTTCTTAAAGCCGAAGAAAGTTTCCACCATGACGGTTACTCCTTCTCCTGTTTCTGTTTGAGCAGTTCGACGAAGTTGATGCCGGTGGGTTCGGGCTCGGCCGCGGCAGTCCGTTTCACGGAAGGCAACTGGCCGTTGACCACCGGGTCGACGGGCCGCGCTGCGATATCCAGTTTTCCCTGAAACCAGATTTCGACCTCTGCGGCATCGAGAGGATCAAAGCGCACCTCGACGCGTTGACCGGCCAGATGAGGCGGAGCCTCGTAGAGACGGTTGTGCAACAGGAAGGTGGAATCCCGGCGCACCACACGATCCAAGCGATGAAAGAAGAGACGGCGCAGATCGGTGGCGGGCGGGAGTTGGCGGATCTGTTCGATATCACGCTGCCAACGCGCGAGCGGAGTGCTTCCGAGCGCGCTATGTTCGGAGCGATGATAGACGCTTTCGATCCAGATCCACAGACGATCGTTTAACTCTTCGAGGGAAAGCGCGTGTTTAGGGTCAAGGTTGGCGAGGAATTGATCTCTTACGGTGCGGAAAAATCTTTCGATCTTTCCGCGACCTTCAGGCTGATACGGTCGAGAGTGCACAATCAGAATACCAAGTGAGGCGGCAATGCGCGCCAGTTGCGGGGAGCGATAGATCTTCGCATTGTCAATGTACAAGCGGGCTGGCAATCCACGTGCCGCGACAGCGTGGCGCAGACAGTCGAGCGAGGCATCGAGTCCCTGGCTGGCATAAAACTGCGCATGGGGAATGAGCCGGCTGGCGTCGTCGAGAGTGGCGTGAAGAAAGGCCTGCATGCGACCACCATTCACCCGCCGGACCCAGGGGCCAAACAGCATGTCGGCCTGCCAGATCTGATTACTGTGTTCGGCTTCAAACTTCTTGTGCACCGCTGGTGCGAGCAGTTGCTTTTCTGACAGACCGCGTTGTTTGAGGAAACGGTAGAGCGTGGAAGCGGAGAGCGCGGGCGTGTCCTGACCGGAAGACAAGGCCAGTTCGCGCAGCAGAGTCGTGCCGGTGCGATGCGGGTTCTCGCGCTTGAGACGTTCGATGAGACTGGCGAGTTGCGGAGTGACGGTGCGGGACTGTCCGCGGTCCTCGCGAGGCTTGGGAGCCAATGCTTCGAAACCGCCGTTGCGGTAACGCAGCGCCCAATCGAGAAGCGTATCGACGGAAACCGACGTTCGTTTCGAATGGGGGATGTCATAGGTGCGGGCGGCAATCTCTTGGGCACGGCGCGTGAGTTCGCCGCGGGGAAGACGTTCAATGATCAGGGGAGCGATCAGCCCGTAGCGAAACAGGGCCAGTTTTTCGGCTTTTGCATCCATGCGGAAAATCTCCATGCCTCGGACGATAATCAGGAGCAGTGATCTTCCGCCATGCAAATGCTGTGTGGGAAAGCTCAGGAATCGGGGCACGCGGAGGCCAGCGTGGTTCGCCGCCCTGTCGGAATGAGACATGCAGGCCAGCCCAGCAGATGGACACGAAGCTGCGAAAACAGGAAACGATGCGCGACAACCCATCCGATAGATTCCAGCATTCGCAGGGTCCTGGAAACGAAATCCGCTACCGGGTCCCGCGGGTGCCCCGGCGTCTCCAGCGGCGCCAAAGCCAGGCTCAGGGCGGGCGCCTGTTTTTGAAAACGGCGGATCCAGAACTGCCCGCGCTGGTAGGGCATCACAGTTTCCCCGGCCGTCCGCACGGCGGCCACCAGCGTGAGACCCTTGAGCAATCGAGCGACGAGGAACAGCGCGATCACGGAGATGCTGAAACGTAACCAGGGAAGGACAAATTCAGGTAGTAAGGAGACCGTACGTTTACAGGAACGGCACAGATAACGGCGAACGCGGATGACTCCGTCGAAGGCGGCATCCACGAGTGTCCGGTAGTAGAAGCCATGACCAGTCAGAGGATGTTTTGCTCCGCACTGCGGGCAGTGGTCCGGACGGTAGCGATCTGGATCGGCGATCTCGTCGAAGTAACGCTG
>QHYZ01000099.1 GCA_003225295.1 Acidobacteriota bacterium | reverse complement strand
CCGCGATCCACGATCACCGTGGCCCCAAGCTTTTTGCCCGTCCGCTTCTCCAGCGCATCCAGCATTTGATCCAGGCTGCGCCGGTCTTGCGTATTGCCGTCGAAGATTTCGTGGGCTTTGGGGAAGCCATCACGATCCAGGACCAATCCCACCACCACTTGTTTGCAATCCGGACGCTTGTCCCGCGAGTATCCTCGCTTGGCTTGCGGGTTGGCCTTGGCTTGCCCTTCGAAGTACGTCGAGGTCAAGTCATACAGATAGACGGTGTCGTCCAGGTTGAACAGTGTCTTTTCCTTCTCCGCCAGCGCACGCTCGATGGCTTCGCGGTTCGGATGCAGTCGGTCCAGATTGCGATACAGCGCCTCGTCCGCGAGCTCGGAAAAATCTTCCTGCAAGATATCTCCCAAAGCGGTGCGCCGAATCCAATCTGGCATGGCGTGTTCGGAGGAAGGACAGATCAAACGGTTCAGCGTCATCACTTCTGTTAAGCGGCAGGCGCGTGCGGAAAGTCCGGCCTCCTGCAAAATCCGGTTCATTCCCAACTGGCCCCAGAGCTGGTGTCCGACATGTACCGGACCAGCTTCACGCGCTTGTTCGACCTGGACCCGGTCGGGTTCGACGGTGACGGTCGATCGGTCTCCGTCGGATCCGGTACTCTTCTTTTTGTTGCGAGCTTTCTCCACCCATTCTTGGATTTCGGTCGAAGAACCCGACAGGGACTCTTGTCCCTGCAACGCCGATTGGAGCTTGTGCGCCAGTCCCAGCCAGTCTTCGGCCGGGGCAGGTTCCAGGCTTCCCAGAGAGCAAATCGTGCGCTGGCGCGGGCCTTTGGCGGTTTGAACGGATTCGACAAGAAGGTGATTGGTGTACGTTTTGCCTTTGTACGTTCGCCTCGATTGTCGGATGTACATTGGCCACTACATGTAGCATTCTCCCATGATAAAGTCAAGATAAACTACAGTCACTTTAGTCACTATTATGACCACTTCACGCAATGCGCTGTGAAAACAAAACCTTTCTCCAAGACGATCCCGGTTTCTTGCAGGAAATCAGCTCGACTGCCGTGGAAGTTGGGCTAGCGCCGCGAGCCATGGGACCAATCTAGGCGTAGCTTTGCTGGTTGCGCCGGCAATGTATCTCGTTCATACCTACTACCGGATGCACATCGTTCGCGCCGTACTCGAGAACATTTCCAACGTGAGCCAGGAGAGCGAAGCCGTACTTGCCGGCGCATCGCGAGGCCGCTGAGCTCGCTCACGAATACGCCACTCCGCGCAGCAGATTCTTCGAATCGAAACTCTTCGGGGTAATCGCCAAAGTCTTCGGGACAGAGCGTCCAAACGCAGGTGCGCCTCTCAGAGTGTGTAGGCTGCCGGGCGTAGTCGACTACGCGGCCAATGGGCTCGCGTCCTCCTTTCGTCGGCTAGCGTCCCCGCCTCTTTGCCTTGATCAGCACGTCTACTGCGCCCGGCCGTCCATTCCAGAAATCTAGCCGGATCCGACCATCCGCCATCTGCGTGACCGTCGTCGGAATCGAGCTGGCCAGCAGGTACCATCCCTCGGGGAGCACCACGGCGTTTCGCGGACGTCCCAGGCTCCGGTCAAACACCAGTTCATCTCCCTCCACACGGTAGCTTGCTGCCGCAGTGTAGGTCTCAGAAATTCGCAAGCGTGTGGACTGCCCCGCCTTCACTGGAGAAAAGGGAATCACCACAACCTGTGCCGTCGCGTCGACCGGCTCTCCGACATCCATCTTTGCCGCCACCAGTTCGGCGCCGGTCATTATCTTCGTTTTCAGTTTTTCGCCAGTGTCCAGCACGTAGGCGGATGGCTCTGACACTTTGCTGCCGCTGCGGACAACATTGAAGTACGTTTCCACTCCCGGGCGTGACTCCGTGTAGTCGTGATACAAGCGGAAAGCGTGCGTTTCCGGCTGCTGCAGTAAGTAAACTATCTCGCGATCCTGGTGCGCCCGCTCCGAAAGACGCTCCCGCTCGGTCTCTCCCTCGAATGGCGCTTCCCAGCTCTTCGCCGAACCCGGTGGACGTGGCGCCGCCGCAGCGCCCGCGTGAGCGCCCAGCTTGCCTTTCACGATCAGCGGCACTTCCGCGCCGCTGCCATTCAAAAAGCTGATGGCGATCCGACCATCGGGCTCCGCCAGAACCTGCGAAGGCACGTTGCATGCCACTAGTTCATATCCCGCGGGCAGCACCACGCTGTTGCGCGGAACGCTCAACGGCCGCTTAAACACGAGCGCATGGCCCTCGTGGTAGAAACTCTTGAGGTCCTTGTACGTTTTCAGGATCAGCAGGCGCGCTTGTCCTTCGGGCGGTACCGGACGTGCCAGATACACCTTGATGTAATCCACCGACGAGTCTTCCACCTTCATCAGAGGGTCCTTCACCGCCTCAGAGCCGCTTACGACTTCAAACCGCAGCTGCTGTCCGGTCATCACGTCAACCACCGACTCGCCAGTGGCCACGCTGCCCTTGCGGATTGGATTGAAGTAAAACTTCGCCCCGGCCATCGTGGCCGTCACCTGGTAGCGGATCGCGAAACTTGCGCTCTCCGGCGACAGCAGTTCGTAGCGCGTGTACTCGTCAGTCTGCGTCTGCACTGCGGCGGCGGGAGCCGCCCCCTGCGCGCTTGCAGTCCCTGCCGCGCACAACATAACAAGCAGCCACGCTACCACGTTAGTCATGTGTACCCTCCGTTTCATCGCCAGCACTCTATCATTGCCGTCCGGCAGGACTACTCTCGAAGAACGAAGCCGCCAGCCCAAGCATGGTGGCCAATCGCGTCCCGCTTCGAAGTGTCGGCCAACGCTGGTTCGGGGATGCCTCGACGCGCGCTAGAGCGACGGTTGAGATCGGTGCTGCGGCAGATCTTCTATTCGGTACGCAGCGAGCGAATGCTGATCGAGCAACTCCAGTACAACCTGGTGTTCCGCTGGTTCGTGGTGATGGAGATGGACGAGGGGGTGTGGAATCACGCGGTGTACAGCAAGAATCGGGAGCGTTCTTCTAGATCATTGGTGCATTATACCTCGAGGGCACTCGAATCGGCGGGCTCCAAGTGGTACTATCTCGCGCAAATCATGAACAGAACACGCTTGTTTTCGCTGTTCGGCATGCTGTTTGTGGCCTGCACCGCGCTCTTTGGCAGGCTCGGTCAGAATCAACGGCGAAGTGTTCCCCCGGCCGCGCACCCCATTGTGTTGCACGCCGCGCGGGTGTTCGATACCGAAGCCGGACGCATCGTCACTCCTGGCGAAGTGCTGGTGCAAGGCGAGCGCATCCTCGAAGCCGGCTCCTCTGTACAGCATCCGGTCGGCGCGGAGACGATGGACCTGGGCGATGTGACTTTGCTGGCCGGCCTAATTGACGCGCATGTGCACCTGTTCCTGCATCCGGGTGCAGAAGACCTGCAGACCATCGAGGAATCTGTTCCGCAACGCACCATCACTGCTACACTCGCTGCGCGCGACGATTTGCTCGCCGGCTTCACCTCCGAGCGTGACATGGGGACGGAAGGGGCTGGCTCCGCCGACACCGCCGTCCGCAACGCCATCAACCAGGGGCTCATTCCCGGGCCGCGTCTGCGCATCAGCGGCAACGCGATCAGCATTGTTGGCGGCCACGAAGACGCTATCAACTACAATCCTGAACAGCACATCTTCTCGAACGCCACGTATGCGAATAGCGCTGCCGAGCTGGTGACCGTTATCCGCCAGCAATTCAAGGAAGGCACCGACTTCATCAAGATTTACGAGACCGGCCGCGATTCATTTCGCGACGGCCGGTTTTCCACGCCGTTCCAATACAGCGAAGCCGAGCTTCGTACGGCGGTGGATGAGGCCGCGCGTGTCGGCAAGCGCGTCGCGGTGCATGCCACGGGCGAGCCGGGCACGCTCTACGCTGCGCGCGCCGGAGTCGCTTCGGTCGATCACGGCTATCAGCTTAGCGACGAAACCATGCGCATCATGCGCGAAAAACAGATTCCTGCCGTGCCCACGTTCGCCATCGGCGAATACTTTGCCGATCACGCCGCTTCGGCCGCCGCGGGAGCGCGCCAGCATGAGCAGCTTGACTATCATGCCGGACAGTTTCGCAGGCAGCTCGCCGCTGGAGTGCCCATGGCGGTTGGCTCCGACGTAGGCCCGTTTCCTCACGGGACGCAGGCGCGCGAACTGGTGCTGATGGTGAAGTACGGCATGACGCCCGTCGGCGCTCTGCAGGCTGACCTTCTAAATGGCGCAAAACTGCTTGGCTGGGAAGGGCAGATTGGCGCGTTGAAAGCCGGCTACTTTGCCGACATCATCGCTGTTCCTGGTGATCCCATCAAGGACATCAGCGTGGTCACAAAAGTGTCCTTCGTCATGAAGGGTGGCGTGGTATATCGCAAGTAACCACGGGCCTCATTTCAGATACGATCTCGCCGGGCCTGCCTCAGCAACCCTGCGTGCTTCCACGTGTCGATTCGCTGGGGCCAAACGGCAGAAGAATCTCGATGTATAACCCACGCCAATACTTGCCCATTTCCGCGAAGATTGATTTTCGCATACTCCCTGGGGCTGGATTCAAAGTACGGATCAAGTGTGAAGACCTGCCGGAAATAGCTGTGCCTCCATTTGGGGCGCAAGCGGTCGCCTTCGGAAGCGCCAAACGAATAGACCACGGTCCGTTTCCAGGTGACGAGATCGGCCTTTTTCAATTCACTAAGGGTATCGGAGCGTGCCTCCCGCGCATAGGTTCCGCATGATTGGTAATCCGGAAGAACGGTGTACTCCGGCGATGGCTGATTGTGCTCAGCCGCTTCGGTGGACCTGATGTGGACATAGCGCGCTATTCCTTCGATAGCTGGAAGCTTTGGATACTTGCGATCGTCCGGAAGAGAGCTGCACAGAGAACTTTGTGCGCTCGACGATGTACTGGCGTGTGAAAACTTTGAATTTCTCGCGTTCACGCTCGTTGAGCGCTGTCAACAACAGATTGCGTAGATGTCCAACTGCGCGCCGGACTTCGCAGCCGCAGGTTCGTTGCTTGCCTTCCAAACGGACCGGTGAAATAATTCCGCTATGATTATAGGCGACCGCCTGCGCGCACTCCGCGAAGAAAGGAAACTCTCCCAGGGCGACATCGAAAAGCGCACTGGCCTGCTTCGGTGTTATATCTCCCGCGTCGAGAATGGTCATACAGTTCCCGCCATCGAAACGCTGGAAAAGATGGCTAGGGCTCTGGAAATCCCCATGTACCAGCTATTCTACGAAGGTGATGAGCCGCCCAAGCTACCATATCTTCTCAAGCGGAAGTCGTCTGATGTAAACCTGTGGGGTAGCACTGGCAAGGATGCACGCTTTCTGAACAAGCTGTGTCGTGTGTTGAGCAAGACTGATGAGGATGGCCGCAAGCTCGTGATGTTTATGGTCCACAAGATGGCCCATCGCTAGAGGTCCTGAGCAGAAAAGAATTGATAATCACAGGCCATCGTGCATCGATGCGTTCCATAATGAAGACAACATCTTCGACGGCACGGTCCACAAAAAAACCCTTCGCCATGTTCGGTTTGTCTGGGTCCAAGTGAACGAGCCTCCGCGCCGCAAAAATCGCTGCGGCAAACAGGATGGCGAATTTTCTTCTGCAGTCCTTGGAATCCACGCGGTCTGGAATCGTCGCGGGTAGAGGGGGGAATTAGACTCTAACTCTTGCTCCAGATTTGGCAAAATTGTTTAACCGTTGCTGGCCCATGCCCCGCGTAGTGGTTATTCGCGTAGGCGAATATCTTGAGGTTTCGTGCTACGAATTTTCGGAAGAGTTCCACCCAGTTCATCAGGTCCTCGCGGCGGTCAACAATTGCCTTGTCCCAGGTTCTTGTCTGCTCTTCGATTTCCTTTCTGTCACCTAGCCAGCGCACATAAGTAAAGTCCGCAGTAATCAAGTCGAAATTGTTCTTCATCTCCCACGGCCTCGGCACAAACGACGTGTCAGTCAGTGCCAAGGCGACGTTGCACTCCCGGAGCACATCCGCGAATTTAGCATCAAGCCAGTTCCTGTTTCGAATCTCGACTGCAAATTTGTGGTCCCGAGGAAGCTTATTCAGGAAGCGTGTCAGCACGACGAGAAAATCTTCTTGCTTCAGGAATTTCCAGGTAGCGAAGAACGGGAACTGAAAGACCATAACACCAAGCTTTGGACCGAGAATATCCATCGTTTTCACGAACTCCTCGAATTCAGAATCGCAATCCACTAGCACTTTTTCATGAGTGATGATCTGCGGAACTTTGACCGAGAATATGAAACCTTCGGGAGTTCGGGCGGCCCAGTTGTTGACCGTGCGAGGAGAAGGGCATCCGTAGAAGGTCGAGTCCACTTCGACTGTGGCAAATTGAGTCGCATAGTAAGAGAGAAAATGGCGTGGCTGCATGCCCGGTGGATAGAACGAACCTTCCCAGCCCGTCGCCGTGAAGGCCGAAGTGCCGAGAAGAATTCCGGGCAAAGAAAAAGGGCGGTCAACTGTGAGCGTGTTTGCAACCTTGCCTGCCTCCTCCAATTTCTCCATCTGGAAGAGTGTCGGGTTGCGAATCGGCTCCACTTTGGGACGCTTGGGGCTCACCGCTCAGAGAGGCTAACATCATTTGTGTTGCAATCGTGCCCGTGCCTAGGAGAAAACTCGGTCTGCTCGGAAAGAGCCTCTACCGGCACAGGGACGCTCGGCACTTCGAGCTATTCTGTCGACCCAAAATGCTTTAGAATGAGGACGATGTGGGTTGCGCGCGTAGCTCAGACGGAAAGAGCAACGGCCCTCTTAAGGGGCCGCAAATCCAATCCAAGTCGTTGTTTCGGTTGCGCTTACGACTTTCGAGCAATCCTTGGCCTGTGCCAAACCTCCCGAGGGCCAGAATTCTCGGGCAATCCAGTTCTGAGCGGGAAGCGGGGAAGGCCGGGCTGAGACCGACTGAGAAACTGAATGCGGCGGTTTGCCATGGCGAAAGGCCGGTCCGCTCTAGTTTGGGTGACGGTCGAGTGGTTCACCCTCTCGCGCACATGACTGTCACAACACACATTTCGGCAGCACCACTCGAACGCCTCCAGCGCATGAGCCCGAGATTGTCGCGGCTGCCGTCGCTAATAAATATTAGACAAAGAGTCTGCAAGTACCAAAACGCAGACTCCGGGTATCTAAATTTCTACGGGACCTCAAGGTCCGCACACAGAGTTTGAGTCGAGCGGCGCGCCAGTTCATTTCCGCTCTTGCGCGTCTTATCTCGCAGGTTGTCCGGTACAAAGCAAGACGGCTTCTTCAAGCCCGTGTTTATGGATGGGTCTTGAAAGACGAGTGGAAATAATCTCCTTAACTCGTGCGTAAGAAAAATAGGGGAGGTACGAATGAGTTTGAAATACACATTTTCGTATTTCATTCCGTTGTTGCTGTGGCAGCTGACCGCGAGTGGATGCAATCGGGCGAACCCTCAAGCAGCTGGCCCGCAAATGCCGCCCCCTCCACTGGTGACCGTCGCGAAAGCCCAGAAGCAGGACGTGCCCTTGTACTTGGACGAAATCGGGAAAAGCGGCGGCTCCGAGTCCGTGACAGTGACACCGCAGGTCGGTGGGCGAATCACGGAACGACATTTTCAGGACGGAGCAGACTTGACCAAAGGGGCACTCTTGTTTGTCATCGATCCGCGTCCCTATCAGGCTCAGTTGGATTCGGCGAGAGCCAGTCTGGCACAGGCGAAAGCGGCACTCGCACTCGCGAAGGCTCAGTTTGCACGCGACGAGGAGTTGGTGGGATCGAAAGCGATCTCCAAACAAGACTATGACACGAAGAAGAACACAGTTGATGTGGATCTGGCGCAGGTCGAATCGGCAGAAGCCGTACTTGAAACCGCCAAGCTCAATCTGGAGTACTGCTACATTCACTCTCCCATCGAAGGCCGCGCAGGCGCGCGTCTGGTCGATGTGGGGAACGTGGTGCAGGCCAACACGACAGGGTTGTTGTTGATCCAGCGCCTAGATCCGATCTATGCGGATTTCACTGTGACCGAAGGCGATCTCCCAGAGGTGCAGAAGGAAATGTCGCGGGGCAGTTTGAAGACGTTGGTGCGGCTGCCGTCGGATCCGGAGAATCGCGCGCGTAGCGGGAAGCTTACGTTTCTTGACAACGCCGTACAGAACGGCACCGGCACCGTTAATCTGCGCGCGACGATGTCCAACCCCGACCATCATTTTTGGCCTGGCCAGTTTGTCAATGTGAGACTCGTTTTGGCCACGCAAAAAAACGCGGTGTTGATTCCAAATCAGGCCACGCAAATCAGCCAGAAGGGACCATTTGTTTACGTGGTTAAGCCCGACGGCACCGCAGACTTGCGGCCAGTCACGCTTGGCCAACGGCAAGGAGACAACGTGGTCATCACCCAGGGAGTGGCGGCAGGCGAAAATGTGATTGTCACCGGGCAAATGACCGTGCCGCCGGGTGGGAAAGTCCGTGTCGATACCGGAGTGGCGCCCGGTCCGGGTGGAGCTCCGGCAGATGCCGGTGCCGCAGGCACGAAGTAGGGAAAACGAGGGGACATGAGTCTCTCTGAACCATTCATTCGACGACCCGTAATGACGGCAGTGCTGACTGTCTCCGTCGTTCTGTTCGGCGTGCTGGCGTACTTTGGCTTGCCAGTCAACGATCTGCCGGCCGTGGACTATCCGGTCATCCAAGTGAACGTCGGCTACCCCGGCGCTACACCCGAGACAATGGCGAACAATGTGGCCACACCCCTCGAACGTCAGTTCATGCAGATACCAGGGCTGCAACTTATTACTTCTAATAACGGCCAGGGACACAGCAGCTTCGTTTTGCAGTTTGATCTTTCCAAGAACGTCGACGCGGCAGCGACTGATGTGCAGGCAGCGATCTCTCGAGCGACGGCGCAATTGCCCGTGGATCTACCGAGCCCGCCGACGTTTACCAAAACCAATCCAAACGACCAGCCGATCATGTACATCGGATTGACCAGTGACAGTGCGACGCAAGGACAGCTATATGACTACGCTAACACGCAAGTCGGTCAGCGCATCAGCATTCTGCCTGGGGTTAGCCAGGTCGCCGTGTACGGTGCTCAGTCTGCCGTGCGAATCAAGGCACACCCTTCGGCGATGGCGGCTCGCAACCTGACAATCGATGACCTGGCCACGGCACTGAAAAACGGGACGAGTTACACAGGGGCGGGTCAGTTTGACGGCGAACACCACACTTTCCTTCTTCAACCGCAGGGCCAGCTCAGCGAAGCGAGTCAATACGACAACCTGATCGTGAGGCAGGGAAACGGATCCCCGGTGTACTTGAAGGACATCGCGACCGCCGAAAACGGGCTCCAAGACGAGCGCATCAGGATGCGTTTTTGGTTCCGAGGCCATCAAGTTCCCTCGGCAACGGTGGTGGTCGCGGTGTTTCGGCGCGCTGGGTCTAACGCCGTCGACGTTGCCAAGTCGATCCGCGATTTGCTTCCCACGGTTAGGGCGCAGCTTCCCAGTGCGGTGGGAATCATTCCCATTTATGACCGTTCGCAGACAATCGTAAATAGCGTCAAGGACGTGCAGGAGACGCTCTACATTGCGTTCGCACTGGTAGTGCTGGTCATCTTTGCTTTTCTCGGCCGCGCCCGCGACACACTGATCCCGGCCGTCGCTTTGCCGCTCTCGCTGCTGCTCACGTTTGTGGTAATGAATATTCTGGGCTACAGCCTGGACAATTTGTCGTTGATGGCTCTGACGCTTGCGATCGGGTTCCTGGTGGACGACGCGATTGTCTTTCTGGAAAACACGGTGCGGCTCATGGAGCATGGGCAAGGAGCACTCGAGGCCTCGCTAAACTCAGCCAAGGAAATAAGCTTCACGATTCTGGCTATGACAGTGTCGCTCGCCGCGGTATTCCTTCCGCTTGTCTTCATGAGTGGATTGGTCGGTCGGATTTTCCGCGAATTCTCAATCACCATCATTGTTTCCATTTTTGCCAGCGGCATCGTTTCGCTTACGCTGACGCCTTTGATGTGTTCTGGCCTGTTGGCAGAGCGCGGTGAATATGCCAAGAAGACCTGGATGGAGCGAGTCATCGGAGGAATTGAGAAGAGAGTGTTGGCGTTTTACGGGCGCTCATTGTGGTTCTTTCTTGGTCATCGCTGGATTTCCCTGGCCACCTGGGTTATCTGCCTCGCGGGGACCGGATACCTCTTCTATATCATCCCGAAAGCGTTTCTGCCTGTCGGTGACAGTTCGTTTGCACTGGGAGTTTTTGTAGCACAAGAGGGTACCTCGCCATACGAGATGCATAAGCACCAAGAGGAAGTCGAGAGCGTTCTGCACGCGAATCCCGCCGTGGACATGACCTTCACGATGAGCGGCAATAACACATTCTTTCCGGCGAACCAGGGCCTGGTACTTGCGTTCCTGAAGAGTCCGGACGAGCGTGCGCCCATCGAGGTGGTATCAAATCAGCTGATGGGCCGACTCAATTCCAGCATTCCCGGACTGATCACCTTTTTGAAGCCCCAACCCGTGCTCCAGATCAGCACCGGCGCGACAGCGAACTTGCAGGGACAATTTGCTTATGCGATTTCCGGCATCGATCCGAACGAAGTCTATGCGACCGCGGGAAAGCTTATTCAGAAGATGCACGAGTTCCCGGGATTTCTTTTCGTGAACTCTGATCTGTTCAATCACACGCCGAACTTGCAAATCAACATTCTGCGAGACCAGGCAAAACTTTACGGAGTTTCCGAAACGCGCATTCTGAACCTCTTGCACGAAGCATATTCGCAGAACTACATATACTTGATCAAAAAACCGACCGATCAATATCAAGTGATTCTGGAGGTCGCCGACGATCAGCGCTCCGAGCCTCAGGATCTTCACCTGCTCTACATCAAGAGCGACGACGGCTCGCGAATGGTCCCGCTGAACGCTATGGCGACGTGGCATTCCATTCTGGGCCCGCAGTCGGTGAACCATATCAATCAGTTCACAAGCGTCACTTTGTTCTTCAACTTGAAGCCAGGGTACACGATCGGCCAAGCGACGCAGTTTGTAGAGAATTCTGCCAAGCAAATCCTTCCGCCGGGAATGCGCGGCGGGCTGCAGGGCGAGGCGCTTACGTTTCGCGACACCGTATCCAGCCTCACCATCTTGATGTTCCTGGCCGTGTTCGTCATGTATGTGATCTTGGCAATTCTCTACGAGAGTTATCTGCATCCAATCACGGTTCTTTCGTCCCTGCCAGTCGCCTTGGTCGGAGGACTGCTCACGCTACGGCTCTTTGGTGCCGAAGCTTCGCTGTATGCGTTCATCGGCATGTTCATGTTGATGGGTATCGTCAAAAAGAACGGAATCATGATCGTAGATTTTGCCCAACAGCGCGTGGAGCACGGAATACCCGATGATCATGCCATTCACGAGGCCAGCATGGAGCGTTTCCGGCCCATTATGATGACCACACTCGCAGCATTGATGGGTGCGCTGCCGATCGCGTTCGGCTTTGGAGCCGATGGTGCTTCACGTCGCCCGCTGGGACTGGTGGTCGTCGGTGGATTGATCATCTCGCAATTCATCACGCTCTATGTCACGCCGGCCATTTATCTGTACCTCGAAGAGTTCCAGGAAAAGGTGTTGGATCGCGTGTCATTTTTCCGGGCACGTCACTCACCAGCTCCCAATGCAGGCGGTTCGGTCGCGCCAGAACCTGGCCTCGGAGACTGACGTCGATGACCATAGTTGCTCAACGCGTTGGCGCTGCGTTTTTCTGGTACGCGAGTGTCGGCTTGTTGGTGGCCTGCCTGTCCGGCTGCATGGTCGGCCCAAACTACAAGCGCCCCAAAGTGGACATGCCAACCGCGTATCGCGGTTTGACACTGGAGGAAGCGTCAAAGTCCGAATCCGCCGCGCTCGCGGATGAAAAATGGTGGGAAGTCTTTCAAGACAAGGAGCTTCAGGGCCTGATTCGGACGGCTCTCAGTAACAACTTTGACGTGCGCATCGCCGCCTCGCGCGTTCTTCAGGCTCAGGCGCAACTTGGGATCGCGCGCGCCGACCAATATCCCTCCCTGAATGGCGGCGCCAACATCGTAAGCATTCGCAATCCTGCAGTCGGTCCGATACCGGCGTATTCGCTGACGAATGGGGAGTTGACGGCCTCCGCGACGTGGAATCTTGATTTCTGGGGTAGGTATCGGCGGGCCACCGAGGAAGCCCGGGCAAACCTCCTGACCAGTGATTGGGCTCGCCAGCAAGTGGTCGCCACGCTGGTGGCCAGTGTGGCGACCAGCTATTTCCAACTGTGTGAGCTCGATCTTGCGCTCGAGATCTCCAAGAACGCGCTGGCCTCACGAAAGGAATCACTGGAGCTCACCACACAGTTAACTGAACACGGAATTGACACCATGCTGGACCAGCGCCAGGCGGAAGAACTCGTCTACACCGCTGCGGCGCAGATTCCTGATCTCGAACGGCAAATTGCGCAGCAAGAAAACGCCATCAGCTTGCTGCTGGGCAATAACCCAGGTGCAGTGCCGCGAGGTCTGAAGCTAACGGAGCAACCCCATGCCCCGGAGGTTCCGGCTGGTTTACCCTCCACCTTGCTCGAACGCCGCCCCGACATTCGCCAAGCCGAGGAAAACTTAGTGGCGGCCAATGCGCACATCGGCGTCGCAAGAGCAGCTTACTTTCCGCAGATTACTCTCACCGGATCGGCTGGATTTCAGAGCTCGGCGTTGGGCAATCTGTTCAGCGGTCCGACTGGATTGTGGAATCTGAGCGGGGGTCTAACCCAGCCAATCTTCGAGCGCGGGCGTTTGAAGAACAACGTACGCTTGGCGGAAGCCCAGCAGCAGGAAGCGCTTTTGACGTATCAGCAGACAATCAAGGGGGCCTTCCGCGACGTTTCGAACGCGCTTGTCGCCTATCACAAGAACCGGGAATTCCTCATCGAGCAAGAACGACTGACCGCCTCGGCCAAGGACGCCGCTCGTTTGTCCGAGATGCGCTTCAAGGCTGGAGCTACCGACTACTTGGAAGTCCTCACCAACGAGACGAACTACTTTTCTGACGAACTGGCGCTTGCCCAAGCGCAGTTCAACAAGGTGCAAGCGCTCGTTCAACTCTATCAGGCGCTGGGCGGCGGCTGGCAGCAGTAGCACCCTACGCGACATTCCGTGCGCCATCCGCGGCTTCCTCAGCAACGCAGTCCTGGCACGGACCTGTGGCCTTAGCCGTACTGTAAGCGGCAAGCTTTCTATGCTGTGTATGTCCCTGACTTTATTTTTCATCAAACGCGAATTCTAGACACACTATGACGTCGACGATAGGTCGGACCTGGGCTTCCATTTCTAGAGGTCCGGCGCAACTTTTCGCGGGTAGAGAGCATTTGAGGTTTTTGGAGAGTGGGAGTCACGGTAGTTATCCAATTCCGTTCCGCTGATCTGATAGTGTGTTCTCAGTGGATCGTCCACGGAGTTGGTCATCTCGCGATGCAGCTTCAGTGAGCAGAAGTCCGGCGCATCTTGCTAGCACACCGTGGGCGCGGAACGCTTCGTTCAATATCGTAAATGTGATCTCGCGCGGCTCGATCGATGATTCCCGCAAGAGGAAGCTGTATTCTCGGACGATCGCCTTCGACTTGAAACCCACATACTGTATGTTAACGGTCATTTCAGCCCTCGGGATAAATTCTTCATCAACGATCGATTTCCCCCGCGAAAATGGAGAGGGTCTGAGGCTTTGCCATTCCCGGTAGTAATAGAGTGAAGTAGGACGTTTTCCGTTGAACTTCCCACGAGAACGTAATCGCAGGAACCCGTATGCCACGCGGCTTAGTGCAGGGCGTCGCGGACGAGTGGGTCACGCAACTGCTTCGTCAGGCCGACTCGAATGTCTTCATCGCCAGTTAGTGCCTTCAGTTATTCTGATGAATAGCGGATTTGGGACATCAGCCAACGTCTTGTTAGAATCTCCTCGCAGGTCGTCCGATTGCAGCCCTGATAGGAGACGGAGACGAATCCCAATAGAGCCGGGAACAACAATCCCATTGAAGTAGTCTCCTTCGGCAGGAGAGGCACTTACCTGAGGCAGGTCGCTAAGGCGCCCCGGTAGTTTCCCGATACGCCGGGCACTATTACCAAAAAGCTCATCATCCCTTTCCGCGACCGGTGCAACCTGATCTCACCGCCGAGGATATCTGGCATGTTGCCCCGGTAGGCAGTATGCATTCGCGGCCCTGTGTCTAAAACCAAGCATTGCAGTGCAAATCGGCCTGCATGATATACTCCCCAAAAATCCTGCTGCTTGAAGATTGAGGGCTCCTGTCCATGGCCGTTGGGGTTCGCACTCAGGATCTGCGCAAGGTCTATAGCACCGCTCCTCCATTAGGTGCTGCTGGTCTGTTTATTGCGCGCGCCGATGCGAAAGGTGGGAAGCAGCCCAAAACCCAAATTCCAGCCCTCGACGGACTTTCGCTTGATATTCTTCCCGGAGAGATTTTCGGCCTTCTTGGCCCAAACGGCGCGGGCAAATCCACCACGATCGGAGTCCTAACCACTCGGGTGCGGCCTACGTCCGGGCAAGCCTGGATTGGCGAGCACGACGTGTGGAAGGAACAGACCCGGGTCAAGCATCTGATTGGTGTTGTGCCCCAGCGCCCCAACCTAGATTTTTCTTTGACAGCCCGCGAGATTCTCATTTTTCATGCGGCTTACTTCGGAATTGGGTCAAAGCAAAGAAATGAGCGCGCCGACGCTTTGCTCGCGAGGTTCAAGCTTACCGAGCGCGCCAACCAGATGGTGCGCGGCTTTTCCGGCGGAATGATGCAGCGGCTTTCTATTGCTCGCGCGATGATGCACGATCCGCAAGTTCTGTTTCTCGACGAGCCGAGCGCCGGGCTCGATCCTCAAACGCGTATTCTCCTGTGGGAGATCATTCGTGAATACCATCAGACGGGAAGGACCGTCCTGCTGACCACGCATAACATGGAAGAGGCCGACACGGTGTGCCAGCGCTTGGCCATCATTGACCATGGCCATGTTATTGCCCTGGGTACACCGGCGCGGTTGAAAGCATCGATCCCCGGAGGATTCCTCCTGCGCCTTCGTTTCGGGAATCAGACGGCGGATCTGCTTCAGCGTTTACAATTGCTGGCTGGAGTCCGCGAGGTGCGCGCTGCGGACAGCACAGGTGCCGACGTCTATGCGGATCGCGGCGGTTCTCTCATTCCTGAGATCGCGAGCTTGGCCGCGAATTCAGGCGCGGAATTGTCAGACGTTCACATTTCTGAACCGAGTTTGGAAAACCTCTTCCTGCACCATACCGGAAGGAGCCTGCGCGATTGAACTGGAAAGCTTTTGCTGCCATGCTGGCGCGCGACGCCCACGTAGCCCGGCGTAACGCGATTCAACTCTTCCTGCAGACCTTCCTACAGCCGCTGCTCTTTGTTTTCATCTTCGGCCGGGTGATGGTCGGCAGTGGTTATCTGCCTGCCGCGTACAAGAGCCTTCTGCTCCCCGGCATCATCGCGATCAGCATGGTCTTCACCGGAATTTGGGCTGTGGCCATGCCGCTCATCGCTGAGTTTCAGTGGACGCGCGAAATCGAAGACCGCCTGCTCGCCCCGATCGGCGTTGCCTGGATCGCCATCGAGAAAGTCATCGCCGGAATGCTGCAAGCGCTGGTCGCCGGGCTGATCGTGATTCCGCTGGCATGGCTGGTGCTTCGACCCGGAGTTGAAATCAGTATCGGGGCGCCTTGGACCTTCGCTGGGGTCATTGTACTGGTAGCCACCTTCTCCGCATGCGGCGGACTGGCTTTGGGGTGCAGCATCAATCAGCAGCATATTGGCCTGATGTTCGGCATGGTAATTACTCCCATGATTTTTTTCGGTTGCACTTACTATCCATGGAGCGCTCTGAAAACTTTCCCTATCCTGCAGAAAGCTGTGCTCATCAACCCGCTGGTGTATGCAAGCGAAGGATTGCGCGCAACCTTGGTTCCGCAGTTCCCACATCTGTCAATAAAAGTCGTACTCATGGCGCTGCTTTTGTTCGACCTTGTGCTGCTGGTTGTCGGACTGCGGCAGTTCGAGAAGAAGGCGGTGAGTTAGCTCAGGCCGACACGCTCTTCTGGGGAATGAGAGCAAAACCGGTGATCATTCGCAAGGCATCAAATTGGACGTCAGAGCAGCCGCAGAAGCAGCCGCACTCCGTATGGGAAGACATGAAATGTCTTGGAGAAGCGCAAAGGACCGTATGTTCAGCCTTGCTAGTCAATTTGTTTTGCGGCGCCCTCTGAATTCAGAGCCGTTTCGGTAGATGCGCAGGCCACATACAGCGCCGTTGTCATGCTTCATAAACTCAACCCAGTTGTTTTGCGTCTCGGGGAAGGCAAATCTGGTCCCATGGACGGGAATCAACATTGATTTTTGTTCGCCGGGAATTTCGATCATCAGTTGTCCGTCCTCAGCCGTGATGAGCACGCTGAACTTGCCCGGCGCGTCGGTTGAGTACACCCCAACATAGGAAAAGAGGTTTTCTCTCGATAGGTTCGTGGGGACAAAGGGTTGACCCAAGGACTGACCTGGCGGGGTAGTAGTTATGTTCCGATGTACCTCCCCCGAGGCGCTCAATCTGGCCTGTTCCTGAGGTTCAGAAACCTCCGCTGAAGAGTTGGCTTCCGGGGGTATGTGCCTTGCAAGCCATACACGGTCTGCTTCTGGAGTATTCGTTCCAGATTCTATGATGGCTTGCGTGCGTGGGTGCGTGCTCGCTTGTGTGCCAGGGCGCACGATCGCTCGTGTGGGGGATGAATTGGGAGTGCTCGCGGGAAGTTGGACCTCGGAGTTGGCGGGAAACTCAAAGCTGACCGAAGGCAAATAGACGGAATGGATCCTACCGTGACCAAGAGCGAGAAACACTGAGGAGCACGCCATCCATGTCAGAACTGCTCCCCCAATCAAGGCGCTTTTTCGAGGCTTGAAATTCTCCAAGGTATAGAAGACGGGAAGACCGCCTACACCGGCTGGTACGCTCACAGCCGCTTTTTCTTCCCAATATTCCGAGCGCATGGTCCACTGCCGCAATAGCGAGATGAACGCATCCGCCAAGAGCCCGGCAGCTGCCGCCCTTCCTTCGATATGGTCGAAGATTGAACCGCGTCGTGTGGAGAAGCCGAACTAAAGGCACGGTCAGCAAAAGACACGGTCAGCAAAAGACACGGTCAGCAAAAGACACGCGGACCGCATAGGGCCGATCGGGGTGCGTGGTCGGCCACGCTCGCAGTACGGTCGCCGTGTAGGCTCTGCACCCAAACCGTCGGCGACGGGGACGATTAGTCGGAAACTCTTCCACAATCCGATAAGGGAAGCGTGGCCCGTGATTTCCCGAAGAGGACCGCCCAAGTAAACTGGAGTGCCGCGGAGGCACGAAGAAATACCCGGATCCTCACCACGCCATCAGAAGCCTTTCGAGCCGCGGTTGTTATTCGCCCTACGTCGCGGCCTCTGTTTGCATCGCCGCCAGCTCACATCCTGGTTTATCTTGTTCGGCCCGCCGCTTGGTGTATCTTCCTATAAACTCATGGCGTACAACGCGTTCATCTCTTATAGTCACACCGCCGATGGCACTCTTGCAGCCGCCATTCAATCGGCCCTGCATTCTTTTGCCAGACCCTGGTACAAGCTGCGCGCTTTGCACATCTTTAGAGATCAAACCAACCTCGCAGTGAATCCTGCGCTTTGGTCTAGTATTCGCGACGCCCTCGATCAATCCTTGTACTTCATTTTATTTGCTTCGCCTGAAGCAGCCGCCTCTCCTTGGGTGGCGAAGGAGGCCGAGTATTGGATCGGCAAAAACGGGACGGCGCGCGTCCTGATTGTCCTTACTGGCGGCACTTTGAAGTGGGATCATCTAGCCAGCTCTTTCAAGTCCGAGAGCACGAATTCTCTGCCCCCAAGCCTTCTACCCTCCTTCCCCGAGGAGCCTCTTTTCCTCGACCTTCATTGGGCACGCGACGGTGTCACTCACCTTCGGATGCGCGAGCCGCGCTTTCACGAAGCCGTCCTCCAACTCGCTGCTACTCTGCACAACCGGCCCAAAGACGAACTCGACGGTACGGATATTCGCATCCGGCGGCAAAATCGCTTGTTGGCCACCTCAGGCCTCATCGCCATTCTTCTGACTGCGCTCTTCGCACTCCGGCAAGCTCGCCTGAGCCACGAAGAATCGATCCAGAATCTCGCCGCCAGCCTCGCTGCGAACTCATCCAAAGTCCTCGCCGATAGTCCGGATCGAGCTCACGAGGCAGCGCTTCTCGCCATCGAGTCAAACCGTCTTAACCCTTCGTTCGAAGGAAATCAGGCATTGCGGGCAGCGGTTTCCCTTCTACCGGCAAGCGCGCATGTGTACCCACCTGAAGACTCAGACCCAACCGAGCGTATTCGCGACATGGCATTCTCACCCGACGGCAGCATCCTCGCCGTAGCGCGCGATGACGGTTCCACCCAACTCATTGATGTCGTGAACTACAAACCGCTCGGATTTTTCGAGGCGGACGAACACCCCGCGGCTCGCATCGAAATCCCCGGCGACCCGCAAGGCGCCTCGCTGGACAACAATTCAGCCGTTTCCGTTGCCTTCAACTCCTCCGACTCGCTGCTTGCGACCGGCACTCGCGATGGCATCGCTCATGTCTGGGGCTTGCCCGGGGGGCGCGAATTGCTGCGCATCGCCCACGGTGCTCCTGTTTCCCAAGTGGCATTCCGCCCCAAGGCCAACCAACTTGTTACCGCTAGTGACGATGGCCATGTCCGTGTTTTCGATGTCGCTCGCGCAGTCCTCGTGGCCGATTTCAAATGTCCGGGCAAAATGGTTTCCGCTTCCTTCAGTCCCGGCGGCGACCTCCTCGCGGCGTTATCTTCAGAAGGTGTGGTCTCGCTTTTTGATCCAGTGCATCGAAAGCTTCTTCGCACGTTAATTGGCGGTGAAGCTGCCTTCAACTTGGCATTCAGCACGAGTGGCAAGCGCCTGGCTACTTCAAGCGGCGATTTTGCTTTTGTTTGGGAGGCAAATACGGGCCGGCAATTATTGAGAGCCACACATGCGGCTTCGTCAGAAACGCTCACTCCGATGCAGTGGATCTACAATGCCGCCATCACCTCCGATGGCAAACTTCTGGCCTATGCGGCGCGCGGTGATAACTTGGCTCATGTATGGAATGTGGAGACTGGCCGCCAGATTCTTGAACTGAAACATGATTCCGCTGTTGCGGCCGTCTCCTTCAATGCGGATGGCACAAAACTTGGCACGGGCTCATACGACGGCACCGCACGCGTCTGGGAACTCCCTTCAGGAAGAGAACTGGAGCGTGGGTCGCTCGGCGGAAGCGCTGAAGTTGTCGCTTTCAGCACTGCTAGCGGGCGCTTCGCCGCTGGCGGTGGAGAGGGCTCGGTTTTCGTCTCCGAGACGCGCCGCGCCGACCGCCCTGCCTACTTCGATCTGCCCGCGGACGTCCGCAGCGTTGCATTTAGCCCGGATGGCAGGCGCTTCGCCATCGCCACGAGATCGGCAAACTGGTTATCCCTGGTGCGAATTGCCGACATCGATGGCAAAGTTCTGCGTGACATCGAATTCCAAGGTGCTCCCGTCATCGACCAGCTGTTTTTCCCCGATCCAAATGAAGTGATTGCCCAGTGGAGCAACAAGCTATTTCTCATTGTCATTGACTCGTCTTCGGTAATTCCTTTAGCTGAGGTTTCCGGAGAGATGCGGATCGACCCATCGGGTAAGGCGCTTGCTGCCCAGCATGACGGCGTTAGCCGACTGTATACCTTACCCGGCCTTGGACAGACCACATCTGTCGATGGCACTTCTTCCGCTTTGCTGCGGACGGCGGACGAAGGCAGGCTGTTGGCCTTCGGAACAACCAAGCCGCCAAACGAATTCTCTATCGACATTTGGAGTGTCGCCAGCAAAGCCCGCGTCAGCCGCATCCAACTGCCCGCAGAGTTGACTCGCCTCGCCTTCAACTCAGCTGGCACAATCCTTTTCACTGCGCAAAGCGAAAACCTGCAAGCGTGGGATATCCCGTCCGGCAAGCAACGTTTCTCGCTCACTGCCAGTGGCGACATCGACCTAATCGCTTGCGATCCTTCTTCCGCCTCCTTCGCGACGGTTACTCACGGCCGTCTGACCGTATGGGATGCCACGACTGGCGCTCGCTTGGCGCAGCTACCCGATGTGGGCTACCTCCACTCAGCCGCTTTCAGTCCCGACGGCCGCTATCTGCTAACCGGGTACGACGAACGCGCCGCAGCGCTTTGGCTCTGGCGCTCGAGCGATTTGCGGGACCAGGCCTGTGCTCGGCTCACTCGCAACTTGTCTCACGATGAATGGAATCGTTGGTTTCCCAAACAACCCTATCGCCAAATTTGTCCCAACTTGCCTGCCACCAACTGAATCATTCGCGCGCTACGCTGGATGAGCCATTCAATCTGAGCGGCGCTGATGTTGGGCAACGGCATGGTGACCCTCCATGCGTTCAGCACGCTATCACGCGTGCGTCCTCGCCGCAGCTTTCCCCTGATGCCCGGAGTGTAATCCTTTCTCGGATCAGAACGCACAATGAACCCCTCCTTTGAGCAAACGCTCGTCGAGGTCTGGCGACAAGTTCACGCCGAGAACGCCGACGCGGCCGAGCTAGGCACAGAGCGTTACCCTGTTCGGCGGACCACCAAACGAGGTTTACGGCAGGTGGATTTCGTCTTCAGTGGGAACGAGCTTCGTGGGCTGGGGCAGAACTCTGATACAAAATCCCGTTGGGCGCAAATGGCACGGTCTGGCAAGAAGGTGATGCAGTTTCTAAGCACCTCTATGCAGCAGGTGAGAGGGAACGAGTCGATGACTCAGGCAGTGAAGGAAAGTAAGGGGAGATTACAGCCGATTTCACATATGTTCGATGGCTTGGAGATCGCATGGCATTGAGGAAGACACGAAAACGTGGGACAACGTGATCATTGATGGCCAGAGTGATCTGAAAGATTGGGTTGATATCATAAAGAGATTGTGAACGACAGGAAGATTCGAAAAATGTCTGCCTACGCCAACAACCACTACGCTGGGTTCGCGCCTGCGACGGTGCAACTCTTCCAGCCGCTATGGGACAAAAGGGCGATGAAGATGGTGTACCGGGGTTATTACGTACGTTTGGCGCGATGATTCGCCTTTTTGTCCGCTTTCCGCTGCGCCCTGCGTTGCGCCTTCTTGTACTTCTTCATTGCTTTCTGCTGCTTCTTGGCTGCCTTCCTATTCATCTTTTGCTGCTTCTTGTCCGCCTTCCGGGACTGGCGTGCATTTTCTTCGACACTCATGCGTTGAGCTTTGGCCGGTATCGACCATGCAACACCCAAGGCGACCAGCAGTGTCAAAACGGCAATTCGTTTCATTCGGAATTTCCCTTTGACTTCAAATACGGTATCAGTGTATACCCTCCCGCCCGTGAAAAGGCTCAAATCTGACCGCTCTAGGACCGCCGACCACATGATTACATGCGAAATTGAGCCCGCTGATCACAAGAAGGCAGAATGTCTTCCCGCTTCTTCTGCACCCCTAATCTGACAAGACAGCATGCACTATCATTCATTTCGCTTGTTGCAAAACTGTTTTTCGCGGAAACTGAGGGAGTTCGACTGTTTTCTTGCTCACAGAAAGGTAGTGTGTCAGTTTCCGATTATGCGACTCTAATCGTCCACTAGCAGCCGGACGTGGTTCTGAACAAGGCAGCTCCGAACACCTCGGGCGCGGCAGTTCACCCAATGCAATTTAGGTCAGCAAGAGCATTAAAATCATGGAAACTTTTCGTTTGCGACGCATGGACACCGCGCCGCCTCCTCTTGGATGAGCCCCAAACCCAGCCCATTCCGGAATTAACACCGAACCGCGAGAACTGGAAGGGTTCGCACTAAACCGTTCCTTCCAGTGGCTCGCTAAAAGTACAGCTTCAGAGCGAATTGTATCTCCCGCGGATCGCCCGGCCCGCCCGAATCAGTGCCCAGAATGGGAGCAATCGTGTTGGAGACCTTTCCAAACGACCCTGGCGAGGAAACATCGGCACTAGGGTTCGCGAAGTTGGGATGGTTGAAGGCGTTGAAGAATTCCGCCCGAAACTGTAGTTGCAATCGTTCCGTAAATTTGAATTGCTTGAACAGACTGAGGTCTGTCATCTGAATGCCCGGGCCGTGGAACAACCGGGGAGCGCACGTTCCGAATGTGCCCGGCGCAGGAGCCGCAAAAGCCGCGGGATTAATGAGGAATCCGGCGGTTGTATAGGAGCTGGGATCGTTGCTAGCGCCGACAAACGGATTCCCGATACAGTCAGCATAGACGGCATGCGTAAAGCCCATCAGCCCATCGTTCGGCGCAGTGACACTGTATGGACTGCCAGTCTGCAGCGTCACGATCCCATTCAGTTGCCATCCCCCCAGCCATCGGCTGGCTGCGTCGTGCTCGGAGAGGAAGCGTCGGCCTTCGCCGAACGGCAAATCCCAAATGAAATTTCCTACAAAACGGCTCCGGATATCGAGATTCGAATTGCTCATCTCTGCCCCGTAGTTGTAAGCGTTTTGAGGAAGAGCACCGGCGGTGAGGTTGTCGCCAAAATTGGCGAGCCCGTGACTCCAAGTGTAGCTCAAAGAGTAGCCCAAGCCCTTCGCCATCTTCCTGCGCAGGGAGACTTCCAGAGCGTTGTAGTCCGTATTGCCATCGTTACTCGCGTACTCCAGGAATCCGTGTTGGCCACTGGAAGCGCACCCGGGGCCCGCGAAGGTGTCTATGTTCGATACCGTGTTCAGGTTGGCGAAGGGGTACTGCAAGACGGGACACCCGCGGTCAAAGGCGGTCACATGAGGCTGATTGTAATCACGCAGGCGGTTCATCTTCCGGCCCCAATTTCCTACATAGGTGACAGAAAGCACGGTGTTACCTGTCAGCTCAATCTCGGGACCAAAGCTGGTCTGTTCCACGTAACTCGACCGCTGGTTCGGATCCTGGGCACGGAGCTGGAGTTGCGTCAAATCGAATCCCGACCCCATGATCGTTCCCAATGGGAAGCCATTCTTCAGTTGAAAGACAGTGTTCGCCCCACCTTGGTTCAACTGCACGTCAAGAAGGAACGGCGGGTTCAGCTGGATCAGGCTTTCCGATCCAATGCGGTTGCTATGCTGATAGAAAACTCCATAACCGCCGCGCCAGACGAGGCGATTCGTCAACTGGTAAGCAAAACCCAGACGCGGTGCAAAATCGTTCCTGTCGGGATGAATCAACGAACGGTCAAACCAACCGGAGGCGTTACTTGCGGCCGTCACGATTCCCCCGCCGTCGGCCGGCGTAAAGTCTGTAGTATTGTTTTTCCGCTCCATGATGGGTGAGAAAAGCTCGTAGCGAACCCCGTAGGTGAGGGTCAGCTTCGGAGTAGTCTTCCAAGTGTCCATGGCGTAAAAGGAGTGCCCCGGTTGAAAATAATGAACGACCAATGGCGTCGTGAAGTGGACGCCGTCCACGTCACCGAGCAAGAAGTCCGCCAGGCCGAAGGCCCCGCCAGCAGTGTAGATACCGTCTGTCTGCAGCTCGCCTTGAGGAGCCCGCAGGTCGAGAAAGTTGTCGGTCCGCTTGAGGAATTGATAGCCGAATTTGAAGCTATGACTGCCTTTCAACCAGCTCAAATTCTCAATAATATTCCAGGCCTGCGAAATCTGGTACTGAGGCCGCCACGGCGACGTTCCGATTCGCGTCAGGCCATTGATTTCGATCGGGGGCAGTCCTCCCGAACCCGGCCCGTCCGGAATCCCCGTCAGCCCGATAAGACTCTGGGCCTGAGACTTACCAAGAGTTACCCCAACCGGGTCGCTGTGGGCGTAATCGCGGTTGAACCCGAACCGCGCATCGTTGACCATGGTGTTCGAAAGGGTACGAGTCCACCCGAGCGCTAGCGACTGCGTATGAATGCGATATTGAGTCGCGAAGTTGCCGCTCCCGATGACCCCGTTGCCAGTCCACGGGGGATCCTGGCGGCTCAGATGGCGGTAGCTATAACTTCCAAACAAACGGTTTTTCTCGTCGAGCGTGTGATCAATACGCCCATCAAGTGAATAGACGTCGTCGGGCACCGCCGTCGTAAAGAGATAATTAGGAGCTTTCGTCCAGCTCCCTGGAGTACCTTGTAGAGCCATCAAAGAAGCTACGTTAGGATCGGGGAGCAAAGTCATGAGCTTAGCTGCAACGGGATCACTGCACGGTTGGTTGGTGGTACCGGTGGCTTGAATGATGTTTCCAGCCACGCAGCCGGCCTGTCCAGTCACGGATGAATCGCTCAAGGAGTAAGGCAACTCCGTGAAGTTGCCCGTCTTCATCAGCGGTGTCGGAACCGTGCTAGTAACTGTCGTGGACTGACGGTTGCTAAAACGTTCGAAATCGCCAAAGAAGAAAGTCTTATTCTTTATGAGTGGACCGCCAAGCGTGCCCCCAAATTGGTTCTGTGTGAAGCGGCCGCGCGGCTGATGGTTGGCGTTGTTAATCCATGAGTTGCCTTCCAGTACGGCATTCCGGATGTATTCAAATAAATTTCCATGGTATTGGTTGGTGCCGGACTTCAAGGTGGCATTGATCACCGCTCCGGCGGAGTTGCCGAATTCCGTCGAATACGTCCGAGTTTGAACACGGAACTCCGCAATGGCGTCCGGTGGGGGTTGGACCACTTGCACAGAGAATTCCTGTAAGTTTTCCGACCAGGAGTTGTTGTCGATACCATTCAAGAGAAAATTGTTCTGAAGTTCAAGATTCCCATTGACGCTAAACCGGTCTGGCGCCGGGTTATTGGCCGCGTAGAACTTCTGTACGCCGGGCTCCAGCAGTGCCAAGTCGGCGTAGCGCCGTCCGTTCAGGGGAAGGTCATTCACACGCGCAGTGTCGACCACATTTCCGACGTCGGCCGACTGCGTCTGAAGCAATGGCTCGCCCGCCGTGACCACCACTTCTTGGTTCACCGATCCAACCTTCAGCGTAAAATCGATTTCGAGGCGGTCCTGCACGTGGAGCACGATGCCATCTTGCACAACCGTGCCAAAGCCTGCCGCGTTCACTTTGACCGCATAAGTGCTGGGGATTAGCGCCAGAACCTGGTATTCTCCCGACTCGTTTGCGGGCGTGGTAATCGAAATCCCTGTGGCCTTATCTGTGACCGTCACAGTCGCACTCGGGACGACGCCGCCGGAGGAGTCCAGTATCCTTCCCGCGATGGCACCGCGGTCGATCTGGCAAAATGCGGGCACAACGCACATCGCCTGGAGGATCCCCAGCGCGCCCATTCCGTAAAGGAATCGTCGGATCCCTAAGTCTCGATTCATTTGAAGCCTCCTTCTTGGTGCACAATCCCCGATTGGAGACGGCAGCAAAAACGACTCTGGCTCTCTAATTCCTCAAAAAGCCGACAGGGCTGACACTCGCGACAGCATGGAGTTCGGATGTCGATTCCGCGAAGAATCTTTTGGCGATCCAAAAGATTCCCATCTACGATGAAGCACGCTTCAGCAAGGCTGCCGAAAAACGGCAACTTCACGCTATCGAACACGTCGCCCGAGATGCTTCGCCACAGAAGGCGCAAGGCGAGCTGACATCGGGAACCCCACCCCGAACGCACCGAAACAATTCGGCTGCGAGTGAATTGACCTCTAACACTCAACAAAAACCTCGTCAAGTTTATTTTTCGACCTATCTTCATCCAACGTAGTTGTGCTTCGAAAGCAGGAAAGTCGTTCCGAGAGTTCGCTTCCCGTGTGTTGTCAGAACTTTTGGGGTTCTTATTGACAATGCTCCTTCCAAACGTACAATGCCGTTCTGCGAATGAAAATACGGAGGCTTGATGTTTGGCCTCGCAGTTCTTGCACGAGTGCGAAGCATTCTAGATTCAGGGGGTCGTATGCAATCCGAACTCACTGCGCGCCGCTTTTGCTGCCGATTCGGTGGGTCATCGCGAATATCACACTGGACTCGTTCCGGCGGGTTCAGATTTGTAAGTCGGGCAGTTCTGGCAGGAGAAGCACGGGCATTGCGGCCGCCGAAAGCCGGGCCGGCTTGTTAATCGGTGGAAGATTTCAGACCGCAGCTGCTACGGTACCGATCGAGTGGGACATTAGAGACCATTATTTGATACGACCAATGAAACCTAAGAATTCGCCCGAGAAACCCGAAGTATGCAGAGGAGAGACCATGAGACCTCGGTGCCAAAACGCATCCTCCATTATTCTCATTGCCGTTGTCTGCGCACTCCCATTCTTATTTCGGTCGCTCCCGGTCAGGGCCCAGTCTCCTGGAGCAACGTCCCTGGGACCGATTGCAGCGGCACAACCCCTGTCTTTCGATCGAGGCGCGGCGGCACTCTGGCAGAGCCTACAAAAACTGCACACGCGGGCCAGCCTAATGATGGTTACAGCTCACCCCGACGATGAGGACGGTGGCATGCTGACTTACGAGTCGCGCGGGCAGGGAAGCCGCGTCATCCTGCTGACACTGAACCGCGGAGAAGGTGGCGCCAACGTGATGTCCTCTGACTACTTTGATGCTCTGGGCCTGGTTCGCACGGAAGAGCTTCTGGCCGCCGATCGTTATTACGGCGCTCAGCAATTCTGGACGCGGGTCTGCGACTATGGCTTCTCGAAAACGAAGGAAGAGGCTCTCGACAAGTGGGGACACGACCGCGTGCTCGCGGATGTGGTACGCGTCGTCCGCATGACGCGCCCGCTCGTCATCACTTCCGTCTTCGTCGGTGGACGTACCGATGGCCACGGCAATCATCAGGTCGCAGGCCAGATGGCACAGGAAGCGTTCAAGGCTGCTGGGGATCCCAATATGTTTCCGGAGCAGATCAAAGAAGGCCTGCGGCCATGGAAGGTCCTCAAGGATTATGGTCGTGTCCCCTTTACGCCTGTTACAGACAAGGGAATTCTCGACTATGCGGACGGCAAATATTATCCCGCGGAGTTTCGCAACTACGTTGACGATACCCTGGTAAAAGGTGCGCTGACGACGGAGGTTGAAATTCCCGAGGGTGATTACAACCCGTGGTTTGGCTTGACCTATGAGCAGATCTCTCGCCTGGGACTCGGCCACCAGAAGTCACAGAATGGCGGCACCGGTCTCCCACCCGCAGAGCCGGAGCAGAGTCCTTATCATCGTTTCGCTTCGTTGGTCCCCGCTTCCGAAAAGGAATCGTCATTCTTTGATGGCATTGACGTTACCCTGATGGGCATAGCCGGCCTTGCTCAAGGAGGCGACGCCGCTTTCCTGAAGGACGGACTCTCTCAGATCAACGCTATCGTCGAAAAGGCTACGAGGGATTTTTCGGCCCAGCATACGGAAATGATAGCTTCTACCCTCGCCGAAGGAGTAAAGGCAACAAATGCGCTGATGGAAAGAGTCGCTTCCAGCGGCCTCTCAGCCGAATCCAAATATGACGTGACGCACGAACTGAGAATCAAGCAGGCCCAATTTAGCAACGCGCTCGCCGAGTCTTTTGGCCTGTCGATTCTCGCCACGGTGGCGCCCGCCACAGAACCCACCGGGCCCTTCGCACGCTATTTCCGAAATCCACCGACCTTCCAAGTGGCGATCCCCGGGCAAGAATTTTGGGTGCAAGTCCACGCTCACAATCCAACCAACACCGCGGTGGAAATCGAGAGCATCCTCCTAGAAACGCCTCAAGGCGAGCGATGGACGATCGACCCCGCCACGCGCTCCCCCGGCACGCTGAACGGTAGAGAGTCGTTAGCTGCACGGTTTTCCGTCCGTACGCCGCAGAATGCCGGTTACAGCCGACCTTACTTCACGCGACCCGACATAGAACAACCCTATTACGACATTCAGGACTCCAATGATCTGGATTTGGCTGTGGCTCCCTATCCTCTTTCCGCTAGACTACGCTTCGCTTTTAACGGTGTGCCCTTCGAGGTATCGCAGGTCGTTCAATCGGTCAAGCGTGTGAACGGTCCCGGAACGGTGCTCGAGCCGCTCATCCTGGGCCCGGCCATCTCGGTTTCCATTGCACCGCGGGCCGGAATAGTCGCTCTGGCTGCCAAGTCGTTCGACCTAAGGGTCATCGTGCACAGCAACGTCAAGGGTCCAGCGAAGGGGACAGTGAAGCTCGATCTGCCGGAGGGCTGGAAAGCGCCACAAGAAGAGTTTTCAACTAGGAAGGACGATGAAGATCAAACTCTCACCTTTCGCGTGACGCCTGTGCAGTTGGAAGAAAAACCTTACGCTGTCACAGCGATAGCTGCATTCGCCGGTCAGGACTACAAGGAGGGTTATTACACGGTAGGCTACTCGGGATTGCGTCCTTATAATCTCTACCGTCCGGCGATCTTCCACACAACAGGAGTTAACGTGAAAGTAGCGCCCGATCTCAACGTCGGTTACATCGTTGGTGCAGGTGACGAATTACCGCAGTCCCTTGAGAACCTAGGAATCCAGGTGCATTTCCTGTCAGCCGAGGATCTCGCCAGCGGGAACCTTTCGAAATTCGACGCCATCGTCATGGGCGTCCGGACCTACGCAGTCCGTGAGGACCTGAAAGCCCATAACGGCCGCATCCTCGACTATGTGAAGAGAGGGGGCGTAATCATTGTTCAGTACAACACTCAGGAATTCGATCAGAACTATGGCCCCTATCCGTACAATATGGGGTCCAACCCGGAAGAAGTTACCGACGAAAACTCCAAAGTAGAAATCCTGGCTCCGTCGAACCCCGTTTTTGCTTGGCCCAACAAGATCACGAACAAGGACTTTGACAACTGGGTGGAAGAGCGCGGGTCGAAATTTCTTCAATCGTGGGATGCATCTTTTGAACCGCTGCTGGAAACTCACGACCCCGGACAGGCTCCTCAAAAAGGCGGACTGGTCTACGCGAAATACGGCAAGGGCGTTTATATCTACAACGCCTACGCTTTCTACCGGCAGATGCCGGAGGGAGTTCCCGGCGCATATCGCATTTTCGCCAACATGGTGAGCCTGGCGAAGAATCCCCAACTGACCGGTACACGCGCAGCAAAAGAATCTGGTGCCACTAAGAAATAAGCACAGTCAGGAATCGAGGCGGAAAGAAGAAGGTTAGAGGCCGAATCAAATCACCGATGCGGTATGTTCTGAATCTTGTATAAGAACGTCTTCATGGTTTCATCACGTCGAGCGTTCTCGTCCGCCTGGCGCTGCGCAGCGGCGTCGTACAGTTTCATTTCCTGCCGCGCTCGTTCCGGCTGTCCAATGTGTTGATAGATTTTGGCTAGGCGGTAATGTGACTCGGCCAGATCCGTGTCCATGCGAGCGCAGACTTCCATTTCTTGGCGCGCTCTCGCCCATTGCTCCACCCAACTGTAGATCTTGCCAAGTTCACAATGCGAAGGAGCGTTGTCCTTCGGAAGGAGGTTAGCGGCTGCCTGCAGACGCCGCACGATGTCGTCGATGTGCGCCCTGTCGCCGGAAGTGTAGTCCCTCTTGAGGGTCAGCGCGCCGCAATAAAACTGCATTTTTCCTTCTTTTGGATGATGATCCGCATATTGGCACAGGCGATCCAAGGCCACAGGATCAGGAACGGCTGCTTGATCCATTTGGATGTCTCCCAAGTACCCCAAGGCGGTAAAGGGCTCTGGAGCCAGGTCTGCAGCGTGTACGAGGATTCGGCTGGCCTGCTCATCGCTTCCCGCAAAGAATTCCACCATTCCTAACGCGAGCTGAATCCGCCAGGAACTCGGTAGTAGCTCCTCCGCCTGTTTGAGAACCACTTTGGCAGCCTCGAAGCTCTTGTGCCGAATCAATTCAACCGCGAGCGAAACCCGATACTTTTCCTCCGCAGGAGCCAGCGCCACGGCCGCCTGGTAGCTCCGGACGGCGGCCAGATTATCGCCGCGACCCTCCTGGATATCCCCGAGCAGGTCCTCAAGATCGGCGCTATCGCCGACCTCTCGACATTTGTCTGCGCTCACCAGGGCTTCGCCCAAATGACCGGCCTTGAACTGTGCGAGAGCCAGGTTGAAAGCCAAATCGGCTCGCTCCGGTTCGAGTTCCGCAGCCTTCTTGAAATCTTCGATGGATTCTGAAAACTGTCCGTAGGTGGTCAGAACTTCTGCGATGCGTTGGTGGAGAGCTGCGGTCTCCTCCGGGGGCAAGCTAGTCGCACGAAGTGACTCCAGCGTCTGTTTGACGTCATCGCTTCCGCCTAATTGCGCCTCCAGTAGGACTAGCCCGATTCCGGGATCGTGGTTAAGGGAGTAAGCCGGACCTACCAGGCGTGCGGCCCGCTGCCAGTTGTTCGAATGAACCTCGGCTGCTGCAGTCGCGACGTTGAGCCCAACGTCATTCGGTTTTAGCAGTAGCGCCTTCTCCATTTCGGCTGCGGCAGCCGAAGGATTTCCCAGGCCGAGGGCTACCGAACCCTTTAGCCGGTAGAAAGCTATGCGCTCTTCCCGACTGCTGGGCGGTGGCAGACCCGCCAGGGCACTTTCCGCCCCCTTGTAACGATGGAGGCGCGCTAGTACGGCCGCCCACTGCGTTCGAGTTTGCCGTGTACCATGGCTGAGCTTTACGGCGCGTGCAAGCATGGGCTCAGCCTTTTCCGGGTGCCCTGCTCTGTCATGCAGTCCGGCAAGGGCTGCCAACGCGAAATAATTGTTGGGCGTGATCTGCAAAACACGCTGAAACTCTGCTTCGGCGCGGTCGCTTTGGCCAGCAATCGCGAATGCCTCACCAAGGAGCATTCGGACGGAAGTGTCCCTGGGATAATTCTGAAGATAACTAGACAGGGTTTGTATGGCCTCTTCAGGGTTTCCGCGCTCAAGGGAAGAGTGAGCTTGCGCCAGAGGACTAGAAGGCTCACTTCGCGCGCCCTGGTTGCGTACGCCGCGTCCCAGCACTGAGAGGATGATGACGAAACAGGCGCTGGATGCTGCGAAACATCGCAACAAGTTGGTGCGCATGGTCACAATGATGACTTCTCCCGACTAGGCGGGTCGACGCGACATGCCCAGGGCATGTTACCGACGACGAATCTGCGACAGCTCCGCCCGTTTTACCAACTGCCCGGAACCTCATCATGGCTTAGCCAGTTTTCAATGAGCTTCACAATGGCGTCCTCGCTGATCCTGACCAGTTTCCGCCCCTTCTCGGCGGAGGCCGCGCTCACATTACCAGAATATCCGGGCCATTCTGCAGCCTTGGACTTCTGCAGATAATACGGTGCCCCGCCGGAAAGCTCGGGCGGCTCAGGTAGGTCGCGTGCATGACTTAAGTGAATCAAATCGGGTCGGAAGGCCGCTATGGCAGACGTTTCCAGTGGTCCACCGTGGCCGTGTCCGCCATTCGATTGGTGAAAAAGACCCATCGTTTTCATCGTTTCGCTGGAGACAAATTCCCACCAGTTTGCAAACAGCAACGCCGCGTCCTGAATCTCGTCGGCGATCCGTGCGACCGCACCGCGTGCCGGCCCGATGTTTCCGTCATGGCCGTTCAGGATGAACACCTTACGAAAACCGAGATGCAGAATGTTTCTGAGTATGTCCTCGAAGTACAGGGTCATGACTTCAGGACGGACCGAGATCGTCCCCTGAAAATGCGACGTGTGCGCGGGACACTGAGTGAACGTGACCGCTGGAAAGAGCAGCGCCCTCGTGCGCGCCGCTACCCGCTCAGCGATCCCAGATATGATGATCGAATCCGTCCCCAGGGGATTGTGGGGTCCGTGAAACTCCAGGCTTCCGAGAGGCAGGATGCCTATCGGATGACCAGAAACTGCCTCCGCCACTTCGAATCCGATCACTTCCTCGAATCGTTTCGGCTTCTCAGAGCCTTCCGCGGTGGACACGTTTGCGTGCACGGCCTCTGCGATACTCGGAAGCGCGAGGCCGGCCAACAAGATATTCCTTCTTGTGATCTGCGCCATGACTCCTCGTCCTCAAAGCTTTCGCAGGTTAGCTTAACATTCGGGAGGCTGTCCTAGCCCAATTCCTCAGCCATGCCGTAGCCACAGGATGGTTTACCCTTTCACAGCGAACTTGGCGACCCATCTCCTCCCTTCCTTGTGGCAAGAACTTGCTACAGTACTTCGCTGATGCCAACGCGAATTGCGAGAAATGTGGATCCCCACACAAAATAGACAATCGCGAAAGCCAACAGAGTCTTCCACGTCGGGCGATGGGCTTTGGCTTCCATAGCGGATTCCTGCCAGCCCGCTGCCAACTCCCTCGCCTGATCGCTCATACCTCCCAGCGCACTCGGAAGCACGGCCACGCGCTTATGAAAAAAAGCATTCCTCAGGGGCTAAAACCCAAAGAATAGAGCTCACCCTGCGAATACAACATTGAGCACATTCCGTCCCTTTAGTACGAGCAGTCTATCGTTATATGAGCCTCGGCCTGCCAGGCTAGTGGAAGATCGCAGATGATTGCTTGGACGCAAATCAAATCCAAGTCGTTGCTTCGGTTGCGCTTACGAGTTCCGAGCCTTCCTTGGCCTGCTCCAAAGCTGCACCAAAAGGGCAGCGTCGTTTGCTTCTAATCCAGCCCTCTCGTGTCAAGTTCAGATCGACGATCGACATAGCGACATAGCCGCCGTCGGGTCGCATCGAGGCTCGTTTGGCGGTTTCACTGACTTGTTTGGTCTGTTTCTCGCCTCCAACCTGCCTGGCCGCACACTTGTCCCGACTGGCTCACTCGGAGCGCTCAATTTGGCTGTCTTTCCTGGTTCGCTACGCGTCCGGCTGTGGCAGCCCCGCGATCCTTCGAAGCATGCTGACAAACCAAATCGAGTTTCTCAGGCATTGGGATTGATTGACGGGTGGCCCGTCTGGAATGGGCGCGTCAGAATTTGTTTCGCCGATCTGCCAACACGTCGGGTCTTCGACGTGACTGAACGGCTTTGACCAGTCCATTCAGCACACCTAAGAGTCACAACCCGTTTGCGGACTGAGTCCGGACCAGCAGGCGCGCGAGGACGTTAGCCAGCCCATCGAGAGCAGTCGAGTCTGGCAGCGCGAAGGTCAGGCGCGGACGGCCGCGATCGTCTGGTTCCACGAGATCGGTGAGGTTCTGTTTCAAAGTTACTGCCAAAGCAGTCGTCGCCGCCTTCGATTCCGAGGAATCCGATGGCGCCGGCAACAGTTCACCAAGGAATTGAACCGCGGCGCTAAGCAGGTGACCGCCGCTGACGGCGAGTTTTTCGCGGCGGGCACTGCGTTCGGCGGCAGCCTGGGCTACGGCGAGTTCACTCTCCCGGCGGAGACTCATGTCCGATGGGGCTTCGGGGCGGGCGCCGAGCAGAACTTCGAGACGCCGGCGGAGTTCTTCGATGCCGCCGGCGAGATCGACTTGATCCACGTCGCTCTCGGCATCCAGGGCGGCAAGGGCTAAATTGTGCTTCGCGGAAAGCGTGCTGAGCAGTTTTTCTTCGATGGTGTCCTCGGTGATCAGGACGAAAACCTGAACCGGCTGTTCCTGGCCCATGCGGTAAGCTCGCGCGATGCGCTGTTCTAGAACCGCAGGGTTCCAAGGGAGATCGACATTGATGACTGTGTTCGCCGCCTGCAGGTTGAGCCCGGTCGAGCCAGCGTTGGTCGTCAGGAACAAGCGGCAGCCGGGATTGCTTTGAAATTCGTGGACCAGCCCCTGCCGCAGTTTTTGCGGCACCGAACCGTCAAGGCGGACGAAGGAAAGGCCACGCTTCTCCAGGAGGGGCTCGATCAGGTCGAGCATTGTGGTCCATTCCGAGAAGAGAAGCACCTTACGGTTCTCTTCTGAAAACAGCCGATCGAACAAATCGTCAAGTTCTTCGAGTTTCGACGAGTACCCGGGCGCCTCCTTGTCCACGAGGAATGTGCTGTTAGCGGACATGCGGCACATGAGCAGGTGCTTCTGCAGCCTAAGCAGGTCCATCTCGGTGAGAAACTTCTTCCTTGTGATTCTGTTGACGAGCCGCATGTGTGAATGGTGCAGGTCGATTTGTTCCTGGGTGGGCGTGATGCGGATGATTTCGTTCGTGCGCGGCGGTAGCTGCTGGCTTACGGACTGCCGCGTACGGCGGAGCAGCACCGGCTGGAGTTTTTCGCGT